>NZ_JBSFVE010000012.1:0-99425 GCF_053592165.1 Streptodolium elevatio
CGGTGGTGGTGTGTACGGATCCGGCGGACGAGGTGTTCACCGAGGAGTATTTCGGGCCGATCCTGGCGGTGTTCGTGTACGAGGACGCGGACTGGGAGGGCATGCTCGCGCAGATGGAGTCGGTGGCGGGTTATGCGTTGACGGGGTCGGTGATCGCGCGGGACCGGGCGGCGATCGCGCAGGCGACCGGGTTCCTGCGGTTCGCGGCGGGGAACTTCTACGTCAATGACAAGCCGACCGGTGCGGTGGTGGGTCAGCAGCCGTTCGGTGGGAGTCGGGGGTCGGGGACGAACGACAAGGCCGGCGCGAAGCAGAACCTGATGCGGTGGACCAGCACCCGCACCATCAAGGAGACCTTCGTCCCACCCACCGACTACCACTACCCCCACATGGAAAAGGGCGTCATGGGCCAGGTCTCGCAGTTCGCCAACGACATGAAGGACGCCTTCAAGGGCCGCGGCTGACCGCCCGACCGCACAGGCGCACGGGCAGACCACCACACCGCCACACCACCACTAGCCATGTGGCCATGTGGCCGTGTCAGTTCGGTCGTTGGGCCGTTCGGGCGAATTACCCGCAAGTCGCCGCGCCCGCAGGCACAACGGTTCCCCGACCGTGTCCCCGATTGCGTCCCCGACCGGTCAGATCGCCGGTGCCTTGCTGCGCAGGACCTGCATGAACTCGCGCATCCAGCCAGGGTGGTCGACCCAGGTGCGCCCGGAGACCAGAGTGCCGTCGACGACCGCCTCGCCGTCCACGAAGGTGCCGCCCGCGGCCCGTACGTCCGGGGCGATCGCCGGGTAGGCCGACGTACGCCGCCCGTCGAGGACCCCGGCGGCCGCGGCGATCAGCGGCCCGTGGCACAGGTGCGCCACCGGCTTGTCGTTCTCGAAGAAGTGCCGCACGAGGCGCTGCACGACCGGGTTGTTGCGGATGTACTCGGGCGCCCGCCCGCCCGGGACGACCAGCGCGACGTAGTTCTCCGGGCGCACCTCGACGAAGGCGAAGTCCGCGGGCCAGGTGTACCCGGGCTTCTCGGTGAACGTGTCGAAGCCGTCCACGAAGTCGTGCACCACGAACTGCAGTTTCTTGCGCGAGGGTGCGGCGATGTGCACGTCGTACCCCTCCTCGCGCAGCCGCTGGTACGGGTACAGCACCTCGAGCGACTCCGCCGCGTCTCCGGTGATGATCAGGACCCTGCGTGCCATGACGATCGCCTCCCCGAGTGCGCCCCGATCTGGTGGCGTCTGTCCACCGTGCCCCGCCGTCCGCAAATCGGCAATGGGCTACCGGATGTGGACAGGGGGTGACGGGAGCGGAATCCTGCAATACGTTCGGCACGAGTACGACATGAGCATGTGCTGTGCTGTGCGCATTCCGGGTGACCACCGAGGACAGGCCGCAGCGGCCGGAGTGAGGGGAACGACGTGATCAAGCGCGCCAGGGACAACGGCTCGACGCGGATCACTTTCTGCCTACCTGTGGACGACCCGGCGGGGCCGGTGAGCGTCGTGGGCGATTTCAACGACTGGGAGCCCGGGCGGCACACGCTTGTGCGGCGCAGCAACGGCACCCGCTCGGTGGCGGTGACGCTGGAGCCCGGCGCGACCGTGCGGTTCCGCTACCTCGCGGAGAACGGCGTCTGGTTCGACGACGAATCGGCCGAACACGACGGTCAGAACGGCATCGTCACGGTCTGACCGCTCCGCCCCCGCCGGTGTCCGTTTGACGCATTGTCGTCGCGCCCGGTGGATTGCTGACAGCTTGTGCCCGTGCGGGGGCCGGGGCCCCCGTACCACCGCGGGATGGCGCGGGTAGCCTGGCGGGCGTGGGTTTCCCTCGGCCCGCAACGTACGGCCTCACGGCCGAGCCGCCTGGACAAGGGTGTCCCGGTGGCCGGAACCGGTCCGGCAAAGACGCCGGAAGGAACCGCCGTGGCGCTGCGCTACGTCGCTGCCGTTCGGGGAGACTCGCAAAACAGACAACGCAGTAGTCGGTCACGCAACGGCGCGCGACAGGAGCGACGGCATCATGCAGAGCAAGCTGGACGAGGCGAAAGCGAATCTGCTGGCCCGGGCGGCGGAGGCGGCCCGGCAGGCATCGTCACAGCACGGAGGCGGCGAAGGAGCCGGTCACATCGACCTGGACGTCCTGCTTCGCCGCTACTACCGGCACACCGCCCCCGACGACCTGGTCGAACGGGACCCGGTCGACGTGTACGGGGCGGCCATCTCGCACTGCCGACTGGCGGCGTCCCGCCCGCAGGGCACGGCGAAGGTGCGGGTCTACACCCCCACGGTCGAGGAGAACGGCTGGGCCTCCGGCCACACCGTCATCGAGATCGTCACGGACGACATGTCGTTCCTCGTGGACTCGGTCACCAACGAACTGTCCCGCCAGGACCGGGCCATCCACGTGGTGATCCACCCGCAGCTGGTGGTCCGGCGCGACATCACCGGCAACCTCATGGAGATCCTGGACACCTCCGACGCGGCCGCGGTGCCCGACGACGCGGTGGTCGAGTCGTGGATGCACGTGGAGATCGACCGGGAGAGCGACCGGGAGGACATCCGCGTCATCGAGACCGGTCTCAAGCAGGTCATGGACGACGTGCGCGAGGCCGTCGAGGACTGGACCAAGATGCGCGAGACGGCGGTGCGGCTCGCCGACGAGCTGGCCGACGAGCCCCCCGCGCTGCCCAGTGAGGAGATCGGCGAGGCCTGGGAGCTGCTGCGCTGGCTCGCCGAGGACCACTTCACCTTCCTCGGGTACCGCGAGTACGACCTGGTCGTCGAGGACGGCGAGGACAGCCTGCGGGCGGTCCCCGGCACCGGCCTCGGTCTGCTGCGCCCGGACCAGGACCTGTCGAACTCGTTCAGCCGCCTCTCCCCGGAGGCCCGTGCCAAGGCCCGGGAGAAGAAGCTGCTGATCCTGACCAAGGCCAACTCGCGGTCCACCGTGCACCGGCCGTCGTACCTCGACTACATCGGCGTCAAGAAGTTCGACGCGGACGGCAACGTGGTCGGCGAGCGCCGCTTCCTGGGCCTGTTCGGGTCGTCCATCTACACCGAGAGCGTCACGCGCATCCCGGTGGTGCGCCGCAAGGTGCAGCAGGTGCTGGAGATGGCCGGGTTCCCGGCGGCCAGCCACGACGGCCGCGACCTGCTGCAGATCCTCGAGACGTACCCGCGCGACGACCTGTTCCAGATCCAGGTGCCGGAGCTGTACGACATCGTCCTGTCGGTGCTGTACCTCCAAGAGCGCCGCCGCCTGCGGCTGTTCCTGCGCAAGGACGAGTACGGCCGCTTCTACTCGGCCCTCGTCTACCTGCCGCGCGACCGCTACACCACCGAGATCCGCCTCAAGATGCAGGACATCCTGCTGCGCGAGCTGGGCGGCTCGGTCATCGACTTCACCGCCCGCAACACCGAGTCGGTGCTCGCCCGGCTGCACTTCACCGTCCGGGTGCCGCGCGGCTCGTCGCTGGGCGACCCGGACGTCGAGCACATCGAGAAGCTGCTCGCCGCGGCGACCCGCTCGTGGGCCGACGACTTCGCCGAGGCGCTGGTCGCCGAGTGCGGCGAGGAGCCGGCCGCCGAGCTGTCGCGGGCGTACGCGAACGCCTTCGCCGAGGGCTACAAGGCCGACTTCACCCCGCGCACCGCGGTCGCCGACCTGCGCCGCATCGAGGCGCTGGACCCGGGGGACGCCGGCACGGACTTCACCCTCAACCTGTACCAGCCGATAGGAGCACTGCCGGGCGAGCGGCGCTTCAAGATCTACCGCACCGGCGGCCCGCTGTCGCTGTCCGAGGTGCTGCCGATCCTGCAGCGCATGGGCATCGAGGTCGTCGACGAGCGGCCGTACGAGCTGCGCCGCAGCGACGGCCGCATCGCGTGGGTCTACGACTTCGGGCTGCGCCACGACCCGACGCTCGAAGCGGGCGACGAGGTCAAGCAGCTGTTCCAGGAGGCGTTCGCCGCCGTGTGGACCGGCAAGGCCGAGTCCGACGGCTTCAACGCCCTGGTGCTGCGCGCCGGGCTGAACTGGCGCCAGGCGATGGTGCTGCGCGCGTACGCCAAGTACCTGCGCCAGGCCGGCTCCACCTTCAGCCAGGACTACATCGAGGACGCCCTCGTTGGGAACGTGCACATTGCGCGCCTCCTGGTGAACCTCTTCGAGGCCCGCTTCTCGCCGGGTCACCAGCAGGCCGGCACCGAGCTGGTGGACGGCATGGTGGAGGAGCTGGAGGGGGCGCTCGACCAGGTCGCGAGCCTGGACGAGGACCGCATCCTGCGGGCCTTCGTGGCGATGGTCGGCGCGACGCTGCGCACGAACTTCTTCCAGCGCCGCAGCGACGGCGAGGCGCACGACTACGTCTCGCTCAAGTTCGACCCGCAGCAGATCCCCGATCTCCCGGCGCCGCGACCGAAGTTCGAGATCTTCGTGTACTCGCCGCGCGTCGAGGGCGTGCACCTGCGCTTCGGCGCGGTCGCGCGCGGCGGCCTGCGCTGGTCCGACCGGCGCGAGGACTTCCGCACCGAGATCCTGGGCCTGGTCAAGGCGCAGATGGTCAAGAACACGGTCATCGTGCCGGTCGGCGCGAAGGGCGGGTTCGTGTGCAAGCACCTGCCCGACCCGCAGGCCAACCGCGAGGCGTGGCTCGCCGAGGGCATCGCCTGCTACAAGACCTTCATCTCCGGCCTGCTGGACATCACCGACAACCTGGTGGCGGGCGAGGTCGTGCCGCCTACGCAGGTGGTGCGGCACGACGGCGACGACACGTACCTGGTGGTCGCGGCCGACAAGGGCACCGCGACGTTCTCGGACATCGCCAACGAGGTGGCCGGGGCATACGGGTTCTGGCTGGGCGACGCGTTCGCGTCGGGCGGCTCGGCCGGTTACGACCACAAGGGCATGGGCATCACCGCGCGCGGCGCGTGGGAGTCGGTCAAGCGGCACTTCCGCGAGCTGGGCCACGACACGCAGACCCAGGACTTCACGGTCGTGGGCATCGGCGACATGTCCGGCGACGTGTTCGGCAACGGCATGCTGCTGTCGGAGCACATCAGGCTGGTCGCGGCGTTCGACCACCGGCACATCTTCCTGGACCCCGACCCGGACGCGGCGGTGTCGTACGCCGAGCGCCGCCGCCTGTTCGACCTGCCCCGCAGCTCGTGGGCGGACTACAACCCGGACCTGATCTCGGCGGGCGGCGGGGTGTTCCCGCGCAGCGCCAAGTCGGTGCAGATCACCAGGCAGGTGCGCGAACGCCTGGGCCTGGCCGAGTCGGTGACGCGCCTGGCGCCGGCCGAGCTGATGAAGGCGATCCTGCAGGCGCCGGTCGACCTGTTCTGGAACGGCGGCATCGGCACGTACATCAAGGCGTCGTCGGAGTCGAACGCCGACGTGGGCGACAAGTCGAACGACGCGATCCGCGTCGACGGCGGCGCGCTGCGCGTCAAGGTGGTCGGCGAGGGCGGCAACCTGGGCTGCACGCAGCTCGGGCGCGTGGAGTTCGCGTTGGCCGGTGGCCGGATCAACACGGACGCGATCGACAACTCGGCGGGCGTGGACACCTCGGACCACGAGGTCAACATCAAGATCCTGCTGAACCAGGTCGTCTCGGCCGGGGACATGACCGGCAAGCAGCGCAACACGTTGCTCGCCGAGATGACCGACGAGGTCGGGCGCCTGGTCCTGGAGAACAACTACGACCAGAATTACGCGCTGGCCAACGCGGTCGCCCAGGCCCCGGCGCTGCTGCACGTGCACATGCGCTACCTGCGCAAGATGGTGCGCGACGGGCAGCTCGACCGGGACATCGAGTTCCTGCCGAGCGACCGCCAGCTGCGCGACCGCCAGCAGGCGGGCGTGGGGCTGACGCAGCCGGAGCTGGCGGTGCTCCTGGCGTACACGAAGATCGTGCTGGCCCAGGACCTGCTGGCCTCCGCCCTGCCGGACGACGAGTACCTGAACGGCGAACTGCACCGGTACTTCCCGACCGCGCTGCAGGAGCGGTTCGGGGCACAGGTCGACGCCCACGCGCTGCGCCGGGAGATCATCACGACGCGCGTGGTCAACGACCTGGTGAACCTGGCCGGCATCTCGTTCATGTTCCGCATGCGCGAGGAGTCGGGCGCCTCGGCGCACGAGGTGGCCCGCGCACACCTGGCGGCGCGTCAGATCTTCGGCGCGGACGACGTCCTGGAGCGCATCAAGGCCCTGGACAACCAGGTCCCGGCGGCGGTCCAGACCCGGATGCGGCTGCACATGCGGCGGCTGGTCGAGCGCTCCACGCGCTGGATGCTCAGCAACCGGCGGGAGATCGACGTCGCGGCGCAGATCGCGTTCTTCTCCGAGGGCGTCGCGGACGTCGCGGCGCACCTGCCGAAGCTGCTGCGCGGCAGCGACCTGGAGTGGATGGACGGCCTCTACAAGGAGTTCACCGACGCCGGGGTGCCGCACGACCTGGCGACGGTGGTGGCCGGGTTCTCGTCGGCGTACGCCGCGCTCGACATCGTCGAAGTGTCCCGCGACTCCGGGCACGGCGTCATCGAGGTCGCCGAGGTGTACTTCGATCTGGTCGACCGGCTGCCGATCGCGATGATGCTGGACCGCATCATCGAGCTGCCGCGCGACGACCGCTGGAAGTCGATGGCCCGGGCGTCGCTGCGCGAGGACCTGTACGCGGCGCAGGCCGGCCTCACCTTCGACGTGCTGTCGTCGGGCGGGCCGGAGGACACGCCGGAGCTGCGGTTCAAGGCGTGGGAGGAGCGGAACGCGTCGGTGATCAACCGGGCGCGGACGACGCTGGAGGAGTTGCAGGAGGCGGAGACGTACGACCTGGCGACGCTTTCGGTCGCCATGCGCGTGATCCGGACCCTGCTGCGCAGCGGCAGCATGAACTGACGCAAGTGTGATCTGACGCAAGTGTGATCTGACGCAGTGTCAAGTTCGGCCTGAACCGGGCGGTTCGGACGGGCTTGGGCTTGTGCGGGGCCGCAGGGAGGTGTTCTCCTTGCGGCCCCGCTGTCGTCTCCGGCTGGTCATCCCTTGATGAACGCGGGTCAATAGTCGAAGGTTGGCGGGCACGTCCGTACGTCGGCGTACACCGGTACGGTCACACGTGCGCCGGTACGTCAGCACATCCGTACGTCAGTACCTTTCGCACCTGGCCCTGTTTCGCCCGCCGCCGTTCGTGTTTCGGAGGCTTGGATGCACGACCGACCGGAACCGGACGAAGTCCAACCGACCCCGTACCTGCCCGCTTGGCTCGACGGAGCTCCGTCGTACGAGCAGGAGTACGGACGCGAGTACGCGTTCGAGCACGACCAGGGCCCCGGGCCGGGCCCGGCTGGGCCCGCCTACGCCGGCCCCGAGTACGGCGGTCCGGAGTACGGCGCCCCCGAGTACGGCGCCCCCGAGTACGGCGCCCCCGAGTACGGCGGTCCGGAGTACGGCCGCCCGGAATACGGTGGTTCGGAGTTCGGAGGCTCGGACCACGGGGCGCACTACGGCGCGCAGTACGAGGCGCACTACGGGTCGCCGCAGTACGGACCGGGCGACTTCGACGAGCCGCCGACGCCGTACCAGCAGTTGGACCGGTACGAGCCGTACGACTACGGCGCCCACGGATACCGGGGCGAGGGCGACCAGTTCGGGCAACCCCCTTCGTACGGCGGAGGCATGCACGCGGATCGGCCGCGGCCGGGCGAGATGTCCGCGACAAACCAGGCAAATCCCCCGGCGGGTCAGCAGTACTACCCTCGCCGCCCCGTGGCCGACGAGCGGCCGTCCGGCGCGCTGGTCCCGCGCGCCAACGATCCCGCAAGCGTCCCGTCGCGCCGGGAGCGCAGGGAGGTCGCGGGCCGCGGGGAGGGCGAGGACGGGCGCGGGAGCCGAGCGGGCCACGACGTCGGCGGGCGCGTCCGCCTCGGACGGCCGATGCGCCGACTACTGGCGTTCGCCGTGGTCGCCTGCCTCGGCGTCTTCGGCTACTGGGGCTGGACGTTCTACGACGGGGAGCCCGCGGACGTCCGCGAAGGCAGCTGCATCGCGGCGCTGGGCGGCACCGACGTCAAGCCGATGGACTGCACGAGCGGTGCCGCGAAGTACACCGTCCTGGAGGTCTTCAAGGGCGCTGCGGACGCGACGACCTGCGCCGTCGTGCAGGGCGCCACAGATCCGATGGTGGTCCACCGAGACGGCCGTACCGACGTGTGGTGCGTGGCACCGAATGAACGTGCCGGAAGCGGTTGATGACAGAGTGTCAGGGACGTGACGCGCGCTCGGCCGCTTCGGGCCGGCGCGGCGCCGGGATCTCGTTCTCCAGCAGGAGCAGGTCGTCGCGCCTGCGGTCCTTCAGCAGCCACCACGCGCTCAGGTAGAACGCGGCGGGCACCCCCGTCGGTGCGAGCAGCCACAGCGGGCCCTTGAGCGTGACGACGAGCATGGCCGCCCACAGGTGGAACACTCCGAGGGTCGCGGCGCGGCCGAGCGCACCGTACCCGTGGCGGAGCGTACTGCGGACCGCGAATATGCTCCCCGCGCACAATGCGGCCAGCGCGGCGGACAGAATCGCGGTCAGTGCCAGCATTCCGTCGAGCCCGGAGAGCCGGTCGCTCTCCTCCTGGCGAACCGCGGCGGCCATGACGCCCAGCGTCCCCGCGCCGAGAAGCAGCGCGGTCCCCTCTACCGCCAATACGGCATAAAGCGTACGCAGCAGCGCTGTTCGGCGGCTGCCCCTCATTTGTGCCCCCGCTTTCCTACCCGCCCCAGGCAGCCTCTCCAACCGGTCTTACTGGGGCAATCCCCGTGTTATTTGTTAATCACGTTACGCCTGATGGACCTTGCCAGACTCGGCGACCCCCCATGGTGGCGGATCTGTAACGATCGTGGGCCAAGTCGGTGGCCGTGTCCGGCTCCGGTGGAATAGCGTGTTCGTGCCGCGACTGGCGTCGACGTGGAACCGACCACGAGGAAGCGGCAGCGAGCGATTGCGCGCGGTGCCGTCCGCCTGGGCACCCGGGTCCCGACCTGAAGGCCGACCCGGGAGGAAGCCCGTGGCATCCGTCGAAGCATCCCCGACCACCCGTACGTCCGTGCACAGTCCGTCCGTGCCCAGTCCGTCCCCGGATGGTCGGTCCGGGCAGCGCCGGCCCGCGCTCCACGCCACCGACCCCGAGATCGCCGCACTCGTCCGCGACGAGGAGCGCCTCCAGACCGAGACGCTGCGGATGATCGCGAGCGAGAACTACGTCTCCGCGGCCGTGCTGGAGGCCACCGGCACGGTGCTCACCAACAAGTACTCCGAGGGCTACCCGGGCCGCCGCTACTACGAGGGCCAGCAGGTCGTGGACCCCGTCGAGGAGTTGGCCTGCGCCCGCGCCCGGGCGCTCTTCCGCGCGGAGCACGCCAACGTGCAGCCGTACTCCGGTTCGCCCGCCAACCTCGCCCTCTACCTGGCCTTCGCGAAGCCCGGCGACGCGGTGCTCGGCATGTCGCTGCCGATGGGCGGGCACCTGACGCACGGCTGGGACGTGTCGGCCACCGGCCGGTGGTTCCGGTCCAGTTCGTACGGCGTGCGCCGGGACACCGGCCGGATCGACCTCGACGAGGTCCGCTCGATCGCCCTGCACGAACGCCCCAAACTCATCTTCTGCGGTGGTACGGCGGTGCCGCGCGCCATCGACTTCGCCGCCTTCGCGGAGATCGCCCGGGAGGTCGGTGCGGTCTTGGTCGCGGACATCGCGCACATCGCCGGCCTGGTCGCCGCCGGTGTGCACCCGTCCCCGATCGGCCACGCCGACGTCGTCTCCACGACCACCCACAAGACGCTGCGCGGCCCGCGCGGCGCGATGATCCTGTGCGGCGCCGAGCATGCGAAGGCCGTCGACAAGGCGGTCTTCCCGGGCCTGCAAGGCGGTCCGCACAACCACACGACGGCGGCGATCGCGGTCGCGCTCCGCGAGGCCGCGACGCCCGAATTCGGCGCCTACGCCCGGGCGGTGGTCGCCAACGCCCGCCGCCTGGGCGAGGAACTGGCCGCCCGGGGCTTCGACCTGGTCTCCGGCGGCACCGACACCCACCTGCTGCTCGTCGACCTGACCTCGCGCGGCGTGCCGGGCAAGCCGGCCGCGAAGGCCCTCGACCGCGCCGGCATCGTCGTCAACCACAACGCCGTTCCGTACGACACGCGCCGCCCCTTCGACCCCTCCGGCATCCGCATCGGCACCCCCGCGCTCACCTCACGCGGCATCGGCGAGGAGCACATGCCCCTGGTCGCCACGTGGATCGACCGCATCGTCGACGCGGTACGCACCGGCCGCACCGGGGTCGAGGAGCAAGTACGCGCCGAGGTCCGCGAGTTGACCGCCGCCTACCCGGCGCCGGGCCTGCCGGTCGACTGACCCGGGTGGCGCGGCCGCTGCCCCGGCTCACCAGAGCCGGGGCAGCGGGGCCGCACCAAGCTGGTCGGCCGCGCGGCGCAACGTGCCGACGAGCAGCGCGAGATCGGTCGGTCCGATGAGTGGCCGCCCGCTCGCCGCGGTGGCCGTGGAGCGGCGCGTAAGCGGCGCTCCCATGTCGGTCCAGTCCTGGCGGACGGCGGTCGGGCGCAGCGTCGCGGTGCGCGGCATGCGGCCCGTCACACGGCCCGCCTGGAACGGGTGCACCGCGCCGTCGGATCCGCGGATCAGGGCCCGGCCCGGGTACTCGTCGTCGAGCGTCGCGGCGTCGTCGATGTGGATGAGGGCGTGGGACGCGGTCGCGTCGTCGGTGCGCAAGGCGACGCGCAGCTCGGCCTCGGCGGTGGCCTCGATCGACCCGGCCAGCGCGGGCTGGCCGGTCGCGACCGCGAGGTGCACGCCGAGTGCGCCGCCGCGGTGGACGATGTCGGCGAGGCCCTTCACGAGCCCGGGGAAGCGCCCGGCCAGGCGCTCTATGTCGTCGACCGCGACGAGCACGCGCGGCAGCGGGGAACCGTGCTCGTCGCGGTACGACGCGAACCGGTCGCCGCGCAACAGGTGTTCACGGCGCGCGAGTTCGTGCAGCACGGCGGAGACGGCGTCGGCGGCGCGCGAGGCGTCGGGCTCGTCGAGGTAGCCGATCGTGTGCGGGAGTTCCGCGCACGCGGCGATGCCGTCGGGTGCCTCCTGGGGGTCGATCGGCGTGCCGCGTACGAGGACGACGCCCAGCTGGTCGGGGCGGTTGGCGACGGCGAGGGACGTCACGAACGCGGCGAGCAGTTCGGTTTTGCCGGAGCCCGCCGTACCGCCGATGACCATGTGCGGGCCATCGTTGTCGAGGTCGACGGTGATCGCGCCACGCACATCCGCGCCGAGCACGCCGCGCGGGCTGCGGCCCCCCTCGCGCCACGAGCCGAGCACCTTGGCCGGCGTCATGAGGTCGAACCCGAGCAGGTCGAGCAGGCGCACGGTCTCCGGCAGCGGCGAGACGGTACGCGCGGCCGCCTCGCGCAACGGGGCCAGCGCCCGGGCGAACCGGTCGGCCCAGGCGGGGGAGACCGCGTCGGCGACGATGTCCTCTATCCGGTTCGGGCCCGGGCCGATCAGCGACAGCCGCGTGCCGACCTCGCCGGCCACCCGGCCGATCACCGAGCACTGCAACGGCAGTTCCTCGGCACGGTCGTCCAGGCACAGCGCATGGACGCCCGCCGCGGGCCCCTCGGCGAGCAGCCGGACGAGTTCGGGCCGCGCGGTGAGCGTGCCCGCGCCGTCCATGACCACGACGGTGCGGCGGCGTCCGCGCCCGCCCCGGTCGCGGTCGAGGCGGTCCAGCAACTCGCCGGTGCGGGCCAGGACCTGGTCGCGGTTCAGGCCCAGCAGGAGGCGGCAGTCCTGGCCGTCGGTCGGGCGGAGCTGGGGCAGCCAGCGCAGCCACGCCCAGTCGGCGGCGGTCGCCGGATCCGCGCACAGCAGCACGAGTTCCAGCTCGTGCGGGCCGTGCAGCGCGGCGAGTTGGGCGACCACGGAACGCGCCAGACCGAGCAGCCTCGGCCGCGGACCGGCCAGCCCCAGGACGGAGTCGCGCAGCGAGACGGTCACCGGTGCGGCGTACGCGGTCAGCCTGCGCACCCCCTCGCTGGAGGTGACCGAGACCTCGGAGGGGATGTCGCCGGTGCCGAGGCGGACCGCGAGGCGTTCGGCCGGGTCGCCGTGCCGCTCCCAGATCCGGACCGGGACCGCGGGTCTGCCGCTCTCCGCGGCACCGGCGTCGAGGGCGGCGAGGAGCAGCGCGGCGAGATCGGGGCTGTGCGCGCGGCGTCTGCGGACCTCCTCGACGACCGCGAGCCGGGCCTGGTCCTCCAGACGGGCGCGCTCGGCGGCCACCGCGCGCCGGCGGCCGGCGAGCCCGAGTCTGCGGCCGGCGGGCTCGTCCGGCAGGTCGACGCGTACCTGCTCGACGGGCGGCGAGGGCTGCCGGGGCAGGCGGGGCAGGACGACGTGGCCCAGGCCGTCCGGACGCGGGGCGTCGGGTGCGGCGTGCGGATCCGGGTCGTACGGCAGCGGCAGCACCGCGGTCAGGGTCGTCTCGCCGAGCCGTAGCAGCGAGCCGGGTTCCAGGCGCATCGCCTCGGCACCGACCGGCATGCCGTCCAGCGTGGTGCCGTTCGTCGAACCGAGGTCGGCGACGCGAACGTGGCCGCGCGCGCCGGGAGTTATCGTCAGTTCCGCGTGCAGGCGCGACAGATCGGGGTCGCCGAGCCGGATCTCGGCTTCGGGAGCGCGGCCGATGCGTACGGTGCCCTGGCGCAGCAGATGCACGCCGCCCGCGTCCGGCCCGCCCACGACCCGCAGTTCGGGAGATCCGACGGCCGGCGACGCGGGGCCGGGACGCCCGACGGTCACCAACGCACCGTCCACGAGCGGCGGTCGGCCCAGCGGGGTGTTGTCGGCAAGCCGCGTGTCGCCAACCCAGAACCGCTGCCCGTCGGTCCCCGACGTGGACCGCAACGCGCCCGCGACGGCCCCGAACGTCGTCCCGGTGGGGGCGGTGACGAGCACGTCCGCCCCCGGTCCCTCGCCACGGGACCCGAGCACGGTCAGCCGGATCTGCATGCTCCTCCGTCCGCCCTGCCACAGCGTTGCCTGCGTACCGCGCGTGAACCGCACGAGTTATGCGACGTGCACAGTACGCATCCTCGCATCCGCGACGAGGATGGCACTCCTTGAACGCAGATGGGAATGATCTTGCGGGGCACATCGCGTCCGCCGACCGGTGGGACTGTGCGTGATGAACCGGTTCCGGGCTCGGCTGCGTCCCCACCCGCGAGGGGCGCTGTGCCGGCCCCTGCGTGCGCCCTAAGGTGTGCGAACAGCTGTCAGTACGTCTGGGGAGCGCAGTGGACCGGCCGGTCGGAAGCAAGTACCTGCTCGAGGAGACGCTCGGGCGGGGCGCCAGCGGCACCGTGTGGCGCGCGCGAGTCCGCGACACGGGCGAGGTCGTCGCGGTCAAGGTGCTGCGCGAGGAGCTCGCGGGCGACCCCGACGTCGTCACGCGCTTCCTGCGCGAGCGCTCCCTGCTGCTGCGGCTCAGCCACCCGAACCTGGTGCGCGTGCGCGACCTGGTCGTCGAAGGCGAGCTGCTCGCGCTGGTCATGGACCTCATCGACGGACCGGACCTGCGCACGTACCTGCGCGACAACGGCCCGCTGCCGCCCGTCGCCGCGGCGCTGACGATGGCCCAGGTATGCGACGCGCTGCACGTGACACACGCGGACGGCGTGATCCACCGCGACCTCAAGCCCGCCAACATCATGCTCAACCGCAACGGCGACTCGCTCTACCCGATGCTCACCGACTTCGGGATCGCGCGCCTCGCCGAGTCGCCCGCGCTGACACGCACCCACGAACTGGTCGGCACCCCCAGCTACGTCGCCCCCGAGTCCGCCGAGGGCCGCCCGCTGACCCCGTCCGTGGACATCTACGCCGCGGGCGTCGTGCTGTACGAGCTGGTCGCGGGCCACCCGCCGTTCACCGACTCCAACCCGATCGCGCTGCTGCACCGGCACCTCGCCGAAACGCCGACCCGGCCCGCGAACATGCCCGACGCCTATTGGCTCGTGGTCGAGCGCTGCCTGTCCAAGCAGCCGGAGCGGCGCCCCGACGCGCAGGGCCTCGGCAACGTGCTCCGGCACGCCGCCGAGGTGCTGCAGGGCAGCCGGGCCGACGACGGGTCGCTGCGCCGCATGCTCGACGCCGCGGCGATCGGGGGAGCGACGGCGGTCGGCGGTGCGGCCGGTGCCGCGGGCTTCGGCTCGGGCAGCGGACCTGGTGGACCGGGCGGCCCCGGCGGCCCCGGCGGCCTCGGTGCTCCGGGTGCCGACGACCCCACCCGCGTGGTGCCGCGTTCGGGCTCCGGCGTACCCGGCCCGCCGTCGGCGCCGCCCCCGCCGCCGCCCGCGCAACGTCCGCCGCAGCCGCCCGCGCCCGACCGCACGCGCGTGATGGACGAAGTGCCCCCGCCCTACCGCCCGTCGTCGCAGCCGCCCGGGTACCCGCAGCAGCCCCTTTATCGCGACGAGCCGGGGTACGCCCGCCAGGGCGGCGGTCCGTCCGCCGGGCCTCCCGCCGCCCCGCCGCCGTACCGTGCGCCTGAACCGCCGCCGCGCCGCGAACCGCCTCCGCCGCCCCCGCAGCGCCGCGATTCGCAGCGCCCGCCCGAGGTCGAACCGCCGCGCCGGCGGCGCGAGCCACGGGAACCGCGGGAGCCCCGGCGCAGGGGCGGCTTCCGTCCGTCGCGCATCCCCGGGGTGGGGTGCACGCTCGGCTGCCTCATGCGGCTGGTCGTGATGGCGGCGATCCTGTTCGCCATCTACTGGTTCAGCCCGCTGCGCGACTGGGTCAACAACGCGATCGACGTCTTCGGCGAGGTAAAGGGCTGGTACGAGAAGGCCAAGGACTTCTTCGACGGCGGCGGTGACGGTGGCAACGGCGGCGGCAACGGTGGCACCGGAGGCGCCGACACGAGCCCGTGAACGGCGGTGCCCCGCAGGCCCCCGCGGGCCCGTCGCGCGCCGCCCAAAGATCGACAAAGCGCTTCCATGACGGTGCGACACCCGGTCGCGGATCCGCCACACCACGCTGGTTCGAGGTGTGCGCCAGGTAGCCTTCGGGCACGGAAGTCCGAAGTCGAGGCATGCCAAGGACACGGAGCAGCAGTGGCACGCAGGATCGGCAGCCGGTACGTCGCCCTGAAAGTCCTCGGGCGCGGCGCCAGCGGCACCGTCTGGGCAGGCGAGGGACCCGAGGGTCCCGTCGCCATCAAGCTGCTGCGCGAAGACCTCGCGTCCGACGAGGTGCTCGTCGCGCGCTTCGTCCAGGAGCGGACCGCGCTGGTCAGCCTCGACCACCCCGGCATCGTCGGCATCCACGACCTCGTCGTGGACGGCTCCGACCTCGCCCTCGTCATGGACCTGGTCGACGGCCCCGACCTGCGGACCCGGCTGGAGAAGGAGCGCGTCCTCACCCCGGCCCTGGCCGCGGCCGTGTGCGCCGACGTCGCCGAAGGCCTCTCCGCCGCGCACGCCGAGGGCGTGATCCACCGCGATGTGAAGCCCGAGAACGTCCTGTTGGACACCGCGCACGGCCAAGTCCGGGCAAAACTCACCGACTTCGGCATCGCCCGCCTCGTCGACGCGCCGCGCCGCACCCGGGCCACCCGCATCATCGGAACGCCGGACTACCTCGCACCCGAGATCATCGAGGGCCTGCAGCCCACCGCCGCCGTCGACGTGTACGCGCTCGGCACCGTGCTGTACGAACTCCTCACCGGCTGGACCCCGTTCGGCGGCGGCCACCCCGGCGCGGTGCTGCGCCGCCACGTCACCGAGCCGGTCCCCGGCATCCCCGGCCTGCCCGCCCCGGTCGCCGAAGTCCTCGCCGCCTGCCTGTCCAAGGCCCCGGCGGCCCGTCTGACGGCCCGCGAGGTCGGCGAGCGGCTGCGCGCCGCACAGCCCGCGCTCGCGGGGCTGCCGCGCTTCGACGTACCGGCACCCGACGGAGGCGGCCACCCCGACCGCGGCGAGACGCCGCCCCCGCTGCCCGCGGGCGTCGTGCCGCTGGTGTCCGGAGCCGAGCCCGACGCGACCCGCGACACGCACACCAACCTCGCCCGCCCGACCTTCGCCGCGCCGCCGATCGCCGCGTCGCGGCGCCGCAGCACGCACCGCAAGCGCCGCAACCGCACCGCCGCCGTGGTCGGCACCGTCCTCGTCCTGGTGGTCGCGGGCGGCACCGGCTGGTGGTTGTTCGGCAAGGACGACGAAGCCCCGAAGAAGCAGGAGCCGGTCGGCTCGACCGTCTCGCCGTCCGGGACGCCCGCCGCTGCCGCACCGGCGGCCGTGCCGCCGCCGCCCGCCTCGTCGGGCTCCGGCGACCGGGCGGCGCGCGTTCCGGTGTGGGACAAGTGGACGCAACTGCCCGCCGCACCCGTGTCGCTCGTCGGCGGCCCGGGCGCCGCCCGCCCCGCGGGCGCGCAGACGTACGTCGTGCAGCGTGACGGCACCGGCCAGCCCTGGTACTCGGCCGGCGACGGCGCGAAGTTCGGCGACTGGCAGAAGCTCCCCGCCTTCAAGACCGGGGAGGACCTGGCCGTGACCGCGCCCGGCCCGGGCCGGGTCGACGTGCTCGCGGTCGGCGCCGCGGACCGGCTGCTCTACCGGTGCAGCTTCGCGGACGGCGGCTGGGGCGACTGGATGCGGGTCGACACCAGGACCAGGATCACCGGCGCCCCCGCGGCGACCGGCAACGGCGACCGCCTCGAAGTGGTCGTGCGCTCCGGCGACGCGCTCATGTACGGGACGCTCGCCGGCGCCAACTGGACCGGCTTCACCAAGGTCCACAAGGCCGGGATCATCGAGCAGGCCCCGGCGCTGACCGCGTCCGTGCCCGGCACGATGGAGGCGTTCGTCGTGCGCGCCGGCGACCACGCGCTGCTGCAGGTGACGTTCGCGGCCGGCGACTGGCGCGAGCCGCAGCGGGTCGGCACGTTCGGCGCGGGCGGGCGGCCCGCCACCGCGTGGACTCCGAACGGCGGGCTGGCGGTCGTCGTCCCCGAACTGGGCGGCCAGGCAGGCCAGGGCGAGTCCGCGGCGACCCCGACCGGGCCGTCCGGGCAGCCGCAGGGCAGCGCCGGGCACCTGGTCGGCGCGGTGAGCCTCGGCGACGCTTGGCGGCCGGTGTCCCTGGACGCCACCGCCCCCGACGGAGTCGCCGCGGTGGCGGCGACTCCCGAGCGGGTCGACGTGTACGTCCGCGGGCAGAACGGACGCGTGCAGGTCGCCGTCCCCGCGTGACCGCCGCGGCACCGACCGCGGGACCCCCGCCGCACGCCCCGGCCGCACCGCCCGCATCCGCCGACGAAGCGGACACGCGTGGACCAGTACGATGGGGGCGTGGCTGCCATTGATCCTTCCGAAGAGCTGAAGTCCGTCGAATCCACCATGGAGTCGATCGAGGCGGTCCTCGACCTGGACAAGATGCGGGCCGACATCGCCGAGCTCAACGAGCAGGCGGCGGCGCCCGACCTGTGGGACGACCCGGAGAGCGCGCAGAAGGTCACCAGCCGCCTGTCGTTCCTCCAGGGCGAGCTGCGGAAGGTCGAGGACCTCCGCCGCCGCATCGACGACGTCCAGGTTCTCTTCGAGCTGGCCGAGGCCGAGGACGACGCGGACACGCGTACCGAGGCCGAAGGCGAGCTCACCGCGATCCGCAAGACCGTCGACGAGCTCGAGGTGCGCACGCTGCTGTCGGGCGAGTACGACGCCCGCGAGGCGCTGGTGACCATCCGCGCCGAGGCGGGCGGCGTCGACGCCGCGGACTTCGCCGAGATGCTGCTGCGCATGTACACACGCTGGGCCGAGCGCCACAACTACTCGACCGAGGTCTACGACACCTCGTACGCGGAAGAGGCGGGCATCAAGTCCGCCACCTTCGCGGTGAAGTCGCCGTACGCGTACGGCACGCTCTCCGTCGAGCAGGGCACGCACCGCCTCGTGCGCATCTCGCCGTTCGACAACCAGGGCCGCCGCCAGACCTCGTTCGCGGGTGTCGAGGTGCTGCCGGTCGTCGAGCAGACCGACCACGTCGACATCGACGAGTCGGAGCTGCGCGTCGACGTGTACCGCTCCTCGGGCCCCGGCGGCCAGGGCGTCAACACCACCGACTCCGCGGTGCGCCTGACCCACCTGCCCACCGGCATCGTCGTCTCCTGCCAGAACGAGCGCTCGCAGATCCAGAACAAGGCGACCGCGATGGCCGTCCTCCAGGCCAAGCTGCTGGAGAAGCAGCGTCAGGAGGACCGGGCGAAGATGGACGCGCTCAAGGGCGACGGATCGTCCTGGGGCAACCAGATGCGCTCGTACGTCCTGCACCCGTACCAGATGGTCAAGGACCTGCGGACCGAGTTCGAGGTCGGCAACCCGCAGTCGGTGCTCGACGGCGACATCGACGGGTTCATCGAGGCGGGCATCCGCTGGCGCAAGCAGCAGCAGACGGCGAGCGCGTAGTCGGAGCCCGGCGGTAACGGGCGGATCCGCCCGACGGCATCGCGCCACGCTGCCTGCCTACCTGGCAGTTGCGTGATTCGCCCGATTCGCTATACCCACCCGGCGCCCGGAATCCCTCCTCAACTCCCTCAATTCTTGAGCGAAACTTAAGGCGAAAAGGGATATCACCCGGCAACCCCACGCAGATCGTCATTGACGCCTGGCAAGGCTCCTGGCAAGGCTTGACCGCCGGACGGGAAGAAAGATCAGCTGGGGGTTGCAGGAGTGACGAACACAATGCGCGCCCGAACGGCTCGCATAGCCGCGGCAGTTGTCTTCGTCGCGGGCGCCTCGCTCGCGGTCGCGGGCATGGCGGCCGCGGAGGAGCCGGACCGGTGCGCGACGAACCCCTTCGCCTCGGGTTGCGAACTCGACCTGGGCATCGGGCCGTCGGCGAGCGGGTCGCCGGAGCAGGAGGGCCTCCTGCCGGTACCGGACACGGGGACCGAGACGACGGCCGAGGACGGCAGGAACAACAACGGGGGTGGCAAGGACGACGAGCCGTCCTCCGGGACGCCGTCGACCACGTCGCCCGCGACGGGCACCACCTCGTCGCAGCCGCCCGCGACCGGCACGACGCCGCCGGTCACGGGCCCGCCGGCCACCACGCCGCCGTCGACCACGCCGCCCGCGAGCCCGCCTGCCACGACCCCGGGTCAGCAGTGCGACATCGCACGCGGCGGCGTCGACTGCGGCACCGCGGCCAAGAGCCCCTCCGCGCCCTCCGGTGAGGGCGGCGGAGGACCGCAGCGCAACTACGGCGGCGGCTCGACGCCGAGCGCGGGTGCGGCGGCGGCCGGTTCGACCGGTACCACGGCGGGCGCCGGCACCGAGCTCGCGAACACGGGCCAGGGTGCGAACCTCGCGTTCGTGGTGGTCGGCGGTTCGGCGATGGCCGCGGGCGGATTCGCCTTCACGGTCCTGCCGGGCCGGCTGAACCGGCGCGGCGCGGGAACCGCGACCGCGTGACCTCGTGAGGCCGGACAATCTGTGACAGCACAAAAGGTGAGGGCCCCGGGGACTGCTCCGGGGCCCTCACCTGTCACGTCGTCCGTCGTACGGTGCGTACCGCCGTTCGAACCGTTGTGCGCGGTACCGGGCGCCCAGCCCGCCGCAGTCGCGCGGGCCCGTGCCGGACGCTGCGCTCAGCCCGCGAAGCGCTGCACCAGCAGCGCCGCCACGATCACGACCGCCGCGAGCACGGCGAGCAGCGTCGGGGAGATCTGGGGGCCCCGCTCGTCGGCCAGGCGCTGGCGGGAGGCACGGCATACCGAGCACCGGCCCTCGCTCACGGGGCCGGAGCAGTTGGCGCACACGAGGTGCTCCCACGTCATAACGTCCTCCTCGGCCCTGCGGGCCCGACCGGCCTGGTCGTCTGCTGTAACGCTTTCGAGGCCCCGGGAAGTTCCCACCGCCTTCCACTGTGCCGCTTACACTCCTGGGATGGCCACGTCCCATGACGTACCGCCCCTGGCCTTCGCGCCCGGCCGCGGTGGCGGTACGGTCCCTGGGACGCACGAGCCACGGCCCGGGCCACGGACACGATCCGTACCGCGGGGCGTGACCGCCCGGGCCTTGACGGCCCTCCCGAGCGGTGGAGCACCCTTCACCTGCTCTGCCCCCGTACGACGCCCTTGCCCCCTAGGATGGCGCGCTGTGATGCAACCGTGATCCGATTCGACAACGTCACCAAGACCTACGCCAAGCAGCCGCGGCCTGCGCTGCAGGACGTCTCGCTCGAGGTCGAGAAGGGCGAGTTCGTCTTCCTGGTCGGTTCGTCCGGCTCCGGGAAGTCGACGTTCCTGCGCCTGGTCCTCAAGGAGGAGCGGCCGTCCACGGGCAACATCTTCGTGGCCGGCAAGGACCTCGGGAGGCTGTCCAATTGGAAGGTGCCCGCACTGCGCCGCCAGATGGGCACGGTGTTCCAGGACTTCCGGCTGCTGCCGAACAAGACCGTCCGGGAGAACGTCGCGTTCGCGCTCGAGGTCATCGGCAAGCCGCAGGGCACGATCCGCAAGGTGGTCCCGGAGGTCCTCGACCTGGTCGGCCTCGCCGGCAAGGAGGACCGCATGCCGGGCGAGCTGTCCGGTGGCGAGCAGCAGCGCGTCGCGATCGCGCGCGCGTTCGTCAACCGGCCGATGATCCTGATCGCGGACGAGCCGACCGGCAACCTCGACCCGCAGAACAGCGTCGGCATCATGAAGCTGCTCGACCGGATCAACCGGACCGGCACGACGATCGTGATGGCCACCCACGACCAGGCGATCGTCGACCAGATGCGCAAGCGCGTCATCGAGCTGGAGCAGGGCCACCTCGTCCGCGACCAGTCGCGCGGCGTCTACGGCTACCAGCACTGACCCGGCGCCCACGGCCCGGCACCCGGCCCGGTCCGCGACCTGGTTGCGATCCGGTTCACGATCCCGTTCACGGACGGGTTCACGACCTGGCACCCCGATCCGGCACACGACCTCGGCACCCGGCGTCCGCGCGACGGGCGCCCCGAACGACTTAGGACATCATGCGCGCCCAGTTCGTGCTGAAAGAGATCGGCATCGGTCTCCGCCGAAACCTGACCATGACGATCGCGGTCGTCGTCAGTGTGGCGCTGTCCCTGACGCTGTTCGGGGCCGGCCTTCTGGTGAGCTCCCAGGCGAACTCCATGAAGGACTACTGGTACGACCGGGTCGAGGTCTCGATCTTCCTGTGCAACAAGTCCGACCCCAAGAAGGACGGTTGCGCCAACGGCGAGGTCACGAACGTCGATCGCGATGCCATCAAGGCCGACCTCGACAAGATGCCCGAGGTCAAGACGATCTACTACGAGAGCAAGCAGGACGCGTTCAAGCACTTCAAGGAGCAGAACAAGGACTCGGCGCTGGGCGACACCCTCACGCCCGACCAACTCCCGGAGTCCTTCCGCGTCAAGCTGCACGACCCGACGAAGTTCGAGATCATCTCCAGCGCGTTCAGCAACCGGTCCGGCGTGCATGACGTGCAGGACCAGAAGAGCCTGCTGAAGCCGTTCTTCGACCTGCTGCGCAGTGCCCAGTACGCGGCCTACGGGATCATGGCGTTCATGCTGGTCGTGGCGGTCCTGCTGATCGTCAACACGGCGCGCGTGTCGGCGTTCAGCCGCCGCCGCGAGACCGGCATCATGCGCCTGGTCGGTGCGTCGAACTTCTACATCCAGGGCCCGTTCATCCTGGAGTCCGCGGTCGCCGGGCTCGCCGGCGCCCTGGTCGCATCCGGACTCCTGACGCTGGGCTACTACTTCGGCATCAAGAAGGGCCTGGCCGACGCGATCGAGCTGCTCAGCCAGCAGCTCATCGGCTTCGACTCGGTGGTCGCGGTGTTCCCGTGGCTGTTCATCCTCGGGGTCGGCATGTCGGCCATCGCGTCGTTCTTCACGCTGCGGAAGTACCTGAAGGTCTGACGGTGTTCGCCCGCCGCGGTGCGCGTGGCCTCGTCCGGCGGCGCCGCGGTAGGCCGTACGAGTGCCATATCAAGTGAAAAGTGGGTTATATGGCGTACTTGGGCCGTAACGCCTGATACCTGTGGGACCGAGGTTGTCTGAACGGCCGGTCGTCCGACCGGCCGCCGGTCCCGCAGGCAGGAGGCGACGCCCATGCGCCCCACGCACAGTCGGCGGCTCGGCCTCCTCGCCCTGGTCGCCGCCACCGCGGCGGCCATCGGCTGGGGCACCGCGCACGCCGACGACGACCCGCGCGACGACAAGAAGCGCGTCGACGCGCAGGTGCGCGACGTCCGCGCGGACCTCGACGGGTCGGCGAGCCGCCTGGCCGCGGCGGAGACCGCGTACGCCGAGGCCAATACCCGCATGCCGGCCGCCCAGGCCGCGCTGGCCGAGGCCCGCCGCAAGCTGGACGCCGCGCGCGTGCAGGACACCGACACCCGGCGGCGCCTGGAAATCGCCGTCGAGGACGAGGCCCGCGCGCAGGCGCAGTTGCGCGACATCGAGTCGGCGATGACCGAGATGCGCGAGGAACTCGGGCGCGTGGCGCGGCGCGCGTACCAGCAGGGATCGCTGACCCAGCTCTCGGTGATCATGAAGGCCGAGACGCCCGCGCAGCTCATCGGCCGGCTGGAGGGCTTCCGTTCGGTGCTGCGCGCCGACGAGGAGACGCTCGACCGGCTCGGCCAGGTGCACCGCGAGACCGACGGGCAGCAGAAGGAACTCGCCCGCGCGCGCGACCGGGTCCGCAGCGAGCAGGAGGCCGCGGCCGCACAACTGGCCAAGGTGACCGCGCTCGAAAAGGAGGCCGTAGCCGCTAACGCCGCCGTCGAACGCCTGGTCGAACAGCGCCGCGGCGCCCTGGCCACGGCCCAGGCCGAGAAAGCCGCCGACCAGCAGCGGTACCAGGCGCTGGTGGTCGAACAGCGCCGGCTCACCGAGCTCGTCAACCGGTTCAACGCGCCGTCGCCGTCGCGCGCCGCCACCGGCGGCGTCGGCGGGCTGGGCCGCGGCCAGAGCGGCGCACTGTCCTATCCGGTCGACGCGGACGTGACCTCGGGCTTCGGGATGCGCTTCCACCCGATCCTCGAGTACGTGAAGCTGCACAGCGGCACCGACTTCGGCGCGGCCGAGGGCACCCCGGTACGCGCGGCACGCGAGGGCACGGTGATCGCCGCCGGCTACAACCCGGCGTACGGCTACCGCGTCGTGGTCTCGCACGGCCGGGTCGGCGGCGTCGCACTGACCACGACCTACAACCATCTCTCGCGCGTCGACGTGGCCGAGGGCGAACGCCTGCGCCGCGGCGGCACGGTCGGGCTGGTCGGCAACACCGGCTATTCGACCGGCGCGCACCTGCACTTCGAGGTCCTGGTGGACGGCGAGTTCGCCGATCCGCTCACCTGGTTGTGACACGTACCTGAGCGGCACACAGGCATCATCCACATATCCACAGGCTGACCTTGCGTCGTCTTGCGCTGCTTTATGCTCCCGACATGACGTCCGGTCGGGTACGCCGCAGGGCCGCTCTCGCCCTGGCCTTCGGCGCTGCCCTCACGACCGGCGCGGCGACGGGCGCCTGGGACGGCGTGGGCATTCCCGGCCCGCGCCCCGCCGAGGCACGTCCGCGCGTACCCCAGCAGTTACCGCCGACGCAGCAGCCGACGCAGGCGCCGCGAGGGGCACCCGCCGGCGGCGCACTCGACGGCGCCGACCTCGACGCCGACCACGCGCAGGGCCTGCTCGCCGTGCTGGACGACCGCTGGGCCGCGTACTACCCGCCCGGCACCGCCGCGGACCACCGCGAGCGCGTCGACGGCACCTTCCCCGGCGTCGGGCTGACCGTCCGTCAGGCCGAGGGCGCGGTGCACATCACGTACGTCACCCCCGGCGGCCCCGCGAACCGCGCCGGGCTGGTCGCGGGGGACACGCTCGCGGCCGTCGACTCCGTCCCCGCCGCCGAGTTGGGGGTCGCCGGAGTGGTCGCCCGGCTGCGCGGTCCGGTCGGGACGACCGTCGCCCTCACCGTCGCCTCCGGCGGGCCTCCGCGGGACGTCGTCGTCACGCGCGAGCTGCTCACCGGCGCGGACGTCAGGGTCGAGCCGCTCGACGCGGCCGACACCCCTGTCCCGGTGGACGGCCTGGTCCGGATCCGCGTCGCCGGGTTCGGGCGCGGCACCGCCGACCAGGTGCGCACCGCACTGGCCGCGAAGCCCGCCGGAGTGCTGCTCGACCTGCGCGGCAACCCCGGAGGCCTGATCGACGAGGCCGCCTCCGTCGCCTCCGCGTTCCTGCGCCCCGGGCCGGTGGTCGGCTACGACGACGGTTCGGGCGTACGCCGCGAGCTGGGTGCCGCCGCCCCGCCCGGCGACACCGCCACCCCGGTCGTCGTGCTGGTGGACGGCGGCAGCGCGAGCGCCGCGGAGGTGGTCGCCGCCGCGCTGCGGGACCGCGGCCGGGCGGTCGTGGTGGGGTCGACGACGTACGGCAAGGGCTCGGTGCAGGCCCCCACCGTCCTGGCCGACGGCGGCGTCCTCGAACTGACCGTGGGCGGCTGGTACTCGCCGGACGGCCGCAGCGTCGAGGGCCGCGGGGTGGCCCCGGACATCCCGGCGCCGTCCGAGGCCGCCGACGCCCGGGCCCGCGAGGTCCTCGCCGACCTCGCCGAGGCACGCGGCAGCTGAACCGCGCCGACCGGCCCCGCGCCGACCTGGGCCGCGCCACCCGGGTTGCGCCACCCGCGCCGCGTCGCCGACGCGCAACCCCGTGGATCGCGGGCCGTCCGATGGGCGACAATGCGGAGACCATGGCGAAGAGACCAACCATCGTTCAGATGCCTGGGAAGCCGACCAAGTCGAAGAAGGCGCAGGCGGCCCCCAAGCGCAAGATGATCGCGCAGAACAAGAAGGCGCGGCACGACTACCACATCGACGACACCATCGAGTGCGGCGTGGTGCTGACCGGGCCCGAGGTGAAGTCGTTGCGGCAGGGCCGGGCCTCGCTCGTCGACGGATTCGCGACCGTCGACAACCACGAGGTGTGGATGCGTAACGCGCACATCCCCGAATATCTGGAGGCCACCTGGAACAATTCCGCGCCGCGCCGGCCGCGGAAGCTCCTGCTGCACCGCGACGAGATCGCCAAGCTGGAGAACAAGCTCAACGACTCCGGCACCACGCTGGTCCCGCTGAGCATCTACTTCAACGAGGACGGCCGGGTGAAGGTCGAACTGGCGCTCGCTCGCGGCAAGAAGCTCTACGACAAGCGCCAGACGCTCATCGAGAAGCAGGGCCAGCGCGAGGCGCAGCGGGCGATGAGCGCCGCCATCCGGCGCCAGACGCAGTGACACCCGTCGTCGTTTGCACGGACCTGGTCGCCGCACCGTTCCGGGGTCCCGCGCCGACGCGGGGGAATGAAGTGGACCGCCGCCGGGGTTGTTCCGTACGATGACACCGGCCGCCGGGCTCAGGCAGTACGCCCGCGCGACCGTCGAGCGACAGTTTGACCGCCGCTTGAAAACTCAACAGGGGGTGATCGGTTTCGACTGGAGATGTCGGAGCAGAGGAAGCGAGCCGAGGAAGCGGCAATGATCTCGTTAACCACATGCCGAAACCAATAATCGCCGATAACAAGCGCGATTCCTTCGCCCTCGCCGCCTGAGCGAGTTTCGAAGGTGTCAGACCGGGCGCGTCCCCGTCCCGGATCCTGGCATAATCAAGGGGACTCCACCGCACTGCCCGGTTACGGGGTAATGCGGAAAATCAAACAGTAACTGGGCCCGTCGGCAACTTGTCCGCGTGATTGCCGGGGCCGAGAAAAGCACAGCGGACTGCGCTCGGAGAAGCTCTGGTCTCGCACTTCAGGACGCGGGTTCAATTCCCGCCACCTCCACCCCTTTTGCGACGAAGGCCCGGCACACGCCACGTGTGCCGGGCCTTCGTCGTTCCCCCGGGGCGCGGTGGGCGGTTGGCGCGGTGGGCGCCGCGGGTGAGGCCGTGCCCCGTGGCACGCACCGTCCCCGTGGCACACGTCGCGCTCGCCGCCCCCGCTCACGCGGACGCCGCACGCACCCTTCGGCAGCGGAACACCGGCTTCACGTACGCGTTCATGTGGCGCCCCAGGCTGGGCGCGGCCATGAGCGCGAGATGCACTGCCGGCGGAACGGCGAAGTACTGGTACACCGCCCCGTTTCTGTACTCGACCTCCAGGAGCCGCCCGGCTTCGTCGTAGCCGACGGCGGCAAGGCTGGACGAACGGACCCGGATGCGGCGCATGCGTCCAGCCTCGGTCAGGCCAGGCTTTCCCGCCACGCGTCCAGTTCCGCCGCGGTCGGCGGGTCGGCGCCCTCCCGGGTGCAGGTGTACGCGGCGGCCGCTGCCGCGTACTCGGTGATCCGCCGCAGATCGTCCGGCGTGACCGTGCGCAGCGCCCCCACGCGGTCCCCGCCCAGCAGGCCGCGCGTGTCCAGGGCGTGCAGCAGCGCGCCCATGAACGCGTCGCCCGCGCCGACGGTGTCGGCGACCTCGACCTCGGGGGCGGCCACCGCGATCGCCTGGTGCTCCATCACCGCTGTGGCGCCGTCCGCGCCCTGCGTGACGACGACCAGGGCCGGCCCCGAGTCCCGCCACAGGCGTGCCGCCTCGACCGGGTCGAGATCGGGGTAGAGGTGCAGCATGTCCTCGTCGCTGGCCTTGACGACGTCGCAGAGCGGGACGAGGGCCTCAAGGCGGCGGCGTACCGCGGCCAGGTCGCCGGAGATGTCCGGGCGTACGTTCGGATCCAGCGTCAGCGTCACCGCGCCGCGCGCGTGCTCGCGCAGCACCATGCGCAGCAGCGCCGCACCGCCCGGGTCGAGGTGCAGCGCGACCGAGCCGACGTGCAGCGCGCGGACGTCCGCGCCGAGCGGGTCGGGGAGTTCCGCGCCCGTCCACTGCCCGTCGGCCGTGCCGGTGAACCAGAAGTCGTAGGATGCGCGCCGGTGTTCGTCGAAGGACACGACCGCGAGGCTGGACGGCTCCGAGGCGTCGACGAGGTAGCGCGGCGAGACGCCGCCGGCGGCCAGGCGCTCGCGTACGCGGCGGCCGAACGCGTCGGCGCCGATCCGTGCGACGAGCGCCGCCGAAGTCCCCAGCCGTGCCGCCGCGATCGCGATGTTGGCCGGGCTGCCGCCGACAAGTGCCCGGTAGGAGTCGGGGGTTCCGTCGACCGGGACCAGGTCGACGACGTTCTCGCCCGCGACCGCGAGGGTGGCCGGCCCGTCGCCCGCGCCCGCGCCCGTACCCGCGCCGGCCGTCGCAGCCGCACCCGTGCTCACGAGGCGCCGTCCAGCCGTGCGCGCAGCGCCGCCGCCGCGGTGGGGGCGAGCCCCAACTGCGGGAGCAGCGTGGCCTGATACGCGTGGTAGATGTCCGGCTTCCCGGACCACACGGTCGACGACGGCTGGTTCCCCGGGTCCAACTCGTGGTGCCAACTCCCGTGGCGGGTATCGACGATGTGTTCCGCGGCGTAGTCCCACCACACCCGGTACCAGTGCTCGTACACCAGATCGCCGGTCCGGCGGTGCAGCGCCGCCGCGGCCGCGATCGCCTCCGCGACCACCCAGTGCATGCGTTCGCGCACGACGGGCCGCCCTTCGCCGTCGATCGTGTACACGAACCCCGGCCGCCCGTCGCGGTTCCACGCGGCGCCGACCGCGACGACGAACAGCCACCGCGCGGCGTCCGCGAGCCAGTCGGGCGGGTCGGGCAGCGCCGCCTCCAGGCTGAGCAGCAGGCGGGCCCATTCCAGCGAGTGGCCGGGGGTCGTGCCGTACGGCCGGAACGCGTCGTCCTTCGCGTCCTCGTTGTAGTCGGGCAGGATGCGCCCGTTCGGCGCGAAGTGCTCCGGCACCCGCCACCACTGCGCCCGCGCGACCTGGTGCACGAAGAACTCCGCGATGCGCAGCGCCCGGGTACGCCACACCCCGTCACCGGTCGCGTCGGCGGCCGCGAGGAACGCCTCGACGGCGTGCATGTTGGCGTTGGCCCCTAGGTACGCCTCCGGCTCGGTCCACGCCCGGTCGAACGACTCGCGCACCCAACCGCGCTCGTCGTCCCAGAAGCGCCGCTCGAACACGGCCGCGGCTTCGGCGAGGAGCCCCTTCGCGCCGGGGCGGCCGGCGAGTGCGAGGCTCGACGCGGCGAGGAGCACAAAGGCGTGCCCGTACGCCTCTTTGCGGCCCTCCTGCGGCCCGTCGCCGACCGGGATGGCCGGATACCACCCTCCGAGCTCCGCGTCGCGCAGCGGCCCGCTCAACGCCGCGAGGCCGTGGTCGGCGAGCGGACCCGCGCCCGGTACGCCGCGCAGGTGCGCGAGGGCGAACACGTGTGCCATGCGCGTGGTGATCCACAACTGCACGCCGCGGGCGGGGTCGGGGACGCCGTCGCCGTCGAGCCAGGCGAACCCGCCGCGCGGATCGCGCGCCGCCGCCCCGAAGCGGAGCAGGCGCCCGGCCTCGGCGTCCAGCCAGTCGCGGTGCGTGGCCAGGGCGACCCAGGAGCCGTCGCGCGAGCCGTGGTGTGAGGCGTTCATCGCCACCATCGTCCCACCGGGCACCCCGTCGGAGAGGGACGTAACGCGCCGGGAAATGCGAACCGGCGGCCCCGAGGGACCGCCGGTTCCTACGCCTACGACACCGACCCGCCAATGCTCGCCTCTCGGCAAGTGGTCCCTCGTAGGGACTAATGGTTGGGCCCGGGGGCTTGGATCGAGCCGGTGCCATGAACAGAGTAACCGACCTCGCGGCGTGCGGAAGAAGGATGCGGATCACAGTTTGCGGGGCTCCGGCGGCAGGGTAGCCGCGCATATTCCGCCGCCCGGGCGAGGCGCGCGTCGCGGGTGCGACACGGGTTCGGCGTGCCTTCGGGTGGCTTCGACACCGTGTTCGACACGGGCGTTCGACACGGTGCTCGACACAGCGTTCGACACGGTGCTCGACGTGGTTCCACGGGCGGTCCGCACGGGTCGTCGGGGGGCAGGCACCGCCTGTACGCGGGGTGCACGCACGGTGCACATAGGCCGCACTCTCGGTGCGGTGAACCGGCCGGTCGTCGTGCCGGTCCGCGAAGTGAGACGATCGTCTGCGGTGCCGTGCCATGGCACCGCACTCGTTGAGGAGACACCTTCATGCCCGCAGCGCCGAGCGCTTCGTACTCGATCACCGCCCGCCTTGAGGTCCCGGCCGGGGGCCGGGCGGTCAGCCAGCTCACCAACGCCGTGGAATCCGCCGGTGGTTCGGTGACCGGCCTGGACGTCACCGCGTCCGGGCACGACCGTCTCAGGGTCGACGTGACGATTGCCGCGTCCTCGACGGACCACGCGGACGCGCTCGTCGAGGCGCTGCGTGCGATCGACGGCGTGACTCTCGGCAAGGTGTCGGACCGTACCTTCCTGATGCACCTCGGCGGCAAGATCGAGATGCAGGCGAAGCACCCGATCCGCAACCGCGACGACCTGTCGATGATCTACACGCCGGGCGTCGCCCGCGTGTGCCTCGCGATCGCGGAGAACCCCGAGGACGCGCGCCGCCTCACCATCAAGCGCAACACCGTCGCGGTCGTGACCGACGGCTCCGCGGTGCTCGGCCTGGGCAACATCGGCCCGAAGGCGGCGCTGCCGGTCATGGAGGGCAAGGCGGCGCTGTTCAAGCGCTTCGCCGGCATCGACGCGTGGCCGATCTGCCTCGACACCCAGGACCCGGACGAGATCGTGCGCGCCGTGCAGGTGATGGCGCCCGGGTTCGCCGGCATCAACCTGGAGGACATCTCCGCGCCGCGCTGCTTCGAGATCGAGCGGCGGCTGCGCGAGACGCTGGACATCCCGGTTTTCCACGACGACCAGCACGGCACCGCGATCGTCGTGCTCGCCGCGCTCACGAACGCGCTGCGCGTGGTGGGCAAGAAGATCGGCGACGTGCGCGTGGTGATGTCGGGTGCGGGCGCGGCCGGCACCGCGATCCTCAAGCTGCTCATGGCGGCCGGCGTCGCGCACGTCGTCGTGGCGGACGTGCACGGTGTCGTGCACACCGGCCGCGACGATCTGGGCGAGGACCTGCGTTGGGTCGCCGAGCACACCAACTCGCAAGGTCTGACCGGGACTTTGAAGGAGGCGGTGGTCGGCGCGGACGTGTTCGTGGGTGTGTCCGCGCCGAACGTCATCGACGCCGGTGACGTCGCGCGGATGGCTGACGACGCGATCGTCTTCGCACTCGCCAACCCCGAGCCGGAGATCTACCCGGCGGTCGCGCAGGAGCACGCGGCGGTTGTCGCGTCCGGGCGCAGCGACTTCCCCAACCAGATCAACAACGTGCTGGTTTTTCCGGGCGTGTTCCGCGGCCTCGTCGACGCGCAGAGCCGGCACATCACGACGGACATGCTCATCGCCGCGGCGCGTGCGCTCGCGTCGGTGGTGACGGACGACGAGCTCAACGCGAGCTACATCGTGCCGAGTGTGTTCCACCCCGAGGTGTCGAACGTCGTCGCCGCGGCGGTGCGCGACGCGGTGCTGGCGGACCGTCAGGCGGAGACCGCGAAGTAGTCCGCGAGTGACCCGTGAGTGATCCGCGCGCGGTCCGCGGCACTGGGCCAACCGCCTTGTCGGTACGGTGAAAACCGACCGTTCGGCTGCGGAATCCACCCTCGCCGCGCCGGGGGCGGTGTGACGAGCGTACGTGATGCTGGTCGTATGGTCGGGGTGTGGCAGGTGCGTTCGAGGTCGTTTCGGACGTGAAATCTGCCGCGAACGGCCAAATCGCGGGGCTTTCCGCGTGATTCGGCGTGTCCCTGATTAGGTTCCGGGCCCGGATACGTGCAGGATTCGTCCCCGGGGCAAGAACAGCGAGTTGGAAAGACCACGGGAGATACACATGAACCGCAGTGAGCTGGTGGCCGCCCTCGCGGAGCGGGCCGACGTCACGCGCAAGGACGCGGACGCCGTGCTGAACGCCTTCGCCGAGGTGGTCGGTGAGATCGTCAGCAAGGGCGACGAGAAGATCACGATCCCCGGCTTCCTCAGCTTCGAGCGGACCCACCGCTCGGCGCGCACCGCGCGCAACCCGCAGACCGGCGAGCCGATCGAGATCCCGGCCGGTTACAGCGTCAAGGTCTCCGCGGGTTCGAAGCTCAAGGAAGCCGCCAAGGGCAAGTGACCCGCACGTGACCCCTCCGCGGGTCCGACACGGCGCCGCAGGGCGCCGTGCACGGTCCGCGGCGGGCCGTGGCGTCTGTCCAGGCACGGGACCCCGTGTGCCGGTCCGTACCGGACCGCCGGACGCCCGGGAGCGGCTCGTACGAGTCGGCCCCGGTCGTCCGGGCCGCACGGGAGCGCACAGGTCCTCCGAGGCCGGCGCCACGCACGGAGCGCACAACGCGAGGCACACGGCGTCATGGCGCCGGGCACGACGTGCCGCGCGCACGGCAGTGCACGCCGAAGGGCGGTTCCCCGCGGGGAACCGCCCTTCGGCGTAGGTGAATCGGGTCCGCTACGCGACGCCCTGCCGTTCTCCCCGCGGGAGTTCCACGCGCGCGCCGAGCGCGTCCAGCTTCGCGTGGAAGCCCTCGTAGCCTCGGTTGATCAGGTCGATGCCGTGCACGCGCGAGGTGCCCTCGGCGGCCAGTGCCGCGATGAGGTACGAGAACCCGCCGCGCAGATCGGGGATCACCAGGTCGGCTCCGTGCAGCTTCGACGGACCCGAGATGACCGCCGAGTGCTGGAAGTTGCGCTGCCCGAACCGGCACGGCGTACCGCCCAGGCACTCGCTGTAGAGCTGGATCGTGGCACCCATCTGGTTGAGCGCCGAGGTGAATCCGAGACGGCTCTCGTACACCGTCTCGTGCACGATCGACAGCCCGCTCGCCTGGGTCAGCGCCACCACCAGCGGCTGCTGCCAGTCGGTCTGGAAGCCGGGGTGCACGTCCGTCTCCAAGGCGATGGCGCGCAGCCGGCCGCCCGGGTGCCAGAACCGGATGCCGTCGTCCTCGACCTGGAACGCGCCGCCGACCTGCCGGAAGACGTTCAGGAACGTCATCATGTCCAACTGCCGCGCGCCGCGTACGAATACGTCGCCGCCGGTGGCGAGGGCCGCACAGGCCCACGAGGCGCCCTCCAGGCGGTCCGGCAGCGCGCGGTGGGTGTAGCCGCCCAGCCGCTCCACACCGGTGATCCTGATCACCCGGTCGGTGGCCACCGAGATGATCGCGCCCATCTTCTGGAGCACGCAGATGAGGTCTATGATCTCCGGCTCCACGGCCGCGTTGCGCAGCTCGGTGGTGCCTTCGGCGCGTACGGCGGTCAGCAGCACCTGCTCGGTGGTGCCGACGCTCGGGTACGGCAGTTCGATCTTCGCGCCGTGCAGCCCGTGCGGCGCCTCCAGGTACAGCCCCTCGGGCCGCTTGTCGACGGTCGCGCCGAACTCGCGCAGCACGTTGAGGTGGAAGTCGATCGGCCGGTCGCCGATGCGGCAGCCGCCGAGGTCGGGGATGAACGCGCGGCCGATGCGGTGCAGCAGCGGGCCGCACAGCAGAATCGGGATGCGGCTGGAACCCGCGTGCGCGTCGATGTCGGCGACGTTGGCCAGCTCGACCGACGACGGGTCCATGACCAGTTCGTCCGCCTCGTCGCCCTCGTACACCGCGACACCGTGGAGTTGCAGGAGGCCGCGCACGATGTGCACGTCCCGAATGCCCGGCACAGAGCGCAGGCGGCTGGGCTCCTCGCCGAGAAGCGCCGCGACCATCGCCTTGGGCACCAGGTTCTTGGCGCCCTTGACGCGGACTTCGCCCTCTAGGGGGGAACCACCGTGAACGAACAGTACGTCGTCTTGCATGAATCTCGCGTTCCTGGACGGGGCCACGGGCAACAGCGAACAACGGTACGCGCTCGATGCGCTCCGACGTGCATTGTCCGGCTCGCGGGCGGGCACAGGATCTTGGCAGGGCCGGGAACGAGGGGGCGCGATGCCGAAGCTGGGGGCAGCGGACGCCGGGCGCGGCGCGGGCGGAACGGACGGATGGACGGTCGCGCGGGCGGGTGTGTCGGCCGTGTCGGCGGTCGATCCGGGTGAGACCCGGACACTTTCGCCGGGATGCAGGATCATGAGCCCATGACCGAGGTCTCGCTCACCGGACGCCTGCTCGTGGCGACCCCCGCGCTGACCGATCCGAACTTCGACCGGTGCGTGGTGCTGGTGCTCGATCACGACGACGAGGGCGCGCACGGCGTCGTCCTCAACCGCCCCACACCCGTGGACGTGCACGATGTGCTGCTGAGCTGGTCCAAGGCGGTCACCGCGCCCGCGGTGGTCTTCCAGGGCGGCCCGGTCGCGATGGACTCCGCGCTGGCCATCGCCTCGGTCCCGGGCGGCGGCGAGCCCGTCGGGTGGCGCCGCGTCTTCGGCGCCCTCGGCATGGTCGACCTGGACGCGCCGCCCGAGCTGATCGCCACCGAGTTCGGGGCGATGCGGATCTTCGCCGGCTACTCCGGCTGGGGGCCCGGCCAGTTGGAGTCCGAGCTGACCGACGGCGCCTGGTACGTCGTCGACTCGGAGCCCGGCGACGCCTTCAGCCCCGACCCGGAGCGGCTGTGGCGCGCGGTGCTCCGGCGGCAGCGGGGTGAGCTGGCGATGGTCGCCACCTATCCCGAGGACCCGTCGCTCAACTGACGTGACCCGTGACGCGGTCCGTGACGGCCGGTGTTGGCCGACAACGTTCGGTGACGGCGTGTACGACGGCCGGTGCGGTGCCTTGCGCGGCGTCTCGTACTGGCCTTCCGCCGTATCCGCGGGGGCGCCTCACGGGCGGGGCGGGGCCGAACGTGTGGCCCGCTTAGAATCGGACCTATGACCACTCCGCAGGACTATCCCGAGCCCGAGCGCGGAACGGGCACGGGGACGCTCATCGAGGAGACCCCCCAGGTCTCCCACGGCGACGGCGACCACGAGCGCTTCGCGCACTACGTCCAGAAGGACAAGATCATGGAGAGCGCCGTCTCCGGCACTCCCGTGATCGCGCTGTGCGGGAAGGTGTGGGTGCCGGGCCGCGACCCGAAGAAGTACCCCGTGTGCCCCATGTGCAAGGAGATCTACGAGACCATGGGCACCGGCGGCGGGGACAAGGGCGGCGACAAGTAGCCGCTCCGCAGTCGTACGAGAGCGCCGGTGCCATGCGGCTCCGGCGCTTCTTGTCTGCATGCCGGTTGTCGGCATGTCGGCCGGTACGCGCGTAGGTCCGCGCACAAGGGCTGCGTACAGGGTCCGCGCACAGGCCTGAGCAGAGGTCCGCGCGTACGGCCGCGCCGTGTCCGCGTGCGTGTCCGGGTGTGTCGCAGGCAGCCGCGAAAGCCGTCCTGGGCCGCGCTGCCGGGCCTTTCGGGTGCGGGCTGAACGAAGTCGCCCGCGCGTCACCCGCTCGGCGCAGTAGCGTTGTCCCGCTGTGAACGAAGCGATCATGCTGCCGCACTCGCTCGACGAGGCCGTGGACGCCATGGCCCGCGAGCCCGCCGCCCTGCCGGTGGCCGGCGGAACCGACCTGATGCCGCGCGTCAACGCCGGTCTGATGCGCCCGCATGCCCTGATCGGGCTGGCGGGCATCGCTGAGATGCGGCTGTGGCAGTACGAGGGCCGCAGCTCCGTCATCGGCGCCGGCGTCACCTGGGCCCGGCTCGCGGGCCCGGACCTCGCGGCCCTGGTCCCGGCCCTCGCCACCGCCGCGCGGCAGGTGGGGACGCCGCAGATCCGCATGATGGGCACGCTGGGCGGCAACCTCGCGTCGCGCTCGCGCGAGGCCGACGCGGTGCCGGTGCTGGCCGCCCTGGACGCGGCCGTAGTGGTGCGGTCGCCGGGCGGGGTGCGGGAATTCGTGTGCGACGGCGAGCCCGCGGCGCAGTTGCGTCCGGGGGAGCTGATCACCGGCGTACGCGTACCCGTTCTGCACGGGCCGCAGGAGTTTCTCAAGGCCCGTACCGCGCAGGGCTTCCACACGACGCTGGCGCTGGTCGCGGACCCGGGCGCGCGGAGCGTACGCTGCGCGGTCGGCGGCATACGCCCTGGCGCGCAACGTGTGGCGCGCGCCGAGGAATGGCTTGCCGAACGGGTGGACCCCGGGACCGGACGCCTGACCGACCCGTCCGCGCCGGCTCGCTTCGGCGCGCTGGTCGCGGACGAGATGGCGCCCCGCGAGGGGTCGCGCTCGAACCGGGCCTTCCAGGCGCGCGTCGTCGCGACGCTGGCCAAGCGCGCGGCCGAGCGGGCGTTCTCGGCGTGAGCAGTAGGCAACCGACGACGCGCGACGGGCGACACGCAACGGGCGACACGCGGTCGGCGAGCGGCAAGGCAGAGCCAAGGGCAGGGGAGGGGACCTGATGGACGGGCAAGGACGGCCGGACCGGCGCGCCTCGGGCTCCGGCTGGTGCGGCCGGGAGGCGATCGCATGACCCGGATCCCGGCACCCGGCGGGTCACCCTCCGACATCCCCTCGTTCGCACATGCGGTCGACGGCCTGATGCCGGGCGGCGCGGCGGAGGCCGCCGGAGACTTCGCGGGCGGGCACTTCGGTGACCACGCGTACCCGGGCGGCGCCGTGGGCGGAGCCGCGACCGGAACGTTGCCGCCGTCGCCCGCCCCGGACGGCGGCCACGTCGGCACGTCCGTGGCACCTGCGGCGCCTGGCGCGGAACCGTCCCTGCCGATCGGCTTCCCCGCGCCGCGACCGGAGCCGCCGCCGGGGCAATACGACCCGGCCCTCCGCGTGGACGACGCAGGCGTTGCGCCAGTGATCCCCCCGCGGCCCCTGCACATGGCAGGCGTACTCAACCCGGCCGCACTCGGCGGCCATCCCGGGTACCCCGCCGACCCCGGCACGCCGTTCGGTGCGCCGGGCGGGGCGTCCTCGACGGCGCCGATCGGCGGCGTCGACCCGTTCGGCTCCCCGGGCGGCCCGCTCGTTTCCTACACGCTGCGCGTCAACGGCGCCATGCACGTGGTCGACGGGGCATGGCTCGGCGAGAGCCTGCTGTACGTACTGCGCGAGCGTCTCGGCCTGCCGGGCGCCAAGGACGGGTGCGGGCAAGGGGTTTGCGGCACCTGCACGGTGCTTGTCGACGGCGCGCCCGCGGTGTCCTGCATGCTGCCGGGCGCGACGATGGGCGACCGCGAGGTCACCACCGTCGAGGGCCTCGCCGACCACGGCATGCCAACTGCCGTCCGGCAGGCGCTGATCGCGCACGGTGCCGTGCAGTGCGGGTTCTGCGTACCGGGCGTCGTGGTCAGCGCGCACGCGCTCCTGGCGCGCATTCCGAACCCGGACGAAGCGACCGTACGCCGCGCTCTCGCCGGGCACCCTTGCCGCTGCGCGGGCCCGAACCGCATGGTCGCGGCCGTGTGCGCGGTCGCCTCCGGCGAACCCGGCGCAACCGGCGCATCGCTGTTCGAGCCCGCCGGCTCCGAAAGCGCGGCGGCCGGCAGCGCAGGCACCGGGAGTACAGGCACCGGGAGCACAGGCGTCGGCAGCGCAGGCGTGGCAAGTACGGGGGTTGGAGCCGCGGTTGCCGGACCGGACCGAACCGAAGGGGCCTCCGCCACTGCCACGGGCAGCTACGCGATCGCACCGCAGGGCAGCGAGTTCACCACGTCGACCGGGATCGTGCGTATCCCCGGCTTCCCACCGGGCGCTGGCTCCGGGCCGACCGCCCCGCCCGCGAGGTGACGCCGTGACCGACACCGTCGAGCGGCCCGACGCCAACGACAAGGCCCGGGGCCGGTTCTCCTACACCGCCGACCTGTGGGCGCCGGGCATGTTGTGGTGCGTGCTGGTGCGGTCGCCGTACCCGTCCGCGCGCATCGTCGGCCTCGACACCTCGGCCGCGTTCGCGGTGCCCGGAGTACGCGCCGTCCTGACCGCCGCCGACCTGCCGCCCGAGTCGTACCACGGGCCCGTCGTCGCGGACCGCCCGGTGTTGGCGTCCGACGTCGTGCGGTTCGCGGGCGAGGCGGTCGCGGCGGTGGCCGCCGAGACCCCGCACGCCGCCAAGCTCGCCGCCGAGGCCGTGCACGTCGACTACGAGCCGCTCGACGCCCGCCTGGACCCCGAGCACGCGTTCGCCAGCGCGCCGCTGCACCCGGACGGCAACGTCTTCCGGCACATCGCGCTGCGCCACGGCCGTCCCGTGCAGCGCCGGCCCGACGGCTCGCCCGTCGACGAGGTCGTGGTCGAGGGCCTGTACGACATCGGCGCGCAGGACCAGGCCAACCCCGCCACCGACGCCGCGCTCGCGCTGCCGTGCGCCGACGGGGGCATCGAACTCCACGTCGCCACGCAGTGGCCGCACGGCGACCGCGACCAAGTCGCCCAGTGCATCGGGTTCGCGCCGGGCACGCTGCGGCTGATGCCGACGGGTGTGGGCGGTTCGGCCGGCACGCGTGAGGACATCGGACTGCTGTCGGTCGTCGCGTGGCTCGCCGCGCGTACCGGACACCCCGTCAAGTCCGTTGTGGAGCGCGCGGATGCGCTCACGGGCGGGGGCCATCGGCACGCCGCGCGCCTGAAGTACACCCATCGGGCGGACCGCACAGGGCGGTTGCTGTCCGTCGAAGCGCAAATCCTGCTGGACGGAGGGGCGTACGCGACGACGTCCCCCGAGGTCGTCGGCCGTCTCGCGGGCTGCGCGACGGGGCCGTACATGGTGCCGCACGCCGCCGTCGACGTGTGGGCGGTACGCACCAACAACCCGCCCGCCGGAACCATGCGCGGCCCGGGGGCGACCCAGGTCTGCTTCGCCTACGAGGCGCAGATGGACCGCCTCGCGGACGCGCTCGGCATGGACCCGGTCGAGCTTCGCCTGCGCAACGCGCTCAGCGAAGGCACCATGCTGACGACCGGCCAGATCCTCGACGGACCGGCCCCGGCAGGGGAGTTGCTCCGTGCCGTCGCGCTCGCGCCGCAGCCGTCCGCACAGCCGGCACCGGGCCTGCGGCGCGGCGTCGGGCATGCCGTCGGCCTGGTCCCGCTGCTTGGCATCGAAGGCGCCGACGAGTCGTCGACGGCGACGGTCCGCCTGGACCACGGCGTCGTCACCGTCACGTGCGCGGCGGTCGAGGTCGGGCAGGGCTTCACGTACCTGGTCCGGCAGATCGTCGAGGACGTCCTCGGCATCCCGGACGCGATCGTGCTCCCGGCCGGCACCGCCCTGCCCAGCGCGGGACCGGCGGGCCTCGGCCGCCACACCATGCTCACCGCGGGCGCGGTGGACCAGGCCGCCCGGGAGATCCGGGCGGGGCTGCTGGCCCCGATCGCCGCGCGGTACGGCATGACGGCGGCGCTCCTCGACATCCGCGACGGACGGATCGTGTCCTACGACGGCCTGGTCGACCTGCCCGCCTCCGTCATGACCGAGGGCCGCGAGGTCGCCGCGACCGCGGGCGCCACCCGGGCGCGGCACACCGAGCCGCTCGACGACGCGGGGCAGGGGGACGCGTACCCGGCGGTGGCCTTCGCCGCGTGCCGGATCGTCGCCGATGTCGACCCGGAGACGGGCGCTGTGCAGGTGGTGGACGTGACCGGGGCGTACGACGCGGGCCGCGTCCTCGACCGCGTCCAGGCGCTGTCCCGCATCGAGGGTGCGGTCGCCCTCGGGATCGGTCTGGCCCTCACCGAGGATCTCGCGGCGGCGCGCCTGCACGGGCCGGTCGCGTGGGCGCTCCCGGGACCGCTGGACATCCCGCCGGTGACTGTCGCGGCGTGGCACGAGGAGCCGCAGCCGGGAACTCCCTTGGGGGCCAAGGGGATTGCCGACGCAGCCGTGGTCCCGGTCCCGGCCGCGCTGGCGGCCGCGGTCCGCGACGCCACCGGCCTCGAACTGCCCAGCCTGCCCCTGACCCCGAAGGCGGTCGCGGCGCGCTGAGTGCGGCGCTTGGTTCCCGTACGAGCTCGGCTCGGGGCGTCGGCCCGCGGCAAGTTCGCGGCAAGTCCGCATTCCGTGCCGGTCAACCCGTTGACGGTCGGTCCGTTGCCGGTCAGTCCGCGGCGCGGGCCAGTAGTCCGCGCAGGAAGACTTCGAGCGCGCCCCGCATCGTGTCGGTGAAGTCGAGGCGTATCGCGGCGAGTTCGGGGTCCGCCTCGTAGGCGGCGAGCATCGCCGCGGACGGATGCGCGTGCGTCCACACGGAGCCGGCCACCAGGACCGTGGCGGCGCCGAACTGGAAGGTGTCCTCCTCGCCGAGTTCCGGCAGGTGCGTGCCCAGAATCCGGACCAGGATGCCGACGTTCGCGATCGTGCTGTGCTTGTAGGTGGCGGCGACCTCTGCGGACACGTTCCGCTCCAGCACCGCCGCCTGCGAGCTGATCAGGTCGGCCGTCGTCGCTGGTCGGACCCAAGCGGCTGCACCCGGTTCCGGTGCCGCTCGACGACCTCGGACCGGTCGACGTCGTCGTCATTTCGCACGACCACTACGACCACCTCGACCTGCCCACGATCCGGCGACTGGCGCGTACCGACACGGTGTTCGCGGTGCCGCTGGGGATCGGGGCGCATCTGGAGCGCTGGGGCGTGGCCCCGGACCGGCTCCGCGAACTCGACTGGAACGAGTCGGCCACCGTCGCCGGCATCGAGCTGACCGCCACCCCCGCACGGCACTTCTGCGGCCGCGGCCTGCGCAACAAGCAGCACACGCTGTGGGCTTCGTGGGCGGTGGCCGGCCCGCGGCACCGGATCTACCACAGCGGCGACACCGGGTACTTCCCGGGATTCCGCGAAATCGGCGAGCGGCACGGGCCGTTCGACGCCACGATGATCCAGGTGGGGGCGTACAGCGAGTACTGGCCCGACATCCACATGACCCCCGCCGAGGGCCTGCGGGCGCACCTCGACCTGCAAGGCGGCCGGCCCGACGGCGTGATGATGCCGATCCACTGGGGCACCTTCAACCTCGCCATGCACCCCTGGGCGGAGCCCGCCGAAGGCACCGTCGAAGCAGCCGCAAATACCGGCACCTCCGTGGCAATCCCCCGCCCCGGCGAGCCCTTCGAACCCACCACCACCCACCTGCCCGGCACCCCCTGGTGGCGCCCCCTGACCACCACCCCCGAAGCCTCCGCGGCCCCGAATGCCAATGCCCGTGCGGCGGAGGCGACTTCCCAGGCTGTTGCCATGCGGGAGGAGACGCATCCGGTTGCGTGACGGGCGGGGTGTCTTCCGTCAGTCCTGGCCGGAGGGGCGGAAGGCGGGTTTGGTGTTGAGGACTTCGCGGGCCTGGTCGGCGGCGCGGGCGAGGCTTTCGGCGACGAAGTCGAGGAAGCGGGCGATGTTCTCCAGGCGGGCGCCGGCCGGCGTGGCGGGGCCGAGGACGCCGGCCCCCTCCTTGGCGATCTCGACCTGCTGCGTCAGGGAGCGGACGCTCGCGAGCATCGACTGATACCAGACGTCGTCGTCGACGACGTAGCGTTCGCGGCGGCCGTCGCCGCGCTCCCGGCGTACCAGGGTCTGGCTCTCCAGGAACGCGATCGACTTCGAGATCGTGGCGGGGCTGACCTGGAGGCGGCGCACCAGGTCGGCCGCGGTCAGGCTGCCGGTGTCGGCGGTGACGAGGCAGGTCAGCACGCGGGCCATCGTCCCGGGCAGGCCGGACTGCATCATCACGGTGGTGAACCGCTCCTCGTAGTCGCGCACCGCGTCCGGGTCGCGCCCGTACGGCTGCGGTGCCTCCTGCCCGCCCTGCGCGCCGGCGGGCTTGCGGCGGTGGGCGCGGCGTTCGGTGGCGCGGTGGGCCAGGTCCGCGCGGTATGCGGTGGGGCCGCCGTTGCGCATCACCTCCCGGGTGACCGTCGAGGTCGGACGCCCCAACCCCCTGGCGATCTCGGCGTACGCAAGGCCGTCGGCCAGGCCCTGCGCGATCTGCCGGCGCTCCGGCTGGGTGAGTCTGCCTCCCGGCATTACGGCCTCCTGGGTGCGTTTTGTGGTCCGCAGCGTAGCGTTCGGGCGCATTCTATTGCAACGAAACTATGGATGAGTGTTGCGTTATCGTCAGGTTCGATGCAACGAATTGAGCCATGTGACCTGCCATAACGTGGTTCTCTTGCAATGCGTGTGTTGCCGCGAGTGCGAATGCAACGTAGCTTTTCCATTGTTCGAAACAACGAGCCGGACCCGCCGACAACGGGACCCGCCGACAAGGAGCCCACGATGAACACCTTCGCCACCCCCGCCCCGATCGCCGCCGTCCTGAACGTCCCCGCCGGGCGCATCCAGGTCATCGCCGCCGACCGCGCCGACACCACCGTCGAGATCCGGCCGTTCAGCGCGTCGAAGAGCCGCGACACCAAGGCCGCGGAGCAGACCGCGGTCGACTACGCCGACGGCGTCCTGCGGATCGACGTCCCGGTCAAGAACCAGTACGTCGGGCCGTCGGGCGCGATCGAGGTGACCGTGCGGCTGCCCGCCGGCTCCCGCATCGAAATGAAGGCGGCGGCAAGCGAGTTGCGGGCCGTCGGCCGTCTGGGCGACGTCACCGTCGAGGGCGCGTACCGGCAGATCAAGATCGACGAGGCCGCCGGCGTCCGGCTCGCCGCCGTCGACGGCGACGTGGAGATCGGCCGGCTGACCGGCGACGCCGACGTCAGCACCACCCGGGGCGACATCACCGTCGCCGAGGCCGGCCGCGGCACCGTCGTGCTCGGCACCCAGTCCGGCGACATCACCGTCGTCGCCGCCGCGGGCGTCTCGGGCTCGCTGGACGCACGCACCTCGTACGGCCGCATCGACAACAGCCTCAAGAACGACGGCACCATCGGACTCGACATCCGCGCCACCACCATGCAGGGCGACATCACCGCCCGCAGCCTCTGAACCGTCGGCCCCGAGGGGACCGCGCCACGCCGCTCCGGGCGGCAGCGCGGTCCCTCCGTCGTTCCCGGCCCTTCCCGGAGGGGACGGACGCACGAGCCGGGGTCGGCGCGGGACGGCGAGGTCGGCAGGGCCACTTAGGCTGTCCCGGTGACGACCCTGGACAAGGGGGAGATATCCCCGGACACCGCCGATACCGGCCTGCCTGCCTCGGTGATGCGGCGGCCGTACCGGGCGCTGACCCTGGGGATCGTCTCGGTGATCCTGCTCATCGCTTTCGAGGCCATGGCCGTTGGCACGGCCATGCCGGTCGCGGTGGACGATCTCGACGGCACCGCGCTCTACGGCCTCGCCTTCTCCGCGTACTACACGACGAGCCTGCCGGCCATGGTGTTCTCCGGCCAGTGGTGCGACACACGCGGGCCGCGGGTGCCGTTGCTGGGCGGGATCGCGGCGTTCGCGGTCGGGCTCGTGCTGTCCGGGGCCGCCCAGTCGATGTGGCCGTTCGTCCTCGGGCGCGCGGTGCAGGGGCTCGGCGGCGGGCTGGTGATCGTCGCGCTGTACGTCGTCGTGGGCCGCGCGTACCCCGACTCCCTGCGCCCCAAGGTGTTCTCCGCGTTCGCCTCGGCGTGGGTGCTGCCGTCGATCGTCGGACCGCCGGTGTCGGGTGCGGTGACCGACCACCTGCACTGGCGCTGGGTGTTCCTCGCGATCCCCGCGCTCGTCGTGTTGCCGATGCTGGCGATCGTGCCGCAACTGCGCCGTGTCCAGGCCGAGATCGCGGCCGATATAGCCTCCGGCGACGCGGGACCGCGCATCGACCGCCGGCTGATCGGCGCGGCGGCGGGCGCGGCACTCGGGACCGGCCTCGTGCAGTACGGCGGGCAACACCTCACCGTGGCAGGCGTGGTCGTGCTGCTCGCGGGTTTCGCGTGCATGGTGCCGACCGTGCCGCGGCTCCTGCCGAAAGGCACGCTGCGTGCCCGGCGCGGGCTGCCGACGGTGATCCTGTCGCGCGGCATCATCGCGGGGACGTTCTTCACCGTCGAGTCGTTCGTGCCGCTCATGCTGGTGAGCGAGCACGGCTTCTCCCCGACGAAGGCCGGACTCACCCTCACCACGGGGGCGTTGTCGTGGGCGCTGGGCTCGTGGCTCCAGGGCCGCACCTCGACGCGGCGGCGGCCCTACCTCGTGGCGGTCGGCTTCGTCCTGGTCGCGTGCGCGATCGGCGGGGCCGCGCTGGCACTCGTGCCGGGAGTGACGGCGTACGCGGTGCTGCCCGCGTGGTTCCTGGGCGGCATGGGCATGGGCATGGCGATGTCGGCGATGAGCACGCTCACGCTGGAACTGTCCGCACCCGAGGAGGCCGGCGGCAACTCGGCGGCCCTGCAGGTCTCGGACGCGCTCGGCACGGTGACGCTGTTGTCGCTCGGCGGCGCACTGTTCGCCGCACTCCACGAGAGCGAGGGCCGCGACGCGGACGTGTTCACGCTCATCTTCGCCGTCATGCTCGGCATAGCCCTGCTGGGCTCGCTCATAGCCCCGCGCGTACGCCGGCCCCGCTCGGCGGCGGACCCCCGGCCACCCCGTCACCCCGGGCTCCGCGGCCCCCGGAGGACCGGCTGACCCCGTCGCGGTCCACCGGACCCGAGGCATCAGCCGTCGCACCGACTCGACCCGCAACGGTCGGGCAACCGAACAAGGGCGCGGCGCGCGGCGGTACGCCAGGGCCTGCCACGGGCGGCGGGCCCTCGGCCGGCTCAGACCAGGGCGCCGACGACGCACTTCCCCTCGGCCGCCGCCTTCGCGTAGAACGGCCCCAACTCCAGGAAGCGGGACCAGCCTTCGGCGGCGAGTCCGTCCGCGACCTGCCGGACCTCGTCGGCGTCGAGCAGGAACGCGGGCCCGTAGCCGAAGTCGGTGCCGTCGATCTCGCCGCCGCCTTCGCCGGTCGCCTTGCCCAGCCAGGGATAGGCCTCGCGCCAATCCGCGGCGCCCTCCTCGACGTCCGCACGGCCCTCGGCGATCTGGTCGACGGCCCGGTAGTCCTCACCGTGCGTCTCGTCCGCCGGATGGGCGCCGTCCAGAAGGTCGTCGACGAGGTCCGGATTCGACCGCACATCCGCCGCGACCGCGGCGTCGACCTTGGCGAGGTGCAACCACATGGACACGTATGCCGCCGTCCTTCCCGGGAGTCCTTGTCAGGACCGTAGCGTCTTGGCGTAGGCGTCGAGGATGTGCTCGAACTCGGCGTTGGACACCCACACCACGTCGAACTTCTTGCTCAGGTCCGTGAGCGTGATCCAAACAGCGGCGGCCACCGGCGCGCGGGAGTCCGGAGGGTGCTCTCCGGCACGCGAAAAGCCATTCCAAACCACCCTAAAAGCTGACCAAATACCCCCACTGCCAACCGCGTCGCTGCCCCGGACGGCTCATGCGCTCGGGTAGCCTGAGCCGTTCCCGCCCGTCCCCCGGGACGCCTCCGGAAGCCGTCCGGAGCGCGGCCCCCGCATGCCCGGAGCGCATCTCCCGCAGTGAGTACTTCAGCCGCGTCGCATCTGTCCCCGGCCTTCCCCGCGCGTGCTCCCTGGGGCACCGCCGGCAAGCTGCGTGCCTGGCAGCAGGGGGCGTTGGACACCTACCTGGAGCGGCAGCCCCGCGACTTCCTCGCGGTGGCGACGCCCGGCGCCGGCAAGACGACGTTCGCGCTGCGGATCGCCTCCGAGCTCCTGGACCGCCACATAGTCCAACAGCTCACGATCGTCGCGCCGACCGAGCACCTGAAGAAGCAGTGGGCGGAGGCGGCGGCCCGCATAGGGATCCGGATCGACCCGAACTACTCCGGCAGTTCCGGGCCGGCCAACCGCGAGTACCACGGCGTCGCGGTGACGTACGCGGGCGTCGGCGTGCACCCGATGCTGCACCGCCGCCGGGTGGAGAACCGCAAGACGCTGGTGATCCTGGACGAGATCCACCACGCGGGCGACAGCAAGTCGTGGGGCGACGCGGTGTTCGAGGCGTTCGAGCCGGCCACCCGCCGCCTCGCCCTCACCGGTACGCCCTTCCGCTCGGACACCAACCCGATTCCGTTCGTCAGCTACATCGAGGGCTCGGACGGCATCCGGCGCAGCGCCGCGGACTACACGTACGGCTACGGCCACGCCCTCGCGGACCACGTCGTGCGGCCGGTCATCTTCATGTCCTACTCGGGCGAGATGCGCTGGCGTACGAAGTCCGGCGACGAGGTGGCCGCCAGCCTCGGCGAGCCGATGACCAAGGACGCCATCAACCAGGCCTGGCGGACCGCGCTCGACCCGCACGGGTCGTGGATGCCGCAGGTGCTGCGGGCCGCCGACAAACGCCTGACCGAGGTACGCAAATCCGTGCCGGACGCGGGGGCGCTCGTCATCGCGACCGACCACGAGTCGGCCCGCGCGTACGCGAAGATGATCCGTGAGATCTCCGGGCACGGCGCGACCGTCGTGCTGTCCGACGACACCGGCGCCTCCAAGAAGATCGAGGACTTCAGCGCGGACGACTCCCGCTGGATGGTCGCGGTGCGCATGGTCTCCGAGGGCGTCGACGTACCGCGCCTCGCGGTCGGGGTGTTCGCCACCACGATCTCGACGCCGCTGTTCTTCGCGCAGGCGGTCGGCCGTTTCGTACGCGCCCGGCGGCGCGGCGAGGTGGCGTCCGTCTTCCTGCCGTCCGTCCCGACGCTGCTCCAGCACGCGAACGAGATGGAGGTCGAGCGCGACCACGTGCTCGACCGGCAGAAGAAGGCCGAGGAAGGCCTCTACGACGCCGAGGACGCGCTGCTCGCGGAGGCGAACCAGGAGAAGGACACGCCCGGCGAGCAGGAGCAGTTCTCCTTCGAGGCGCTGGAGAGCGAGGCCCGGTTCGACCGGGTGCTGTACGACGGCAACGAGTTCGGCCTCCAGGCGCACACGGGCAGCGAGGAGGAAGAGGAGTACCTCGGCATCCCGGGCCTGCTGGAGCCGGACCAGGTGCAGATGCTGCTGCAGAACCGGCAGGCGCGGCAGCTCGCGCGCAGCCGGAAGAAGCCGGACGAGGAGGCCGACCTCTCGGAGAAGACGGCGGCCCAGCGTCCCGTCGTGACGCACCGTCAGTTGTCCGGTCTCCGCAAGGAGCTGAACACCCTCGTGGCGGCTTGGCACCATCGCAGCGGGCAGCCGCACGGCGTCATCCACAACGAGCTGCGCCGGGTGTGCGGGGGCCCGCCGACCGCGCAGGCGTCGGCGGGGCAGTTGCAGGACCGGATCTCGAAGATCCAGCAGTGGGCCACATCGTCGCGGTGACGCGTCGCCATTGCGCGCTGACATCGGCTGCTGACATGGTGTGCCGACACGTGGTGCGACACGCGTGGCACACCACGCCGCGGTCGGGCGACGACCCGCGGACGCCGTCCGCGGGCATCGCGCACGGCGTCGACCGGATCCGCATGTTGCGTGAGCCACCCCTTTTGCAGGCTTCCTTCGCGACTTTCCACGAGTTTGCGAAAGATCGTTTTGTAATAGGGGGTTCACACGGGGAATCTTGCAAACGATCTTGAAACGCGGGACGCTTCGCGCAGTCCACGCGCGTTGAATCGGTGCAACGGCTCCGCCTACCGGACGGTACGCGTGCCATTCGGACGTCCGGTCGTCCACATCATGAGATCAACTTCTCGTGTCGCACGTGTCACCTCGCAAGAAACTGCGACCTTTGCCCAGCTTTGAGGCTCTTTGACACTGAGATCTCGCTGAGAATCCGTCCACATTCCGGAAACTCGCTTACCTGGGGGCTGACCCCGAATTACCGTGATTGACGACGGCCGCGCCAGGGACAAGAGCCCCAGGCAGCCGACATACCGCCCGAACCTGCCCTGGCCGAGGGCGGTAGACGAGTTGTCCGCGCAACCACGACCTGGCGCCGCGCAACAGCATCGTGACCCCGGCGTCCGCCACCAGGCCGCGCCCGGAGTCGCGCCGGTGGGGACCCGGGGATTTGGTAATCCCGGGAATGCAGAGCACGCGTGCAAGGGAGGCTTCTCGTGGCCGCGGAGACATCACAGACCCTGGACCGGGGACTCAAGGTCCTCGCACAACTGGCCGACGCCCCCGAAGGGCTCACCGTGCCCGAGATCTCGGCGGCGCTCGGTGTCAACCGTACCGTCGTGTACCGCATACTCGCGACGCTCGAACAGCACGGCCTGATACGCCGCGACGCCGGGGGGCGTACGCGACTGGGCCTCGGGGCACTGCAACTCGCACGGCGCGCACACCCGTTGGTGCGCGACGCCGCCGTGCCGTGCCTGCGCCGTCTCGCCGAGGAGACCGGCGCGACCGCGCACCTGACCATCGTGGACGGCCTCGACGCGCTGGCCGTCGCGGTCGCCGAGCCGACTTGGACCGACTACCACGTGGCGTACCGCGTGGGCTCGCGCCACCCCCTCGAACAGGGTGCGGCCGGCCTGGCGATCCTCACCGCGCGCCGGGTGCGCGCCGGACTCGACCCGGCCGTGCCGTACGTGCACGTGCCCGGCGACGGCCACCGGTCGGCCCCCGGCATCGCCGCGGCGGTGCCCGCGCTGGCCGGGGTCGAGGCGAGCGTCGGAGTGCTGTCCTTCAGCGAGTTGGACAGCGAGCGGTTCGGCCCGCGGGTCGCCGAGGCGGCCCTCGAACTGGCCGAGACGCTGGGCGGCGGCCCCAAGGTGCCGGCGCCCCGCGAGGAGGAGGCGGTGCCGGACGAGAGCGCGCTGATTTAATCTCCGGGTGGCCCGTTCCAAGCGCAACCTCGTCCTGTCGGTCCTGCTCGTCGTGATCCTCGGCGTGTTCAGCTTTGCCGTACCGCTGCCGTACACGCTGGTCATCCCCGGCGACACGGCCGACACCCTCGGCACCGACAACGGGGTGCCGGTGATCCAGATCGAGGGCGCGACGCCGCAGCCGACCGACGGCAAGCTGCTGCTGGTCACCATCCGGGCCACCGACCCGGACGAAAAGCTGTACCTCTCCGACCTGTTCGACGCGTGGTTCGACGACGACGAGGCCGTGGTGCCCAAGAAGTCGGTCTACGCCGAGGGCAAGTCGAAGAAGGAGATCATCGCCGACAACACGAAGGAGATGGTCGAGTCCCAGGACCACGCCGCCATCGCCGCGCTGAACCATCTGGGCCTCGACCCGAACCAGGTCAAGGTCAAGCTCAACCTCGCGGACGTGGGCGGACCCAGCGCGGGCCTGATGTTCTCGCTCGGCATCGTCGACCAGCTCGGCACGCAGAACCTCACCGGCGGCAGGATCATCGCGGGGACCGGCACCATCGACGACGCCGGCAAGGTCGGGCCCATCGGCGGCGTCGAGCTGAAGACGAAGGCCGCCAAGCGCGACGGCGCGGTCGCGTTCCTGCTGCCGAAGCAGGAGTGCGACAAGGCCAAGGAGGTCGCCCCCGGAGGCCTGCGGCTCATCCCGGTCGAGACCCTGAACGGCGCGGTCGACGCCCTGATGGCCTTTCAGGCGGGTGGCAAGGTCCCGTCCTGCTGAGGACCGGGCCCTGCGGGTGCCCTGTCCGGCCCAGGCCCCGGGCAGCCCGACGGCTCCGGCCGCGCGCCGTCAGTCCTCCGTGACCGCGGCCTCGACCAACGGCAGTACCCGGTAGGGCACCGGGTTCTCCAGCGCGATGGCCGTCGACGCGCGCAGGATGCCCTCGAACTCCACCACGTGGTCGATCACCCGCTGCAGGTCGGCGTTCGACCGGGCGACCAGCCGGCACAGCATGTCGCCGCGCCCGGTGATCGTGTGCAGCTCCAGCACTTCCGGGATCGACGCGAGGTATGCGCGGACGTCGGGCCCCCGGCCCTGCCGGATCTCCAGCGTCGCGAACGCCGTCACGGCGTACCCCAGCGCCGCCGGGTCCAGGTGCGGCCCGAAGCCGCGCACCACCCCGCGGGCGTGCAGCCGGTCGAGGCGCGCCTGCACGGTGCCGCGCGCGACGCCGAGCCGCCGCGAGCACTCCAGGACGCCGATGCGGGGCTCCTCGTCGAGCAACCGGATCAGCGCGGCGTCGAGGCCGTCGATGGCCACAGTCCCCTCCCTCTGGTCAGGGTGTACAGAAATCCCGCCGACTCCCCAGTCTGACTGTACATATTGCCCAGCGAAATCGTCACCTGTTGCGCAACTTGCCAGGTGGGGAGACGCTGCAAGGAGAGGCACGGTCCGTCTCGCCGACGGCGTGCGCCCGTGCGTACGTGCCCCGCACCTGTCCGACCGAACCTGTTCACCCGATCGACCCGGGAGTCGTCATGACCGAGATGCTGCACCGCGCCGAGGCCGGGAACACCGCTCAGGACCCTTTCCCCGTGCTCGGGATGGACGCGGTCGTCTTCGCCGTCGGCAACGCGCGCCAGGCGGCCCACTGGTACTCGACCGCCTTCGGGTTCCGCTGCGTCGCCTACTCGGGACCGGAGACCGGCAACCGCGACAGCGTCTCGTACGTCCTGGAGTCCGGTGACGCGCGCTTCGTCGTCACCGCGCCGCTGCACCCCGACACCGATCTGGCCCGGCACGTCGCCGAGCACGGCGACGGCGTCGTCGACCTCGCGATCGCGGTGCCGGACGCGCGGGCCGCGTACGCCTTCGCCACCGGCCACGGCGGGACCGGCGTCGAGGAGCCGGTCGAACTGCGCGACGACAACGGCACGGTGGTGCGGTCGGCGATCGCGACGTACGGCGTCACCCGCCACTCGCTGGTCGACCGGCACGACTACGCCGGCCCGTACCTTCCCGGATACACCGCGCGCGGGCCGCTCGCCCCCGCCCCCGACAAGCCGTGGATCACCGGCATCGACCACTGCGTCGGCAACGTCGAACTCGGCCGGATGAACGAGTGGGTGGAGTTCTACCACCAGGTCATGGGCTTCACGAACATGCGCGAGTTCGTCGGCGACGACATCGCCACCGAGTACTCCGCGCTCATGTCCAAGGTCGTCGCCGACGGCACGCGCAAGGTCAAGTTCCCGATCAACGAGCCCGCGGTCGCGAAGAAGAAGTCGCAGATCGACGAGTACCTGGAGTTCTACGGCGGGCCCGGCGTCCAGCACATCGCCCTGGCCACCGACGACATCGTGGCCACGGTGAGCGCGATGCGCGACGCGGGGGTGGAGTTCCTGGCGACGCCCGACACGTACTACGACACCCTCGGCGAGTGGGTCGGCGAGACCCATGTGCCCGTCGACACGCTGCGCGACCTGAAGATCCTCGCGGACCGCGACGAGGACGGCTACCTGCTGCAGATCTTCACCAAGCCGGTGCAGGACCGCCCGACGGTGTTCTTCGAGATCATCGAGCGGCACGGCTCGCAGGGCTTCGGGCTGGGCAACTTCAAGGCGCTGTTCGAGGCCATCGAGCGCGAGCAGGAGAAGCGCGGCAACCTCTGATCCCGCGTAGTTCCCGTCAGGAGACCGGCCGTTCGTCGCCCGAGCGGCCGGTCTCTTCGCGTACGCCGTCCGCAGGCTCCGTTCGCAGGTCCCGCTCGCGGGGCTTGAACACAGGGCTCGAACACAGGGCTCGAACGCAGGTGTCCCGGCCCCGGGCGTCCCCGGCACCTGCCGTGTCCCGGCGCTACCCTGCGGTTATGGCGGAGGTGGCGGATATGCGCGGTCCCGAGGACACGATCGCCGCGTTGCGGGACGGGTTGCCGGACGGAGTGCTGGTCACCGACCCCGACGTGGCGGCCTCGTACGCGCACGACATGGCGAATCTGTGCGCCGCCGGACGTCCCGCGGCGGTGGTGCTGGCCGAGACGGTCGAGCAGGTGCAGCATGTGATGCGGGTCGCCACGCGGCTGCGCGTACCCGTTGTGCCGCAGGGCGCCCGCACCGGCCTGTCGGGCGGGGCCAACGCGGTCGACGGCTGCATCCTGCTGTCGCTGGTCCGGATGGACCGCATCCTGGAGATCGACCCGGTGGACCGGGTCGCGGTCGTCGAACCCGGCGTCGTCAACGCCGATCTGTCCAAGGCCGCGGGGGAGTTCGGGCTGACGTACCCGCCCGACCCGTCGAGCTGGGAGACCTGCACGATCGGCGGGAACATCGGCACGGGGGCGGGCGGCCTGTGCTGCGTCAAGTACGGCGTGACCGCCGAGTACGTCCTCGGCCTCGACGTCGTCCTCGCCGACGGCGAACTGCTGCGCACGGGGCGGCGTACCGCGAAGGGCGTCGCCGGATACGACCTGACACGCCTGTTCGTGGGCGCCGAGGGCACCCTCGGGGTGGTCGTACGCGCGACCCTCGCGCTCCGCCCCACCCCGCCGCCCGCGCTCGCCCTCGTCGCGCAGTTCGACAGCACCGCCGCCGTGGGGCGCGCGGTCGCGGCCGTCACCGCCGCGGGGCACGTCCCGTCGCTCATGGAGCTGATGGACGCGACCACGGTGCGGGCCGTCAACGACCTGGCCAACATGGGCCTGCCGGCGCAGACCGCGGCGCTGCTGATGGTCGCCGTGGACACGCCCGACCCCGGCCCCGAACTCGCCGCCATCGGACGGCTGTGCGAGGAGGCCGGCGCGTTCGAGGTGCTGGCCGCCGACGACGCCGAGCAGTCGGCGATGTTCCTGGCCGCCCGCCGCCTCGCCCTCCCGGCGTTGGAACGGCTCGGCACCGGCATGATCGACGACGTCGCGGTGCCGCGCTCGCGCCTGGCCGACATGCTGGACGGCGTCGCCCGGATCGCCGAGGAGCACGACACCGTCATCGGTGTGTGCGCGCACGCGGGCGACGGCAACACCCACCCCATCGTGATCTTCGACGCCGCCGACCCGGCCGCCGCGGAACGCGCGTCCGCCGCGTTCGGCGCGATCATGGGCCTCGGTCTCGCGCTGGGCGGGACCATCACCGGCGAACACGGCGTCGGTTCCCTGAAGCGCGACTGGCTCGCCCGCGAACTGGGCCCGGTGGGGGTACGCGTCCACCAGGCCGTCAAAGCCGCCTTCGACCCCCTGGGCATCCTCAACCCGGGCAAGGTCATCGCTTCCTGACGGTTCGTCAGCTTCGGAGCGTCGCCGCCGCGGGCGCCGGAGGCGCCTGGCACAGTGCGGGCTCATGGACATCGATCGGTTCTGGGCCATCGTCGAGGACGCCCGCACGGCGGCGCGCGAGAGCGGCGTGCCGGTGCACGAGGTGCTCGTGGACCGGCTCTCGGAGCTGTCCGTACCGGAGATCCTGGCGTACGGGGTGCGCTACGACGAGGCCCACGACGCGGTCTACCGCTGGGACATGTGGGCCGCGGCGTACCTGATCTTCGGCGGCTGCTCCGACGACGGCTTCGTCGACTTCCGCGCCGGGCTGATCGCCGCAGGCCGCACCTGGTACGAACGGGCCGCCGCCGATCCGGACTGTCTCGCCGGCCACCCCGACGCGGCCGAGCGGTCGGGCGCACTCCTCGAAGAGGTGTTCGCGCAGGAGGAGGTCGGCTACGCCGCCGCCGTGGCGTACGAACGGGTCACCGGCGACCTGGACGGTTTCCACGCCGCACTGGAGCGCCACGAGGAGGAGGCGGGCGCCGGTGCGGGCGCCGCCGAGGCCGGGGGCGACGTGGGCGACGTGGGCGACGACTCCATGGGCGAGTACTTCCGCTTCGACGACGACGAGATGCGCCGCAGATCGCCTCGCCTCGCTGCGTTGTTCGTGCGTGGTTGAGCGCCGGGCCGGGGTTGTTGCCGTGCGCGGGGGAGCGGGCGTGCGGCAAGATGCTGGGCCATGGCGACGCCTCACTCCTCGATACCGGTCGCGGGCTGGTATCCCGATCCCGAGCACGACGGATACGTGCGCTATTGGGACGGTGCGGCCTGGGATCCGGAATCGAGCCGGCCGAGCGCCGACTTCGAGCAGGCGCACGGTCGAATCATCCAGGGCGAGGTCATCGCGGCCGAGTCGGTGCCGTTCGACCACCTGGCGCCGGAGGAGGCCGCACGCCCGGCCGGCGGACCGCAGAGCGGACCGGCCCACGGCGACGTGCCGTTCATCCCCCCGCCCCGGCAGGAGTTGTTCCCGCAGCCCCGCTGGCGGCCCGCGGTCCTGTCCCGCAGGTTCCTCGCGCGGCTCGTGGATCTGGTCGTGCCCCTCGGCGTCGGCGCCGGGGTCGCGGCCGTCATGGTCCCGCCGGCCGTCGAGCACGTGCGGGACAAGATGGACCGGGTGCGCTACGAGGGCCGCACCGAGACCGTGTGGCTGGTCGACGGCACCACCACGGCCGCCGCGCTGGGCGTCCTGGGGGCCGTGCTGGCCGCGATGTTCCTGTACGAGGTGCTCCCCACCTGGCGCTGGGGCCGTTCGCTCGGCAAACGGGTGTTCGGGCTGCGTGTCGCGGACGTGGGTACGCACGCCCCGCCGACGTTCCGTCAGTCCACGGTGCGGTGGCTCGTGTTCGTGGTCCCGGGACTGCTCCTGGTGGGCGTCGTGGGCCTGGTGCGCGGCGCGCTGGACGCGCCCGCGCGGCGGATGTGGCACGACCAGGCGGCCCGCACGTTCGTGGGCGGGGAGAGCGAGCGACGCGCGGCGGCCTCGGGCGGCGGCCCGAGCGGCCCGGCCGGCGGTTCACGCGGCGCCTCACGCGGCGCGGCGGGCAACGGTGCGGCGCGCGGCCGCGCGGCGAGTGCCGCCACCGCGGGCGGGCGGCGCCGGGCGCGCCGGTGACGACGCGCCATGCCCTCAAATGGGCTATTTGCACAAAAACGTACTAACCATCGCTTCTACTGGTCGCCATGAGCACCAGCGAACCCCCGGAGCCCCCGGACTCCTTCCGGAAGGATCCCGCCGGCCAGGATCCCGCCGGCCAGGATCCGGCCGGCCAGGACCCGTTCGGGCAGGGCGCGGGCCAGGACCGGCCGGGGCAGCCGCCGTACGGCCAGGAGCCGCCCGGGCAGCAGCCGCCGTACGGCCGACCGCCGGGCGAGCAGCCTCCGGGCGGCACGTACGGGCAGCCGCCGTACGGCCAGATGCCGCCTCCGCCTGGCGGCTACGACACCGGCTTCAACGCCGGCCCCGTGCTCGCGGGCAGCGGACGCCGCTTCCTCGCGCGCCTCGTCGATCTGCTGGTGTACCTCGCCTTCAGCTGCGCGATCGGCCTCGCGTTCGTCGGCACCGACCCCGACGACGTCGACTTCGGCAAGCAGGCCGGGGCGGGCGCCGTGGCCACGGTCCTGTACTTCCTGTACGAGGGCTTCATGCTCAACAACAACGGCCAGACGCTCGGCAAGATGGCGACCAAGATCCGCGTGGTCCGGGTCGCCGACGGCGGCCCCGTCCAGGGTTCGCCGGCCTGGACGCGAGCGGGCGTGTTCGCGCTGCCGCTCGTCGTGCCGTGCGCCGGCATCGTCTTCTTCGTGGTGAACTGCCTGTGGCACCTGTGGGACCAGCCGTGGCAGCAGTGCCTGCACGACAAGGCCGCGAAGACCACAGTGATCCGCGTCTGACGTGCGGCCCCGAACGCGGGTGTGCCGGGCCACTCCCAACGTGGCCCGGCACCGCGCCTTTCCCTGGTGGCTCCCTCGGGCGGCTTCGGGCCCCGGGGGACGCGACAGAGCCCTAACGCCGGCGGTCCGACGGCGTACGGCCCGATCCCGTCCCGTGGCTCCTGCGGCGCACTGCCCTCGACCGGACCGGAGCCCGGGTCAGATGCAGGACAGTCGCCGTCCCGAGCACGACCCCGAGCAGTGCCGCGACCGCGGCGCCGCCCGGAGACCGGGTTCCGGAGAGCACGAGGAACAACGCGGTCGCGGTGACTGCGACCAGCGCTCCAAACGACAGATGGGTGATGTCGAGTCGGTTCACGGCCGGCCCACCTCCCCGCCTTGGCCGGGGCCTCATGGCCCGGGTCCTCGGGCCACGGTACTCCGTCCCCCGTAGGCGTTCCCACCGGAAGCTGTCGGCGAACACCGCGAACACGGAGCTGCCATGGGTGACTTGAGCAATCTCCCGGGGAACGGAAGGACGCACCGAGGGGTGCGCCCGGCCGCCGCCCTGGCCGTCGCGGGGCTGGCCTGCTGCCTTCTCGCGGGTACCGGACAGGGCCCGGGCGCCGCCACGGCGGCCGGCTCGGCGGAGAGCCCCGCTCCCGCTCCCGCCCGTGCCCCCGCGCTGGGCGACGACCTGCCCGGCCCCTTCGCCGAGTCCCGCCGCACACAGCGCGACGCGGCCGTCTCCTCCGTCGTGACCGCGTCCCAGAGCCTCGGCAGGGGACCGCACAGCGCGCCCGATGTCGTCGAGCTCCCGAAGGGTCCGAAAGTCCAACTCCGACCGCCCTCGCACGCCCGGGTGTTCGTGATCCTGGTCGAGTTCGGCGACCGCGTCGCCCGGGCCGCCGACCAGGGCGGCGGGGCGGCCGCGCCCCCCGAACAGCCCGGCACCGACCCGGAACAGCCCGGCAGCGAACCGGCGCCCGGCGGCCTGCCCGGACCGCGGCACGCCACGATTCCGGAACCGGACCGCAGCCTCGACACCACGACCGTCTGGCACCCGACGTTCGACCGCGGGTACTTCCACGAGATCTTCTTCGGCGACGGCTCGCACGGGCCCTCACTCGCCACGCACTACCGCGCCCAGTCCTCCGGCCGCATGGAGATCGACGGCAACGTCACCGACTGGGTGCGCGTGCCGTGGAACGAGGCCCGCTACGGCAACAACAACTGCGGCTCCCAGGTCTGCACCAACGCGTGGGACCTGGTCCGCGACGCCATGAACGAGTGGGCCGGCAGTCTCTCCGCCCACGGCCTGTCCACCCGTCAGATCTCCGACGCACTCGCGCCCTTCGACCTCTGGGACCGCGACGACCACGACCGCGACGGGGTGTTCGACGAACCGGACGGCTACATCGACCACCTGGAGATCGTGAAGGCCGGCGTGGACGAGGCCGCGGGCGGCGGAGCGCAGGGCGCCGACGCCCTGTGGTCGCACCGCTGGTACGCGTACGGCGACCAGGCCGGACGGACCGGCCCGCCCGGCAACCTCGCGGGCGGCACCCGGGTCGGCGGCACCGGCATGTGGGCCGGCGACTACACCCTCCAGGCCGAGAACGGCGGACTGGGCGTCATCGCCCACGAGTTCGGCCACGATCTGGGTCTCCCGGACCTCTACGACCGGCGCGACGCACTCAGCGGCTCCCCGGTCGGCTTCTGGTCCCTCATGGGCCTGGGCGGCTACCTGGGCGACGGCGGCACGGGCGGCGTCGGCAACTCGCCCGGCTCGCTGTCCGCCTGGGACCGCCTGCAACTGGGCTGGCTCGACTGGATGATCGCCGACCCCAAGACCGCCACCACGACGATGCTGGCGCCGCTCCAGTCCACCGGCGATCCGCAGGCCGTCCTGATCCCGCTGCCCGCCCGCAAGGGCAGTACGAAACCGCGCTGGTACGTCGTCGAGAACCGGCAGTACGCCGGCACCGACGCCGTCCTGCGTACCGGCCCCTACGACGGCCAGGCCGGGACCGAAGGCTCCAGCCACTTCCCGTACGGCTCCGGCGTCATGGTGTGGCTCTGGGACGCCTCCTACGCCGACAACGACGTCGCCGACCACCCCGGGCAGGGCCTGATCCTGCCCGTCGACGCCCACCCCGATCCGCTCATGGTCGACGGCGGTACGCCCGCGCGTGGTCGCCTGGCCACCTTCGACGCGCCCTTCACCGCCGCCGAGGAGCGGACCGACCCCGTGCTGATCGGCTCGTCCGGCCGGCGTACGACGCTCGGCGCCCGCCCCGGCACGCCCGCCTTCGACGACCGGTCCACGGCCTATTGGTCCTCGCGCGCACCCCTGGCCGGGGTCAAGGTGGCGGCCGCCGGGGTGCGCGTCGAAGTCGAGGGCAAGGCCCGCACCGGCGAAGCGGTCCGTGTCACCGTCAAACCGAGCTGACCGGCCCCGGCCCGCGGCCGCCGCGCCCCGCCGTCCGCTCACGCGCCCGTCCGCTCACGCGACGACAGGATGTCCCACCAACTCGATTCCCGCGTCGCGCATTTCGTCCACGGCCCGCCGCGTCGTCGGGGCCGCGACGCCTGCCGTCATCGCCAGCAGCACGCGCGTCCCGAACCCCTCGCGGGCGGCGTCCAGCGCGGTCGCCCGCACGCAGTGGTCCGTCGCGATGCCGACGACGTCGACGTCCGTGACCCCGCGCGCCCGCAGCCAGTCCGCGAGCGACGAGCCGTCGTCGGCCGCGCCCTCGAAGCCGCTGTACGCCGCCGCGTGGGCGCCCTTGGAGAAAACCTCCTCGACCTCGCCCCGCTCGACGGCGGGGGCGAACGCCGGGTGGAACGCCGCGCCCGGCGTGCCCGCCACGCAGTGCACCGGCCAACTGCCCACGTAGTCGGGGGAGTCCGAGAAGTGCGCGCCCGGGTCGACGTGGTGGTCCCGGGTCGCCACCACGTGCGCGTACGCCGTCGCGCCGCCCGGCACGTGCGCCGGGTCCGGTGGCTGCTCGGCCGCGTCGTGCGCGACATGGTCGCGGATCGCCTCGGCGACCCCGGCGCCGCCGCCGACGGCGAGGCTGCCGCCTTCGCAGAAGTCGTTCTGCACGTCGACGACGATCAGTGCGCGGGTCATGGTGCGGGCTCCTCTCGGGAGATCACTCGTAGATGGTCGGCAGGACCGGCTCGCCGCGGGACAATTGCGTCGCGGACAGCGGCAGTTCCGCGCGGGAGCGCTCGTGCCGCTCACGCGCCTCGGCGAGCGGCTCGCGGCCCACGGTCTCGCCGCCGAGGACCAGCGGCACGAGCAGTTCGCGCAGCTCCGGGCCGACCGGCCCGGTCTCGCCGGTGCGCAGCACCTCGGCCTCGGCGACGCCGTCCGCGTCGTACGCGCGCAGCGCCGTCTTCCGCCCGCCGTGGCTCGGCTTGCCCGGGGACTTCTTGGCCACCGCCACCAGCGGCGCGTCCGGCTCGTCGGAGGCGGCGCGGGCGACCAGCTTGTAGACGAGGGACGCGGTCGGGTGGCCGCTGCCGGTCACCAACTGCGTGCCCACGCCGTACGCGTCCACCGGCGCCGCACGCAACGCGGCGATCGCGTACTCGTCGAGGTCGCTGGTCACCACGATGCGCGTCTTGGCGGCGCCGAGGTCGTCGAGCTGGCGGCGCACCCGGTGGGCGAGCAGCAGCAGGTCGCCGGAGTCCAGGCGCACCGCGCCCAGTTCGGGCCCGGCCAGCTCGACCGCGGTGCGGACCGCCTCCGCCACGTCGTACGTGTCGACCAGCAGCGTGGTGTCCTTGCCCAGCGCCGCGATCTGGGCCGCGAAGGCGTCGCGCTCGCCGTCGTGCAGCAGCGTGAAGGAGTGCGCGCTCGTGCCCACGGTCGGGATCCCGTACGCCTGCCCGGCCCGCAGGTTGGACGTGCTGGCGAACCCGGCGATGTACGCCGCCCGCGCCGCGGCCACCGCCGCCTCCTCGTGCGTGCGCCGGGACCCCATCTCGATGCACGGCCGCCCGGCGGACGCGGAGGTCATCCGGGACGCCGCCGCGGCCACCGCGCAGTCGTGGTTGAGCACCGACAGGATCAGTGTCTCCAGCAGCACGGCCTCGGCGAAGGTGCCCTCCACGACGAGGATCGGCGAGCCGGGGAACCAGCACTCGCCTTCCGGGTAGCCGTACAGGTTCCCGCGGAAGCGGTAGTCGGCCAGCCAGTCGAGGGTCGCCTGCCCCACCACCTGGTTCTCGGCGAGGTAGGCGAGCGTCTCGTCGTCGAACCGGAACGCCTCGACGGCGTCGAGGAGGCGGCCGGTCCCGGCCACCACGCCGTAGCGGCGGCCTTCGGGCAGGCGCCGGGCGAAGACCTCGAACACCGAGTGCCGGTGCGCCGCGCCGCTGCGCAGCGCGGCCTCGACCATGGTCAGCTCGTAGTGGTCGGTGAGCAGCGCGGTGCCGCCGGTGCCGGCGCCACCGGCGGCCCGGGCGGTGCCCGCAGTTGTCCCCGCAGCTGCCCCCGGAGTCGTCCCCGCTGTTGTCGCGGCATTCCCCATCGCGTTCATACGAGCGAGCATAGCACCACTACTCGTCAGACTGACGATTAGTCGGCGGCGTTTCGCCGCCGGAGGTCCCGCGGGGCACGTTCGCCACGGCCAACCGCTGATGGGAGCATGGGGCCCATGAGTGTCGCGCCCGTCGAGGTCGAGAAGCCGGAGTCGGACGAGGAGGTCCTTCCCGACACACCTTGGGTCTGCATTGTGTGGAACGACCCCATCAACCTCATGTCGTACGTGACGTATGTCTTCCAGAGCTACTTCGGCTACACCAAGAAGAAGGCCGAGAAGCTCATGCTCGACGTGCACAACAAAGGCCGTGCCGTCGTCTCCTCGGGCACCCGCGAGGAGATGGAGCGCGACGTCAACGCCATGCACGGGTACGGCCTTTGGGCGACCGTCCAGCACGACAAGTGACCACCGGGAGAACCTGAGCAGTGAACGGCCATTTCGTACGCGGGCGCACGGGCCGACCCGAGATCGTCCTCGACGAGCTGCACGGCCAACTGCTGGCCGACCTCTGCCGCCAGGTGATCGAACTGGTCGAGCCCAAGGCGGGGCCCGGCGAGCCCGAAGGCGACCAGCTCGCCCGCGAGCTGGGGCTCGACGGCCTGGACTGGAGCGGCCTGGACGGCGGCGAGGCCGAGGCCGCCCCGCGGGCCGCGCCCGACGACCCGGTGCTGGCCCGGCTGCTGCCCGACGCGTACCGCGACGACCCGGACGCCGCCTCGGAGTTCCGCCGCTACACCGAGAACGACCTGCGGCTGCGCAAGTGCGACAACGCCCGCACGGTACGCGCCGACATCGCCGCGTCCGGCGCCGAAGGGCACATGGTCCTGGACGAGCGGCACGCGCAGGCGTGGCTCGGCGCCCTCAACGACCTGCGGCTCGCACTGGGCACCAACCTCGGGGTGACCGAGGACCTGGACGCCTTCGCCGAGAGCCTGGAGCCGGACGACCCGCGGCTCGCGATGCTCGCGGTCTACCACTGGCTCGGCATGCTCCAGGAGTCGCTGGTGGAGTCGCTGACGCCGTGACGCGCCCGCGTGCGTACCCTCGACGCATGCTGACGATCACCACCGAACTGCGCGACCAGATCGTCGCGCACGCCCGCGCCGACCACCCCGACGAGGCGTGCGGCGTCGTCGCCGGACCCGAGGGCACCGACCGCCCCGAGCGCTTCATCCCGATGCTCAACGCGGCCCGCTCGCCCACGTTCTACGAGTTCGACTCGGGCGACCTGCTGGCGCTGTACCGCGAGATGGACGACCGCGACGAGGTGCCGGTGGTCATCTACCACTCGCATACCGCGACCGAGGCGTACCCGTCGCGCACGGACGTGTCGTACGCCTCCGAGCCGTTCGCCCACTACGTGCTGGTCTCCACGCGCGAGACGGGCAACCACGACGGGCCCTACGAGTTCCGCTCGTTCCGGATCGTGGACGGCGAGATCACCGAGGAAGACGTCAGGTTCGTCGACGCGTACTGAGCGCCGCCCGCCGCGGCCGATTGGCAGCATGTGGGGGATTGGCCACAATTTGTCACCACGTGACGTCTCGACATGCGAAACAGTGCGTTCCAACATACGAGCCACCCTCGGAACGGCCGCAGCGGAATGGCTAGCATGACGATATGCGTTACGCAGGCATGGACATGACGACCACGGGCCCGGGCACCGCCCCCGGCACGCTCTTGGTCGCGCGCCTGCACGTCGACCTAGGCCGACTGTCCAGCGCACTCTGTCGCGCCCTGCCACCGGGCTGACCCAGGCCGCCGCCCGCGCAACCCGCGACCGGCCCGCACCGGCAGCCCCCAGCCCGTCGCGCATCCGGCCGTGCCGGAGCGACCCCTTGCCTGCACTCACGTACCCGCATTCTTGGAGCGCCCCATGGCCATCGAGGTCCGCATCCCGACCATCCTCCGCGACTACACCGGCGGCGCGAAGGCCGTCGAGGGATCCGGCAAGTCCATCGACGAGCTGATCAACGACCTGGAATCCCGGCACGCCGGCATCCGCAACCGCCTCGTCGAGGAGGACGGGACCCTGCGGCGCTTCGTCAACGTCTACCTCAACGACGAGGACATCCGCTTCATCGACGGCATCTCCTCCACGCTCGACGACGGCGACACCGTCACGATCCTCCCCGCCGTGGCCGGCGGCGCCTGACATGCGCTACGACTCGCTGATCGACGCGGTCGGCCGCACCCCGCTGGTCGGCCTGCCGCGTCTGTCGCCGTCGCCCGAGGTCCGCATCTGGGCCAAGCTGGAGGACCGCAACCCCACCGGCTCCGTCAAGGACCGCCCGGCGCTGCACATGATCGAGGCCGCCGAACGCGACGGCCTGCTCACCCCCGGCTGCACCATCCTGGAGCCCACCAGCGGCAACACCGGCATCTCGCTGGCGATGGCCGCCCGCCTCAAGGGCTACAAGATCGTCTGCGTGATGCCGGAGAACACCTCCGACGAACGCCGCGAACTGCTGCGCATGTGGGGCGCCGAGATCATCTCCTCGCCCGCCGCGGGCGGCTCCAACACCGCCGTGCGCGTCGCCAAGGAACTGGCCGCCGAGCACCCCGACTGGGTCATGCTCTACCAGTACGGCAACCCCGCGAACCCGGACGCGCACTACACCACCACCGGCCCCGAGCTGCTGGAGGACCTGCCGACGATCACCCACTTCGTGGCGGGCCTCGGCACCACCGGCACCCTCATGGGCGTCGGCCGCTACCTGCGCGAGAAGGTCCCCGGCGTGCAGATCGTCGCCGCCGAGCCGCGCTACGACGACGTCGTCTACGGCCTGCGCAACCTCGACGAGGGCTTCATCCCCGAGCTGTACGACGGCGACGTGCTCACCACCCGCTTCTCGGTCGGCTCCACGGACGCGGTCCGGCGCACCCGCGAACTCCTCGAACACGAGGGCATCTTCGCGGGCGTCTCCACCGGCGCCGCGCTGCACGCCGCACTCGGCGTCGCCCGCAAGGCCGTCAAGGCGGGGGAGCGCGCGGACATCGCCTTTGTCATCGCCGACGGCGGGTGGAAATACCTGTCCACCGGCATCTACACCGCCGCGACCACCGAAGAGGCCATCGAGCGCCTGCACGGCCAGCTCTGGGCCTGAGCGCAGCCGGGACCCGCGAGGGCCGGCACCCGGCACGCCTCCGGGGTACGCCACCGGGCCCGTACGCCGTCCGCGTACGGGCCCCGGGTGATTCCCGACACAGCGGGGGTGAGCCCTCCGGAGAACGGGCCGGGCGGAACGTACCCTCCTGTATGTGGCAGATCTGAGCGACGCACCCATCGGCATCTTCGACAGCTCCTTCGGGGGGCTGACCGTCGCGCGCGCGGTGCTCGACCAACTGCCCCACGAGCCGATCCTCTACCTCGGCGACACCGCCCGGCAGCCCTACGGCCCGCGGCCCATCGCAGAGGTCCGCGCGTACGCCCTCGAATGCCTCGACCGCCTCGTCGACCAGGGCGTCAAAGCCCTCGTCATCGCCTGCAACAGCGCCAGCGCCGCGATGCTGCGCGACGCCCGCGAGCGCTACCGACTGCCCGTCATCGAGGTGATCCACCCGGCCACCCGCCGCGCCGCCGCGGCCACCCGCAACGGCCGGGTCGGCGTCATCAGCACCGCGGCGACCAAGCAGTCCATGGCCTACGAGGACGCCTTCGCCGCCGCCCCGCACATCACCGTCACCTCCCAGGCGTGCCCCCGCTTCGTGGAGTTCGTGGAAGCCGGCACCACCGGCGGCGACGAACTCCTCAAAGCCGCACACGAGTACCTGGACCCGCTCACCGAGGCCGAGGTCGACACCCTCATCCTCGGCTGCACGCACTACCCGCTGCTCACCGGTGTCATCAGCTATGTCATGGGCGAGAACGTCACCCTGATCACCAGCAGCGAGGAAACGGCCAAGGACGTCTACAAGGTCCTGGCCGCGAACCGGCTCATGCGCGACCCCGACCTCCCCGAGCCCGAACACCGCTTCCTGACCACCGGCAACCCCGCCCAGTTCCGGGAGATCGGCCGACGGTTCCTGGGCCCGGAACTCACCCACGTAGACGCCCTGGGGGCGACCGTATGAAACTCACCGTCGTCGGATGCGCGGGCAGTTATCCGGCCCCCGACTCGCCGTGCTCGTGCTACCTCGTCGAGGCGGACGGCGTACGCGTGCTCCTGGACCTCGGCAGCGGCGCCCTCGGCAGCCTCCAGCACCACACCGACCTCGGCGCGATCGACGCCGTGGTCCTGTCCCACCTGCACGCGGACCACTGCCTCGACCTGTGCGCCTACTTCGTGTACCGCAACTACCACCCCGAGGGCCGCCTGCCGCTGCTGCCGGTCTGGGGGCCGGAGGGGACCGCGGCCCGGCTCTCGCGCGCGTACGACATAGCCGGGGAACCCGGCCTCACCGAGGCGTTCTCCTTCCACGACGTCCGCCCCGGCGTCTTCGAGATCGGGCCGTTCCGGTTCACCGCCGGACACGTCAACCACCCCGTCGAGTCCTTCGCGTACCGCATCGAGGCCGACGGCACCAACCTCGTCTACTCCGGCGACACCGGCGACAGCGACACCCTCGTCGAACTCGCCCGCGACACCGAACTGCTGCTGTGCGAGGCCTCGTTCGTCGACGGCCGCGACACCTACCCCGACGTGCACCTGAACGGCCGCGAGGCCGGCGAGCACGCCGAACGGGCGGGCGCCAGGCGGCTGGTGCTCACCCACATCCCGGAGTGGACGGACGGCGAGCACAACCTCGCGGACGCCCGCAAGGCGTACTCCGGCACCGCCGACCTCGCCCGACCCGGGGCCGTCTACGAGGTGTGACGCGGCCGTGGGCCGGCGCGGCGCACGATCGGGCCGCGTCGCCGGCAGCCCCCGAGCGGCCGGACCTTCGGGCCGGACCCGGCAAGGCCACGGCCTAGGCTGAGGGCATGTCACGAGCAGACGGCCGTACCCCCGAACAGCTTCGCCCGATCGCCTTCCACCGCGGATGGCTCGACCACGCCGAGGGCTCCGTCCTCGTCGAATTCGGCCGCACACGCGTGCTGGTCGCCGCGTCCGTCACCGAAGGCGTCCCGCGCTGGCGCAAGGGCAGCGGACTCGGCTGGGTCACCGCCGAATACTCGATGCTGCCGCGCGCCACCCACTCGCGCAGCGACCGCGAGTCGGTCAAGGGCCGCATCGGCGGCCGCACCCACGAGATCTCCCGGCTGATCGGCCGCTCGCTGCGCGCGGTCATCGACTACAAGGCACTCGGCGAGACCACCATCCAGCTCGACTGCGACGTGCTGCAGGCGGACGGCGGCACACGCACGGCCGCCATCACCGGCGCGTACGTCGCCCTCGCCGACGCCGTCGCCTGGGGCCGCCGCAACAAGCTCGTGAAGGCCAAGTCCGAGCCGCTGACCGGGACGGTCGCCGCGGTCAGCGTCGGCATCATCGACGGCATCCCGATGCTCGATCTCCCGTACGAGGAAGACGTGCGCGCCGAGACCGACATGAACATCGTCTGCACCGGCGACGGACGCTTCGTCGAGGTGCAGGGCACCGCCGAAGGCGAGCCCTTCGACCGCGACCTGCTCAACCGGCTGCTGGACCTGGGCGCGGCGGGCTGCGCCGAACTCGCGCTGCTCCAGCAGATCGCGCTGGAGGAAACCGCCGACTGAGCGGATACGGGCCGGAATTGTCCGGACCTGACCGACACGACCAGGCCCGCGGATAACGCCCCGGTTGCCAGTGTCACGAGGCTGCAACCGGGAGGGTGTGAAACGGCCACCGCCACGGACGCAGAACGCCGGACTCCGCTACCTTCTGATCACCAGTCAGGCATATCTTCCCGCATATCTTCACGCATATGAGGAGCATCATGTTCCGTGCCCACCGCGCCGTGCGTACGAGCGTCGCCGCCGTCGCCCTCGCCGCCGCCCTGTTCACGGCCACCGCGTGCTCTGAGGCGCAGAAGGCGATCGACTGCATCCAGCTCGGCACCCAGTTGGCCAACGACGTCTCGAACCTGCAGAGCGTCATCAACGACCCCGACGCCGCCGCCGAATCGCTCGAGAACATCACCAAGACCCTCAACAAGGCGGCCGGCGACGTCGACTCGCAGGACGTCAAGGACGCCATCACCGAGATGACCGCCCAGGTCACCCAGCTGAGCCAGCAGATCGCCAACAACGAGACCCCGTCCATCGACGCGGTCTCGGTGCTGAAGACCAGCGCCAAGACCATCGGCGACGCCTGCACCAGCTGATCCCGCACCGACCCGCGTCCGGGTCGGCCGCAGACCCGGCAGCCAGGCCGGTACCCAGGGCCGGTACGGAGCGCCGCACGGCGCCCCGTACCGGCCCCCGGCCGTTCCGGCGCCGCCGTCCGGCTGCCGGTCCCGCTCTCCGCCCCTGTTCCGGTCCACCCGCCGGGAAATGCGGCGGAGGCACCCGGCGCATTTGCGTAGGCTTGCGGTCCATGAGCCGTCTTGTTCTCGCCACCCGCAACACCCACAAGGTCACCGAGCTCCAGCAGATCCTCAAGGACGCCGGGCTCGCCGTGGAACTCGTCGGCGTCGACGCGTTCCCCGACGTCCCCGACGTCCCGGAGACGGGCCTGACGTTCGCCGCGAACGCCCTGCTCAAGGCGCACGCCGTGGCCCGCGCCACCGGCCTCCCGGCGGTCGCCGACGACTCCGGCCTGTGCGTCGAGGCGCTCAACGGCATGCCGGGCATCTTCTCCGCCCGCTGGTCCGGCACCCACGGCGACGACCGCGCCAACCTCGAACTCCTGCTCGCGCAGGTCTCCGACATCGCCGTCGAGCACCGCGCCGCGTACTTCGCGTGCGCCGCGGCCCTCGCCCTGCCGGACGGCACCGAGCGCGTCGTCGAGGGCCGCCTCAACGGCACCCTCACCTTCGCACCGCGCGGCACCGGCGGCTTCGGCTACGACCCGATCCTCCAGGTCGACGGCGACAGCCGTACCACCGCCGAGCTGACCCCGGACGAGAAGAACGCCGTCAGCCACCGCGGCAAGGCGTTCCGGGCCCTGGTGCCCATCGTCACGGAACTGGTCACCGACCGGTCGTGAAGCGGCCGTTCACGAATCGGTAAGGGCACGGCACGGGCTTTCCGCGTCGCGCGGGGTGATGATGTGGGCACCACGACTGTGAGGAGTAGTCGCCGTGCCCCTGTCACCGGCCGTCCGGCGGGTGCTGACCGTGCACGGGCCCGCCGCCTTCTGCGGTGTGCTCGCCGGCGCGGCCGCGGTCGCCGCGTCGGAGTTCGCGGCGGCCTTCGTACGCCGGGAAGCCGCACCGCTGGTCACGGTCGGCCAGTCCGCCATCGACCGCACGCCGCGCGGACTCAAGGAGTACGCGATCCGCGAGTTCGGCACGAACGACAAGCTCGTGCTGCAACTCTCCGTCGGAGCGCTCCTCTTGGTCTTCTCGGCCCTGCTCGGCGTCGTGGCCCGCCGACGGCTGTGGGCGGGCCTGGCCGGCGTCGGCCTGCTCGGCGTCCTCATCGTCGCCGCCGCGGTGTCCCGCCCGGCCGACAAAGGCACCGACGTCATCCCCGCCCTCGTCGCCGTGGCGGTCGGCGCGGCGACGCTCACCCTGCTCACCCGACCGGGCCTGGTACGGCGCGAACCCCCCGAGACGTATGACGACTTGGTGCGCCGACTCGCCGCGGCCGGCCCGACGGCGTCCGCGGCGCCCGGCCCCGCCGAGGCGACGCCCGCGCCACCGGCCGACGCACCCGCCGCCCCCGTCCCCCTGTCCCGACCCGCCGACTCGGCCGGACCCGCCCGCCGCACCCTCATCCTCGGCACGGCCGGCGCCGCCGCCCTGCTCGCCGGCATCGGACGCTGGCTCCAGGACATCCGCTTCGACGTCAGCGGCTCCCGCAACGCGGTGGTCCTCCCGGCCCCGGCCGCGCCCGCCCCCGCACAACCGCTCGGCACCGAACTGGGCATCCCCGGGCTGAGTCCGCACATGACGCCGACCAAGGACTTCTACCGCGTCGACACCGCCCTGGTCGTCCCCGAAATCCGCGCCGAGGACTGGAAGTTGCGCATCCACGGCATGGTCGACCGGGAAATCGAGATCGACTTCGCGACGCTGGCCGCCCGGCCGACCATCGAGCGGCACATCACGCTGTGCTGTGTCTCCAACGACGTGGGCGGCCCCTACATCGGCACCGCCAAGTGGCTCGGCGTACCGCTGGCCGACCTGCTCCGCGAAGCGGGCGTGCGCCCGGACGCCGACCAGCTCGTCAGCCGCTCCTCCGACGGCATGACGATCGGCACCCCGACCGCCGTCGTCATGGACGGCCGGGACGCGATGCTCGCCATCGGCATGAACGGCGAACCGCTCCCGATAAAGCACGGGTTCCCGGTCCGCATGGTCGTCCCCGGCCTGTACGGCTACGTCTCCGCCTGCAAGTGGATCGTCGAGATAGAAGCCACCCGCTTCGCCGACTACGACGCGTACTGGGTCCCGCGGGGCTGGGCCGCACAGGGCCCGATCAAGACGCAGTCCCGCATCGACACCCCGAAGAACATGGCCAAGACCCCCCGCGGCCGCATCCCCGTCGCGGGCGTCGCCTGGGCCCAGCACAAGGGCATCGCCGCCGTCGAGGTCCAGATCGACGACGAGCCGTGGCAGAAGGCGGACCTCGCGGCGGAGGACTCCGTGGACACCTGGCGCCAGTTCGTCTGGTACTGGGACGCCCCGCGCCCCGGCCCCCACCGCATCCGCGTCCGCGCCACCGACAAGACGGGCGAGGTCCAGACCGAAACGGAGACAAGCGTGGCCCCCGACGGCGCGACCGGCTGGCACACCATCGCCCTGACCGTCACCTGACACCCCGAAGGGCGGCCACCCGACTCGGGTGACCGCCCTTCGGTTGAAGTGTGCGGCCGGTGGGATTCGAACCCACACGCGCGTCAACGCACTGGGACCTAAACCCAGCGTGGCTGCCTGATTACACCACGGCCGCGGAATTGTCAACCCCACGATCAGGGAAATTTCTCCGGATCCTGGTGCGGAGGTGGACGAGCCAATCCTAGCCGCGATGTCGGCCGGCGCTGCTAGTGCTGCGACCCGGAAAGGTTCACCGGTTCCCGGCGCCCGGCACCGCACCTCGCCGCGTTGCAGACCCTCGCGAGTACGACCGAGTACGAGCTTCGGGCCCGCGCCGTGCTCGGGAGGGCCGCCAGGCCCGGCGGCACGGCACCGAACCCCGGGAACCGGCAAACCTTCCCGGCCGCAGCGCTAGTGCATCGCGGCCGCTATGTGTTGCGCGGGTGCACGGTTGCGGCCGCAGAAAGTGTCGGTCTGGCTATGGCAGTTGGGGCACAGGTAGCGCAGATTCTCCGGGCGGTTGTCCCGCCAGTCGCCGTTGACATGATCGACTTCGAGGATGATCGGCGCCCCGTTCCAGGTCTCGATGCCGCACGTCGCGCACCGGCATGCGCGTCCGATCTCGGTCAAAGCTCGGCGGAGCAGATGGACTCGCTGGCGCTTGGCGCGCTCGGGCTCATGGCGCAGGATGTCGGCGGCGCGGAGTCGCGGCGCCTTCTTCCCGCGGTTGTGCGCTTGGCCTGGCAGCCGGCTGAGGTCGACCCCATGTTCCGCGGACCATCGACGGACCAGGCGGTAGCCGCTTGCCCCGCGAGGGAGTTCCAGCGCGCGCTGGACGGCCGCAATCGACGGCGCCTCGGCCACGGCCTCCCGCAGCGCGGCGGGGTCGATGACTTGGTGGGTTCGCCCCGCTCGCCCTGCCCTTTCCTCGAAGTGGCTCAGGTCCACTCCGAGGTTCCAGCAGCGGAATTCGATGTACCGAGCCGCTCTCGGGTAGGAGGGCGAGCCCAGGTTGACGAGCATCTCCGCGATGTTGCGGCTGCGGGCGGCCGCGTCCCGCAGGGTCTCGCGGGTGTAACTGCGCCGGTGATCCTGCTTGCCGAGGTGGGTGAAGTGGCTTGTGTCAATCCCGAATTGCTTGAGCTGGCGGCTGATGTGCGTGTGGTTGCCACCGAGGATCGGCAGGCCCAGCTTGCGCAGAATCTCGTTGACGCTGCGGGACTCGGCGGCCAGCTCGGCCAGCCTTTCGGGCGGGTACTTGTAGAACTTGGCCATCGTGGTGCGTCCTCCCCGTAGAGGCGTGGTGACGGGTGCCCCTCGGGATGGTCAACGACGAACAGGTGTGCGGGTTTCGGGGTCTGATCGCATTATTTTCTGACCGGGTGTCACGGGTCGGGATCCGGCCGGACCCCGGCCCGTGACGCCCGGGGGTCATGCGGCGATCTTGAGGTCCTTGAGGAGCTTGGCGACGTGGCCCGTGGCGCGGACGTTGTACCAGGCGTGCTCGATCTTGCCGTCCTCGTCGACGACGAAGGTCGAGCGGATCACCCCGGTGACCTTCTTGCCGTACATCGTCTTCTCGCCGAAGGCGCCGTAGGCCTCCAGGGTCGACTTGTCCGGGTCGGAGAGCAGGGTGACCTTCAGCGACTCCTTCTCGCGGAACTTGCCGAGCTTCTCGGGCTTGTCCGGGGAGATGCCGAGCACGTCGTAGCCGGCGTCGGCGAGGGCGGCGAGGTTGTCGGTGAAGTCGCAGGCCTGCTTGGTGCAGCCGGGGGTGAGGGCGGCCGGGTAGAAGTAGACGATCACCTTGCGGCCCTTGTGGCCGGACAGGGAGACGTCGTCGCCGTCGGCGTTCTTGAGGGTGAAGGCGGGGGCGGTGTCGCCGGCCTGGAGTCGTTCGCTCACCGGGGGCCTCTCTCTGTCGCGGCCGGTTCTCGGCCGTGGTTTCTCGGATACGCGGGGGCCTGACCCGGCCACGCTAGGTCCGGCTCCGAATCACGGCAAACACGATGTGCCGAGCGTCGCCAATTGCGCATCTGTTGCAGGTGCGACCGCTCCTCATAAAATCGGACGGCTCGGCGGTCGGCCAGAGGCCATGTGTTCGTTCGGAGGAGGTCCCCATGCACGTACCCGATGGGTTCATCAATGCCCCTGTGTCGGTGGCTGCGGGGGTGGTCGCCGCCGCCGGGGTCGCGGTGTCGCTGCGTGGTGCTCGGCGTGAGCTGGACGAGCGGACCGCGCCGCTGGCGGGGCTGGTCGCGGCGTTCATCTTCGCGGTGCAGATGCTGAACTTCCCGGTCGCGTCCGGGACCAGCGGGCACCTGCTCGGCGGCACGCTCGCGGCGATCCTGGTCGGGCCGTACACCGGTGTGCTGTGCATGTCGGTGGTGCTGCTGATGCAGGCGGTGTTCTTCGCGGACGGCGGGCTCAGCGCGCTGGGCGTGAACATCACGGTCATGGGCATCACCACGGCCGTGGTCGGCTACGGCCTGTTCCGGCTGCTGGCCGGGGTGCTGCCGCGCACGCGGCGGTCGCTGGGGGCCGCGTCGTTCGTCGCCGCGCTCGTCTCGGTGCCGGTGTGCGCCGCGGTGTTCACGCTGGTGTACGCGATCGGCGGCACGACCGACGTACCCATCTCGAAGGTGGCTGGCGCGATGATCGGCGTGCACGTGCTGATCGGCATCGGCGAGGCGCTGATCACGGCCGCGACGATTTCGAGCGTGCTCGCGGTGCGCCCCGACCTCGTGTACGGCGCGCGCGGCCTTGCCCGCCCGCTCGAACTCCGCACGGGTGCGCAGGAGTCCGCCCCCGCCGCGCAGCAGGCTTGAGACCGGTCCGGGAAGAGGTCAGGGATATGGCGAAGATTCGTATGCGCACGCTGCTCATCGCCGGCGCGGTCGTCGCGCTCGTCCTCGCAGGCATCGTGAGCTTCTACGCGAGCGCGCACCCGGACGGCCTGGAGAAGGTCGCCGGTGACAAGGGCATGGACACCAAGGTCGAGGACCACGCGCTCGCCGACGGCCCGCTGGCCGACTATGCGGTCGAGGGCGTCGACAACGAGCGGATCTCCGGCGGTCTGGCGGGAGTTCTCGGGGTCGCCGGGACGCTGGTCGTGGGCAGCGGCGTCTTCTGGATCGTCAAGCGCCGCGGTGCGGCGGGCGGGGCGGGTGAGGGCCGGGGCCCGGACGCCGCGGCGGGTGAGCCGCGGGTCGGCGCCGCCGCCGACGGTTCGTGACGCCGCTGCCCCGGCCGGGGGCGGCGCGCTGATGGGCGCCGGGCACGCGCACAACCTGTACCGGGCGGGCGACTCGCCGCTGCACCGGTTGCCGCCGCACTGCAAGTTGGTGGCGGTGGTGCTGTTCGTGTTCGCGGTCGTGGCGACGCCGCGGGAGCGGTTCTGGGCGTTCGGCGTGTACGCGCTGCTGCTCGCCGCCGTCGCCGCGGTCGGCCGCGTCCCGGTGGGGTACGTGCTGCGCCGCGTCGTCGTCGAGGTGCCGTTCGTGGCGTTCGCGCTCGCGCTGCCGTTCCTGGCGACCGGCCCCAAGACGGAGTTCCTGGGGCTGACGGTGAGCCACAGCGGCCTGCTCGGCGCCTGGAACATCCTCGCGAAGGGCACGCTGGGGGTGGTCGCGTCGATCCTGCTCGCGGCCACCACGCCGCTGCGTGACCTGCTGCTCGGCATGGAGCGGCTGCGCATGCCGCAACTCCTCGTGCAGATCATGCAGTTCATGCTGCGGTACATGGACGTCATCAGCGGCGAGATGGGCCGGATGCGGGTGGCGCGCGAGTCGCGCGGCTTCGTGGCGCGCGACGTACGGCAGCTGCCGGTGGTCGCGAAGTCGGCCGGCGCGCTGTTCATCCGCTCCTACGAGCGCGGCGAGCGCGTGCACCTCGCGATGCTCAGCCGGGGCTATGAGGGCACGATGCCGCGCATCGTGGAGGCCCAGGCGTCCGGACGGCAGTGGGCCGCCGCGTCGGCGCTGCCGCTGGCCGCCGTGCTGGCCTGCGCGGCGGCGTGGCTGGCCGGTGGGTGAGGATGGGCGCCATGGGTGAGACGACGGGGACCGAGGCCGGAACGGGCGCCGTGACCGCCGCGACCGCTGCGGAGGCGGCGGCCGGGGCAACTGCGGAGGCCGCCACCGGGACGACCACGGGGACGACCACCGGGACGGCCGCGCGGAGCGGCGTGCCGGGCCAGGCCGCGCCCGGCGTACCCGCGTCGCTGGAGGTCGAGGGCCTGGCCTTCGCCTACCCGGACGGGCACCAGGCGCTCTTCGGCGTCGACATGCGGGTCGAGCGCGGCGAGCGGGTGGCGCTGCTCGGGCCCAACGGCGCGGGCAAGACCACCCTTGTGCTGCACCTGAACGGCATTCTGTCGGCGGCCACCGGCACCGGACGCGGCACCGTGCGCGTCGCGGGTCTGGAGGTGGCGAAGCGCAACCTGCGGGAGATCCGCCGCCGGGTCGGCATCGTCTTCCAGGACCCGGACGACCAGCTCTTCATGCCGTCGGTGCGCGAGGACGTCGCCTTCGGCCCCGCCAACCTGGGGCTGCGCGGTGCGGAGCTGGACGAGCGCGTGGCCGAGGCGCTCGACCGGGTCGGCATGGCGCGGTACGCCGACCGGCCCCCGCACCACCTGAGCTTCGGCCAGCGCCGCCGCGTGGCGGTGGCGACGGTGCTCGCGATGCGGCCGGAGATCCTGGTGCTGGACGAGCCGTCGTCCAACCTGGACCCGGCGAGCCGCCGCGAGCTGGCGGAGATCCTGGACGGGTTGGATGTGACGGTGCTCATGGTCACCCACGACCTGCCGTACGCGCTGGAGCTGTGCCCCCGCTCGCTCGTCCTGTCCGGCGGGGTGATCGCGGCCGACGGGCCCACGCGCGAACTGCTGGCGGACCGCGAGCTGATGGACGCGCACCGGCTGGAGCTGCCGTACGGCTACGCCCGCCCGGACTGCGACCACTGCGCGCCGCACGACGCCCGGGGAGGTCCTTGGGGGCGCCCCGGACCCGGGCCGGCCTGCGGGGGCGAACACGGCTGAGAACCACCCGGATGCCGCGTCCCGGTCCGGATACCTGCTTGACTTGGGGGCACACGCGGAAGAGGGCGTGATCGGTGGTGCGGCAGCGGAAGCGAGAGGACGGGCTGTGGGCGAGAACGGGCACGGCGGGCCGGAGCGTTCTGCGGCGGATTTGGAGCGGGCCGGCCGGGCGGCTCTGGGACGCCAGGTGACGGTCCAGGCGGAGAAGACCCGGGTGGAGCCGGTCAACGGTTCGGCCGGGGCGGAGGTGAACGCCGCGCCGCGCAGCCCGCAGGAGATCGAGGCGGACATCGAGCGCGCGCGGACGAACCTCGCGGCGACGCTGGACGAGCTGGTGGACCGGGTCAAGCCGGCGAACGTCGCGCGGCGTACCTCGGAGAAGGTCCGGGCGCAGTTCGTCGACTCGGACACGGGCGCCCCGCGTATGGAGCGCATCGCGCCGATCGCGGGCGGCGTGGTCGGGCTGGTCGTGCTGGTGGCGCTGCTGAAGCGGCGCGGCGGCGGCAAGAAGAAGAAGTAGGAACCGGCCGGTAGGCGAGGCGGATCCGGGCGGCTGTCCGGATCCGATCGCGCCCTGGTGTCACACTCGGGCGCTCGGGCGGGTACTTTTCATGCGTGAGTTCCGACGCGTCCCAGACTTCCGCCTCCCGTTCCTCGGACAGCACCGCCGCCGGCCTCGGCGAGAAGCTGCCCATCCGCATGCTGCACGACCGTGTCCTGGTGCGTCAGGACGCGGGGGAAGGCGACCGCCGTTCCAGCGGCGGCATCCTGATCCCGGCCACCGCGCAGGTCGGCAAGCGGCTCGCGTGGGCCGAGGTGATCGCGGTGGGCCAGAACGTGCGCACCGTCGAGCCGGGCGACCGGGTGCTGTACGACCCCGAGGAGCGTGCCGAGGTCGAGGTGCGCGGGGTGGCGTACGTGCTACTGCGCGAGCGCGACCTCCACGCGGTGGCGGCCGAGCGCGTCGAGGCCTCCGGTGAGGCGACCGGCCTGTACCTCTGAGCCGCGCACCCGCGGACCGCGGTCAATCTGTCAGCGGCGGTCTCCGAGCCGCGATCGGCGAGCCGTGATCCCGCGGTGACGAACCTCACCGCGCCCCGGTTTTGCCCCCCGCGGGCCGTTTGAGAAGCTGGAGGCGGCCGGACCGTTCCGTGGTCCCGCCCCCGACGAGGTGCGACGTACCGGGCCACGACGACGACGCGTGTGAGGTGCGTTGTCATGGCGTGGGTTCTTCTCGGTATTGCCGGCCTCCTCGAGGTCGGCTGGGCGATCGGCCTCAAGTACACCGAGGGCTTCACCAAGCTCGTCCCCAGTGTTCTGACCGTACTCGGCATCGCCGGGAGCATGGTGCTGCTGTCGATGGCGGCCAAGACGCTGCCGATCGGCACGGCGTACGGCGTCTGGGTCGGCATCGGTGCGGTGGGCTCCGGCCTGCTGGGTATCGCCGTTCTGGGTGAACCGGCCACCGCCGCAAGGCTGTTCTTCCTGAGCCTGATGGTCGTCGCGATCGTCGGCCTGAAGTTCACCGGTGGCTCGAGCCACTGACCCCGCTCCGCCCGCAACGCGCCCCGCCACTCACCGGCGGGGCGCGTTTCTGCCAGGATGGCCGCCCTGAGGGGCCGTCGACGGGCGGCCCGTGAGGGGAGTCGAGCGGACATGGTGTCTCGCCGAACAGTGGTCGTCGCGCTGGTGGCCACCGCGCTGGTGGGCCTGCTCTTCGGCGCGGTTTTCGGGGTGCTGGGCGGTGGGGGCGACGACAAGTCGCCCGCCGCGGCGGTGTCGCCGACGACGTCCACGACGCCTGGGCCGTCCCCGCTGTCCGGGGCGTCGTCGAGTGCCCCGCCGTCCTCGGCCGCGCCGTCCACGAGTGCGAGCCCGAGCAAGTCGCCGACGACGTCCAAGCCGCCGACGCTCAAGTCCGGGACGACGTACGTCCTGACGGTCGGCGGCCGGGCGATGGACGTGTACGGGGGCGACAAGGGCGACAACACCCCCGTCATCGTCTTCGCGTCCAGCCCCGACAAGACGAACCAGCAGTGGACCGTGCACGATGCCGGCGGCGGGTACGTCTACCTGGTCTCGCGCGTGAGCAACAAGTGCCTCGACATGGGAGGCGGCCACGCGGTGCAGGACAAGTGCGGCGAGGAGCGCCAGCAGTGGCAGGCGCAGCCGCGTGGCAAGGGCTTCGTGCTGGTGAACCGCGGCGGCCAGGCGCTGGGGATCGGCGAGCAGGTGCGGGGGCAGCAGGGGTTGGGCCTGGTCCCGGCCGCGAGCGGTGCGGTCTGGACGTTTACGCAGGCCCGCTGACGGACTTGGCGTGGACGACGTGCTCGGGCACCCATTGTCGGTAGCACTGGCCCGTCTTCTGGATCACATAGTGGTCCAGCATCGGAAGCGGGCCGTTGCTGCCGGCCGACTGGGAGACTTTCACTCTTTCCGGGACGGAGTCCCTGGACCGGCGGCCGAAGCGCGGCAGTCCGGGCAGCGTCCCCAGAAGGTGACCTCGGCTTCGTCCAGGTCGTAGCCGTGCGTCTGGTCGGGAGTCAGGCAGGGCGCCGCGCCGACGACGCAGTCCACGTCCTCGACGGCGCCGCAGCCCCGGCACACGATGTGGTGATGGTTGTCCCCGGTGCGCGCTTCGAAACGGGCCGGATGGTCGGCGGGCACGATCCGCCGGGCGAGGCCCGCGCGGACGAGCGCGTGGAGTGTGTCGTACACCGCCTGGGTCGAGACGCTGCCGAGCCGGCTGCGCGCGGCGCGCGCCAGTGACTCCGCGTCGCTGTGCGGCCGACTCCGGATCAGGTCCAGGATCGTGGCACGCGCGGCGGTGACCCTCAGCCCCGCCTCGCGCAGCTGATGGGGTATGTCCTCGCGGGACGTCCCGGCCATGTCTTCCAATATAGGAACATTCTGGACTAGTTCAAGAGAACGCGCTTGATCAGAGCTGTCGGGTTCAAATCTGAGGGGATTTGCCAGGTTGGAACTCTTCCGGAAGGTCTCTCCCGGAGTTTCGGTCCCGTGGTTCCCGTGATGCTTCCGCCGCCGCCCAGATCCGGAAGGTCCATACGCCGGCCGGAACAACACGCATGCTGGTCACGTTGCCCCTTGACGTGCCTTCTCATGCCTCGACACCGTCGATACCGCTGTCCGTGCTGGACGTCGCCCCGGTCGGAACCGGCTACACCGCGACCGAGGCGCTCCACACCACCACCGAGCTCGCGCGGCGCGCCGAGCAGTGGGGCTACCACCGTTTCTGGGTGGCCGAGCACCACAACATGCCCGGTATCGCGAGTTCCTCGCCGCCGGTCCTGCTCGCACACCTCGCCGCACACACCACCACGCTGCGACTCGGGTCCGGCGGCGTCATGCTGCCCAACCACGCCCCCCTGGTGGTCGCGGAGCAGTTCGGCACGCTCCAGGCGCTGCACCCCGGGCGCATCGACATCGGCCTCGGGCGCGCGCCGGGCACCGACCAGCACACCGCGAGGGCGCTGCGGCGCAGCGCGGAGGCGCTGTCGGTGGACGACTTCCCGCAGCAACTCGGGGAGCTGATCGGGTTCCTGACCGGGTCGTTCCGCGAGGGGCACCCGTACTCGCGGATTCATGCGGTGCCCGGCCCGGCGTCCGGCATCGAGCCGGGCGGCGAGCGGGACGCGGCGCGGGCGCCGATCTGGCTGCTCGGGTCGAGCGGCTACAGCGCGCAGCTCGCCGGCATCCTGGGCCTGCCGTTCGCGTTCGCGCACCACTTCAGCGGCGAGCACACGCTGCCCGCGCTGGCGCTGTACCGGGAGCACTTCCAGCCGTCGGAGGACCTGAAGGAGCCGTACGCGATGATCGCCGCCGGGGTGATCGCGGCCGGCACCGCGGAGGAGGCGGAGCGGCTCGGGCGGGCGCAGGCGCTCGGCATGCTGCGGCTGCGCAGCGGGCGCCCGGGTCTCCAGCCGAGTCCGGAGGAGGCCGAGGAGTACCCGTGGTCGCCCGCCGAGCGCGACTTCGTCGAGTCGTACCAGCGGCAGCACGTGATCGGCGACGCCGACGCGGTGCGACGCGGGCTGCACGACCTCGTGGAGCGGACGGCGGTCGACGAGCTGATGGTGGTCAGCAACGTGCACGGGCACGCGGCGCGCCTGGCGTCGTACGAGATCATCGCCCGCGAGTGGGGGTTGCCCGGCGTGTGAGGCCGGGCAGTCGGGCGTCGGGCTCAGACGAGCGACTCGCGCCACGCCCGGTGGAGGGCGCCGAAGCGCCCTTCGCCGCCGGCAGCGTCGTCACCGACGCCCGCCACGAGGTCGTCCGGTGTGCCGTCCTCGACGATCCGGCCGTCGTGGACGACGAGCACGCGGTCGGCGATCTCGACGGTCGACAGGCGGTGCGCGATGATCACCGCGGTCCGCCCCTCCAGGACGGTCGCGAGGGCGCGCTGCACGGCCCGTTCGCCCGGGATGTCGAGGGACGAGGTCGCCTCGTCGAGGATCAGCACCGCCGGGTCGGCGAGCAACGCCCGTGCGAACGCCACGAGTTGGCGCTGCCCCGCGGACAGCCGGGCGCCGCGTTTGCGGACGTCCGTGTCGAAGCCGTCGGGCAGTGCCGCGATGAACTCGTAGGCGCCCAGGGCCCGGGTGGCCTCCTCGATCTGCTCGCGGGTCGCGTCCGGGCGCCCGATCGCGATGTTGTCCGCGACGGATCCGCTGAACAGGAACGACTCCTGGGTGATCATCGTCAGTTCGCCGCGTAGCTGAGGTGTCGTCAACTCCCGCAGGTCCACGCCGTCCAGGCGCACCGCGCCGGTGGTCGGGTCGTAGAACCGGGCGAGCAGCTTGGCCACCGTCGACTTGCCCGCGCCCGTCTCGCCCACCAGCGCGACCGTCTGGCCGCGCGGGATCGTCAGGTCGATCCGGGGCAACACGGTCACGCCGTCCTGGTAGCCGAACCGGACGCCGTCGAAGGTGACTTCACGCCCCTTGCCGGAACGCTCGGGCAGCGACCCGGGCTTCGCCGGTTCGGCGACGCCCGGCTCGTGCGCCAGGAGCCCGGCGATCTTCTCCAGGCCGGCGGCGGCCGTCTGGTAGGTGTTGAGGGCGAGGGCCAGGTCGTCCAGCGGTTCGTACATGCGCCGGACGTAGAGCGCGATCGCGGCGAGCACGCCCAGTTCGAGACCGCCGTCGGCGACCCGGTAGGCGCCCACGGCCAGTGCCCCGACCAGGGTCAGGTTGCCGATGAGCATGAGCGCCGGGGCGAACCAGGCGAACAGCACCAGGGTTTCGGTGTTGACCTCGGTGTAGCGGCGGTTGAGGACGCGGAAGATCCCGGCGTTGCGCGGCTCGCGCCGGAACGCCTGGACGGCGCGGATGCCGTTGAGGGTCTCGATGTACTGCGTGGTCATGGCCGCGCTGGTGGTGCGGGTGCCGCGGTACGCCCGGGCCGAGCGCCGCGCGTACCAGACCGTGGCCACGGACAGCGGCACGAGACCGGACATCACGAGCAGCGCCAGCGGGACGTCCAGCACGAACAGGAATCCCAGCGAGACCCAGAACGTCAGTACCGCCGTGGTCAGTCCGTCGAGTCCGTCCTCGACCAGTTCCTGGACGGCGTCGACGTCGCTGGTGGCACGCGACACGATGCGGCCCGAGGTGTACCGCTCGTGAAAGTCGAGGCTGAGGCGCTGCGCGTGGCCGAAGATGCGGGCGCGCAGTTCGAGCAGCACGCCCTGCCCGGCCCGGGCGGCCACCACCTGGAAGGCGAACTGGCTGCCCGCGGTGACTAGTCCGCAGGCGGCGTAGGCGACGGCGATCCACACGAGGGTGCCGTGGTCCCCGGCGACGGCGTCCGGCACCGCGCGGTCGATGGCCAGGCCGATCAGGAGCGGTCCGGCCACCATCGCGGCCTGCGACAGCAGGCTGACGAGCGCCGCGACGACCAGGGTGCCGCGGTGCGGCGCCAGCAGCGAGGCGAGGAGCCGGCGGGCGTCACCGCGGCGGGGCTTGCCGAGGTCGGCGAGCGGCAGGCCGGAGCCCTCGGCGTCGGCCTCGCCGTCGGAGGGACGGGAGCTGACGCCGCGCCACGCCATCGGGTCGGCGGGGTGGCGCTCGTGGCCGTGGGTGTGGTCGCGCTTGCGGCCCGGTGTGTGGCTGCGGCTGTGCTCGTGGCCGGGGCCTGGGGAGTCGGGGCTGGGGACGTCGGGGCTGGGGGAGCCGAGGCCGGGGGAGTCCTGGCCGGGGGAGCCGGGGCCAGGAAGCTCGGGGCCGGGCGAGTCGGGGCCCGGCGAGTCGGGGCCCGGGGAGTCGGGGGTCACACTGCCTCCTGGGCCGGTGTTCGGTGGTGCTCCCGCCCGGCGCGCAACCGCGGCGTGTCGGCGGCCATCAGGTGCCGGTACGCGGCGCTGCGCTGGAGGAGCTGGTCGTGCGTGCCGACCGCGGCGATGCGTCCGGCGTCCAGGACCGCCACCCGGTCGGCGAGTTGCACGGTGCTGGGGCGGTGCGCGACGACGAGGGCGGTGGTGGTGGCCAGGACGGCGCGCAATGCGCGTTCGACCTGGGCCTCGGTGTGCACGTCGAGTGCCGACAGCGGGTCGTCGAGGACCAGGACGGCCGGGCGTGAGACCACCGCCCGTGCCAGTGCCAGGCGTTGGCGCTGACCGCCGGAGAGGTCGAGGCCTTCTTCGCCGATACGGGTGTCGAGCCCCCACGGCAGGTCGTGGACGAACTCGGCCTGGGCGACGCGGAGTGCGCGCTCGACGTCCTCGTCGGTGCCTTCGGGGAAACCGAGCAGGACGTTCTCCCGCACGCTCATGGAGAACAGCACGGGTTCCTCGAACGCGACCGACACGATCCGGCGCAGGCGTTCGACGGGGAGGTCGCGCAGGTCGACGCCGTCGAGGGCGATGCGGCCGCCGGTCACGTCGTACAGGCGCGGGACCAGGGCGGTGAGGGTCGACTTGCCGCATCCGGTGGGGCCGACCAGGGCGATGGTCTCGCCGGGGCGGACCGCAAGGTCGACGCCGCGCAGCAGCTCCGGGGCGTCCGACGGGCCGTCGGGGAAGCGGAAGCGCACGTTCTCGAACGCGAGGGCGCCGGTGACCCGGACGGGGTCGATCGGGCGCTCCCGTTCGGGGATCTCGCCGCCGGCGTCCATGACCTCGAAGTAGCGGTCGGCCGCGGCGGCGGCGTCGGTGGTGGCGGCGAGCAGCCATCCGAACGACTCGATCGGCCAGCGCAGGTACATGACGATGGCGAAGAAGGCGACCAGTTCACCGGTCGTCGTGGCGCCGTCCGCGACCTGGAGCACGCCGACCGCGAGGGCGGCGGCGACCATCAGCTCGGGGACGGCCACCAGGACCCCCCAGATGATGCCGACGAGTCGGGCCTTCTCCGTCTCGGTGCGGCGCAGTTCGCGGGTGAGGGCGGCGTACTTGTGGTCCATGGCGCGATTGCGGCCGAACGCTTTGAGGACGCGGATGCCGAGGACCGACTCCTCCATCACCGTGGCGACGTCGCCGGCCTGGTCCTGGGCGCGGCGGGTGACGACGGCGTAGCGCTTCTCGAAGAGGTGGCTGAGGAACATGACGGGGACCGCCACGGCGGTCACGATCAGCGCGAGGACCGGGTTGACGGTGAAGAGCAGGACCGATCCGACCACGAACGTCGCGGCGTTGACGAAGAGGAAGATGACGACGAACGACAGGAATTGGCGGAGTTGGCCGAGGTCGCGCGAGGCGCGGGAGAGGAGTTGGCCGGACTGCCACTTGTCGTGGAAGGAGACCGGGCGGGTCTGGAGGTGCTCGTAGAGCGCGTTCCGCATCGTCTCCTCGACGCGGGGGAGCGAGCGGTGGGTCAGCATGCGGCGGGCCCAGTAGAAGAACGCCTCCAGGACGCCGAGGGCGAGGAGGAGCAGGACCCACGGCCACAGCGCGCCGGTGTCGCGGTCCGCCACCGGGCCGTCGACGACGCGGGCGACGACCAGGGGGATCATCAGGCCGGTGGTGGTCGACAGGAGCGCGGTAAGGGCACTGCCGACCAGGCGGCCGCGCACCGGACGGACATACGGGCGCAGCCGCATGAGACTGGCGACGGTCGACTTCTTGGGTCTTGTGGACCCGGTCGGCGTCGTGGGCGTGGGATCGGCCATGATCCCCGACGGTACGTCGGTCGCCGGGAGCGGTCATCTGGTTTTTCCGGCCTGCTGTCGGTACGACGGGGCGGGGCGTGGTCGGGGGCGAACGTGTGGTCGGGGGGCGGTAGGTCTTCGTCGTTTCGCGTGGTTGGAGGCCGTGGCCCGGACCTTCCGGTCGCGTAGATCGTTCCCGAGGTAGGAAGGGAAGGGAAGGGAAGGGAAGGCAGGGCGCGTGGGGGCGGGCGGGGCGTTGCGCGAGCTGGGCGGTGTCGTGCTCACCGGGCGGGCGCGTGGGGGCGGGCGGTGTCGTGCTTTCCGGGCCAGAACTGCGCGGTATCGCCCGGGGATCAAATCGAGTTGGAGGTATTGCACCTGATGGCCACCGGACCGCGGCCCGTTGCGGGCCTGTTGCTGGCCGCCGGCGGCGGGTCCCGTCTCGGCGGGCGGCCCAAGGCACTGCTGCCGTTCCACGGGCGGCCGCTGGTGGAGCACGGTCTGCGCTTGCTGTGGGACGGCGGTTGCGCGGAGGTCGTGGTGGTCCTCGGTGCTGCCGCCGACCAGGTGCTCGCCGACGCGGACCTGGGGACCGCCCGGGTGGTGCGCAACACGGAGTGGGAGACGGGCATGGGCTCGTCGCTACGCGCGGGGCTGGCCGCGTTGCCGAAGGACGCGTCCGCGGCGGTCGTCGCGCTGGTGGACATGCCCGGTGCGGGGGGCGCGGCCGTGGCCCGGCTGGTCGAGGAACACCTGGTCCGCGGGGCCGAGTTGGCGGCCGCCTCGTACGACGGTCGGCGCGGGCACCCGGTGCTGTTCGCGTCTCGGTGGTGGCGGGATATCGCGGCAGAGGCCCAGGGCGACGCCGGGGCGCGGGGGTTCCTGGCCGCGCATGCGGCGTCGCTGCGGCTCGTTGAGTGCGGGGATGTCGCCGAGGCCTACGACGTCGACACCCCGGAGGACCTCGGCCGCCTCGGCTGACCTGCGCTGCGGGCGGCCCTGGCGCCGCCCGTTCGGCCTACCCGCCCTGTCCTGCCCGCCGGTCGTCGGCCTACCCGCCCTGCCCGCCCGTTCGCCCTACCTTCCCTACCTGCCCTGCCCCGCGCTACCCCTCGTCACCCGCTTCCGACGCGCCGCCGAGGGCCGCGCCGAGTCGGGCGGCGATCTCCTGGGCGGTGGCCACGAGTTCCTTCTCGTCGATGGCCCGGATGCGGCCCTCGGGTCCGGAGACGGACAGTGCGGTGGCGGTAGGGGCGCCGGGGACGACGACGGCGATGCAGCGCACGCCGAGTTCCTGCTCCTGGTCGTCGACCGCGTAGCCGCGCTCCCGGATCGCGGCGAACTGCCGCAGCAGCTCCGCGGGTTCGGTGACGGTGTAGGAGGTGTGCGCGGTCAGCGGCCCGGGCCCGAGCGTACGGGCGGCCTGCTCCTCGGGAAGTTGCGCGAGCAGGGCCTTGCCGACGGCCGTGCAGTGCGGCTGGACGCGCCGCCCGACCTCGGTGAACATCCGCATCGAGTGCCGGGACGGCACCTGGCCGACGTACACGACCTCGCCGGACTCCAGCACCGCGAGGTTCGCGGTCTCGCCGGTGGACTCCATCAGTTCGGCGAGGTACGGCCGGGCCCACGAGCCGAGCAGGCGCCCCGCGGTCTCGCCGAGCCGGATCAGCCGCGGTCCGAGGGTGTAGCGGCGCGAGGCGTCCTGGCGCAGGTAGCCCAGGCGCACGAGGGTCCGGACCAATCGGTGGATGGTCGGCATCGGCAGGCCGGACCGGGCCGCGAGGTCGCTCAGGCCCAGTACGCCGCCCGCGTCGGCGAGGACCTCGAGCAGGTCGAATGCCCGTTCCAGGGACTGCACGCCCCCGGGTGCCCGCTCGGCCATCCTGACTCCTCCACATGCCGGTGCCGCGTCCTCGTCCGGATGTGGCCCGATGCAACCCGAGGACTTCTCAACAACTTGTTGAAATTCCGTATGTCAGAAACTAATCTCCACTCTACAGAACTCGCCGCGACCGGGAACGAGGAACGAGGACACCGATGTCGGCCCCAAGCCCTGGCTGCTCCATCACCCTGCGCGTCGAGGCGCCCGTCTCGATCGGCGTCGCGGGCCTGCTCACGACACGTGTCGGCGAGGCCGGCGCGGTGCTCACCGCCCTCGACGTGGTCGACTCGGGGCCCGACCGCATCATGGTGGACCTGACCTGCGACACCGTCGACGGCCCGCACGCCGACGCGGTCGCCAAGGCGCTCGGCGACGTCCCGGGCGTCACTGTGCACAAGGTCAGCGACCGCACGTTCCTGATGCACCTCGGCGGCAAGCTGGAGGTCGTCCCCAAGGTGCAGCTGCGGCACCGTGACGACCTGTCCCGCGCGTACACCCCCGGCGTCGCCCGCGTGTGCACCGCGATCGCCGAGAACCCGGAGGACGCGCGCCGCCTGACGGTCAAGCGCAACACCGTCGCCGTGGTGACCGACGGCTCGGCGGTGCTCGGCCTCGGCGACATCGGCCCCGCCGCCGCACTGCCCGTGATGGAGGGCAAAGCCGCCCTCTTCAAGCAGTTCGCGGGCGTGGACGCGTGGCCGGTGTGCATCGACAGCCAGGACGTCGACGAGATCGTACGCACCGTCGAGCTGCTGGCGCCGGTGTACGGCGGGGTCAACCTGGAGGACATCTCCGCACCGCGCTGCTTCGAGATCGAGCGGCGCCTGCGCGAACGCCTCGACATCCCGGTCTTCCACGACGACCAGCACGGCACCGCCGTCGTCGTCCTCGCCGCGCTGCACAACGCGCTCAAGGTCGTCGGCAAGGACATCCGCGACTGCCGCATCGTCCTGTCCGGCGTCGGCGCGGCCGGCAACGCGATCATCCGGCTGCTGCTGCCGCTCGGCCCCCGCGAGATCATCGCGTGCGGCCGCAACGGCACGGTGCACCGCGCGCAGGAGGGCTTGGACGCGGACCGGCAGTGGGTGGCCGACAACACCAACTCCGAAGGGTTCTTCGGGACCCTCGCGCAGGCCGTGGTCGGCGCCGACGTGTTCATCGGCGTCTCCGCCCCCAACCTCCTGACCGGCTCCGACATCGCCGCGATGGCCGAACGGGCGGTCGTCTTCGCACTGTCCAACCCCGACCCCGAGGTCGACCCCGCCGCGGCCGCCCGGCACGCCGCCGTGGTCGCCACCGGGCGTAGCGACCTGCCCAACCAGATCAACAACGTGCTGGCCTTCCCGGGCATCTTCCGCGGCCTGCTGGACGCGGGAGCCTCGGCCGTCACCGACGACATGCTGCGCGCCGCGGCCGGCGCGATCGCCGACCGGGTGGCGCCCGAACAGCTCAACGCGGGTTTCATCGTGCCGAGTGTGTTCGATCCCGAAGTGGCGGGCGCGGTGGCCGGCGCCGTGCGCGCCGCCTGTGCCTGAGCCGCGATCCGGGTCACCATCGATTCGTCGCGGCCCGCCGCCGACCGGGTTCCGTCCCCTCGGTCGGCCACCCGGACCGGCACCGTCCTTTCCGCCCAGTGGAGAACAGAGGAGTGTCACATGACCGCACCGGTCGTCACCGTGACCGGCGGCCCCGTGCCGCGCGGGGAGGAGATCCTGACCACCGAGGCGCTGCGCTTCGTCGCGGACCTGCAGCGCCGCTTCGGCGGCCGCCGCACCGAACTCCTCGCCAAGCGGCAGGAGAAGCGCGCCGAGATCGCCCGCACCGGCCGCCTGGACTTCCTGCCCGAGACCCGCGGCGTCCGCGAGTCCGAGTGGCGGGTGGCCGCCGCGCCGCCCAAGCTGCGCGACCGGCGGGTGGAGATCACCGGTCCCGCGGACCGCAAGATGACCATCAACGCCCTCAATTCCGGGGCCAAGGTGTGGCTCGCGGACTTCGAGGACGCCTCCGCGCCGACCTGGCACAACGTCGTCGCGCACCAACGCAACCTGGTCGACGCGTACGAGCGGCGGGTGGACTTCACGACCGCCGAGGGCAAGTCTTACACCCTCAAGCCGGACGACGAGCTGGCCACCGTGGTCATGCGGCCGCGCGGCTGGCACCTCGACGAGCGCCACGTGCTGGTCGACGGGACCCCGGTCGCGGGTGCGCTGTTCGACTTCGGCCTGTACTTCTTCCACAACGCGGTACGCCTGCTCGCGCGCGGCTCCGGCCCGTACTTCTACCTGCCGAAGACCGAGAGCCACCTCGAGGCGCGGCTGTGGAACGACGTGTTCAACCACGCGCAGGACGTGCTCGGCATCCCGCGCGGCACGATCCGCGCGACGGTGCTCATCGAGACCATCACCGCGGCGTTCGAGATGGACGAGATCCTGTACGAACTTCGGGACCACGCCTCGGGCTTGAACGCCGGGCGATGGGACTACCTGTTCTCCATCGTGAAGAACTTCCGGGACGCGGGCGAGGCGTTCGTCCTGCCGGACCGCAACTCGGTGACGATGACGGCTCCGTTCATGCGGGCGTACACCGAACTGCTCGTCAAGACCTGCCACCGGCGCGGCGCGTACGCCATAGGCGGTATGTCGGCCGTCATCCCGTCGCGGCGTGACGCCGCCGCCAACGCCGCCGCGCTGGCGAAGGTCCGGGACGACAAGGACCGCGAGGCCGGCGACGGCTTCGACGGGTCGTGGGTCGCGCACCCGGACCTGGTGCCGGTCTGCCGCGAGGCGTTCGACGCGGTGCTCGGCGACCGCCCGGCCCAGCTCGACCGGCTGCGCGACGAGGTCGAGGTGACCACGGACCAGCTCCTCGACGTCGCCTCGGCGGGCGGCGGGACGACCTCGGTCGGCCTGCACAACGCGGTCGGCGTCGGCCTGCGCTACCTGGAGGCGTGGCTGCGCGGCCACGGCGCGGTCGGGGTGTTCGGCCTCATGGAGGACGTCGCGACCGCCGAGATCTCCCGCTCGCAGGTGTGGCAGTGGGTCAACAACGGCGTGGTGCTCGCGGACACCGGCGAGAAGGTCACCGCCGAGCTGGTGCGCCGCCACCTCACCGAGGAACTCGGGCACCTGCGGGAGGAGTTGGGCGACACGGCCTTCGAGGCCGGCCGCTGGACGGCGGCCCGCGACCTGTTCCTGCAGGTCGCCCTCGCCGACGACTTCCCCGACTTCCTCACCCTGCCCGGCTACGCCCTCCTCGACTGAGGCGCGCCGGGCACCACGAACGCGGAACGACCGGGCGGGGTCCCGACGGTCGCGGGGGCGCGTCCCGTCGAGACGCCCCCGGTCGTTCCGCACCCTCCTTCGAACTCTTCCGAACCATCCGGATCTTCCGACCTCCCGTCGGATCCGCACCAGAACCCAGGAGTCCGCATGGCTCGCATGTTCCTCAACGGCCAGGCGATGGAAGGCGGCCCCTTCCACCACCACCTCAAGGGCGCGCCGCTGGTCATGAAGACCCGCACCGCCCCCGGCCACCGCTTCTTCTCGATCGGCGACCGCTGCCCCGGTCTGCTCCCCGACCCGAGCGTGGACACCCAGATCGAGGGCGAGGTGTACGAGGTCCCCGAAGAGGTGCTGCGCGACGAACTCCTGCCCACCGAGCCGGCCGAGCTGGAGTTCGGCATCATCAAGCTGGAGGACGGCTCCGCGTCGTTCTCGATGGTCCTGCGGGTCGGCGAGCTGGAGACCGGGAAGCACAAGGAGATCACCGAGTTCGGCGGCTGGCGCAACTACCTGAAGACCCTCGGCCGAGAGAGCTGACCCTCCGGCGGCCACGGCCGCCACGGCCGCCGCGGCTGTCACTGCTGCCACGGCAGCCACTGCTTCCGCGGCAGCCGCCGCTGCTGCCGCGGCCCGGACCGCCAACACCGGTGTCCCGCACTCGGGGAGGAGTGCGGGACACCGGCGTCTTGCGTTCCGCGGCCGGGTTGGTGGTGGACGGCCGCGGCGTCTGTCAGCCGCCCTCGACGGTCGTCTCCAGGCGGGCGATCAGGCGCAGCACCTCGGCGCGGTTGCCCGACGCGGTGATCCACGCGGGCAGCCGGGAGACCAGCGTCATGCGGATGCCCTCCTCGGTCCACGCGTCCTCGCGCAGTTCGGCGGCCACGTAACGCCGGATCAGCGCCAGGTGGTTGAGGTTGTAGGCCCACAGCAGGCCGTGCCGCGTGCTGGTCTGCAACCACAGCGGCAGGTAGAAGTACGGGTCGTACATGTGCGTGGCCTGCGAGTTCGGCATCGAGTAGACGCCGGAGTCTTTGTCGCGAGTGTGGCCGCAGTCGGCGCAGACCAGGCGTCGCGACTGGAACGGCGACAGCACCTCGCGGCGCGGGTACGCCACCACGCGCGCCAGCGCCTCGCACTTGGGGCAGCGGATCAGGATCTCGTCCATGAAGTCGTAGATCGTGGACAGGTCGTCGCGGAAGCGCGGCGGGGACTCGGAAGGCACCATCGCTTCGGGCACTCCTCTCACGGCACGGGAAAAGGGGCGCGAGCATCCGGGCGGATTTCGCCGTCCGCCGGTTCTCTTGCTCCGATGGGGAGTTCGGAGGGAGAACCCTCTTGCGGCGGGCGGCGACGAACGTCTGCGTAGCGCCATGTTTCCGAGCGTGTGCGCGCCGTACATGAGTGCGCGTACTCAGATTCTCTGGTGTGCCGTGCGCATGCGCGGCGACGGCCCTGTCGGAGCTTGGTCGCTCCGGCAGGGCCGTGGGCTGTGTCGCCTGCGGATTCAGGCCAGTCCCGCGCGGCGGGCCAGCGTCGCGGAGGCGGCCTCGACGTTGCGGGCGATGGTTTCCTCGTCGACCCGCGTGAGCCGGCCGTCCTCGACCACCGGGACGCCGTTGACCAGCAGCAGCGAGAGCGGGGCGGCGGCGCCCAGGACCAGCGCCGCGACCTTGTCGGCGATGCCGGCGTGCAGGACGCCGTCCATCTTCCACAGTGCGAGGTCGGCCAGCTTGCCGGGCTCGATGCTGCCGATCTCCGCCTCGCGGCCGAGTACGCGCGCGCCGCCGATCGTGCCGACCCGCAGGGCCTGCCGCGCGGTCAGCGCGTCCGCGCCCCACTTGACGCGGCTGAACAGCAGCAAGTTCCGCAGCTCCGTGCCGAGTTCGCCGGACTCGTTGGACGCCGTGCCGTCCACGCCGAGCCCGACCGGCACTCCGGCGCGCAGCAGGTCGGGTACGCGGGCCACCCCGGCCGCCAGGCGGGCGTTCGACGACGGGCACGTCGCGACGCCCGTGCCGGTCTCGGCGAACTTGGCCACGTCGGAGTCGTTCATGTGCACCGAGTGGGCCATCCACACGTCGTCGCCGAGCCAGCCGACCGACTCGAAGTAGTCGGTCGGCCCCATGCCGAACAACTCCTTGCAGAACTTCTCCTCCTCGACCGTCTCCGAGCCGTGGGTGTGCAGGCGTACGCCCTTGCGCCGGGCCAACACCGCTGCCTCGAGCATGAGTTCGGTCGACACCGAGAACGGCGAGCAGGGCGCCGCGGTGATGCGCAGCATCGAGTCGAACGACGGGTCGTGCCACCGGTCGATGGCCGCCTCGGTGGCGGCGAGGGCCTCGTCGGTGTCCTCGACCGCGTTGTCCGGCGGGAGCCCGCCGTCCTTGCGGCTGCGGTCCATCGACCCGCGCGTGGGCTGGAAGCGCATGCCCAGCTCGGCGACCGCGGCGATCTCGGCGCCGAGGATGTCCCCGGCATCGCGCGGGAAGACGTACGCGTGGTCCATCGCGGTCGTGCAGCCCGACTTGAGCAGCGCGGCCGCCGACCCCTGCGCGGCGGCGTGGCACAGTTCGTCGTCGATCTTCGCCCACGTCGGGTACAGCTCGACGAGCCAGTCGAACAGGATCGAGTTCTGCGCCAGGCCCCGGGTGATCCACTGGTAGAAGTGGTGGTGCGTGTTGACGAGCCCGGGGGTGACCAGGTGGCCGGAGGCGTCGACGCGGCGTACCGTACCGGCGACTTCGGGCGCGGCTCCGGCCCCCACCGACTCGATGCGGTTGCCGGCGACGACGACGTGGCCCGAGGTGTACTCGGTGTCGTCGGCGTCGACGGTTGCGATGACGGCGTTCTCGATGACGATGCGCTGCGCGGGTTCGGTGCTCACGACGCGTCCGCCTCTCAGTCGACGGGGATGACCGGTTCGACGCCCTCACGGTGCACGGTGCCCTCGATCAGGCCGTACGGCCGGTCCGCGGCGAAGTAGACCTCGTTGTCGTTCTTCTGCCCGAACGGCTCCAGGTCCACCAAAAAGTGGTGCTTGTTGGGCAGCGACAGCCGGATCTCGTCGATCTCCGGGCGGTTGTTGAGCACCCGGTTGCCCATCGCGAACAGCGTCTGCTGGAGCGAGTAGGAGTAGGTCTCCGCGAACGACTCGAGCAGGTGCCGCTTGACCTGTGCGTAGGAGCGCTCGAAGTTGACCGGGGCGAGCTCGTCGCCGCTCCACGAGAAGCGCCAGCGCGCGTTGACCTCGGTGGCGAGGATGCGGTCGTACGCCTCCTTGAGCGTGGTGTAGCGGTCCTTGATGTAGCCCCAGAACTCGGAGGCGGTGGTGTTCATGACCACCAGGCCGGTGAGCCCGGAGATGATCTGGAACCGCTCGCCGTCGTAGCCGACTTCGGTGGTGCGTACCTCGCCGCCGTCGCGGACGAAGGAGTGCCGCACCTCGTCGGCGCCGATGAAGCGGTTGCGGGAGTCGGCGGTGGTGATGCGGTTCCAGCCGTACTCCTCGACGCGGATGCGCGCGCGGTGGATGGTGGGCTGCGAGTCCACGAAGTGCCGGGCGAGCAGCACCGCGAAGTCCTCCGCGGACGTGATGCCGTGCTCCTGCGCGAAGGCGTAGACGGTGTTCTTGGTGGTGTCGGTCGGCAGCACCGCGGCGTTGCCGCCGGTCAGGTGCGTGTCGGCGAGGTCGCCGGACAGGGCGACGCTCACGTTGAGGTCCTTGACCTCGTGCCGAGTGCCGTCGCGGCGAACCCGGACGATCCGGTTCTCCGCCTTTCCGTACTGGTTCTGGCCTAGCACCATCGGCATCGGTCTAGCTCCCTCGGTAAACGGAGTATCCGTACGGGTTGAGCAGCAGCGGGACGTGATAGTGGGGGCGCGCCGGGTCGGTGGTGAACACCACCTGGACCTCGGGGAAGAAGGCGTCCTCGCCGCGGGCGGCACGGTACGCGGCGACGTCGAAGCGCAGCCGGACCGTGGCGGAGGCCGCGGGGTCGTCGGGGGACACCTGGGGAAGGTCGGGGCAGCGGCCGTCGGAGTCGGTCCGCGACGTGCCGAGCACCCGCCAGGCGCCGTCCTCGGCGCGGACGGCGAGTTCGACGGGGACGTCCGGCGCCGGGTCCCCGGCGCTGGTGTCGAGGATGTGGGTCGAGACGGCGGTCATGCCAGCACCAGCTTTTCCAGACGAATGCGGTTGATCTTGCGCAGTTCCTCGCGGGCGATCTCCCGCTCGGCGGCCGCGTCGTTGCCGAGGCGCCCGCGCAGTGCGGCGAGCATCTCGGCGGCGCCCTTGCCGGTGGCGCAGATGAGGAACACGTGGCCGAATCGGTCGAAGTACTCACGGTTGGCGTCCGCGAGTTCGGCGAGCAGGTCGCCGTCCGCGCCGCGTACGCCGGCCTGCTCGCGCTCCGAAGTGGCGTCGCCCGCACGGGGCTTGCCGATGACCGCGTGTCCGGCCATGGCCTCGTCGAGATCGGCGGTGGTGAGCCCCGCCATCGCGAGGTCGGAGGCCGCGAACAGTTCGTCGGTGTCGCGGTACGGGCGCCGGGCCGCGACCGTGTCGATCCACGCGCGGCTGGCGCACACCTCGCCGAGGAGCTTCAGCGCGTCGCCGGGCCCGGCGGCGTTGAGCCGCCCGAGCCCGGCCCCGGCGGGTACGGGAAGGTGCTGGTCGGATGGGGTTTCCGGTGGATCGGCCACGCCGGACCTCCTGGACGGGGAACGGAGTCATCGCGTCCGGATCATCGGAACCGCGCTCAGCGTGAACCGTAGGTCGGCACGTGACGTGCCGTCAACAGTTTGTTGAAGTGGATCAGTCGGGTGGGCGAACGCCGGGTCTTGGAGGTTCGCACGGTCGACAACCGGCCGGGTCCCGCGCGCTGCGCCCGGTCCTACTGGGACTGCTCGCGGTTCAGGTAGTTGTAGACCGTGAAGCGGCTGACGCCGAGCGCCGCCGCGACCGACTCGACGCCGTGCCGGATGGTGAACGCGCCGCGCTCCTCCAGCACGCGGACCACGCGCTGCTTGTCCTCGCGGCCGAGTTCGGCCAGCGGTCCGCCGAACTGGCGCACCATTTCGGCCAGCAGGCGGTCGAGCGCGGCGCCCAGGTGCGGCAGGCGTACGGCGACCACCGGATCGCCCTCCCAGTGCAGGACGACGTCCTCCGCCCGGGCCTCTCCGGTCGCCACGAAGTCCGCACCGAGCGCGTCGACGAGCGGCTTGACCGCGTCGACGAGGGGGTGTGCCGGCTCGGTCATCGGATGTCCTCCGCCTGTTCCGCGGTGCCGCCCGGAACCGCCGTGACCTGCACGGAGATGCGCGTGGCGCCGACCGCGAAGGTGTCCCGGAAGAGCCGGTCGACGACCGCGAGCACGGTCTCCGCGTCGCCCACGGCGCTGGTGCCGAACGGCCCGACCTCGACCTCCAGCCCCGCTTCGTCGACGATGCGCCGCGCCGTGACGGCATGCGGCGGGAAGTCCGGCATTTCGAACGGTTCGGTGGTGAACTCCATCTTCAATCGCACGGCCTGAACCCTAGGGCGTGCCTGTCGACTAATCCAGGATTGCTCACCCCGCGGGATTGACAAACTGTTGAAGGCGCGTGCCATCATTCCGTTAAGCAGAATCTTGCTTCCGCATCGTGGAATTCACCCGTTCGATCCGTGGAAGAGGTGATGACCGTGAGCGCCGGACTCCCGCGCTTCGATGTCAACCTTTCGATCCTGTTCACCGAGCTGCCCCTGCTGGAGCGGCCGAGGGCCGCAGCCGAGGCCGGCTTCACCGAGGTCGAGCTGTGGTGGCCGTTCGACGGGCCGACTCCGGCCGATGCGGAGCTCGACGCGCTGGAGCGCGCGCTCGCCGACGCGGGCGTCTCGCTGGTCGGCCTCAACTTCGACGCCGGCGACATGCCCGGCGGCGACCGCGGGCTGCTGTCGCGGCCCGCCGACTCCGACCGCTTCCGCGCCAACATCGACGTGGCGGTCGGGTTCGCGGCCCGCGTCGGATGCCGCGCGCTGAACGCGCTGTACGGCAACCGCGTCGACGGCCTGGACCCCGCCGTACAGGCCGAACTCGCGCTGGAGAACCTGGCGTCGGCGGCCCGGGCCGCGCACCGCGAGGGCGCGGTCGTGCTGGTCGAGGCGGTCAACGCCGTGGAGAACCCGCGCTACCAGCTCGACTCCGCGAAGGCCGCCGTCGAGGTGGTCGACGCGGTCAACGCCGCGACGGGCCTCGGCAACACGCGCTTCCTGCTCGACCTGTACCACCTCGCCACGATGGGCGAGGACCTGCCGGCCGTGATCGCCGCGTACGCGGACCGCGTCGGCCACGTGCAGATCGCCGACAGCCCCGGGCGCGGACAGCCCGGCACCGGCGGACTCGACTTCGACGACCTGTTCGGCCGCCTCGCCGCGGCCGGCTACGACGGCCGCATCGGCCTCGAATACAAGCCCGTGGGCGGCCCCAGCGCCGACAGCTTCGGCTGGCTGCCGCGCGAGAACCGCTCCGGGAGGGGAAACGCATGAGCACACCGAAGATCAGCAAAATAGGCTTCATCGGCCTTGGCATCATGGGCTCGCCGATGGCTGCCAACCTGGTCAAGGCCGGGTACGACGTCACCGGCTTCAACCTGACCCAGCCGCCGATCGACAAGCTCGTCGAGGCGGGCGGCAAGGGCGCCGCCTCGATCGCCGACGCCGTGCGCGACGCCGACGCCGTCATCACGATGGTCCCGGCCGACCCGCAGGTCGAGGAGGTCATGTTCGGCGAGGGCGGCGTCCTCGACAACGTGCGCCCCGGCACCCTCGTGATCGACATGAGCTCGATCAAGCCCAGCACCTCCATCGCGGTCGGAAAGGCCGGGAGCGCGCAGGGACTTCGGGTCCTCGACGCGCCGGTGTCCGGCGGCGAGGCGGGGGCGGTCGAGGCCGTCCTGTCCATCATGGTCGGCGGCGAGGCGGCGGACTTCGCGGCGGCGCTGCCGCTTTTCGAGGCGCTCGGCAAGACGATCGTGCACGTCGGCCCGTACGGCGCCGGTCAGACGGTCAAGGCCGCCAACCAGCTCATCGTGGCCGGCAACATCCAACTCGTCGCCGAGGCGCTGCTGTTCCTGGAGCGCGCGGGTGTCGACACCGAGGCCGGACTCAAGGTCCTCGGCGGCGGCCTGGCCGGCAGCACCGTCATGGCCCGCAAGGGCGACTCGATGCGCGCCCGCCGGTTCAAGCCGGGCTTCCGCATCGACCTGCACCACAAGGACATGGGCATCGTCTCGGACGCCGCCCGCGAACTCGGCCTGGTGCTGCCGTTCGGCGCGCTGGCCACCACGCTGGTCGCCGCGCTGCGCGCCCAGGGCGGCGGCGACCTCGACCACAGCGGGCTGCTGCTGGCTCTTGAACGGCTCAACGGCCCTGCCGACAACGGTGGTTCGAGCAACGGGAAGGGTGGCAACTGATGGCTCCTAGTCTGATGCCCGTGATGGACGCCGTCGTCCACGTCCTCAAGTCGGAGGGTGTGGACACCGCGTTCGGATGTCCCGGCGCCGCGATCCTGCCGCTGTACAAGGCCCTTGAGGACGACGGCACGATCGAGCACCTGATCGTCCGCCACGAAGAGGGCGCGACGCACATGGCCGACGGTTGGGCGCGTACCAACGGCAACGTCGGTGTCGCCATCGGCACTTCGGGCCCGGCCGGCACCAACATGATCACCGGCCTGTACACCGCGATCGCCGACTCGATCCCGATCGTCTGCATCACCGGCCAGGCCGTCTCCTCCAAACTGCACCAGGAAGCGTTCCAGGCGGTCGACATCGTGGAGATCGCCAAGCCGGTCACCAAGTGGGCCGTGCAGGTCAAGGAGGCCGCGCAGGCCCCCTGGATCTTCCGCGAGGCGTTCCGCATCGCCCGCTCGGGCCGTCCGGGCCCGGTCCTGATCGACCTGCCGCTGGACGTCCAGCAGCAGAAGATCCTGTGGGACCCCGAGTTGGACGCCCCGCTTCCGGTGGCCGAGGTGCACCCGCACCTGCCGCGCGTCGAGGCCGCCCTCGACATGCTGCTCGCCGCCGAACGCCCGCTGCTGCTCTCCGGCGGCGGCGTCATCATCGGCGAGGCGCACGAGGAACTGGTCGAGCTGGCCGAGCTGTTGCAGATCCCCGTGCAGGTCACGCTAATGGGCAAGGGCTCGATCGACGAGAACCACGCGCTCTACAGCGGCATGACCGGCATCCAGACCTCGCAACGCTACGGCAACGCGTCGTTCCTGGAGTCCGACCTCGTGCTCGCCCTCGGCGCACGCTTCGGCGACCGGCACACCGGCTCGCTGGACGTGTACCGCGGCGAACGCAAGTTCATCCACGTGGACATCGAACCGACCCAGATCGGCAAGGTCTTCCAGCCCGACCTGGGCATCGTGTCGGACACCCGACTGTTCCTCCGGGCGATCCTGGAGGTCGCGCGGGACCGCGGGCTGCGCCGCGAGGCCGGTGCGTGGGTCGCCCGGGTCCAGGAACTGCGCTCGACGCTGACGCGCCGCGAGGACTTCGACAGCGTGCCGGTGAAGGCGCCGCGGGCGTACAAGGAGATCAACGAGGTCTTCGACGCCAACACGTACTTCGTCACCGCGATCGGGCTCTACCAGATCTGGGGCGGCCAGCACCAGAAGGCGTACCTGCCGCGCCGCTACCAGATCTGCGGCCAGGCCGGCCCGCTCGGCTGGGAGATCCCGGCGGCGATCGGGGTCAAGAAGGCGCTCAAGAACAGCGACCCCAACGCCGAGGTCGTCGGCATCGTCGGCGACTACGGCTTCCAGTACCTCGTCGAGGAGCTGGCGGTGGCGGCGCAGTACAACGTGCCGTTCGTCATCATCATGCTCAACAACGAGTACCTGGGCCTGATCCGCCAGGCGTCGCTGCCGTACGAGATGAACTACCAGGTGGACATCCACTACGACGACTACGGCACCGACAACGTCAAGATCATGGAGGCGTACGGCTGCTCCGGCCGCCGTGTCTTCGAGCCCGGCGAGATCCGCGAGTCGCTGGAGTGGGCGCGCAAGGAGGCGCAGGCCACCTCCCGCCCGGTGCTCGTGGAGATCATGATCGAGCGCGAGGCGAACACGCCGCACGGCCCGGCGATCGACGCGGTCCGCGAGTTCGAGCCGCTGCCGCGGGGCTGACCGGACCGGTGGCCGGGTCCGGGCACGCGCACCGGGCCCGGCCACCGCACCAGCGGCCGACTTCCTCGGCCCGCAGACCGGCGGGGCCGCCCGGTGCCGACCCTGGACCGTCTTCCCACCAGGCCCCGTCTCCGGGGGTGCCGCCCGGTCACACCGACCGGACCGGGCGGCACCCCCTCCCACCGACCCCACCCGGCGGCACCTGATCCGGTGTCGCGGCCGTGCCGCCGGGTGGAACAACCCTTCGTGGCCTAGTGTCCCGAATATCCATGTCCGACCATCCGAATCGGACCGCCCGTCCGTCCCATGCGGTCGTGTGATCACACGATTTCCCGCGGCCGCCGACCCGCATAGCGTCTGCGACATCCGGAAAGGAGCAAGCCGTGGCAGCCCCGACGATCGTCGTCGCCCCCGACAAGTTCAAGGGCACGCTCACCGCGGCCGAAGCCGCCGGACACATCGCCGACGGGATCCTGCGGGTCCTGCCGGACGCCGACGTACGCCGCCTCCCGGTGGCCGACGGCGGCGACGGCACGGTCGACGCGGTGGTCGCCGCCGGGTTCCGCCGGGTGCGGACCCGCGTGGCGGGGCCGACCGGACGCGCCGTGGACGCGTCCTTCGCCGTACGGGGCACCACAGCCGTGGTCGAACTCGCCGAGGCGTCCGGACTCGTCCTGCTCCCCGCCGGAGAGCCGGCGCCGCTGACCGCGAGCAGCTACGGCGTCGGCCAGTTGATCGCCGAGGCGGTGCGCGTGGGGGCGCGTCGCATCGTCCTCGGTCTCGGAGGGAGCGCCTGCACCGACGGCGGCGCCGGCATGGTGCAGGCCCTCGGCGGGCGGTTGCTCGACGCGCACGGCGTCGAGCTGCCGCCCGGCGGGGCCGCGCTCCGCTCCCTGGACCGCGTCGAGGCCGCCGACCTGCTGCGCCGGTACGCCGACCGCCCCGGCGGCATCGAGGTGGTCATCGCGTCCGACGTGGACAACCCGCTGCTCGGACCCAAGGGTGCCGCGGCGGTCTACGGACCGCAGAAGGGCGCGGGGCCGGAGGACGTGACGGTGTTGGAGGCCGGGCTCGCGCGCTGGGCGGAGATCGTACGCCGCGACGTCGCCGCGCCTACCGCTGCGCCGGCCACCGCCTCTTCCGCTGCGCCGGCCACCGCGTCTTCCGCTGCGACTTCCGCCGATGTCGAGGGCCGCCGCGAGGTCGCCGACCTGCCCGGCGCGGGCGCCGCCGGCGGCGTGGGCTTCGGCGCCCTGGCGTTCCTCGGCGCGACCCTGCGCCCCGGCATCGAACTCCTCCTCGAACTCCTCGGCTTCGACGCGGTCCTGGCCGGAGCCGCGCTCGTCGTCACCGGGGAAGGCCGCCTCGATCCGCAGACCCTGCACGGCAAGGCGCCCGCGGGTGTCGCCGCGGCCGCCGCCCGTGCCGGGGTGCCGGTCGTGGCGGTGTGCGGCCGTCTGGAGCTGACGCCGACTCAGCTCCAGACGGCCGGGATCGTCCGGGCGTACGCACTCGAAGACCTCGCCTCCGGCGGTGACGCGCTGGCCGACGCCGCGCGCTACGCCGAGGAGGCGGGCGCCCTGCTGGCAAAAGAACTCACGGCAGTCGTGCACAAGGAGGCCGCCCGGTGACCACCACTTCCTCTACGCGGAGCGCCTCACGCGTGCTGCGCTCCCGGCGCGTCGTCACCCCGAAGGGCGAGGTCGCCGCCGACGTGGTCATCGCGGGTGGGCGGATCACCGACGTCGCCCCGTACGGCTCGGTGACCGGCTCGCCCGTGGAAGACCTGGGCGAACTGGCGCTGCTGCCGGGTCTCGTGGACACCCACGTGCACATCAACGAGCCCGGGCGTACCGCGTGGGAGGGCTTTCCCAGCGCGACCCGCGCCGCGGCGGCGGGCGGCGTGACCACGCTCATCGACATGCCGCTCAACTCCATTCCACCCACCACGACGGTCAACGCGCTGCACGCCAAGCAGGATTCGGCCCGCGGCCGGGTGTACGTCGACGTCGGCTTCTGGGGCGGCGCGGTGCCCGGCAACCTCAACGACCTGGAACCGCTGTACCGGGCCGGCGTGTTCGGCTTCAAGAGCTTCCTGTCGCCCTCGGGCGTCGACGAGTTCCCGCACCTGACGCGCGAGCAACTCGACGAGTCGCTCGCGGAACTGGCCCGCCTCGACGCACTGGCGATCATCCACGCGGAGGCGCCGGAGGTCCTGGACGCGGCGCCGCAGCGGGCCGGGCGGGCGTACGCCGACTTCCTCGCCTCGCGCCCGGACGCCGCGGAGGCCGTCGCGGTCACCGAACTGCTGGACGCCGCACGGGAGACCGGGGCGCGCGTCCATGTGCTCCACGTGTCCTCGGCGGAGGTGCTGCCGCTGCTGGCCAAGGCGCGCGCCGACGGCATCCGGGCGAGCGCCGAGACCTGCCCGCACTACCTCACGCTCGCCGCCGAGCAGGTCCCCGAGGGAGACACCGCCTTCAAGTGCTGCCCGCCGATCCGCTCCGAGTCCAACCGCGACCTCCTGTGGGTCGGGCTGCGCGACGGGGACTTCGTCGCGGTCGTCTCGGACCACTCGCCGTGCACCGTCGACCTCAAGCGGCTGGAGGAGGGCGACTTCGCCCTCGCCTGGGGCGGAATCGCCTCCCTGCAACTGGGACTTCCGGCCATATGGACCGAGGCGCGGCGCCGCGGGCACAGCCTCGCCGACGTCGTGGGCTGGATGGCGACCGGTCCCGCGCGGTTCGCGGGACTGCGCCGCAAGGGCCTCATCGCGCCGGGCCGCGACGCGGACCTGTTCGCCTTCGACGCCGAGGCCGCGTTCGTCGTCGACCCGGCCGGCCTGCACCACCGCAACCCGGTCACACCGTACGCCGGCCGCGAACTCACCGGCGTGGTCCGCACCACCTGGCTGCGCGGCGTGCCGGTCGACCTCGACGGTCCGCCCGCGGGCGAACTGCTGGAGCGGGACGCGTCGTGATCGGCCCCGCCGAACGCCGCCTCCGCGGCCACGCGCCGCCCCCGCTCACCGGTTTCTGAACCTTCGTCAGCGCCCCCGCACGAGACCGGAGTTCCGCATGCCCGAAGAGTCCAAGCCTGCCCTGTCCGTGGACGCCACCTCGGACTTCGCCGATCTGGTGAACCTCGCCGGACGCCCCCTGGGCGCCGGCGTGATCGCCGCCAACGACGAGTGGTTCGCCGACAAGGAGAACCTCCTCCTCGCCGAGACGCCCGTCTTCCAACCGCACACGTTCGGCCCCAAGGGCCAGATCATGGACGGCTGGGAGACCCGTCGGCGCCGCGGCGCCAGTGCCGAGGAGCCGCACGTCCACCCCGGCGACCACGACTGGGCGGTGGTACGCCTCGGCGCCGCCGGCGTCGTCAGCGGCGTCGTCGTCGACACCGCGCACTTCACCGGCAACTACCCGCCGTTCGCGTCGGTGGAGGCCGCGTACCTGCCCGGCCACCCGTCGCTGGACGAGGTGCTCGCCGCCGACGTCGAGTGGACCGAGATCGTGCCGCGCAGCCCCCTCAAGGGCGACACCGCGCACCGGTTCGACGTCGCGGAGCGGCGCCGGTTCTCGCACGTACGCCTCAACATCTTCCCCGACGGGGGCGTCGCCCGGCTGCGCGTGCACGGTGAGGTCGTCCCCGACGCCGACTACCTCGACGGCCTCACGCTCGACCTGCTCGCCGCCGAGTTCGGGGGTGTCGCCGAGGCGGCCAGCGACCGGTACTTCTCCTCGCCGCACAACATGAACGCCCCCGGGCGCTCGCGCGTGATGGGCGAGGGCTGGGAGACTCGGCGCCGCCGCGACGACGGGCACGACTGGGTGCGCCTGCGCCTCGCCGGCCCGGCGTTGCTCTCGGCCGTCGAGATCGACACCGACCACTACAAGGGCAACGCCCCCGGCTGGATCCGCCTCGTGGCGACCGACGGCGACCCGGCCGACGAGTCCGGCTGGTGGGAGCTACTGCCGCCGACGCGCGTACAGCCGGACACCCGGCACCGGTTCCGGGTGGCGCCCGAGCGGGCCGCCCGCCACGTGCGCATCGAGGTCTACCCGGACGGCGGTGTCGCCCGCTTGCGGCTCCTCGGCCGCGTCACCGCGGAAGGCCTCGCCGAACTGCGATGCCGGGCAGCCGAGTCGTCCGCCTAGCGACCCGCGACCAGGTTGCCCCGGCGCGACCCGCG
>NZ_JBSFVE010000012.1:99525-286253 GCF_053592165.1 Streptodolium elevatio
ACCGAGTTGTCCCGGCGCGGCCCGCGACCGAGTTGTCCCGGCGCGGCCCGCGACCGAGTTGTCCCGGCGCGGCCCGCGACCGAGTTGTCCCGGCGCGGCCCGCGACCGAGTTGTCCCGGCGGGCCGCCGCCAGTCGCGCCCGAGAACACCGCGAACAGAACGCAGAATCGCGTTACCTGATAGGGAGTCAGCACCCCATGACCGACCAGATATTGACGACCGAGTCCGGCGCCCCGGTCGCGGACAACCAGAACTCCGCGCAGGCGGGCATCGGCGGACCGGTCCTGATCCAGGACCAGTACCTGCTGGAAAAGCTGGCCCGCTTCAACCGCGAGCGCATCCCGGAGCGCGTCGTGCACGCACGCGGGTCGGGCGCGTACGGCTTCTTCGAGGTCACCGACGACGTGTCGCGCTACACCAAGGCGCACTTCCTCGGCGAAGTCGGCCGCAAGACCGAGACGTTCCTGCGGTTCTCCACGGTCGCGGGCAACCTCGGCGCGTCCGACGCGGTGCGCGACCCGCGCGGCTTCGCCCTGAAGTTCTACACCGAGCAGGGCAACTACGATCTGGTCGGCAACAACACTCCGGTGTTCTTCATCAAGGACCCCCTGAAGTTCCCGGACTTCATCCACTCGCAGAAGCGCGACCCTTTCACCGGCATCACCGAGGCCGAGAACGTGTGGGACTTCTGGTCGCACTCGCCGGAGGCGACGCACCAGATCACCTGGCTGTTCGGCGACCGTGGCATCCCCGCGTCGTACCGCCACATGAACGGTTTCGGCTCGCACACCTACCAGTGGGTCAACGAGGCCGGCGAGGCGTTCTGGGTGAAGTACCACTTCAAGACGAATCAGGGCGTGCGCTCCCTCACCAACGAGCAGGCGGCCGAACTCGCGGGCGGCGACGCCGACTCGCACCAGCGTGACCTGCACCAGGCGATCGAGCGCGGGGTGTTCCCGTCGTGGACGCTGCACGTGCAGGTGATGCCGGTGGCCGAGGCGGCGAACTACCGCTTCAACCCGTTCGACCTGACCAAGGTCTGGCCGCACGCCGACTACCCGCTGATCAAGGTCGGCCGCCTGGTCCTCGACCGCAACCCGGAGAACGTCTTCGCCGAGGTCGAGCAGGCCGCGTTCAGCCCCGCCAACTTCGTGCCGGGTATCGGTCCTTCGCCGGACAAGATGCTCCAGGGGCGGCTGTTCGCGTACGCCGACGCGCACCGCTACCGCCTCGGCGTCAACCACACCCAACTCGCCGTCAACGCCCCGCACGCGACGGTCGCCCGCAACCACGGCCGCGACGGCGCGATGGCTACCAACGCCGGCGGCCGGGCGAAGAACTACGAGCCGAACAGCTTCGGCGGCCCGTACGAGACCGGCCTGCCGCTCGCCGCCCCGTCGGCCGTGGTCGGCTTCACCGGCACCCACGAGGCCCCGGCACACACCAAGGACGACGACTTCTTCCAGGCCGGCGAGCTGTACCGCCTCATGTCCGCCGAGGAGAAGTCCCGCCTGATCGCCAACCTTGCGGGCTTCATCGGCCAGGTGCAGCGCGACGACATCGTGGAGCGGGTGCTGCCGCACTTCCACGCCGCGGACCCGGAGTACGGTCGCCGCCTGGAGGAGGCCGTACGCGCCATCCGCGAGACGTCCTGACCACCCCTCAGCAGGCGTCCGCCCGGGGAGCGTTCCTCCGCGCCCCGGGCGGACGCCACCCTCGACCGGGGGCCGTACGGCCGGCGAGCGGGGTGGCTCCCCCTCCGAACGGCCCCCGGTGTCCGACCGCCCGTCGGCGAGGCACGTGACATGTGCCGTGTGGATGCCCGCCGAGGGCGCGTGTGCGCAGCGCCAGGAGCCTGACACACAAACAGTGAGGGCCGACGAGCAACCCGCTCGTCGGCCCTCACTGTTGCCGTCACGATCCTCACCGAACGGTGCTCCCGGCAGGGGCGCGTGCGTTGGCGCCCTCTCGTAACAGGCCGAACTTGTTCAGGACTTGCGGGCCACGCCGCCGAACTCGATCCATTCGGCGGACTCCTGGACCGGGGCCGGGCGGCCGTCCGGGCGCCAGGCGGAGATCTCGCCGAGGCCGGGCTCCAGCAGTTCGAGGCCGTCGAAGAACGCCGTGACCTCCTCGGTGCGGCGTACCCGGCCCCAATTGCCCTGCGTGGCGGTGAGCATGAAGTCGGTGAGACGCTCGCGTACCGGGTCGTCGTCCGAGACCAGGTGCGACACGACGATGAAGCTGCCGGGGGCCAGGCGGTCCATGACGCGGCGTACGAGGTCCCCGGGGTCGTCGCTGTCCGGCACGCAGTGCAGCACGGACACGAACAGCGCGGCCACCGGCTCGTCGAAGTCGATGAGCTTCTCGACGTCGGGGTGCGACATGACGCCGTCGGTGTCGCGCATGTCGGCGGTGATCACCGTGGTCGTGGCGTTGTCGGCCAGCAGCGCGCGGCCGTGCGCGAGGACGATCGGGTCGTTGTCGATGTAGACCACGCGGGACGCGGGATGCACCTGCTGGGCGATCTGGTGGACGTTGTCCTGGGTCGGCAACCCGGATCCGTGGTCCAGGAATTGCCGTACGCCGAACTGCTCGGCCAGGACACGGACCGCGCGTTGGAGGTAGCGGCGGTTGTTGACGGCGAGTGCCTGGGTGCCGGGTGCCGCCAGCGACAGCTGGTCGGAGGCTTCCCTGTCGACGGCGAAGTTGTCCTTGCCGCCCAGGTAGTAGTCGTACATGCGGGCCACGCTGGGCACCGAAACGTCGATCCCGGTCGGAGCCCAGTCGCTGGTCGGATCGTCGGACACCCTGTCCCCCCGAACTTTATGACGCTGCGTCAGATGACTGTGTGCAGTCAAACCCTACTTCACCTGCGGTCCGGGTCGAACGCCCGGACACCCCGTGTGTCTCCATCCGAGAACCCAACGGTTTGCGCAACAAGACCACAAGTTCCCCCGCCCTGCCGAGATGACAACCCCACGTCGATGGAACCCCGTGTGCACGCGAACGCCGGGTGCTCCCTCCTGAAATCGGAGGAGCACCCGGCGTTCGCGGTGTCACGGTGCGGGCGTGCAATTGGGCGGCGGATCAGTGTTCGTCGAAGATGGTCTTGAGGTCGGAGCAGGCCTGGACGAGGACGTCGCGGGCTCGGTCGACCTGGCTCGGGGTCAGGCCGGCGTGGCCGGCGGCGGTGTCGATCTCGGTGCGGAAGCGGTCGAAGAGGCGCTGGACGTGGCGGTCCAGGTCGGGGATGGAATGCCTGCCGCCGCCCCTGGGACCCGACTTGGCACCGGCACCGGACTTGGTGTCGCCGCCGGACTTGCCGCCGCCCGACTTGCCGCTGCCCGACTTGGCGCCCGGCCTCGGGCTGGGCTCCGAGCCGGAGCCGGAACCCGGGTCGGACTCGGTGCCCGGCCTCGGGCCGTCCCCGCCGGAACCCCTGGCCGGGTCCGTGGTCTTGGCGGGCCCCGATGCCGCCGCCGCGCCGCCGGTTTCGTCGGTGGGGTCGGTCTCCGCCGCCCACGGGTCGGAGCGGTCGTCCGTCTCGGGGTTCGGGCCGAAGCGCCTGCGGATCTCCTCCTCGAGCAGGTGCGCCCGCTGCTCGGTGAGGCCGGCAAGTCCTTGGGCCAGACCTTCCGCGAGGTCGACCATCTTCTGCGAGAGCGCGGGGCCGAGGCTCTTGGCCCACGCCGACATCGGGTCGTCCTTGCCGCCCCCGCCGGGGACACGCCACGGGGGAGCGGTCGGGCGGCCGTCGGGGCCGCCGCCCGGACGGTGCGCGTCGTCGCGTACGTCGCGCGCCGCCTGGCGCAGTTCGTCGCGCAGGTTGCGGGCCGAGGTGCGGACCTCGTCGCGGATCTCCCGCGCGCGCTCGTACACCGACTCGCGGATCTCGGTCTCCAGGGCGTCCAGTTCCGCCTGGCGCTCGCCCAGTTCGGCGCGGCCGGCGTCGGTGATGCGGTACACCTTGCGGCCGCCCTCGACCGAGTGCGTGACCAGGCCTTCCTGTTCCAGCTTCGCGAGGCGCGGGTACACGGTGCCGGCGGAGGGGGCGTACAGGCCGAGGAAGCGGTCCTGGAGCAGCCGGATGATCTCGTACCCGTGGCGCGGGCTCTCGTCCAGCAGCTTGAGGAGGTACAGCCGAAGGCGTCCGTGGCCGAAGACCGGGGTCATACGCTTACCTTTCCTTCCGGTGCGGGACGCCGCAGCAGGGCGACGTCGCCGGACACCGAGTTGATCCTCAGACGGCCCGTCCCTCCGCCCAACGTGCCCACCAGCCGCGAGGTTCCGAACGCGGTGCGGGCGGTGAGCCCCTCGAACGCCGAACCGACCGTGCCGCCCGACGAGCGGACGTCGACATCCATGTCGCCGTCATGCGGCAGGCGTACCGTCAGCGCCCCCGAAATCGTCGACAGGTGCACATCGTTGCGGCCGAACGCGTCAAGGTCCATCACCATCGCGCCGGAGACCGAGTGCGCGCGGACGCGGCCGCCGGTGCCCTCGACCAACGTGAGGTCGCCCGAGACCGTGGCGACCTGGAAGTCGCCCGCCAGCGACTCGGCTTCGAGGTTGCCGGCCACCGTCGCGGCGTCGACCGAGCCGGTCAGACCGACCAGGGTGATGCCGCCCGCGACGCTACGCACGGTCACACCGCCGTGCATCCCGGAGACCGTGGCGTGCGCGGACATGACCGCGACGTCGATCGTGCAGTCCCACGGCACGGCCAGCGAGACCGTGCAACTGCGGCCGTGGACCTGGCGGTCGAGCCAGGTCTTCGGGTTCTTCCAGGTGAGGTCGTCGTATCCGACCACGAGTTCGGCGGACGCCTCCTCGTGGCGGACGTCGAGCGGCGGCCCCTCCACCGCCGAGACCTCCAGCCGAGCCGGTCCGTCCGTGCCCACGACGTCGACGATTCCGGCGACCGCGCGTACGCGTACGACGCGCACGGGATCGAAGTCGAGCACCTGCGGTTCGGCGACGGTCCACTGGGACATGAATCCCCCCTCCCCTTCCGGCCGTGCGCGGCAGGGCGCACCATGGCCTGGTGGATGGTCCGGCGGCCGCGATACGCGATATATCGCGTGCCCCCGTCATCCACGATATATCGCGTTGACGAGGCGTCAAGAGGCCGGGAACCACCGGCTGTTCCCGCGAGTCCTACAACCGGGGAGATGGCGGTCGGGCAGTGTCGGGCGGGGAGCTCCGACGACGCGTCCGAGGGGCCGCCGCACTTCCCACGACCACGCCCCCGACGTCCAGGACCGTGAATGCCGTTCACCGTGAGCCACATCGCCGCCGTGCTGCCCATGCAGTCGGGGACGCGGACAGGTGCCGGGGAGCGGCGCGGGCCGCTCGTCGCGTCGGCGATGGCCTTCGCCACGATGGTCCCGGACGCGGTGCTCTTCTTCGACTTCGGCTTCCTGCCGTTCTCGTTCACCCGGCAGGACACCCACGCGGTGGTCCCGGGCGTCCTGATGCACAACCTCGCGCTCACCGCGCTCGCGGTCGCCGTCTGGCACCTGCTGCTCCTGCGCCCGCTCCTGGCCCTCCTGCCGGAGGCGGTACGCGCGCGCGTCGAGACGCCCCTGCTGCCCCGCCTCCCCGCCGACCTGCGCGCCGCCCGCCGCGAAGGCCGCCCGGTCGCCGGTGAACTCCTCGGCACCGCGGGCTGGTTCGCGGTGTCCGCGTGGATCGGCTCGACGACCCACATCTTCTGGGACGCCTGGACGCACCACGGCGACCCCGGCGTCGCCGACGTCGCGCCCTGGCTGCGCGAGCCGAGCTTCCTGCCCGACGGCCGCCCGTGGTTCAGCGTGCTCCAGTACACGAGCACTTTCGTCGGCCTGATCGCCCTCACCTGGTGGGGCCTGCGCCGGTACGCCGCGCTCCCCGCGCATCCGCCCCGTCCCGCGATGCGCATCCCGGTGGCCGCCCGCGCCGCGGTGGCGGGCGCGCTGGTCCTGGCGGGCACGGTCGGCGCCGTACGCGCCTCCCACTCCCACGTCGAACAGCCCTTCGACGTCTTCGGCTTCTACTTCGCCACCGGCTTCGGCCGCTGGACCGCGGTCGCGCTGCTCCTCTACGGCACGACCTGGCTTCTGTGGCGCGCCACCACCGCCCAGCGCCTCTCGCGCTCGTCGGCATGAGCGTGCCGGGTGCGGGTGCGGGTGCCTAGACGGATGCGGATGCGGAGGCGAGCAAGGGGGCGTCGCGCGAGGCGTTGCGCGGGCCGCCCGCGCACCGACCGGGTCAGTCGTCCTCGTCGTCGAGCCGGGCGAGCCAGGTGGCCAGGCGCTCGACCGGGGTCTCGAACTCGGGGTTGAGGTCGACGAAGGTACGCAGCTGCTCGGCCAGCCACGCGAAGGTGACCTCCTCCTCGCCGCGCCGGCTCTCCAGCTCCTCGATGCCCCGGTCGGTGAAGTACACGTGCTCTCCCGATAGATGAGCCCACTGAGGGACGAACGGACGGGTCCGCCCCGGCGCATCGTAGGCGCCGGGGCGGACCCGTCGGAAATACCGCCCGGACCGCGCGCGGTCCGGGGTACCGCTGCTACTTGAACGCCTCGGCGACCAGCTCCTGCTGCTCGGCCTCGTGGCGCTTGGCCGAGCCGACCGCGGGCGACGACGCCGCCGGGCGGGCGATGCGGCGCGGCGTCGGCAGCCCCGCCTCGACCAGGTTGAGCGCGATGAACGGCCACGGGCCCTGGTTGGCCGGCTCCTCCTGGGCCCACACGAGCTCCAGGCCGTTGCCGTACCGGTCCATGCCGTACCGGGTCAGCTCGGCGCGCATCTCCTCGACCGGGAGCGGGTACAGCCGCTCGACGCGCACGATCGCGACGTCGTCGACACCCGACTTGGTCCGCGCGGACTCCAGGTCGTAGTAGAACTTGCCGGACGTCATGACCACGCGGCGCACCTTCGACGGGTCCACCGTGGTGTCGCCGATGACGGGGCGGAACTCGCCGGAGGTGAACTCCTCGATCTTCGACGCCGCGGCCTTGAGGCGCAGCATCGACTTCGGGGTGAACACCACGAGCGGCTTGTGGTGCGGGTTGTGCGTCTGCCAGCGCAGCAGGTGGAAGTAGTTGCTGGGCAGCGTGGGCGAGGCGACCGTCATGTTGTTCTGGGCGCACAGCTGGAGGTAGCGCTCGATGCGCGCCGAGCTGTGGTCCGGGCCCTGGCCCTCGAAGCCGTGCGGCAGCAGCAGGACCACACCGGAGTGCTGGTTCCACTTCTGCTCGGCCGACGAGATGAACTCGTCCATGATGGTCTGCGCGCCGTTGGCGAAGTCGCCGAACTGCGCCTCCCACAGCACCAGCGCGTTGGGCCGCGCCAGCGAGTAGCCGTACTCGAAGCCCATCGCCGCGAACTCGCTGAGCAGCGAGTCGTAGACGGTGTACTTCGCCTGCTCGGGCGTGAGGTTCGCCAGCGGCGTCCACTCGCCGCCCGAGTCGCGGTCCACCAGCACCGCGTGGCGCTGGCCGAAGGTGCCGCGGCGCGAGTCCTGGCCGACCAGGCGGACCGGGTGGCCCTCCATCAGCAGCGAGCCGAACGCGAGCGTCTCGCCCATCGCCCAGTCGATCGTGCCGTCCTCGACCATCGCCGCGCGGCGCTGCAACTGCGGCTGCAGGCGCGGGTGCACGGTGAAGCCGTCGGGCAGCGAGATCTGCGACTCGACGATGCGCTTGACCGTCTCGGCGGCGATCGCGGTCTGCGCGGACGCCGGGAACTCCGGCAGCTCCTGCGGCGCGGCGTGCGCCAAGGGCTGCGCGGTGGTGGCCTCGCGGACCTCCGCGAACACCTTCTCCAGCTGGTCCTGGTAGTCCTTCAGCGCCTGTTCGGCCTCTTCGACGGTGATGTCGCCGCGGCCGATGAGCGCCTCGGTGTAGAGCTTGCGGACCGAGCGCTTCTTGTCGATCAGGTCGTACATGAGCGGCTGCGTGAACGACGGGTTGTCGGCCTCGTTGTGGCCGCGGCGGCGGTAGCAGATGAGGTCGATCACGACGTCCTTGTGGAACGCCTGCCGGTACTCGAACGCCAGTTGTGCGACGCGCACGCACGCCTCGGGGTCGTCGCCGTTCACGTGGAAGATCGGCGCCTCGACCATGCGGGCCACGTCGGTGGCGTACATCGACGAGCGCGACGCGGCCGGGGCGGCGGTGAAGCCGACCTGGTTGTTGATCACCACGTGCACGGTGCCGCCGGTGCGGTAGCCGCGCAGCTGCGACATGTTCAGCGTCTCGGCCACGACGCCCTGGCCGGCGAAGGCCGCGTCGCCGTGCAGCAGCAGCGGCAGCACGGTGAAGCCGGCTCCGGCCATGTCGATGATGTCCTGCTTGGCGCGCACGACGCCCTCGAGGACCGGGTTGACGGCCTCCAAGTGCGACGGGTTCGCCACCAGCGACACCTTGACCTGCGCGCCGTCCTCGGAGGTGAACGTGCCCTCCGCGCCCAGGTGGTACTTCACGTCGCCCGAGCCGTGCATCGACTTGGGGTCGATGTTGCCCTCGAACTCGCGGAAGACCTGCGCGTAGCTCTTGCCGACGATGTTGGTCAGCACGTTGAGGCGGCCGCGGTGGGCCATGCCGATCGAGACCTCGTCGAGGCCCGCCTCGGCGGCCGACGACAGGATCGCGTCGAGCAGCGGGATCGTCGACTCGCCGCCCTCCAGCGAGAAGCGCTTCTGGCCGACGTACTTGGTGGCGAGGAACGTCTCGAACGCCTCGGCCGCGTTGAGCTTGCGCAGCACCCGGAGCTGGTCCTCGCGGTCAGGCTTGGTGTGCGGCAGCTCGATGCGGTGCTGGATCCAGCTGCGCTGCTGCGGGTCCTGGATGTGCATGTACTCGACGCCGACGGTGCGGCAGTACGAGTCGCGCAGCACGCCGAGCACCTCGCGCAGCGTCATCATCGACTGCCCGGCGAAGCCGCCGACCGCGAACTCGCGCTCCAGGTCCCACAGCGTCAGCCCGTGCTCGACGACGTCGAGGTCCGGGTGGCGGCGCTGCTTGTACTCGAGCGGGTCGGTGTCGGCCATGAGGTGGCCGCGTACGCGGTACGAGTGGATCAGCTCCTGCACGCGCGCCGTCTTGTTGACGTCGTCCTCGTGGCTCGCGGAGATGTCCTGCACCCAGCGCACCGGCTCGTACGGGATGCGCAGGGAGGCGAAGATCTCGTCGTAGAACCCGCCCTCGCCCAGGAGGAGCTGGTGCATGCGACGCAGGAACTCGCCCGACTGCGCACCCTGGATGATCCGGTGGTCGTAAGTGCTGGTCAGGGTGAGGATCTTGCTGACCGCGAGGCGGGCCATGGTGTCCGAGGACGCACCCTGGAACTCCGCCGGGTACTCCATCGCGCCGACGCCGACGATCGTGCCCTGGCCGGGCATGAGGCGCGGGACGGAGTGCACCGTGCCGATGCCGCCCGGGTTGGTCAGCGAGACCGTGACGCCCTGGAAGTCGTCCACCGTGAGCTTGTTGGCGCGGGCGCGGCGCACGATGTCCTCGTACGCCTGCCAGAAGCCGAAGAAGTCCATCTCTTCGGCCTTCTTGATCGCCGCCACGACCAGCTGCCGGTCGCCGTTGGGCTTGGTCAGGTCGATCGCGAGGCCGAGGTTGATGTGCTCGGGCTTGACCAGGAAGGGCTTGCCGTCCTTCTCCTGGTAGCCGTGGTTCATCGCCGGCATCGTCTTGAGCGCCTGGACCAGCGCGTACCCGATGAAGTGCGTGAACGAGACCTTGCCGCCGCGGGCCCGCTTGAGGTGGTTGTTCACCACGATGCGGTTGTCGATCAGCAGCTTCGCCGGAACGGCGCGCACGCTGGTCGCGGTGGGGATGACGAGGCTCGCGTCCATGTTGGTCACGACGCGCGCGGCCGGGCCCTTGATGGCCACGGTCTCGGGGCCCGCGCCGGCCGGGGCCGGCGCGGGGGCGGCCGACTTCGGCTTGGCGGGCGGCGGATCGGCCGGCGTCGGCTTGGCAGGGGCCGCGCTGCCGGCGGTCGCGCCGGCGTTGGTCGATACGCCGCTGGTGACCATCGGATGGCTGGACGCCGGTGCCGGTGTCGTCGCCGCCGCACCGGCGGCTGCCGGAGCCGCGGGAACGGTGGCGGGGGCTGCCGCGGCTGCGGCCTGGCTCGGTGCGGGCGCGGTGCCGGCGGCGCCGGGCGCACTCGGAGTGCTGGTGGTGATGGGACCGCTCCGGTTCGACGAGTCTGCGGCGGGTGCGGTTACCGCGTCTCCGCTGGGCTTGTAGTCGGCGAAGAAATCCCACCAGGCACGGTCCACAGAATTGGGATCCTGTAGGTACTGCTGGTAGATCTCGTCGACAAGCCACTCGTTGGGGCCGAAGCTGGCCATCGGGTTGCTAGGGGACTGTGACGACACGGCGGCAACCGCCCTCTTCCGCTTCCTGGGGTGGTGGACAGCGGGAAACAAGGCTACGCCCTTTCGGCCATGGTGCGCAGGCCCTACGTCCTACGCGTCGCGTAGATCACAGAGAGATGACCGAGTGGCGGAGATTTGTCCCTTAATAGGGGATTCTAGGTGACGGAACGTCATAACCGGAACGTCGGTCCCTATCCACATTCCGTTGCCGCCGTGCGCTGAACACGCGCCCACCTGTGCTTGGCCAGTACAACTGTGCGAGAAGTCGTCTTGTGAGGATTTGTCATCGTCACGGAACGTCATCAATCGGACGTCCACGTTTCCAGTCGCGGACTCAGCCCGCATCCTGCCGCGCACGGCCCGCGTCGGCCGGGAGGACGACCCTGATCCGGCACCCGTAGAGCGACTCCGCGACCGCGATCTCACCGCCGTGCAGATCCACCGCCCAGCGCGCGATCGCCAGCCCCAGACCGGTCCCGCCGCCCTCCCGCCGACCGCCCGCGCCCCGGTACGGCACCGCCGCGCCCTCGCCGCCGATCGCCGAGCGGTCGCCGCCCCGGATGAACCGCTCGAACACGCGCGTACGCTCCTCGCGCGGAATGCCCGGCCCCTGGTCCTGCACTTCCAGGCGCAGGCTGCCCGGCACGTCCTCCTGGTGCGCGTGCAGGCTGACGCGGCCACCCGGCGGCGAGTGGCGGCAGGCGTTCGCCAGCAGGTTGGTGACCACCTGGTGCAGGCGCTCGGTGTCGGCGACGGCGTTGAGCGCGGCCGGCTCGACGTCCACGACGAAGACGACGTCGTGGCCGAGTGCCTCGGCCTCGCGCAGCACGGACTCCAGGAACGGGCGTACCGCGAACTCGCGCGGCCGCAGCGGCACCACGCCGGCGTCCAGGCGCGACAGGTCCAGCAGGTCCGCGACGAGGCGGCCCAGCCGCTCGGTCTGGGTGAGGGCCTGGCCCAGATGCTCCTTGTCGGGCTCCTGCACGCCGTCGACCATGTTCTCCAGCAGCGCCTGGAGTCCGGCGATCGGGGTACGCAGCTCGTGCGACACGTTCGCGACCAGCTCGCGCCGGTGCCGGTCGACCTGTTCGAGGTCCGACGCCATGCGGTTGAACGCGCTCGCCAGCTGCCCGACCTCGTCGCGCGAGGTGTCGCGCACCCGACGCGAGTAGTCGCCGCGGGCCATCGCCCGGGCGGCGGCGGTCATCTCGCGCAGCGGCGACGTCATGCCGTGCGCGAGCAGCAGGGTGACCGACAGGCATGCGAGCGAAGTGACCACGAACATGTAGCGGAACTGCACTTCGGCCCGCAGTCCCAGGATCATCAGCAGCGTCGAGACGAACACCGAGGTGACGACCAGCACCCCGAGCTTCGTCTTGATCGAGCGCAGCGGGTCGAGCGGCCGGGCGTGCAGCCACGCGGGCCGCGGCACCGCCGTCACCCGCCGTGTGGGCCGGCCTGGCCCGGTACCCCGCCCGACGTGCCGGGGAGGCCGGGGGCACCGACGCCGGGTGCGCCAGGCCCGGGTGCGCCAGGCCCGGGTGCGCCAGGCCCGGGCGCACCGGGGACCCCGGGGGTCTCCAGCGCGTACCCGACCCCGTGCACGGTCCGGATCCACTCCGCGCCCAGCTTGCGGCGCAGGGCCTTGATGTGGCTGTCGACCGTACGCGTGCCCGACGCGTCCACCCAGTCCCACACCTCGGCGAGCAACTGCTCGCGCGACAGCACCGCGCGCGGCCGGGACGCCAGGCACACCAGCAGGTCGAACTCCGTCGGCGTGAGGTGCACCTCGGCGCTGTCGAGGTGGACGCGGCGCTGTGTGCGGTCCACGCGCAGCCCGCCCAGCCGCATCGTCTCGGGCGCCGCCTGCCGCGCGGCCGCCTCGGCGCGCTCCATGCGCCGCAGCAGCACGTGCACGCGCGCGACCAGCTCACGCATCGAGAAGGGCTTGGTCATGTAGTCGTCCGCGCCGACGGCGAGGCCCACGAGCAGGTCCGTCTCGTCGTCGCGCGCGGTCAGCATCAGGACGGGCACGGCCGGGTGCGCGGCATGGATGCGCCGGCACACCTCCAGGCCGTCCAGTCCCGGCAGCATGACGTCGAGCACGACCACGTCCGGGCGTGTCTGCTCGGCCAGCGCGACCGCGGCCGGGCCGTCCATCGCGACGGCGGTGGTGAACCCCTCTGCGCGCAGCCGGGCAGCCACCGCCTCGGCGATGGTCGGCTCGTCCTCGACCACCAGGACCAGGCGCTGCTCGCCCGGACCGGCCACCGGGACGGCGTGTGCGGCCGCGGGCCCGGCCGACGGCGGGCGGGGCGGCGAGGCGGACGACGACGAGGACGCGGACGCGTTGTGGTCGGTCATGGACCGCAGCGTACGGAGGGAACACAGGTCTCGGTACAGAGGTTGAGTCCTTAGGAGGCAGGCTCCGTCCTCAGGCGGATGCCCGCCCGCCGATGAGTCCCATAGCCTCGTGGAGTCTTCTTTTCGGGTCTCCTCGCAGGGGGACTCGTCGGTTTTCGTCAGGGGAGTGCTCGGGCGCCTTCGGGTCGTCTTCGGGGATTCCGGCAACCGAAAGCCACCGAGGGGTGTCTGAGAGGTTGCGGGCCCAAGGCCGCTGATTGTGTTGCAGGTTGACGGCGGGCTTAGGCTGGCCGACGGCCCAAATTCACCACTTGGTGACCGTGGGCGATGAAGTGGTTACGAAGATGGCACATCTGACCGGGCGTCAGGACGGAGATGGGGGAGCGGTGATCAGCAGACTCAAAGCGAGGGCTACCGGACAGCCGGACCTCGCCACCGCCGCCGCATCCGCCGCATCCGTCGCCGAGCCGAAGCCGCTCACCCCGGAGGAGGCCGCCGCCGCGAAGCGCGCCAAGCGCCGCAAGTACGCGCGTGACGCCTTCCGCGAGCTGCTGCTCGTCGCGGCGCTGTTCCTGGTCTACAAGTTCGGGCGCGGGCTCGCGTCCAGTGCGGACAGCAAGGCCTTCGACAACGCCAAGGAAGTCCTGAACATCCAGAACGCGCTGCGTCTGCCGGACGAGTCGGTGGTGCAGCACTGGTGGATTCAGTCCGAGTGGCTGAGGTCGTTCGCGAACCAGTACTACGCCTACGTGCACTTCCCGGTCACCGTGGCATTCCTGATCTGGCTGTGGGTCCGGCACCGCGACCACTACAAGTGGATACGGAATCTGCTGGCCATAATGACCGGCGTCGCGCTGGTCATCCACATCCTGGTGCCGCTGGCCCCGCCCCGGATGATGCCCGGCTTCGAGGACACCGGCATGGCCGACGGCACCTCGCCCTACTCCGGCGCCGGTGCCAAGATCGCGAACCAGTACGCCGCGATGCCCTCGCTGCACTTCGGCTGGGCCGTCGTCGTCGCCATCGGCGTCATGGCCGTCTGGTGCAACCGCGACCCGCTCCGCCGCGCCGGCAGCAAGCTCATCTGGCTCCATCCCGCGATAACGCTGCTCGTGATCGTCGTGACCGCCAACCACTACTGGCTGGACGCCTTCGTCGCGACGCTCCTGCTGGCCATCGCGATGGTGATCGTGCCGTTCCCGGACCGCTCGCCGCACGCGAAGCTGGTCCGGATAATCCCCGCGCCACGCGTCCCGGTGCGCTGACGCCGGACGCCTTCCGAAGCACCACCGGAGCCCGTGCGGGCCTTGCCCGTACGGGCTCTTCAGCGCGCGGCGGCCCCGTGCACCCACCATCATCGGGGGTATGGCTGATGCGGCGCGGGTGGGCGAGATCAGGTACGGCTCGGCCACCGGACGGTGGATCCTGCTCACGACGGTCCTCGGCTCCGGCATCGTCATGCTGGACGGCACGGTCGTCAACGTGGCCCTGCCGACCATCGGCCGGGACCTGAACACCTCGGTCTCCGCGCTCCAGTGGATCGTCAACGCGTACACCCTCACCCTCGCGGGCCTGATCCTGCTCGGCGGCGCGCTCGGGGACCGCTACGGCCGCCGGAAGGTCTTCGTCATCGGCGTCGCGTGGTTCGCCGTCGCCTCGCTGCTGTGCGGCATCGCGCCCAACGCCGAGATGCTCATCCTGGCCCGGGCCCTGCAAGGCATCGGCGGGGCCCTGCTCACCCCGGGGTCGCTGGCGATCATCCAGGCGACCTTCCACGCCGACGACCGGCCGCGCGCGGTCGGGGCGTGGTCCGGGCTCGGCGGCGTGGCCACCGCGATCGGGCCGTTCCTGGGCGGCTGGCTGGTCGACTCGGTCAACTGGCGATGGATCTTCCTGATCAACCTGCCGCTCGCGGCGGTCACCATCGTGGTGGCGCTCAAGCACGTGCCCGAGACGTTCGACGCCCGGCAGTCCGGCCGCTTCGACATCAGCGGCGCCGCGCTCGCGGCCCTCGGTCTCGCAGGGGTGACGTGGGCGCTGATCTCCGCCCCCGACTCGCTGCCGACCGCGGTGGTCGCCGGGGTCGCGGGCATCGCGGCGGGGGTCGCGTTCGTGATGGTCGAGCGGCGCGTACGCGAGCCCATGCTGCCGCTGGACGTGTTCTCGTCCCGCCAGTTCACCGCCGTCAACATCGTGACCCTGTGTGTGTACGCCGCGCTCAGCGCCGTCCTGTTTTTCCTGGTCTTGCAGCTACAGACGGTCTCCGGCTACTCGCCGCAGAACTCCGGCCTCGCCACCTTGCCGATCACCGTCCTGATGCTGCTGCTGTCCGCACGTGCGGGTGACCTCGCCAAGCGCATGGGGCCGCGCCTGCCGATGACGGTCGGGCCGCTGCTGTGCGCGGGCGGCCTGCTGCTGATGCTGCGGATCGGGGCGGACGCGCCGTACATCACGGAGGTGCTGCCGGGTGTCGCGCTGCTGGGCCTCGGGTTGTCGGTGACCGTCGCCCCGCTGACCGCGACGGTGCTGGCGTCGGTGGACGTCGCCCGGGCGGGCATCGCCTCGGGTGTCAACAACGCCGCCGCCCGCGCGGCCGGCCTGCTGGCGGTGGCCGGGCTCCCGGCGATCGTGGGCATGACCGGGGACGGTTACCGGGTCCCGGCGACCGTGGATTCGGGCTTCGACAAGGCGATGTGGATCTGCGCCGGACTGCTGGTGCTCGGAGCCGTGCTCGCCTGGACGACCGTGCGCTCCGACGCGCTGGAGGTCACCGCGGACTCCGGGCCGCGTGCGGAGCCCGCCTGCCGGACGAACTGCGCGGTGGGCGCGCCCCCGCTGGAGGGCGACATCTCCGCCGCCCCGTCCGCTCCGGGCGGCAAGGCGCTGCCCGGCGCCTGACGCGCCGGTCGGCGAAGTGGAAGACGATGCCGGGCGTGGAAGAACTGCCGGAAGCGGTGGGCGGCCGACTTGCCGTCGGAGCCCCGCGGCAACCCGGTCACGGCGCTACAGGCCGGTGAGTTCGCTCGGGGCCAGGCGGAGGGTTTGGTGGTCGGTGCTCGCGCAGCCGTCGTGGTCGATGGGGAGCGGTCCGCCGAGGTGGAAGGCCTTGCCGAGGTCGTGGCCGCTCTCGCCGCAGTCGGACCGGAGCGCGAGGTCCCCGAGCGGCGGTTCGGCGGCCTGGGCCTGGGCCGGTGCTGCGGAGGCGAGGCCGGCGGCCGCGGCGACCGCGACGAGGGGAGGCACTACGAGGTGACTACGCATATCAGGTTCTTTCTCAGTTCTTGATGTGTCTGGTCCGTTTGTAGTGGACAAGCGGCGAATGTCAGCCGGGTGTCGGCCACCGGTGGGCGTGTCGGCGCCCGGTTTCGTTGCGGGTACCGGGGGGCCGTGGCCTAACGTGCGGGAGACCGCGTACACGGAGAAACGGACCCTGATGAGCCCGCAGGACATGAGGCGGTTCAACGCCGCGCTGATCGCCGAGTTCAGGGCCAACGGCGGTCGTCTCGGCGGGGCCTTCGAAGGCCGGCAGATGCTGCTCCTGACCACGACCGGGCGGCACAGCGGTGTGCCGCGAACGTCGCCGCTCGCGTACTCGGGCGACGGGTCCCGCTACGTCGTCACGGCCTCGAACCGCGGTTCGGACCGGCACCCGGAGTGGTACCGCAACTTGCTCGCCGACCCCGCCGCGATCGTCGAGGCCGGAGACCGTACGTTCGTGGTGCGGGCCACCGAAGTCGTCGAGCCCGCCGAGCGGGAGCGACTGTGGGCCGCGCACAAGGCGCTTGTGCCGTCCTTCGGCGACTACGAGACCGCGACCGCGCGGACGATCCCGGTGCTCGTGCTGGAACCCCTCGCCGGGTAGCGCCGGGCGGCCCCCGTACCGTGGTCGCCACGGGACCGGACCCTTGCGCGGCCGGTACGGCGGAGGGAAGGCGGGACAGCGGCATGGGCGCACGGCAGGTGGACACCGGAGTCGCGGGGCTGGCCCTCGGCGTCGAGGACGGCGTCGCGACGCTGCGCATCGACCGGCCCGAGGCGCGCGGCGCGCTGACGGCCGCGATGTGGTCGGCGATCCCGGACATCCTCGCCGGCCTGGAGGTCGACCGCGAGGTGCGCGTCCTGGTGCTCACCGGCACCGACGGCGTCTTCTCCGCGGGCGCGGACATCCGCGAACTCCAGGGCCACTACGCCACGGCCGAGTCGGCCGACGCCTACCACGCGTTGAACGCGGCGGCGGAGCAGGCGCTCGCCGCCTTCCCGAAGCCGACGATCGCCTTCGTGCGGGGCGCGTGCGTGGGCGGCGGCTGCCAACTCGCCGTGGCGTGCGACCTGCGATTCGCGGACGCCACCGCGCGGTTCGGCGTGACCCCGGCGAAGCTCGGCATCGTGTACGACGCGGGCTCCACCGCCCGCCTTGCCCGCGTCGTCGGTGTCGCGACCGCCAAGTACCTGTTGTTCTCGGCCGAGTTGATGGACAGTCAGCAGGCTTTGAGGGTCGGGCTGGTGGAGGACGTCTTCAGGCCCGAGGCAGCCGAGGAGCGCGTGTACGCCTTCGCCCGCACCATCGCGTCGCGCTCCCAGCTCACCGTGCGCGCGGCCAAGGACCTGCTGAGCACCGCGACCCCGGACCCGGAGCGCGTGCACGCGTGGGAGCAGCGCTCGCGGGCGTCGGCAGACGTACGCGAGGGCCTCGCCGCCTTCACCGAACGCCGCGCGCCCCACTTCACGTGGGGGACCGAGTAGGCGGCTCACGGGTTCAACCGACTTCGCGCACCAGCTCGATCGCGCGGCCCAGGGTGTCGAGGCGGTCGGCGATCGTGGCACCGGACGGGTACATGCGTACCGTCGTGACGCCTACGTCCTGCCATACGCGGAGGCGCTCGCGGACCATGTCCTCGGTGCCGATGAGCGTGGTGGCGAGCACCATCTCGTCGGTCACGAGCCCGGCCGCGCCGTCGCGGTCGCCGGCCTGCCAGCGCTCGCGTACCTCGGCCGCGACCTCGGCCCAACCCTGCCTGCTGTAGGCGTTGTTGTAGAAGTTCGTGCGGCCGGAGCCCATGCCGCCGAGGGAGAAGGCGAGTTCCTTCTTCCGCTCGCCGACGTACGCGGTCAACTCCTCCTGGTCGTCGACGAAGTAGACCTCCGCGCCCTGGCAGACGTCGAGGTCGGCGCGCGTACGCCCGCTCGCGGCAAGCCCCGCGTCCAGGTGCGCGAAGTACGCCTGCGAGCCCTCCGGCACGAAGCTGGTGCCGAGCCACCCGTCCGCGACCTGTCCCGTCAGTTCGAGCATCTTCGGCGACATCGACGCGAGGTACACCGGCACCTCCACCGAGGGCATGCTCACGCGCATCGGCCGCCCCTCGCCGTCCGGCAGCGGGATCGCGAACGCCTCGCCCGAGTAGGCGACTTTGTCTCCCGCGAACACGCTGCGCACGATCTCGACGGTCTCGCGCATCCGCGTCAGCGGTCGTGCGAACGGCACGCCGTGCAACCCTTCGACGACCTGCGGGCCGGACGGCCCCAGGCCGAGCAGAAAGCGCCCTTCGGTCATGTGCGCCAGCGACATCGCGGCCTGTGCGACGGCCACCGGCGTGCGCGTGCCCAGTTGGATGACGCCGGAGCCGAGCAGCATGCGATTGGTGCAGGCCGCCAGATAGCCCAGCGTCGACGGGGCGTCGGACCCCCACGCCTCCGCCACCCAGCAGATGTCGAGACCGATCTTCTCCGCCTCGACGGCGAAGTCGACGGTCTCCGCCCAACTCGGCCCGCCGGAGCCCTCGATCGTCGTCGCGGTACGCATCGTCATGCCCGTCCCTCCGCCAAGTCCTTGATCGCGGCGAGGTTGGCCGTGATGCCCGCCTCGAACTCGCGCAGCCTGACGAACACGATCTTCTGCTCCTTGTCCGGCATCTGCTCGATGGCGACGCTCAGCCCCGAACGCCCGGGCCCCATGCGCACCCACTGCTCCAGCACCGTGCCCGAGCCCTCGGGGCGCACCGTGAACCGCCAGGTGGCGGTGGGTTCTTCGGGGTCTGTGACGGCCCAGGTGAGGCGGTGCGGCGGCTCGCACTCGGTGATATACGACGTGGTCCGCCACTCACCGAACGCGTCGTGTTCGTTGTCGCCGGCGAAGGTGTTGCCCACCGCGGGGCCCGTCGCGCCGTCGAGCCATTCGACGGACCGCAGTTCGCTGCTCAGCCGGGGCAGCAAGTGGATGTCGGAGACCAACTCCCAGACCCGCGCGGGTGGCGCCTCGATGTACGTCTCGACCGCCACGGTCGGGGTGTCGGCGTAGCGCTGTCCTGTCCACTCCATCTGGGGCTCCTTGGCCGTTCCGTCGAGAGGGCTCTCTGAACAGCAGAGTTGTCTAGATAGACTTACTGCGTCAAGACCGTAGGGTGGAGGGCATGAGGCGTACGTCTTTCGCGAACTGGCCGTGCACGGTCGCCCGGACCATGGACCTGCTCGGCGACTGGTGGACGCCGCTCGTGCTGCGCGAAGCGTTCTACGGCGTCCGCAAGTTCGACGAGTTCCAGCAGGGCCTGGGCATCGCCCGGACGACGCTGTCGGACCGTCTGAAGACGCTCGTCGACGAGGGCTTGATGGAGAAGCGGGCGTACCAGACCGACCCGGTGCGCTACGACTACGTGCTGACCGAGAAGGGCACGGACTTCTTCCCGGTGCTCGTCGCCATGATGCGCTGGGGCGACCGCTGGACGACCGACGAGTCCGGCCCGCCGGTCCTGGTGCACCACGACCGCTGCGGCAACGTCACCGAGCCCGACACGCACTGCACGTCGTGCGGCGAACGGCTCCGCTTCGAGGACACGTCGATGCGGATGGGCCCCGGCTACCCGGCGAAGCTGGCGAAGCGCCCCGACATTCAGGAGCGCTTCGCCCGGCAGGCGGCGAAGTCGCGCCATGGGGTGCGTGGCATCGACCAATAGCCGTTTCGTATAGATCTGTACCGGTATGAGTGCTTGACTTGAAGGGTCGACTTCTCCGACGCCTGCCGACGGTGAGGAGCAAGACCATGCCTGTCTTCATGGATGTGCACCGCAACATGCGGGGGATCAGCGCCGACGATTTGAAGGCCGCCCACCAGCAGGACTTGGCGCTCCAGGACATGGAGCACGTGGAGTTCAAGCACGCGTGGGCCGACCCGGACTCCGGGATGGTGTTCTGCCTGGCCGAGGGGCCTGATGCGGACGCCGTGCGCCGCGTGCACGCGATGGCCGGCCACCCTGCGGACGACGTGTACCCGGTCACGCTGGAGGTGTGACCGCGCGTACGAATAATCCGTGCCGCGAGCGGCCCGATCGGTGAGGATCGGGTCATGGAACCCGTGAACCTCACCGCCGCCCTCGCCTCGTTCGACGACGTGTACAGCCCGCGCATCGTCGCCCGCATGAACGACTACGACGTACGCATCGCGCACACGCTCGGCGACCACGTCTGGCACGTGCACGAGGACACCGACGAGTTCTTCCTCGTCCTGGACGGCCGTTTCGACATCGCGATGCGCGACGCCGACGGCAACGAGCGGACCGTCGTGCTGACCAAGGGGGACACGTTCGTCGTCCCCAAGGGCACGGAGCACAAGCCGACTTCGCCCGGCGGGTCGATCCTGATGTTCGAGCCCTCCGGCACCGCCACGACGGGCAACCGCCACGAGGGCGACATCCCCGACCACGTCGACAGCACGACGGGCCACGACTTGGCGCTGTGACCGCGGCACGCGGGCGGCATTCGCGGAGAGTGCCGCCCGCACCGTGATGGGCGCCCTTTTCAGGGGTGTCCCCGGCACGCAATTTAGTAGCCATGTATAGTATCTGCATGACGGATGACAAGCTGGCGGACGAGCCCCTAGGACCCACCCCCGGCTTCCTGGTCTGGCGGCTCTCCATGAAGTGGCGCGTCGCCGTCGACCGCGCCCTTGCGCCCCTCGGCCTCACGCACGCGCAATACGCGCTGCTCGCCTCGCTGTTCGGCATGACCCGGTCCGGCGCGAGCCCCACGCAGCGCGAACTCGCCGATCACGCCGGCCTGGAGGCCCTGTACGTCTCCAAACTCGCCCGCACCCTCGAGTCCGACGGCCTCATCGAACGCACCCGCGACCCCATGGACACCCGGGCCATCCGGCTGGGACTCACGGAGCGGGGCCGCGAGAAGACCCAGGCGGCAATCAGCGTCGTCCATGAACTCCTGGACCGACTTGTCGCCCCCCTGGGGGGTCTCGACGGCGACCTGACCCACGAGTTCTCACGTCGAGTGCAGGCACTTCTCGAAGTGCCCCTCGGCGCATCCTCCGATTCTCCGGCGGAGGCTTCGTCCGACTCCCGATGAGACGGGGAGCGGATCTTGGTACGTCGAAACGTTGTCGACGCTGCGCCCAGCGTGATGACACGTGTAGGTGTTTTTGACGCGGACGCCGAATTCGTCGGCCGACCGCGCGACGCACGCTCGCGCGGCACGGGCGATGATTCCTCCGGGTTGCAGGAGGGAAATATCATCTGCCACGGCGCGGCGCGCAGAATTCCTCTGCGAGCGAATCCCGTACCCGTGGACCGGGCGCGGCGAATTTTATCCCTGCGTCGCCGATATGCTGCGGAAAAATCATCAATGCAAAACTTGCAACAGCCTATTTAACCGATGTCTTCGTCGCATGTCAACAACTGATGTCCAAGATTCTTTCGAGCCGGCGCGGAGCGCCTGGCGTTCGGAGAATCGGCACGTGTCACCGGTCGGATTCGTTCAGAATCGACAAATACCGAAGATCGCGGACCGCGCGAAACCGTCCGGGAGCGCACGTGGGAACGAGTGCGGAGGATCGGTCGGGGGTGGCTCCTGCCGGAACGCGGCAGTGCCCCGCCGAGGCTCGGCGGGGCACTGCCACGCGTGCCGCGACGGGTTAACCCGCCCGACTCACGCAGTTGTTACGCTTGCGCTCCGTGTGCTCGCCGCAACCCGCAGTGCGAGTGCGGCGCGTCCGGGCCGAGAGTGCTCGCGGCACTCCTCGTATTAGGAGTACGAGGAGCGGAACCGCGAGCACTCGAGGCCGGCGCGGACGATGCGCCTGCATCAGTGGCCAGGGTGTGTCAGATCGGCCAGCCGCTGCCACCGGAGGAGAGGGTGCAGTTGATGATGGTCGTTCCGGCGCTGTTGCTGGCGGTCAGCTGGATGGTCGAGGGTGCCGAGCTCAAGGTGCCGAAGGTGCCCGACAGCAGAATGCTGCCGTAGGTACCGGGCGAGAGGCTGGCAGAAGGACCGGTCGTGCCGTTCAGCTTGCTCGTGATGCTCGTGCTGCCAGGCGACGGTGCGGTGAAGCCGCCCGGGATCGTCGCGTTGATCTCAAGGCCGGTGGCACCGATGCGCTCGAAGTTCGCGCTGATCGTGCCGTAGGCGCCGCAGCTGTAGGTGGCGTTCGCCTCGGCGGCCATGGCCGGCGCGGCGAACATGACCGCGGCCGAAGTGAAGCCGGCCGTGGCGGCGGCGACGGCGAGACTCTTGATCTTGGACAAGGGTGTGCCTTCCTCTTCTTGGAGGCAGGGAACGCGGTGTCCTCGGGGGTGCAGAACGGCCGTTCCGTGCCGGGGGTGACGGGTGCGGGCCGTGCGGAGCCTAGGCGGCCCACTAGGCATTCAAGCGCTTGATCTGTTTGTCGTCAATATTCTTCGCCGTGTTTATCGACGGGTTTTGCGATCTCATGCTCGGTTGCCGTCGGGCGTGTTTCAAGGGTGTCGACCTCACGTTTGCCGGTGACACGTGTCGAGTGGGTCGACCACGATTCTCCTATTGACTTCGATTGATTTTCCGGGCAGGTTCCGCGAGAACCATTGGACCTCCGCACGCCGCCTACTAATCGGTTCGCCGGCTGGGGATCTTGATTTTGGGCAATGGGCCGCGGTCGACCTCCCTGGCGCCCCCGGCGCCAGGCGCTCACGAAGGAGCACAATCCTGGTGTTGCGAAGAATGAAGCCCCGAAGGCTCACCGCCGCCGTGGCCACGGGCGTCCTGGCCGTAACGGGGGTCTTGGTGGCCGTCTCACCGGCCGCCAACGCCACCGTGGTGAAGTACACGTCCCTGTGCGTCAACGACTTCGTCGGTCCGGTGGGCGAAGTCCCGAGCGAGTACGACGTCACCGTGTCGCCGGTGAAGGACAAGTACACGGTCGGCGACGTGGTGACCGTCAACTGGAAGTGGGTCGCCTTCCCCAAGGTTCCGCTGTCCAGCCCGATCCCGACGCTGCCGGAGAACTCGACGAAGCCGTTCGGCGATGTCGGGGTCACCGGTGCGCAGACTGAGGTCGTCCAGGTTACCGGGCCCCAGGAACACCCCCCGGCGAATGCCGGTGAAGAGCTGAAGGTCCCCGACATGACCGGGACCTTCACCCTCACCGCGCCGGGCACGTTGACCCTGGCACCCAAGGGCTACAAGACCGTGTCGACGGTGTTCGGCATCCAGTCGGTGACGACTTGCCAGCCGGTGGCTGGACAGGTTCCCGGCGACGTCGCGACGCTGACGGTCGAAGGCGCGCAGACGGCCGATCCGGTGCTGAACGGGCCGGCGGAGTCGCACCGCGGCTTCGAAATCGACCTGACCGGCAGCAACTTCGCGCCGAGTGCCGTGCCGCAACTCTCGCTTTGCGCGCCGGACGGATCGAACTGCTCGGCGAGTTCGTTCACCGCGAACACGCTCGCGATCGACGGGCAGGGCAAGCTGACCGGCAAGGCCACTTTGGCACCTTCTGGCATACCTGACGGCGCCTACGCCGTCAGGGTCTCCGACGGGACCAAGGCGGCTCTGTCCCCGCTGGCCATCACCCCGTACGTCTCGCCGACTCCCCGGGACGGGGCCGTCAACCCGGCCGCTGCCGGCGTCGGTGATGTGGTGACGGTCAGCGGCACCGGCTGGACACCCAACAGCAACGTCAGCATCACGCCGATGAACGCCGCTGGCAGCGGAGTCGCCTCGTCGGCGAACGCCTTCACCGACGCGACGGGCAAATTCTCCACTCAGGTGACGATCACCAGTGCGGACACCGCCCAGTTCCGGCTCCGCGACGGTGCCGACACCTCACTGCGGGTCTTCGTGCCGTTCACGGTGCGTACCGTCCCAACGGGGGAGCAGTACCCGACGGTGACGCTGGCGTCGGGTCCGCTGTCGATGTCGCAGGCCGGTGACGGGATCGACTTCGGCTCGGCGACGCTGAACGGTGAGGCCCAGACCCTCCAGGCGAACCTGAACCAGGTGACCATCCTGGACGCTCGCGGCGGCAAGTTGGGCTGGTCCCTCACGGGTACCATGACCGACCTGGTCGCGGCGAACGGCACGGACAAGATCCCGGCGGGCAATGTGGCGTGGACGCCGTCGTGCGCCGCGACACCGGGCAGCCTGAGCGAGGTCGCGAACGGTTCGCCCGGCGCTTTGGGTTCGAGCCCGGCTGCGCTGTGCAGCCAGGCTCCGGGTACCACGACGACCGGTGGAAAGTTCACCGCTGACGCTCAAGTGACCCTCACCACCCCGCAGTTCGCTGCTGCTGGGACCTACACGGGGACGCTCACGCTGACCCTCATCTGACGCCTTAGGGCGCAAACCCCCTTCAGGGGGCTGAGTTGCCGGGCCCCCGGTGCACCGTACGACTCCAGATCCTGGAATCGAGGAACGCGATGCGCCGGGGGCTCGCCATGTTCACCGCGAAGAAATCCGAGGGTAGTCGGGCCCGGCATCGGCGAGTCCGCGGCCACTCGGCCGATCGTCCCCTGTTCGTTTCGCATGCGAGGAGTTGAGGAGACCCGTGTCTCGTTTCTCAAGTGTCCTGACGCGGCGCACCGGCGCCGTGTTCGCGAGTGCCGGCCTGGTGCTCGCCGGGGCCGGGCTCACCGCCCTGGCGCCAACCGCCACGGCCGGTGTGACGACACCGACGGTGCACTGCGTCCTGCCCGTGGGGCAGGGCGAGGGCACCGGCCCGCAGACCATGGACGTGACCCTGACCCCGGCCAACGCCGCGCCGGGTTCGCTGGTGCACGCGGTGGTCACGCTGGGGCTCAGCCCGGTCAACAGCACGCAGACCCTGAGCAACATTCCCACCACCCCCTCGATCCAACTGGCGATGAGTGGGGGTGCAACCGGCACAGTGACGGTGACCGGGCCGACCATCCCGATCAACACCACGGCCGGACAGCCGGTCCCGATCCCCACCTACGCGGGCGACTTCGTGGTTCCGAGCACCGCGTCGGGGCTGGTCTCCTTCACCCCTGTGCGGACCAACACCCAGACCGTGGTGTTCGGCGGGACCTACCAGACCCCGTGTGACGTGGTGTCCGGAGCCACCAGCATCGGCACCGTGAACGTCCAGGGCCCGGGCTCCGCGCAGCCGACGCTGAGCTCGCCGACCGGCACGGTGCGCCCCGGATACACGCTCAACTTCGCCGGGCTGGGCTGGCCGACCGGCCAGACCCCGACCGTCGACGTATGCCCGGTCGGCGGCGGCGCCTGTGTCGTCAACCCGATCACCAACAGCACGCTGGCCGTGTCCGCGCAAGGCGCGCTCTCGGGCACCGGAACCCTGGCGATCTCCGGCATTCCGAACGGGAACTACAACGTCACGGTGACCGCCGGGACCAAGCAGGCGTCCAGCCCGATCACCGTGCAGGCGTTCGTGCCGGTGCCCGGCGTCCGGAATGGCACGGTGAACCCGACCTCGGGCCCGGTCGGGACCGTCGTCACCGTCAACGGCAGCGGTTGGGAGCCCAACTCGAACGTGAGCCTCACCGCGGTCGATGGGGCGAACGGTGCGGTGAGTGGCAGCGTGAACGCGTTCACGACGCCGGACGGAACGTTCACCGGGCAGTACACGATCTCCGCGCCGACGACCGCCAGCATCCGCGTTCGCGAGGGCGCCAACCCTGCCAACCGGACGTTCGTGCCCTTCACCGTCGCGACCGCACCGCCGACCGTCGCCGCTTCGCCGGCGGTCTCGTACCGCAACGGCGTCGTGACGCTGTCGGGTTCGAACTGGCCGGGCAGCGCCTCGCCGACCGCCGCACTGTGTGACACCGCCGGCAACAACTGCAACGCGGCCTCGCTCACCAACTCGACGCTGACGGTCTCCGCGGCCGGCGCGCTGAGCGGCTCGGTCAAGGTCGCCGGAAGCGTGACCCCCGCGAACTACACCGTGAAGGTCACCGCGGGCGGTATCTCGGCCACCACTCCGCTGACCGTGCAGAAGCACTCGATCTCGCTGTCCCCGAGCTCCGGCCCGCTGGGCACGAAGACCTGGATCACCGGTGACGACTTCGCCGACTGGGCGTGGATCAAGCTGTACGGCGTGAACGCGGCCGGCCAGAAGACCGGTGACTACAACTACGCCGCCGCCGACGGCGCCGGCAACTGGATCACCTGGATGTACCTGAACGACCCGACCACCGTCCGGATCGTCGCGGAGGAGACCTTCAACTCCAGCATCAAGGCATCGGCGCCGTTCACGTACACCCCGTGACCGATCGCTGAATCCGCTTACTGCGCGGTTGTGCGGCACACCCGGGAACTCGGGTGTGCCGCACGGCATTTGTGGCATGGACCGCAACGCCGGCGCCGGGTTGCGGCGACGCCGTAGTGGGACCGAGCCGATCCGCCTTGGTCCGGCGGCCGAGCCGGAGCATGCACTCACGGACACCGGCTGATCACGAACTGCAGGGTGCAGTAACGGATTTCCGTGAAAGGGATGCAGGGCCGTCCCGTTGGCACGTGTCGACCGAACAGGGAAGTCAACCGCTATTGACTTCCCCTCGTCGACCGAGCACATTCCGTGCCAATTCCCGGAACACCATTTGCCGACAACACCTTGATGGCGTTCGGCCGGTGGCGAAGTTCGCTCGTGGTGGGGGCATCGGCGGGGGGCGTCAGTTCACCAGGACCATCTCGTTGCCCCCTTCGTGCGCCGCGAGCCAGGGGGCCTCGGCACCTTGGCCGGCCGCACGCCGGGCGCATCGGCGGCCCCGTCGACCGGTGCAGCCAGTCGGCGGACGCCGAGGCCACCGGCGGGGGCGCCCCCAACGCGGTGCTGAGGCTCGTCATCCCGCCGCAGGCGCGTACTCCGGAACGCTCACCCTGACCCTGACCCTGACCCTGACCCTGATCTGAGGCCCCATGGTTTCGGCCTCGTGCGATGGAGGAGAACTGTGGCGAGACAACTGATTCCCCGAAGAGCCGCGGCGGTCGTGGCGACGGGGGTGCTCGCCCTCGCGGGGGCGATCGTGTTCACCGCGCCTGCCGCGAACGCGCAGGAGACGACCTGGACATCGAAGTGCGTGAACCAGATAGCCACCGGGCTGGACATCCCGCCGTCGGAGACCAAGGTCGACGTCACGGTCTCGCCGGTCAAGGACGTCTACACCGTCGGTGACCTCGTCACCGTGAGCTGGAAGTGGAAGTCGTACAGCAAGGTCCCCAACGCCGGCCTGCCCTCCATTCCGAAGGACTCCACGAAGCCCGTCGGAAACCTCGAACTGACGGGAGCACAGACCGGGACCGTCACGGTCGAAGGCCCGCGGCTGAACCCCGAGGCGCCGGTCGGTACCGACCTGATCCTCAGCGACATGACCGGAACGTTCACCCTGAACGCGGCCGGCACGGTCGACCTCGCGCCGAAGAACCACCGTACGTTCACGTTCATCGAGGCCTTTGGGATCGATGCCGAGACACGGTGCGAGCCCCTGGGCGCCGCGCCCGGGACCGTGGCCACGTTGACCGTGCAGGATGGGCAGTCGAGTGGCCCGTCGCTCACCGCCCCCTCGGGCGAGGTACGTCCGGGCGCGACCATCGACCTGTCGGGCGCCGACTACACGCCGAACGCGACGCCGCATCTGACCTTGTGCGACGCGGCCGGAAATGCGTGCCAGACCAGCGGATTCACCACCCATACGTTGGTGGTCGACAGCGCGGGCAAGTTGACAGGCACGGCCACGGTTTCGCCCTCCGCTTCCGAAGGGCCGCACGTCGTCCAGGTCACCGACGGCACCGGCGCCGGCAAGGCGACGGTCACGCTCAAGAACTTCGTGCCCGACGGTCCGCCGAGGGCGTTCCTGAGCACATCGAGCGGACCGCTCGGCACGGTGGTCACCGTCACCGCCGAGAACCTGCCGCCGAACGGCAACATCAACATCAGCGCGCTGGACGCCGACCAGTTCGACCTCGAGGGCTTCGTCAACCTGACGAGCCTGCCGGACGGCACCGTCCCTCCCACGGAGTTCACCGTCACCGACCCGTGGACGTCGTTCATCCGGGTACGGGCCGGGACCGACGACTCCACCGCGGCGATCCTGCCTTTCCACATCGCCACCGCGCAGGGCACGCAGGCGCCCACGGTGACGCTGGCTCCTGGGACGTTGTCGATGTCGCAGGCCGGGACCGGGATCGACTTCGGGTCGGCGACGCTGAACGGCGAGGCGCAGACGCTGACCGCGAGCCTCAACCAGGTGACGGTCACGGACGCCCGTGGCGGCAACCTGGGTTGGTCGCTGACCGGCGCGATGACCGATCTGGTGGCGGCGAACGGCACGGACAAGATCCCGGCGGGGAACCTCGCCTGGACGCCGTCGTGCGCGGCGACCCCGGGAAGTCTGGACGAGGTCGCCAACGGTACGGCCGGTCCGCTGGGTTCGGCCGCTGCCGTGCTGTGCAGTGTGGCCGCGGGCGGCGGGACCACCGGAGGAAAGTTCACCGCTGACGCCCAAATCACCCTCACCACACCGCAGTTCGCCGCCGCAGGCGCGTACTCCGGAACGCTCACCCTGACCCTCATCTGACGAGATCGGCGCCGGGTGCCCGGAGAACTTCTCCACGCACCCGGCGCCGTCATGTCCGGGTCAGATGACCTGGTACGCGCGGATCACCGTGGAGGTGACCGAGTTGCCGGAGGTGTCGGTGCCGGAGATGCGCAGCGACACGAATCCGGGCGTCGGGTTGGGAATGGTGATGCCGGTGACGCCGCTGGGGGCCGAGATGGCGGGCAGGTTGGTCCAGGTCTGCCCGTCGTTGGTGGAGTACTGCACGGTCCCGGACGAAACCGATGCGTAGGTCGGTCCCACGCCGGGCTGATACTCGAACGCCAGCCAGCACAGCAAGTTCGTGTTCGCGGTGACCTGGTTGTAGTCGTTCATGTTCTGCAGACCGCAGATGGGCCTGGCCCCGAACAGCGGCAGCGGAGTGCCTGTTGCCGGGTCGGTGTGCGCGGAACTGAAGGTCCAGTCCGCGCGAACTCGGGTCGACAGTGCGGCATATGGCACTGTCCGGGACATCGACGCGGAGAGTGTGTACGTCGCGGCCGAGGACGAGACCGGCACTTCCAGGGCCATATTGAACATGCCGGCGTACGGGTGCACGGATCCGAGCACCTGGCCGCCGCTGCTGAGCGTCGCCTCCGCGCCCGGGTCCGGGATGGCCATGCCGAGGCCCCCGGTCCACCCGTCGCCCAGAAGTGACGGCAAGTTGGTGTGCCCGAAGCTGATGACGTCACCCTGGCGGGTCCCGACAGTGGTCGGAAGTGTCGGTCCGATGACGGCGGAACCGCGGATCATGCTCACCGTCCCGACCGAGTAGGTCGAGTACGTCTTGTCGTGCATGCTGTGCGTGTAGGCACCCGGCGCATGCGTGTCGTAGTACCCCTTCCACGTCGTGTCTGCGTTGGACGTCAGATACTCGTCGACGCGGTGGGGCACCGGGATGTTCTCGTAGAACCCGCTGCCCACCTCAATCCCCTTGTACCGCACGCCGTATGCCACCGCGCCATTCGCGGCCACGCCCTGCGCCTTGTAGACGGTTTCGAGGTGCGCCATGGTCGCCTTGGTCGCAGCCAGTCCGGGGTTCGTCGGGACGCCGTTCTCGCGGGCCTCCAGAACCTCGTAGCGGTAGGGGCTGCTGCCAGTGTTGTTCGACCAGGTCGAGAGGTTCAGGTAGGTCATGCCGGGCGTGCTGACGGGCAGCACACGGAGGTTGTCGATCGCCGGGACCGCGCCGCCGCCCCTGTTGATGACCAAGGTGAGGCTCGGGATCTGGCCACTGCCCGTGAGAGCGGACAGCCTCGTGCTGGTCCGCACGGCTCCCGCGGTGTCCACGGAGCCACCGGTGGGCACCATTTGCCGGGCGTCGAAGGTGAGCGCCGTGTTCGAGGCGACGTTCAATTTTCGGAACGCCACGTTGTATCCGGCGATCCCCGACCCGCCGGCCTGCGGCTCGTCGAGAAGCGCCAGCATGGAGTACTGGCCGGCGGGGACCGTGCAGGGAACCCCGGAGCAGCTCAGCGCGCCGTTTGCGACGGGGAACAGTTGTGCCTCGCCGCGGTCGTGGCTGTAGACCTGCAGCACGCCGTTGGCGGGCGCGCCGCTGCGGTCCAGTGCGCTGACCGTCAGCGTGGGCTTGGCGGCCTCGATGTCGATCGCGACGTACACCGATGCGACCACGACCCCGTTCGTGTCCCGCGCCGTCACCCGCGCGTAGTATGCGCCGGGCGGCGCGGCGCCCGCGTTCGCCGTCACCGAGACACTCCCCAACTGCCCCGCGGCTATGGTCGTCGGAGCCGCGGGAACGGTGGCGAGTCCTGCGGATGTCGGCGCGCCGAGTTCGGTGAACGCCTCGACGGTGAAGGTGAGCGTGACGGCCTGCGGCAGGTCGTTCATGAAGTACGCCAACGATGAAGCGTTCTGCCCCGCGGTGTGCGGCAACGGCAGCGGGATCGGGTTCACGTGATAGGGCACGACCTTGCGCGTGGCCGCCGCGCCGATGTCGAGCAGGCCGGCACCCTGCTGGAACGCGTTGGCGCCCGGCAGTTTGCGTGCGGACTCCGTCAGCGCGCCCTTGATGTGCCAGCCGTACCAGGTCGGATGCTGCTGGGCGAGGATGGCCGCGGCTCCGGCTGCCATCGGGGCGGCCATCGAAGTTCCGTCCAGTCCGACGTAGTTCGCGTCCACGGGGTAGCCGATCGTGCTGCCCGCAGCGCGGGCAGCGACCACACCGGCACCGGGCGCGACGATGTCCGGCTTGACGTTGTTGTCGATCGACGGTCCACGGCTGGAGAAGCCCGCGACCCGGTCGCCGGACCAGATGGCGCCGACCGTCAGCGCCGCCGCGGCGGTGCCGGGGGCCTCGACCGTTCGCGAACCGGAACCGGAGTTGCCGGCCGCCACGACCATGATCCGGCCGCCCCACATCGATTGCGTGTTGACCATGTCGACGAGCGGGTCGGAGCCGGGTGCGGCGGGACGTCCCAGACTCAGGTTCATGACCTTGATGTTCAGTCCCGCGGCCCACTGGATGCCGGCCATGACCGCCGAGTCCGGGCAGTCCCCGGCGTCGTCGCAGACCTTGGCGACGGCAAGCTCTGCGCCCGGCGCGACGCCCTTGTACCTGCCGTTGGACGCGGCTCCGGTCCCGGCGATGATCGACGCGACATGCGTGCCGTGCCCGAGCTCGTCGTCGGTACCGCTCGCGGACGACGTGAAGTCCTGCGCGGCCGTCACCACCCCTTGCAGGTCAGGGTGCGTGGCGTCGTATCCGGAGTCGAGCACGGCCACCGTCACGCCGTTGCCGTTATAGCCCTGCTGCCAGGCGGGGCCGACGTTCACCTGGGACCGGCTCGCGTCCAGTGACACCTTGGACTTCGCGTCGATCCAGATCTTGTCGACCTTCTCGCCGCCAAGCGGCTTGCTGCGGTCAGTTGTTCGGCCGTGTGGAACCTTGCCGACCAGCTCGTTCCAGAGATCGTCGACGGCGGCCTTGTCGGCCTTCAGGCTCTCGAAGCCGGAGTTGCCGGGGTCGCTGAACGTACGTAGTTTTTGCACGCCCTTCGGCGGAGCCGTCTTGGCGTCAACCCCCGCGGGCCGCTTGCCGATCAGCGGTATCGACGACGACCGCGCGTCGTCGTAACCCCACTCGACCAGCTGCGTGACGTTGAACAGGCGCGCGTCGACCTTCCCGGTCTGGATCGCGGGCACCGCGTCGTGCGGCACGACCGCGATACCGGAGTCGTCGTTGGCAATGTGCATGGGGATGCCGTCGCGGCCTTCGGCGGGCCGCACGCTGACGGACGGCTTGCCGTCCTCCATGCGCACGGTCACCTTGTCGCCGGTGATCAGCGTGACGGTCGCGTCAGGGGTCACACGCGGCTGCTCGTTGGGCAACGCCTCGGATTGGGCGCCCAGTTCCCGGACGTCCACGGACACCGCGGGCGCCGAGGACGAGTCCTCGGCGCCCGCGGGTTGTGTGGGAAGGCTCAGCAGGGCGGCAATGCCGGTCGCCACGAACGCGGTTCTGGTACGTCTGCGTATTCGCATCTGCGTCCTCTCGCATGGACAGACTCGGTGCCCATGGCCTGAGCACCGCCGTGCGCTGTTGCGTGGGGCAGGTGGTACTCAGGAGACGCTGTGTGGTGCGGCCAGCAGGCTGACACACAGTCAGAATGGGGACAAGGTATAACGGTTGGTTGGTTCGAAGTCTCATGTGCTGCAAGGGAATTGAGACACGTGTCAGCGCGGCCAGGCCCTGATGCCTAATCGGCGGACCCGGCTCCTGGCGCCCCGGTGGGGTCTGAGCCGCGGGGGTGTCGCGGTTCAGCCGCGTACTCACAGGGGAAGGTCGGATCTGGTACGCAGGTCGCACCACACGGACTTTGATTCGGTGCCGCGGGTGAATCCCCAGCGGGTGGAGAGGCGTTCGACGATCCACAGTCCTCGACCGAAGGTGCGGTCGAGGCTGGGCGGAGGTGTACCGGGTACGCCCTGGCCGCTGTCTACCACTTCGATTCGCAGCGTGGACTCGTCGAGCCGCAGCCGCAGTTCAGGTCGGCCGGACGCGTGCAGGACCGCGTTGGTGGTCAACTCGGAGGCGAGCAGCGCGGCGTCGTCGGTCAGGTGCGGCAATCGCTGCGCGAACAGCAGAGCCCGTACGTGATCTCGCGCGAGCTTGGCGGACCCGGGCGCGTCGGGGAGTACGTAGCTTCGCGTGATGGGCTTGCTCATGAACCGGACGCCTCTCGGTGGATGTCACTTTTAGTACGCCAAGCGTCGCGGTCTGGAGTTAGCGTGGGGAGTGGCTGAATCCCAACAGTTGTTCTGTAGGCGGAGGGGACCGGATGGCCCACCCGAAAGACGTCGACCCGATGCGCTCACCCCGGGCTTTCTATGGCTCGGAGTTGCGCAGACTGCGCGAGGCGGCGGGTCTGTCGCAGGAGAAGCTGGGCGAGATGGTCATCTGCTCAGGCGCATATATCGGCCAGATCGAATCGGCGGTACGCAAGCCCCAGTTGGACATGTCGGTCCGACTGGACGCGGTCTTCGGCACGGACGGCTTGCTGAGACGCCTGTGCGTGTTGGCGAACAAGTCGCGCCATGCGGACCACTTCGCGGATGCTGCGGAACTTGAGTGCCTGGCAGCGACGATCAGTGCCTTCGCGCCGACGCTGATCACCGGGCTGGTCCAGACCGAGAAGTATGCCTTGGCCGTCTTCGAGGCGGGTCTGCCATGGGCCTCGAAGACGGATATCGATGGCCGTCTCCGGGCGAGGATGGACCGAACGCGATTGTTGGAGGCCGCAACACGTCCGGAGTTGTGGGTGGTTCTGCATGAGTCGGCGTTGAGGCTGCCGGTAGGTGGGCCGGAGGTGATGCGGCAGCAGCTTCGGCACATTGCCACTCTCGCGAGAGAACGACGGATCATCGCGCAGGTGCTTCCCGTCGCGGCGGGGGCCCATGCGCTGATGGAGGGCTCGATCTACCTCATGTCGTTTGCTGACGCTCCATCAGTTGCCTATGTTGAAGGGGTTCTGACGGGCAATCTGCTGGATGATCCGATTGTGGTCGCGGCGGCGCAACAGGCCTACGATCATGTGAGGGCAGCGGCGATGTCGCCCTGTGATTCGCTGACCATGATCGAGCGTCTGGCGGAGGACTTCGAGTGACGGATAACCCGCAACCTCCAGTCGTGTGGAGCAAGTCCTCCGGCAGCGGTGCAAACTGTGTCGGTGTAGTGCACGTCTGGCGCAAGTCGTCGTACAGCGGGGCGAGCGGTGGTGAGTGCGTTGAGGTCGCGGATGTTGCCGACGCCCAGGTCCCAGTCCGTGACTCGAAGGACACCGCCCGCGGCCACCTCATGATCCCCGAGCAGGCGTGGGCCGGGTTCACCGGGCAGCTCCGGTAGCCCACACCGCCGAACCGCGGAGCATTACGCCGCGTGGTGGTCTGGGGACGTCCTGATCACCGACTGGATCGAGCCCTTGCCGTCGTGATGAATGGGGCCCTCCGTCACCGACAGAGGTGCCCCTGATCCGCCGCGGCGGTGGGCGATGATCTCCGCCGCGACAGCAATCGCCGTCTCCTCGGGCGTGCGCGCTCCCAGATCCAGGCCGATGGGGGAGCGGAGACGGGACAACTCCGCCTCGGTCAGGCCCAGCGCGCGCAGCTTCTCCAAGCGGGTCTCATGCGTACGCCGCGAGCCCATCGCCCCCACGTACGCCACCGGCAGGCGCAACGCCCGTTCCAGCAACGGGATATCGAACTTCGCGTCGTGCGTGAGCACACACAACACGGTCCGGCCGTCGACCTCGATCGAGTCCAAGTACCGGTGCGGCCAGTCGACCACGACCTCGTCCGCGTCCGGGAACCGGCGCCGCGTCGCGAAGACCTCGCGGGCGTCGCACACGACGACCTCATAACCGAGGAACTTGCCGACCTTCACCACCGCCGCGGCGAAGTCGATCGCACCGAAGACAATCATGCGCGGGGGCGGCGTGTACGCCTCCACGAACACCGTCGCGGTGTCCGGCCCGGCCGCGCACAGGCGCCCGTCCGGCCCGTACGTCAGCATCCCGCCCCGTCCGGAATCCAGCATCGCGGCGACCTCGGCCCGTACCGCCGCCTCGAAGGCGGGCGTACCGCCGAGCGAGCCCGTCGACGGTGCCGCACCGCCGTGGTGCACCAGCGTCGCGCCCAGCCGATGCGCCGGCCCCGCCACAACCCGCGCCACCGCCACCGGCGTACGGGCCGTCAAAGCCGCGATGGCCGCGTCCACGTCCGGCTCCGGGTGCACGAACACGTCGATGATGCCGCCGCAGGTCAGGCCCACCGCGAAGGCGTCCTCGTCGCTGTACCCGAAGCGCTGGAGCACGGGTGTCCCGGACTCCAGCGCTTCGCTGCACAGCGCGTACACCGCGCCTTCCACACATCCGCCGGAGATGCTGCCGACGGCCTCGCCGTCCGCACTCACGGCTAGCGCCGCCCCGGGGAGCCGGGGCGCGCTGCCGGCGACGTCGACGACCGTGGCCAGCGCGAAGCGCGTCCCCTGGGCGCGCCAAGCGGTGAGCTCGGGCACGATGTCGAACATCGTCATCTCCCTACGGTTACTCGGATCGCGCGGCGGATCAACCGCCCGGTCCGTGGCTCGGCCGCCCGAGCGGCGCGGCCCGTCAGCTGACCCCCAGCCATTCCTTGATCGGGTGCAGCGCGAACCACGCCACGAAGGCGACGCTGAGGATCCACATCAGTACTCCAGGATCCTTCCACTTGCCCTGCGCGGTCTTGATCAGCGTGTACGAGATCACGCCCGCCGCCACGCCGGCCGTGATCGAGTACGTGAACGGCATGATCACGATCGTCAGGAAGGCCGGGACGGACGACGACAGGTCCTCCCAGTCGATGTGCCGCACCTGCGTGATCATCATCGACCCGATGACCACGAGCGCCGCGGCCGCGACCTGGCTGGGCACCATGCCCGCGATCGGCGTGAAGAACAGCATCAGGCCGAACAGCCCGCCGACCACGACGCTGGACAGACCGGTCCGCGCGCCGTCGCCGACGCCCGTCGCTGACTCGACGAACACCGTCTGGCCCGACGAACCCGTCACACCGCCGATGACGCCGCCGGCGCCGTCCACAGCCAGGGCCTTGTTGAGGCCCGGCATGCGGCCCTTCTCGTCCACCAGGTTGGCTTCCGACCCGATCCCGATGATCGTGGCCATCGCGTCGAAGAAGCCCGCGAAGACGAGCGTGAACACCAGTACGGAGGCGGTGATGGCCCCGGCCTCGCCGAAGCCGCCGAACACGCTGACGTCGCCGATCAGCGAGAAGTCGGGTGTCTCGACGACGTTGTCCGGGAACTCCGGTACGCCCAGGCCCCACGCCTTCGCCGGTACGTCCACGACCGCGTTGACGACCATCGCCACGACGGTGCCGATCACCAGGCCGATCAGGATCGCCCCGCGCACCTTGCGGGCCATCAGCATGAAGATCGACAGCAGCGTGACCGCGAAGACCACGACCGGCCAGCCCTTGAGCTCGCCCGACGGACCCAGCACGACGGGGCCGCCGCCCGGTGCCGCGTTCTCCTGCACGAAGCCCGCGTTCACCATGCCGATCATCGCGACGAACAGGCCGATGCCGATGGTGATGGCGTGTTTCACCGACATCGGGATGGCGTTCATGATCGTCTCTCGGAGCCCCGAGAAGACCATGATCATGATGATCACGCCGTAGATGACGCACAGGCCCATCGCCTGCGGCCAGGTCATCTCGGCGATGACGGCCGTGCCGAGGACGCCGGAGACGCTGAGGCCCGCCGCGAGTGCCAGCGGCGCGTTGCCGATGACGCCCATCAGCACCGTGGTGATCAGCGCGGCCAGTGCGGTCACCGCGGTGACCTGGCCCGGGTTGAGCTTGTTGTCCAGGACGTCCGCGCCGCTCAACATGATCGGGTTGAGCAGCAGGATGTACGCCATGGCCATGAACGTGGTCACACCGCCGCGGAACTCCCGGCCGACGGTGCTGCCACGCGCACTGATTTTGAAATATGTGTCCAGGAACGAACCGTTCCCGGCCGGAGGGGCCGGCTGGGTTCCGGTGGATCCGGGTTCTCTGGGGCCCTGCTCTGAGTCCGAGTGCACAGATATCTGCGTCATGGACCACTCCCAAGTGTCTGAGGTGTTGTTGGGGTGGTGCTGGAATCCGGCCCCGCGCGAGCATGCCAAAGCCGGTGCATGCCCGCGCGAGGCGGGGGTGTGCGTTCGGGGGCGCGTTTCGGCCACGTGTAGTCGTGCACGTGGTGTTGCGTGACGGGCGGAAGCGGTCGGCCTCAGGTCCCGGTGAGGTGTTCCGGGCGTACCGGAACACGGTTGAGCGCGAGTCCCGTCGCCGCCCGGATCGCCGACACGACGGCCGGCGTCGAGGACAGCGTGGGGGCCTCGCCGACACCGCGCAGGCCGTACGGCGCGTGCGGGTCGGCCAGTTCGAGGACGTCGATCCGCATCGGCGGAGTGTCCAGGATGGTGGGGATCAGGTAGTCCGTGAACGACGGGTTCCTGACCTTGCCGTCCTCGACGAGGATCTCCTCCATGACCGCGAGGCCCAGCCCCTGCGTCGAGCCGCCCTGGATCTGGCCGAGCACCGACAAGGGGTTGAGCATCACGCCCACGTCCTGGGCGGCGGACAACTCCACCACCTTGACCAGGCCGAGGTCGACGTCCACGTCGACGACCGCGCGGTGTGCGCAGAAGGTGTACTGGACGTGGCCGAAGCCCTGCCCGGTCACCCTGTCGAACGCCTGGGTGGGCCGGTGGTGGTGCTCGCGGGTCGCCTCGACCGCGTCGTCCCCGAGCAGGTCGACAAGGTCGGCGACCACCTCGCCCCGCCCGACGACGACTTTTCCGGCCTCCAGCCGGAGGCCCGCGACCAGATCCGCCGACCAGCCGTACCGCTCGCGGCCCAGCGTGAGCACCGAGGCACGCACCGCCTCGGCGGCCAGCTTCACCGCGCCGCCGGTCATGTACGTCTGCCGCGAGGCGGACGTCGAGCCGGCCGAACCGACCCGGGTGTTCGCCGGATGGATCGTCACCTGTTCGACGCCCAGTTCGGTGCGCACGATCTGGGCGTGGACCGTGATGCCGCCCTGGCCCACCTCGGCGGCGGCCGTGTGCACCGAGGCGACGGGGGCGCCGCCGACGACCTCCAGGCGCACGTGCGCCGTCGAGTAGTCGTCGAAGCCCTCCGAGAAGCCCACGTTCTTGATGCCGACGGCGTAGCCCACACCGCGTACGACGCCCTCGCCGTGCGTGGTGTTCGACAGCCCGCCGGGCAGCTCGCGTACGTCGGTGCCGCCGTCCGACTCCCACGGCCGGGTGGGCGGCAGCGGCATGTCCTTGACCCGCCGGAGCAGTTCGGCGACCGGCGCGGGCGAGTCGATGATCTGCCCGGTCGGCATCGCCGAGCCCTCCTCGACCGCGTTGAGCTGCCGCAGCTCCACCGGGTCCATGCCCAGTTCGGCGGCCAGCCGGTCCATCTGGCTCTCGTACGCGAAGCACGCCTGCACCGCGCCGAAGCCGCGCATAGCGCCGCACGGCGGGTTGTTGGTGTAGTAGGCGGCGGCGTTCATCTCGACGTTCGGCACCACATACGGGCCGATGCCGAGCGACGAGGCGTTGCCGACCACCGCGGGGGAGGACGAGGCGTAGGCGCCGCCGTCCAGGCTGATGGACGCTTCGACGTACACGAGCCTGCCGTCGCGCGTGGCGCCGTGCTCGTACGTCAGCACCGCCGGGTGGCGGTGCACGTGCCCGAAGAACGACTCCTCGCGCGCGTACACGATCTTGACCGGCTTGCCGGTGTGCAGCGCCAGCAGGCACGCGTGCACCTGCATCGAGATGTCCTCGCGCCCGCCGAACGCGCCGCCCACGCCCGCGAGCGCCAGCCGCACCTTCTCCGGCGGCAGCCCGAGCACCGGGCACATCTGGTCCCGGTCGACGTGCAGCCACTGCGTCGCGATGTAGAGGTCGACACCGCCGTCCTCGGCCGGCACCGCGAGCCCCGACTCGGGACCCAGGAACGCCTGGTCCTGCATGCCCACTTCGTAGTCGTGCCGGACCACCACGTCGGCCGCCGCCCGGACCTCGTCGGTCACGCCGAGGCCGGAGACGATGCGCTGGCGGTGCACGACGTTGCCGGACGCGTGCGCCTTGTACTCGTCAGGGGCGTGCACATAGCCGTTGGCGTCGACGTCGAGCGCCTGGGCCGTGGTGGTGATCGGCGCCAGGACCTCGTACTCGACCCGGATCTTGGCGAGCGCCCGGCGCGCGGTCTCCGGGTGGTCGGCCGCGACCAGCGCGACCGGCTCGCCGTGGAAGCGCACCTGGTCGATCGCCAGCACCGGCTGGTCGACGACCTCCAGGCCGTAGAACTTCGAGCCGGGGATGTCGTCGTGCGTCAGCACCGCGTACACGCCCGGCTGGGCGACGGCCGCCGAGATGTCCAGGGACCGGATCCGCGCCCGCGGGTGCGGGCTGCGCAGCGCCATGCCCCACAGCATGTCCTCGTGCCACAGGTCGGACGAGTACGCGAAGTCGCCCCTGACCTTGAGGACGCCGTCCGGGCGCAGGGTCGACGCGCCGATGCCGTCCGTGCCGGGCGCGTGGGTCTCCTGCAGGTTCCTCGGGACGGCCCGTGCGGTGGCGGCCATGTCAGGCCCCCGCTCCGGCGGACGCTCCGGGCGCCTCCGCCTTGCGGGCGGCGGCGAGCCGGACCGCGTCCATGATCTTCTCGTAGCCGGTGCAGCGGCACAGGTTGCCGGACAGCGCCTCGCGGATCTCCGCGTCGCTCGGCCGCGCCCGCCGCTCCAGCAGATCGTGGGTCTGCACGAGCAGACCCGGCGTGCAGAAGCCGCACTGCACGGCGCCCGCGTCGACGAAGGCCTGCTGGACCGGGTCGAGCGTGTCGCCGTCGGCGAGGCCCTCGACGGTACGGACCTCGCGGCCCTGCACCTGGCCGGCCGCGACGAGGCAGGCGCAGACCGGGTCGCCGTCGAGGTAGACCGTACAGCTGCCGCATTCGCCCTGCTCACAGGCGTTCTTCGAGCCGGGCAGGCCGACGCGCTCGCGCAGCACGTAGAGCAGGCTCTCGCCCTCCCAGACGTCCTCGGCCTCGGCCTGGCGGCCGTTCACGGTGAATGTGACCTTCATGCGGCTGCCCTCCCGGCTGCGCGGTAGTCGTTCCAGGTCCAGGTCAGCGTGCGGCGCGCCATCACCGACAGCGCGTGCCGGCGATACGCGGCCGAGCCGCGTACGTCGTCGATCGGCGACGCGGCCTCGGCGACCAGCTCGCCGAACCGCTCGGCGGTCGACGCGGCCAGCTCGGCGCGCGACGCCCACCGGCCGGAGTCGGCGAGCTCGGCGGCGATGAACTCCTCGGCGGCGGCCGCCCGGCGGGGGGTGGGTGCGGCGGAGCCGATGCCGGTGCGTACCGTCCCGGCCTCCGGGTGCAGCGCGATGCCGAACGAGCACACCGCGATCACCATCGCGTTGCGCGTGCCGATCTTGGCGAACTGCTGCGGGGCGGTCGCCGACGGGATGCGCACGGCGAGGATCAGCTCGTCCGGCTGCAGCGCGTTGCGCTTGACGCCGAGGTAGAACTCGTCGATCGGGATCAGGCGCGCCCCGCGCGCCGCGGAGGCGACCTCCACCTGGCAGCCCGACGCGAGCAGCGGCGGGTGCGCGTCGCCGGCGGGCGACGCCGCCCCCAGGTTGCCGCCGACACTGCCGCGGTTGCGGATCTGCGGCGAGCCGACCGTGTGCGAGGCCAGCGACAGGCCCGGCAGGCGGTCGGTCAGGTGGTCGATGATCCTCGTGTACGGCACCGAGGCACCCAGGTGGACGACCTCGTCGGCACCGATCTCCCAGGTGTGCAGCTCGGGGATGCGGTTGAGGTCGATCAGCGCCGCCGGACGGTGTCGGTCGAAGTTCAGGTCGACCATGACGTCCGTGCCGCCGGCGATGGGTACCGCGGTCGGGTACTCGGCCTTCGCGGCGAGTGCCTCGTCCCATGTCGCGGGGCGCAGGAACTCCATAGCGGGGTTCTCCTCCTGTTGTGCCGGGGGTGCTGCTCGTTCGCGGGAGGGGCGGTGCCGTGCGCTGCTTCGGACCTGCGGGGTGTGACCCAGTACACACAGCCCCGGCACGATCGCAGTAGCCACGGAAACCATGAAGCGTCGGCCTCGGATGCCTGCAAGTTCTCGTAGGTTCATCTAATCGTTGACCCACGGCCGCCCCCGGTATGACAGGACACGCAGACCCGGACGCGTGGACGTAGGAGATCATGGTCGGGAAAGAAGTGGTGGGAGGCGAGGACGTGCGGCTGCGGGCACTGCTCGACGCGGGGGTTCCGGGGATCCGGCTCCTCACGGGCGAGGACGAGCTCGATCGCGGCGTACGCGGGGTGATGACGACCGACCTCAACGACCCGAGCCGGTACCTCTCCGGGGGCGAGCTGGTGCTCACGGGGATGTTGTGGCGGTCCGACCCGGCGGACTCCGAGAACTTCGTACGCGTCCTCGTGGGCGCGGGTGCCGCGGGCCTCGCCGCCGGGATCACCGAGGTCGGCCCCGTCCCGAACGACCTGGTCGAGGCGTGCGCACGGCACCGGCTGCCGCTGTTCATGGTCGACGAGGAGATGTCCTTCGCCCGGCTCACCGAATTTGTGGTGCGCCGCGTGTCCACCGAACGGGCGAGCGATCTGACGGCCGTCGTCGACCGGCACCGCCGCCTCGTGCAGGCGGCCACCGGGGGCGCGGGCCTGGACGGCATCCTCGGGCTGGTCGCCGCCGACATCGACATCCGCTGCTGGGTGCTGTCGCTGACCGGCCGTCAGGTCGCGGCGGGGGCGGACCCGCTGGACGCGGAGCTGCGGACCGTGCTGGCCCGCGCCCACCTGGCGGCCCGGGCCCGGCGGGCGCGGCCCCCGTACCGCGAGCGCACCGCGGGCCGGGTCTTCTCGATGCTCCCGGTCGACCGCGACGACGGCTCGCTCGCCGCCGAGCAGGGCGTGTGGAGCGAATGGTCGCTCGTCGTGGAGGAGGACGTCGCCGACTGGCCCGAGCAGCGCCGCGGCCTGCTGGACGAGCTGGCCCGGCTCGTCGCGGTCGAGGCCGACCGCGTCGAGGACAACCGGCGGCTCGGCCGCCGCCTCGCCGAGGACGTCCTCGCGCTGCTGAACTCGGGAGCCGATCCCGGCGAGATCGCGGCCCGGCTGCGGGTCGCCGAACCGGCCGCCGCGTCGCCGGTGACCTGGCAGCTCGTCGCGGCGGCGGTCACCGTGCCGGGCACCCCGGATGATCCGCAGTCCGCGGCACCGGGGAGCCCACCCCCCACCCGCGCGCCGCGCACGGCCGGATCGGAGGCGGCGGCCGCCGCACCCGTGCACACTTCGTCCGGGGCGAACACCGCGGGGCGCATGGCCCGCACGCTTCTCGAAGAGGCTTTGGCGGATCTGCCAAGCGAGGCGTTGGTGGCGGCGATCGGCTACGGCGCGGTGGCCCTGGTCCCCGGCTCGGCGGACGGTCCCGGCTCGTCGGACGACGTGGCCGCCGAACTGCGCGCGCGCCTGGCCGGGTTGGAAGGCTCGGCGGGCGACGGCATCCGCCTCAGCCTCGGTGTCAGCGCCCCGGTGGCGCGGGCCGACGCGCTGCGCGGAGCCCTCGAGGAGGCATGGCACGCCGCGCGCATCGCGGAAGGGCGGCCGGGCTCGTTCGAGGTCGTGGGGCACGGCGAACTGGCCTCGCACGTCCTGGTGTTGGCGGCGGCGCCGGAAGGGGTGCGGCGCGGGTTCCGGGACCGCCTGCTGAGCCCGCTGAGCGCGTACGACGCACGGCATCAGGCGGACCTGGTCACCACGCTGGAGGCGTTCCTCGACTGCGACGGGTCGTGGACGCGCTGCGCGGCGCGGCTCCACGTACACGTCAACACGCTCCGCTACCGGATCGGGCGCATCGAGGAACTGACGCAACGGGATCTGTCGCGGCTGGAGGACAAGGTCGACTTCTTCCTGGCCCTGCGCCTTAGGTGACCCCTCGGCCCCGCAGGGCGGCGCGCGGGTCCGGGAGACGACGCTCCGACCTCGTGCATGCCGACTTCGTGCATGCCGAAGGGTGTGGGGACGAACCGTTCGTTCGTCCCCACACCCTTTGGCTTCCAGCTTGTTCCCGTGGTCCCGGGGGTGATCCCGGTCGGTGCCCGCGGGCTATGCCTGGTTGAAGAACCCGTCGTGATTGTTGCTGCCGGGATCCCCGGTCAGCAGCGCGACGTCGCCGGGCAGCAGGAGGAACACCCGCTTGGCGAGACGCTCTATCGTGCCCCGGCGGCCGAAGGTGAGACCGGAGGCGAAGTCGACCACGCGCTTGGCATCCGACTCGTCCATCGCGGTCAGATCGATGATGACCGGGATGTCCTGGCGGAAGTACTCGCCTATTGCGCGGGCCTCGTGGTAGCTCTTCGGGTGTACGACCGAGATCCGTGAGGTCGGTTTGGTGAGTTCGGCTGCCGCCGCCGCGCGGGCGGCGAAGATCTCCGAGGCCGGCACTACGCTGCCCTCCAATGGGCGGGAGCGGTCCTCCGGCTCGTCGTCGTAGACCCAGCCGGCGTCCACGTCGTCGTCCTCGTCGTAGGAGCCTGTGTCGTACGCGCCCCTGCCGGTGCGGTACATGTCGTCGTCCTCGTCCCCCGAACCGAGCCCGAGCCAGGAGCCGGCCTTGCGCAATGCGCCCATGGGCACCTCCCTCTCCGCTCGTCCCGGCCCCGTCCGGGTTATCTCTTTGTCCTCCACTCGACCGCACTGTATGCCAGCACCCGCCCCGTTGGGCCGTGCGACGCGCGCGCTTGGTGGACATTTGTCGACCTGGGACACTCCTGGGACATTCCGGGGCCGTGAGAGCCCTTCATCGTCCCGCAGCGGACCCCCCGGATCCAGCGGGATTTCCCTCACGCCCGAGGAAAGTCGCGGCCGTCAGGCCCCCGGCCCCGCCAGCAGCTTGCCCAGCAGCCCGGCGAGTTGGCGGCGCTCGTCCTGATCGAGCGGCAGGAACACCGTGTCGAGGTAGCCGGCGACGCCCGTCTCGGCGTCGGCGAGCACGGCCCGGCCGGATTCGGTGACGGTGACGGCGTACGAGCGCCGGTCCCGCGGGTTGCGCTCGCGCCGCACGAGGCCGCCCTGTTCCAGGTCGTCGCAGAGGCCCACCATGACACTGCGGTCGATGCGCAGTTCCTCGCTCAGCGACTGCTGGGAGCACGGGCCGACGGCGGCCAGCATCTTGAGGACGAGGTGTTGCCCGACCCCGAGGCCCTGCGCGCCCGCGTGAGCCTCGGCGGCGCGCGCGACGGCGGTCGAGGCCCGGCACAGCGCGATGTCAGGACGTTCGGCGGCGAGTTGTGGGAAGTAACTCGGGCGCGCGGGTCCGCCGGCCGCCGGGGCCGCGTCGGCCGCCTCGGCCGTCCCGGTCTTCTTTGTCGTTCTCGTCGGCATGGCGTCCCTCCGCGTCGCGTCGCGCCGCCCACTCTAGCAATTCGATCTGCGCGCCAATTGTTTGACGGCAGATGATTGGCGCACATACGGTTTTGGCATCGGCCACGGCTCATCGGCGCCCGGAGGCAACGCATGCTCCTAGACCTCACCCCCGACGAACTGCTTTCCACCACCCGCGCGGTGCGCAGGCGTCTCGACTTCGACCGGCCAGTACCGCGCGAGCTGATCGAGGAGTGCGTGGACCTGGCCGTCCAGGCGCCCACCGGGCGCAACCGGCAGCGCTGGCACTTCCTGGTGGTCACCGAGCCCGCGCAGCGTCGCGCGGTGGCGGACATATTCGTGCGCTCGCTGGCGCAGGGCGGCGGACAGCCGCTCACCGACCTGGATCTGTGGCGCATGAACCACCACCCCACCTCGACGCGGCGGGTGTTTGACGGATTGCGGCACCTCGTCGACAACATCCACCGGGTCCCCGCATTTGTGATCCCGGCGATCGAGGGCCGTACCGATCGCGCCCCGGTCGCCACCCAGGCCGGGACCTGGGGCTCGATACTCCCGGCGGTATGGAGCTTCATGCTCGCCGCCCGCGCCCGCGGCCTCGGCACCGTGTGGACGACCGCGCAGGCGCCGCTCGAACGCGAACTGGCCCAGGTGCTCCGCGTCCCGTACGACGACGTCATGCTCGCCGCGTTCATCCCGCTCGCCTACACGATCGGCACGGACTTCAAACCGGCCAAGCGGATACCCCGCGAACACGTCCTCCACTGGAACCGCTGGTAGGCGCGCGTCCCGGTGGTCGTCCCGGTGAGGCGTCCCGGACCGTGGGCCCTCCCGGTGCGAGCAGGCGGTCGGCCTGCGCGCATAGCGCTTTCGGGGCGAACTGCCGGACAGGGGCCGCGCTTTCGGGATACATCTGCGTGTCGGCACGTGTCGACTGCCTAGCCTGCCGGGGCAAGCCGAGACAGCCCGGGGGAGGTGTCGGATGGCGCGTACCGCCATTGCGGCGTCGGAATTGGGAGCCGCGGCCGGTCCTGTGCGGGGCACGGCGGGAATCGGTGTCCTCGGGCCGGTGGAGTTACGCCCGGCCCAGTCCGGCAGCTGGCGCCCGGTCCCCGGTACGCGCCCCCGCTCACTCCTGGCCCGCCTGGTCGCCGCGTCCGGCCGCGTCGTGCTGACCGAGCGGCTGCTGTCCGACGTCTGGCCCGACGAACCGCCCGCGATGCGGACCAAAGCCGTCGCCCAGGTGGTGCACCGGCTGCGGCGCCTGCTCGGGGACCGGCACGGGGTGTTGATCGCCACCCGGCCACAGGGCTACGAACTGCGGATCCCCGACATGGAGATCGACGCGATCGTCGCCGGGCTGCTGGTCGAACGCGGCCGCGCCCGACTGGCGTGCGGCGACGCGGCCTCGGCGTCGGCTCTGCTGGGGCGGGCCCTGGGGTTGTGGCGCGGGGAGCCGTACGACGGCGTCGAATGCGCCGACCCCGCAGGCCCGGTCGCATGCCACGGCGCGCACCTCGCCCGGCTGCGCGTCACCGCGCTGGAGTCGCGCGTCGACGCGGATCTGGCGCTGGAGCGGCACCGCGAGGTCATCGACGAACTGTCCGGCCTGGTGGCCGGGAACCCGTGGCACGAGCCGTGGTGGCCGCGGCTGATGCTCGCGCTGGACGGCGCGGGGCGGCGGGCCGACGCGCTCCACACGTACCAGCGGCTGCGCACGCTGCTGGTCGACGGCCTGGGAGTCGAGCCCGGGCCCGAGGCGCGGCGCGTGCACCAGCGCATACTGCGCGGCGAGCGCCCGGCGAAAGGCTGTCGTTGCGGATAGCCCGTCGCCGGGTGCGGCGGTTCGTCGGCCGAGTTCCGGGCCGGGGTGTCAGCGGCAGACGCTGACGACCGGGAGGAACATCCAGTGGTCCGTGTACCAGAAGTAGTTCATGAGGCCCCCGACGTCGTTGCATCCGGCGGGGGCCTGCTCGATGTTGCCGTTGCAGATGCGGGTGCTGTTCTTGGGCATCGACGACACGGCGCACTTCGCGTCCGAGAAAGAGGAGAGCAGAGTCTCGGGCACGTACCGAGCGTCGGCGTTGGAGTTCATGACAATGGCGTACGGCTGCACGTAGCCGTTGCCGTACTCCATACACGCGATGATCACGTGCCGGCTGTCAGTCAGCTGCACCGGCGACGAGCATTTCGCGTTGCCCCACGTCGGATACGTCGTGGTCCAGTTCTTGGGCACGGGCGCCGCGGCGGCCGGGCTCTGCGCGAGGGCGGTGAGCGCGACGGCGGCGCCGAGCGCGCCCAGGGTCTTGGCGATCTTGGAACGGAGCACGGGGCGGTCCTCTTTCTCGGCGGTCAGCTGGGGAGACGGAGCCCGGTGATCGTCTCCCCGCCCGGTTCCACCGGGGTTCCACCGCGGTTCCACGCCGGTTCCACGGCGGTCCACGCCCTTGGACCGTGCCGCGTCCCCGCCGCGTCCGTGGCGTGTTCGCGGCGCGTGCGGGGCGCGTCCGCCCGGCGAGTTCGGCCGCTACTGCGAACGCGTGGATGCAGACCGCGCGCTGGTGCGGCGAATCCGGGATCCACATGCGCCCCCGCGCGTACCCGCTTAGCGTGGAAGACGCGCCCGCACGGCGGGCCGCGAAAGCGTATTGCCGGTGACGGTCTTGGAGGAGGCATGGAGATGGGCGAGCTTGGTCCGGTCGACGCGATCGTGCTGGGGTTCCCGGGCCAGCGGCTGACCCGCTCCGTCCTCGACGCCGTCGACGAGGTCGAGGCGCGCGGCGACGTCCGGGTCATCGACATGCTCATCGTGGTCAAGGACGTGCACGGCGACATCACCCACCACGAGATCAGCGAGTACGACGACCTGCGCGACATGGCCGCCGAGGTCGCGGCCCGCCGCATGCTCGGGCTCGCGGGGGAGAGCGACGCGGAGCAGATCGGCCTGATCATGCCGCCGGACTCGCTGGTCGTCGTCGTGTTCGTGGAGAACGTGTGGGCGCGCGAGGTCGCGGTGCGGATCCGCGAGGCGGGCGGGCGGTTGCTGTCGTACACCCGGCTGCCGCAGGCGACGCTGGACGCGATGGAGGACCAGATCGAGACGGCGGCGGCGTACGGCGACACGTCCGACGACTGATCCGCCGCTCAGGCCCTGCGCGTCGAGACCAGCTTCGCGAACACCACGACGTTCGCCTCGTAGCCGCCCTCGGCACCCTTCTTGAACGTGCCCCCGCAGGTGATGAGGCGCAGTTGCGCCTCCGACGTGTCGGCGTACACGCGGTCGGCCGGGAAGTTCTTCTTGTCGAACACCTCGACCGACTCGATGCGGAACGTCGCGACCATCCCGTCGGATCGCACGATGTCCGCGGTGTCGCCGGGGCGGAGCGCACCGAGGCCGTAGAAGGCGGCCGGGCCGGACTTGGTGTCCACGTGCGCCACGACCACGGCCGTGCCCACCGCGCCCGGGGTGGCGGCGTCTTTGTACCAGCCCGCCAGGTTGCGGTTGTTCGGGTCGGGGACGGCCAGTTCGCCGGACGCTTCGAGGCCCAGCGCGACGAAGGGGGCGTCCACCGCGATCTTGGGGATCACCACACGGGTCGGCGGGGACGGCGGCAGCGGTACGACCGGCGGCTGGGCCGTGTCGGGTCGAACTGCCGGCTGTACGGCCGGGGTTCCGGCACTTCCACCGGCCGGAGCCGCACTCGGCCGCGCGGCCGACGCGGGCGGGACCGGCGGGCCGCCGTCGCCCTCGGAGAACGCCCGGAGGACGAGGGTTCCGCCGGCCAGAAAGGCGACGAAGGCCAGGACGGCGGCGAACACGAGGAGGCGCGACGGCCGTCCGGGTGAACGCCCGCTCTGTCGCTCGGCGTTGGCCACCAGGTCCTCCTGGATCGGCTCGTGGGTGTGTCGAGTGGCGCGTGGCAGAGTCCCGCCCCGTACGGCGACGATGACGCCGTACGGGGCGGGACCACCGGCTCGATACCGGCTGGTGCTGCCGTCAGGCGGTGTGGCGGCCCATGCCGCGGCGGCGCATCGCGTACACGCCGAGCGCACCACCGGCGACCAGCAGCGCACCGCCGCCGGCCAGGCCCGCGGCGCTGATGTCGCTCTGGGTGCCGCCGCCACCGGCGCCGACGCCGCCGATCGGCTTCGCGGTCGCGGTCGTGGTCGGGGTGGCGGTCGCGGTGCCGCCGGTCACCATGAAGGTGCCGGACGCGGTCCGGCCGTTGCCGCAGGTGAGCCGCACGGCGTACGAGCCGGCCGCCACGTTGCTCACGGTGCCGGTGCCGACCATGGTCTCGGTGCCCTGGGACAGGGTGATGGTCCCGAATGCTTCGGACGTGGCGCTGGCCGCCGTCCCGGCGCAGAGGTTCCCGTCGTTGACGGTGATCGAGGTGCCGGGAGCACCGGAGCCGGGGAAGACCTCGGCACCCTGGGCGTGTGCGGCAGTGGGGGCGATGGCGAGCAGGGCTATCGCGGAGGAAGCGCCAAGGACGTAAGTACAGGCACGACGCATGACAAGGATTCCTTTCGGCAGCCACGGCGGTTGCGGTCGTCGATGACCGCACTGGACCCCGTGGGACCTCACTCATCATCAGCAGACTTTTGCGGCAATGCACTTTGAAACCCCGCAAATGCCGAGGAAGCCACGAAATGCCACCAACTGTGGTATGCGGCACGCCTGATAGCCCCAGCCCCCGGTTGCGCGACCCGCGGTGCCCGCCCCGGCCCACCCCCGCCACCGCTGAGCCAACAGGAGTAACACCCCACAGCTGAACAGGCGTCCGCCAAGCGCACCCGGTGCGCCGGTCACCCGAACAGCCGAGCCCAGGGGCGGATGGCCGGTGGATCGGCGTGAACAGGCACTGGTTCCTGACCGCCATGCGAGCGCAGCCCACCGCGTTCGACCCGTCGTACGTGACCTTCCGCCCGGCAGTGCACACCCAGACCGAATGCGAGGCCGAGGTGTCCCGCATCGGGCGACTGAGATCGACGCTCCCGTTCGCATTGGATCAGGTCGCGGCGAGCACCGAGTGCGCACGGATCGAGATCCGCGTAGACGACACCGCACGAGCTCAGGCGCCGCGGATATGAGCGGCGAAACCCCCAAGAAGACCTCTCGCCCCCCGACCACCGGCCCCAGCGAACGTCAGGCGCAGGGGGGTGGGCGGTGAAGCCCCAAAGAGGAACTCTCGCCGCCTGGCCGCCGGGCCTCAGCTCACTTCGGGCGCCGGGGGCGTGGTAGCGAACCCCTCAATCTCGCCGCCCGACCCCCCACCCCAGCGAATGCCAGGCGCCGGGGGTGTGGGTGGCGAAGCCCCCACAAAGCGCGGCGAAGCCGCGCACAAAAAAACCAAGGCCACCCACTCCGCGCTCTCTGCGGACATGGATGGCCTTGGACTTGGTGCGCCGCCAGGGACTCGAACCCCGGACCCGCTGATTAAGAGTCAGCTGCTCTAACCAACTGAGCTAGCGGCGCTTGCTGCGTGAAAAATAGTACCCGATCTCGGAGAGTGCTCGACACCGAATAAGCCCGGGTCCCAGGTGGCTGCCCCGGCTGGGTGACCGTGCCCGTGAGGGGCGGCGCGGCGGCTGCCGCGGCGTGCGGGTGCACGCTGCCGCTCGTCCCCTCGTGTGAGCTTGCTCCGGTCGGGTGACCCCGCCGCTGTGCCTGCCGTGTCGCCCCGCTCACGGCCCGCCTGGCGACGATTGACAACGCGCGCTCGCCCGCGTAGATCTGACGGGTAATCAGATCTAGGTGAGGAGTGCGCCGATGACCGGCTTGGCTGAGGATTTCGCGGCGAAGGCCGGGGCGGCGGTCGTGGTCGGCGCCAGCGGCGGACTCGGCGCGTCGATCGCCCGCATGCTGGCGGAGCGGGGCAGCGACCTGGTCCTGACGTACCGCAGCAACGCGGGTGCGGCCGAGGAGATCGCCGACGAGGCGCGGGTCAAGCACGGGCGGCGGGCCAAGGCGTACCGCGCGGACCTCACCGACGCGCCCGGGGTGGCCGCGGTGCTCGACGAGGCCGCCGCGGAGTTCGGCGGCATCCACACCCTCGTGTACGCCTCCGGCCCGCACGTCCCGATGATCCACCTCAGCCGCGTCTCGCCCGAGCAGTTCCGCAGCCAGATCGACAACGACGCGGTGGCCTTCTTCAACCTCGTGCACCCGGCACTCCCGCACCTGCGCGCCGGCAAGGGCAGCATTGTCGCGGTCACGACCGCGGCCACCAAGCGCTACCCGATCCGGGACGGCCTGTCGTCCGCGCCGAAGGGCGCCGTCGAGCAGGTCGCGTGGGCGCTGGCGGCGGAGGAGGGCCGGTTCGGCGTACGCGTGAACTGTGTCGGCCCCGGCATGCTCACCGACGGGATGGCCGCCGAGCTCATCGGCAGCGGGGACCTCGACGAGCGCGCGCTCGACGTGGCCCGCAACAACATCCCGCTGCGCCGCTTCGGCATCGCGGCCGACATCGCCGAGGCGGTCTGCTTCCTGGCCTCGGACCGGGCGGGATTCATCAGCGGTCAGAAGCTCGACGTCGACGGCGGCTACGGCGTCTGATCCGTCGGCTGACCCGTCGGCCCGACCGCGCGTCCTTACTGTCTTTACTGACAGTGCCACTGTCCGCACCGAGATCCGCGGATCGGCCCGGCTCACCTGCCGGGCCGACCGGCGGATCTCGCGGCGTATGCGGACGCAATCGCCGCGGCATCGCCCCGTTCGGATGATCAGGAGTTCTCGGCCTCGTCGTCTTCGTCGGCCTCTTCGTCGGCCTTTTTGTCGGCGTCGGCGGCGGCGCCGTCGGCTGTGGCGGGCGGCTGAGGTCGTACGGCGTAGTCGCCCAGCGCGCGGGTGAGCTGCGCGAATGCCGCCTCGGCCGCCGGGGTGACCGCCGCGGCGATGGACTCCTCGGATTCGCCGGCCACGCTGCGCCGCTGAAGTTCCTGGAAGAGCGCGCGGTGGACGCCGCCGATCTGCGCGGCCGCGAGGTACGGCGTGAGCTCGTCCGCTCCGCTCGGGCCCGCTTCCCCCGTTCGGCCCGCACTCGGACGGCCGCCCCCCGCCTCCCGCGCCTCGGCCGCCAGCAACTCCGCCAACGCCTCTTCCCTCTTCTCGTGCAGCTCGCGCAGCCGCGCGACCAGCACCGTGCTCTCCGCCACCATGCGCGCGAAGGGCCGGCCGCTGAACCCGAGGACGGGGTTGCGCGTCGCCAGTGCCTCGCGAAAGGCGTCGTGCAGCGCGGCGACGGCCGACTGCCCCGGCGAGCGCGCCGCGACGGTCCCGGCCAGGCTCGCGACGAACGCGTCCGCGTGGTCGAGCGCGAGGTCCTCCTTACGCGGAAAGTAGTTCGTCACCGTCATCTTGGCCACGCGCGCGGCGCTCGCGATGTCCGCGATCGTCGTCGCGTCGAAACCGCGCTCGATGAACAGGCGCGTCGCGTGGTCGGAGATCGCCTGGCGCGTCTCCAGCTTCTTCTGCGCGCGCAGGCCGACCGGCTCTGTCGAGGTCATGGGCGGCATCCTCTCATAGGTCCAACACTTTTTTGTAGTGGACCTATTTTTATGCTTGACAGGTGACCTTGCCCAGCCTAATTTTATGTTCGTCCTACTGAATGATCCGCCGGGCCGAGGAGCCGCATGACCTTCCGTACCGCAGTACCGCCGGTCGCCGCCGCGAGCACCGACTCCGTGGCCGACTACCTCAAGCGCATCGGCCGCACGCCGTTGCTCGACGCCGAGCGGGAGGTCGCGCTGGCGCGGCAGATCGAGGCGGGGCTGTACGCACAGGACCGCCTGGACACGGACCACACCCTCACCGCCGCCGCCCGCGCCGACCTCGAATGGCTTGCGGCAGCCGGGCGCATGGCCAAGCAGCACATGATCGAGGCCAACCTGCGCCTCGTCGTCTCCGTCGCAAAGCGCTACGCCGCCACAGGTGTTCCGCTCCCCGACCTGATCCAGGAGGGCAACTGCGGGCTGATCCGGGCGGTCGAGAAGTTCGACCACGAGCGCGGGTTCAAGTTCTCGACGTACGCGATGTGGTGGATCAAGCAGGCGGTGCAGCGCGCCGTGGACGAGACGTCGCGCACGATCCGGGTGCCGTCGCACATGGCCGAGCTGATCGCCAAGGTCGACCGTACGAGCCGCCGCCTCGAACGCGACCTCGGCCGCCCGGCCACGGCGGCCGAGATCGGCGCCGAACTCGACCTGACCGCCGAGAAGGTGACGCAGGTTCAGGGGTACGACCGGCGCCCCGTCTCGCTGCACATGCCCATCGGTTCCGAAGGTGAGGGCGAACTCGGCGACCTCATCGAGGACACCGCCTCCGCCCCCGTCGAGGACCAGGTCGCCATGGCCGGCCTGCGCGCCGAACTCGACCGCGTGCTGGCCGACCTGACGCAACGTGAGGCCGAGGTCGTCACGCTGCGGTTCGGCCTGGCCGGTGACGGCGAGCCGAAGACGTTCGAGGAGATAGGCCGCCGCTTCGGCGTGACCCGGGAGCGGATCCGCCAGATAGAGGTCAAGGCCATGGCCAAGCTCCGTATGAAGTCGCGGGCGTCCCTGCTCCGCGACTACCTCGTCTGAAAGGAACGCACTTTGACACACCCCGCAGATGATCCGATCACCCGCGTCACCCCCGATACCGTCACCCCCGTCACCCCCGCCATCCCTGTCACCCCCGCAGTCACGCCTCTCCAGGAGTCGCCCGTGCAGTTCCCCGTCGCCGGTCTTGCCGTTCCCGCGCCCGCGTTCCCCGCACCTGTCGTGCGTATCGCGGCGGCTCTGCCCGATGGCGACGCGACGGCTCCACGCTCGTGGAGCACACTCGCTTCCCCCGCGCACCGCAGGTCCGGCCGAGACTCGAAGCCGGGGCGACACCAGGCGCGCGCCGTCGCCGAAACCCGACGCGCGGCGGTCCGCCTTGCACACCGGACCCGGGCCCGGTAAGTGCGTATTGTTCTGGCAGCGCTGCGGGCCTGTGGACGACAACGAGTGACGGCGTTGCGTGATGCCCGATGTGTGACGGCGACGAGTGGAACGACGGGAGCGCGGCGTGCGGCAGGAACACCTTGACGGCTACCTGGCCCTGTTGGGGGTGGCGCGTCCCGAGGGTGCGCCGGACGCCGCGCTGCTCGCCGAACTCCAACGGCGCCACCTGGCCGCCGTCCCCTTCGAGAACCTCGACATCCACCTCGGCCGACCGATCCGCCTCGTCGAGGACGAGTTGGTGGCCAAGGTCGTCGACCGCCGCCGCGGTGGGTTTTGCTACGAACTCAACGGCGCCTTCGGCGCCCTGCTGCGGGCACTCGGCTACGACGTGTCCCTGCTCGCGGCCCGTGTGTTCGTGGACGGCGGGGCGTCGGTCGGGATCCCGTACGACCACATGACGTTGCTCGTCCGCCTCGACGAACCGTGGCTGGCCGACGTCGGCTTCGGCCGTTTCGCGCGCGAGCCGCTGCGGTTCGACGTACGGGACGAACAGGCGGACGCGGAAGGCGTGTTCCGGATCGTCGACGGCCCGGACGGTGACGTCGACGTACACGGCGACGGCGGTCCGGAGTTCCGTATGGAGATCCGGCCGCGTGAGCTGGTCGACTTCACGGCCGGAGCCTGGTGGCACCAGACCTCCCCGCTGTCCCACTTCACGCGCGGCCCGGTCTGCACCCGCATGACACCGGAGGGCGGCCGCATCACCCTCGCCGGCCGTACGCTCATCCGTACCGGCCCGGACGGCCGACACCAGGAGGAACTGCCGGACGACGCCGCGATCCTGGCCGCGTACCGGGAGCACTTCGGCATCGTGCTGGACCGCGTCCCCGACAACACGCCGCCCGTCGTCACATAGAGACTCATAGAGACACGTACAGAAGGGGCCCCGCACCCGGGATTCAGTGCGTCATCGTGCTCGGCAGGGCGGTTGCCGGGCCGGTGGGCCTGGGGCGGATCGGCGGCAGGACTCCGAGGTCTTCGACATCGCTCGCGGGCGGCGGTGTGAGGTCCACGGGCTTGCCCCAGTCGGAGTAGGTGACGGTGGTCTTCGCCACCATCGGCTTGGCCAGCTTGATCGGGGCCACGGTCACCACCTTCACCGGCAGGTCGTCCGGCCCGATCCACAGGTCGACGGCCGTGCGGTCCAGTCCCAGTGCCTCGTACAGCTGTCGTGTCTGTTCACGGGCCTCGTCGGTCTGATCGGTGTCCTGCACCAGGCGCACCAACGAGATAGTGCCGGCGTAGTGGGTGGTCTGCACGCCGTTGACGACCTCCTGCCCCGCTATGCGTATCTCCCCGGAGTCGATCAGTTTGTCCAGGTGCGTCAGCGGCCCGTTGTTCTGCCCGGCATCGGCCGCGGTGCTTTCCGGGGTGGGTACCAGCGGCTCTTCGAGGGTGCTCTTGGACCACGGCTTCGCGTCCTTGAACAGCGGCGAATTCAGGTCGTTTTTCGAGTAGACGGCATCCTTGAGGATCAGGCTCTCGGACGTCGACTCGCGTCGCAGTTCCTCGGGCGCCCCGATCGCGGTGTAGGCGGCCGGGTAGGTGGTCGTCAGCGTGCGCTGGGCCGAGTCGGAGGTGCGTACCTGGCTCTCGGTGACCGAGGCGAGTTCGCCGTTGTACTCCAGCACGGTCTTGCTCTTGTACGTCTGCTGGTGGGCGGCCTGGTCACGTGCAGTGGCGACCTTGCCCGCGAGCGCCGAGACGTTCGCTCCACCGCCTGCCGCTCCGGCGGTACCGGCTGCCGCGGATGCCGTCTCGGAGGCGGACGGCACGGCGGAACTCCCCGTGCTCGCGGAACTCGCGGAACTCGCCGTGTCGCCCTTCGCCTCCGACGACCCGCCTCCAGAGGCGCAGGCGGACACGGACACGCCGAGGACGACGGCGTACAGAGCCGTGGTGAAGAAGCGCTTCCTGCGCATGGTCCGCCTTCCGAGGTGATCGATGGGCAGCGTGAGCATGCGCCCATCGCACCGGCTGAGGTGCCGCGTGACCAGACCTTTTGGCGCCACGTGGCGGCTCCAAAGTGAACACTCCTGAATCCTTCGCGGTGTCGCGGGCGCGACGCCGAGTGCCCGTCGGGGGCGGCGGCGCTTGCGGCTCGTGCGTCGCGAACAGTGGGAGAATGCCCGGGACTCCGTTTCGCCGGGACGGCGGTTCGCGACACGTGCGCCGCCCGGTGCGGGGCGATCGGTCCGTGTGGGACGGGCATGAGGAGGTGCGCGTGCGAGCCTGCATATCGGCGTGCCGTGCCGCCGCCGCGGTGTTGCCGTACGCGCCCAAGGCGCCGTCCACCGCCGCTTCCTGACATGTGCCCCGCCGGGCCCCGGCACCCGTAGCCGCTGCGTTTGCCGTCGCACCGCCCGGGCACAGCGCTGTGCGCGCGTCCGACTTCGGTGGCCACCCGGCCAGGCGCCGGTGAAGTGCCGCCGCAACCCGAGGAGTTTGTATGTCCGAGACCGGCATGCGGCGCCGTGCCGTGGCGCCGCGGACCGTGTTGGTGTGGACCGCCGTGTCGGTGGTGGGGGCCATCGCCTGGGGCGTGCTGGCCCTGGCCCGGGGGGAGGAGGTGTCGGCGGTCTGGCTGATCGTCGCGGCGCTGGCGTCGTACGCGATCGCCTACCGGTTCTACTCGCGCTTCATCGCCCGGCGCGTCCTCGAACCGGACGACACGCGCGCGACGCCCGCCGAACGCCTGGACGACGGAGTCGACTTCCAGCCCACCGACCGACGCGTACTGCTGGGGCACCACTTCGCCGCCATCGCCGGGGCCGGACCGCTGGTGGGACCCGTGCTGGCGGCGCAGATGGGGTACCTGCCCGGGACGATCTGGATCGTCGTGGGGGTGATCTTCGCCGGGGCGGTGCAGGACATGGTGGTCCTGTTCCTGTCGATGCGCCGGGACGGCAAGAGCCTCGGGCAGATGGCACGCGACGAGATCGGGCGCGTCGGCGGAGCGGCGGCGCTGCTCGCGGTGTTCGCCATCATGATCATCCTGCTCGCGGTGCTGGCCCTCGTGGTGGTCAACGCGCTGGCCGACTCCCCGTGGGGCACCTTCTCGGTGGCGATGACCATCCCGATCGCCCTGTTCATGGGCGTGTACCTGCGGTTCCTGCGACCGGGACAGGTCGTCGAGACCACCGTCATCGGCGTCGCGCTGCTGCTGCTCGCGATCGTGGCCGGCGGATGGGTGGAGAACTCCGGACTCGCGGAGGCGTTCACCTGGAGTCCGAAGACCCTGGTGTTCTGCCTCGTCGCCTACGGGTTCGTGGCCTCCGTGCTGCCGGTGTGGCTGCTGCTCGCGCCGCGCGACTACCTGTCCACCTTCATGAAGGTGGGCACCATCGTGCTGCTCGCGGTGGGGGTGCTGGCCTCCGCGCCGACGCTGCAGGCGGACGCGGTAAGCAAGTACGCGGGCTCGGGCGAAGGGCCGGTGTTCGCGGGCGCGTTGTTCCCGTTCCTGTTCATCACCATCGCCTGCGGCGCGCTGTCCGGGTTCCACGCCCTGGTCGCGTCCGGCACCACGCCGAAGCTGATCGAGAAGGAGTCGCAGGTCCGGGCCATCGGCTACGGCGCCATGCTGATGGAGTCGTTCGTGGCGGTGATGGCGCTGGTCGCCGCCTGCGTCATCGACCCGGGTCTCTACTACGCGATGAACGCGCCGGCGGGCGTGCTGGGTTCGACGGCGGAGAGTGCCTCGCAGGCGGTCGCGAACCTCGGCTTCACCATCACGCCCGAGCAACTGCGGTCCGCAGCGCAGGCGGTGGAGGAGTCGAGCCTGATCGCGCGTACCGGTGGAGCGCCCACGCTCGCGGTCGGGATGTCGGACATCTTCTCCGAGGTCTTCGGCGGCGACAGCCTGCGCGCGTTCTGGTACCACTTCGCGATCATGTTCGAGGCGCTGTTCATCCTCACCACGGTCGACGCCGGCACGCGCGTGGGCCGCTTCATGCTGCAGGACATGCTCGGCAACATCTGGAAGCCGATGGGCCGGGTCAACTGGAAGCCCGGTATCTGGATCGCCAGCGGGCTCGTCGTGCTGGGCTGGGGCTACTTCCTCTACGCCGGCGCGACCGACCCGCTCGGCGGGATCAACCAGCTGTTCCCGCTGTTCGGCATCGCCAACCAGCTCCTCGCCGCCATCGCGCTCACCGTGGCCACCACCATCCTGATCAAGCGCGGCAAGCTGCGCTGGGCGTGGGTCACCGGGGTGCCCCTGGTCTGGGACGTCGCGGTCACCTACACCGCGGGGTGGCAGAAGATCTTCTCCGACGACCCGCGCGTGGGGTTCTTCGCCCAACGCGAGCGCTATGCCGACGCCATCGGCGACGGCAAGGTGCTCGGCCCGGCCAAGAACATGGACGACATGCACACGGTCGTGCTCAACAGCACGGTCGACGGCGTGCTTATCGCCGTGTTCCTCGTCCTGGTCGCGGTGGTGATCGTCAATGCGGCGGTGATCTGCGTCCGGGCGATCCGCGCGGGCTCGCTGCCCACGACGGAGACCCCGTACGTCGAATCGCAGCTCCACGTGTCGCTGCCCGGCGCCCGAAAGCCCGCGACCGTCGCCGCGTCCGAGACGGACCGGGCGTGACGGCCCCCGGGCCCGACCGCGAAGCCGCGGGCGGCGGCCTGCATCCGCGCCGCCTTCTGGCCGCCGTGCGCTGGTACCTGCGCGAGGTCTCCGGCGATGCCGCCTACGAGCGGCACTGCGAACGACACCGCCGCGAGAATCCCGACCGGCCCTCGCCCACGCGCCGCGAGTACGAGGCGTGGCGCCGGCGGAGGCGAGAGGAGACCCCCATCTGCCGCTGCTGCTAAGGCGCGTCGTCCGGAGGGTCCGGCAGAGACACCGCGGCCGGAGGTTCGGCCGACACCTTGGGATCCAGGGGAGGCGGCAAAGCCTCCCCGGCATCCCTGACTTCGTTCGCGGGCGGCGCCGTGAGGTCCACGGGTTCGCCCCAGCCGGAGTAGTACGACGTGGTGCTGACCACCACCGGCTGGGCCGCCCTGACCGACTTGGCCGGGCCGGGCGTCCGCAGCAGGTTGACGGAGACCTGTTTGACGGGCAGATCGTCCGGCCCGATCCACACGTCGATCGCCACCGGATCCTCACCCAGCACCAGCCGGGAGCGAAGGACCTCTTCACGCGCCTTGTCGGTCATCGCCGGGTTCTTCTCCAGCATGACCTGCATGGAGAGGGTTTCGGCGTAGTGGACGGTCTGTACGCCGTCGACGACTTCCCGTCCCACAACGCCGACTTCTCCCGAGTCGATCAGCGGACGCAGGCGCCCGCCATCGGCCCGTCGTCCCAGGGTGTACCGGCGGCCGCGGTGCCCTGCGGGGCAGAGGGCAGCGGCGACTCGACCGTGCACCTCCACCACGGCCTCTCGCCGTTGAACAGCACCGATGCCGGATCCGCCCTGCTGTACACGGTGTTCCCCAGGATCAGGGTCTCGGTCGTTTCCTCCGGTGTGTCATGGCCTCCACCCAGCGCGGCGTAGGCACCCCGACAGGTCGTCGGTCGCGTCGACCTCGTCGATGTGGCCGACGGAACGGCGGAGTTGGGCTACCGCGTGGCCGAGCGCGCGACCGGACGCGGGGTGGCCACGGCCGCGGTCCGCACGGTCTGCGTGCGGGCCGGCGCCGCCTACGGCCTCTTGTCGCTGCGTGCCGTCACCACACTCGACAACCCCGCGTCGCTGGCCGTGCTCGCCCGCGCCGGGTTCGAGGCGGTCGGCGAGGAGGAGGTCGACGGCCGTCCCAGCCTGCGGTTCGTCCGCGAACTTCGGGACGTACGAGAGCTTCGCGACCTGCGTGTCCCACCGGCTGTACCGAGGACAAACCCGTGAAAAGGGGGAACTCCACCGCGCGGACCCCCTCATCTGGGTTCGCGCGGTGGAGCACATGTGGGTGTGTTGCGTGGTGCTGCGCCGGGCTGTGCTCTGCTCTCGATCGCGGCAGGGAGGGTGGCGGGCCTACCGGAGCAGCAGGCTCGAATCGCCGAACTCGTGCCACAGGTAGCGCTTCTCAAGCGCGGCCTCGTACGCGCGGCCGACGACGTCGGGGCCGGCGACGGCCTCCAGGAGCAGCAGGTGGGAGGCGTCGGGGGCGTGCAGTCCGCTGATCAGGCCGTCGACCGCGTACGCCGACCGGTCCGGACCCAGCACGAGTTCCGTCCACCCCTCGCTCGGCAACACGGTGCCGTCCGGAAGTGCCGCACTCTCCAGCGCACGGGTCGCCGTCGTACCGACCGCTATCACCCTTCCGCCGTTGCGCTTGGTCAACTCGACGAGCCGCGCGGTCTGCTCGGGGACGCGGTACCGCTCGGGCAGCGGCGGTTCGCCCGCCTCCAGCGACGAGATGCCGGTGTGCAGGGTGACCGGCGCTACCACGACACCGCGCGCGATCAGGTCCAGCACCAGGTCATTGGTGAACGGGCGGGCCGCGCTGGGCATTTCGGCGCTGCCCGGTTCGCGGGCGAACACGGTCTGGTAGTGCGAGAGGGGCCAGCGCCCGCGCAGGTAGCCGTAGGTGATGGGGCGTCCGTGCTCGTTGAGGTATGCCGGGACGGCCGCGCCGACCCGCACCTTCCACAGGCGGCTGCCGCTGGTCAGGCCCGGATCCGGGTACGCCTCCTCGACCGTCATCTCCACCCCCGCGGGCAGCGCGACGGCTTCGCCCGCCCGGCCGTCGGGGACCGGGCCGCCGCCGTTCTCCGGCGGACGCATCTCCACGAGCCAGCGCCCGTCGTCCAGTTCGGTGGAGAAGTGCACGATCACACCGCGTCCGTCGGAGCGTTGCGCGTCGACCGCGGCCGGGAGGGTGGCGGATGTGTTGACGACCAGGAGGTCGCCGGCGCGCAGGTGGCCGCCGAGGTCCCGAAAGCGCGCGTGGCGTACCTCGCCTCCGCCGGCTCCGGGGGCGGAACCACTGTCGTCGGCGCGGCCGGCCCGGCCGTCGGTGATCAGCAGGCGCACCTCGTCGCGGGACAGTCCGCGCGCCTCGGGCGGCTCGGAGGCGTGGAGTTCGTCGGGAAGGGTGAACCGGGTGCGGGCGGTGGCCAAATCGATCACGCTCATTACGACAGCTCCTCGACGGACGTCGGGACGGGAACGGCAGGGGAGTCGGAAGTCGAGTCGGCCGACACGCGGAGGTCGGACTCCGTGATGCCGGACTCGGTGAAGTCGGACTCGGTGAAGTCGGACGCGCGGTGGCGGCCGCTCTCCGGGCGCCGGTCGAGCAGCGCGAGCAGCGCCGGCACGACCGTGCCCGGCTCCGGGCGGTCCGAGATGTCCTCGCCCGGGAACGCGTCCTGGTGCATCACCGTGCGCATGTCGCCGGGGTCGACGGCGTAGAACCGGATGCCGGGGTTCTCGGCGGCCAGCGTCCCGGTGATGTGGTCGAGCGCGGCCTTGGAGGCGCCGTACCCGCCCCACCCCGGGTACGCCTCGACCGACGCGTCCGACGTGATGTTGACGACGGTGCCCTTCGCGGCGTCGAGCTGCGGCAGGAGGGCCTGGACGAGTGCGAGCGGGGCGACCGTGTTGATGCGGAAGACGGACTCCAGGTCGGCCGCCGGGTACTCGGCGATCGGAGGGAGGGGGCTGACGCCGAGTGTCCCGGCGTTGTTGACCAGCAGGTCCAGGCCGCCGAGGCCGGCGACGGTACGGGCGAGCTCGCGGCGGTGCCCCGGGTCGGAGACGTCGCCGGTGACGGTCACGACCGAGGTCTCGGTCCGCAGGTCGGCGGCGGCCCAGGCGAGCTCGTCGCCGCCGCGCGCCGTGACGACGAGGGTCCAGCCGCGCTCGGCGAGTCCGTGTGCGAGCGAGAGGCCGAGTCCGCGGGAGGCGCCGGTGATGAGGGCGACGGGCATGAGGATCATCCCCATTTCCTGTGATGGTTCGTCAGTGGCCTTTTCCGTCACCCATGCTGCAAGTTAAAGTTGACTTCAGGTCAAGCTTTGCCAGGAAGAGGTTCGCGGCCATGAAGGACACCGACCAGCTGACCGTGGCCGAAGTCGCCAAACGCAGCGGCTTCGCGGCCTCCGCGCTGCGGTTCTACGAGCGCGAGGGGCTGCTCACCGCCCACCGCACCGGCGGCGGCCAGCGCCGCTACGAGCGCCACGTCCTGCGCCGGCTCGCTTTCATCCGCGCCGCCCGCCACGTGGGCCTCTCGCTCGACGAGATCCGCGACGCGCTCGCGACCCTCCCCGAGTCCCGCACCCCCACCAAGGCCGACTGGGCCCGCATCTCACGCGGCTGGCGCTCCCGGCTCGACGCCGAGATCGCCGCCCTCACCACCCTGCGCGACGGCCTCGAATCCTGTATCGGCTGCGGGTGCCTCTCCCTCCAGCGGTGCGCCATCTCCAACCCCGACGACACCGCCGCCCGCTTCGGCTCCGGAGCGCTCTACCTCCCCCAGCCCCTCCGCGAAGACCACTGACCGGCAGCCACCGGGTCCGCGGGCTCCGGTTCGTGCGCCACCGCCCGCCTCGCCGTGCGCACCGCGCCCAGCGCGAAGACTGCGAGCGCGACCCACAGGAGACCGAATCCGAGCCACCGCGACGGCGTCACCGGTTCACCGAGTACCCAGGCCCCGATGGCGAACTGGATCACCGGGTTCAGGTACATGACCAGTCCGAACGTCGACAGCGGCACGCGGTTGACCGCCGCGGCGAAGAAGAGGAGCGGCAGCGTACTCACGACCCCGGCAAGCGGCACCAGTGGTGCGACGCCCCATGTGCCGGGAAAGACAAGGCGATTCGTGACGCCGAGCCACAGCAGGCCGCCGATCGCCAACGGGGTCAGGAAGACCGTCTCGACCGCCATGCCCTCGACGGCAGGTACTGCGAGCCGCTTCTTGACCAGCCCGTACAGCGCCACCGTGCCGGCAATCAGCAGCGCGACCCAGGGGACACCCCCGTACCCCCACCCCAGCACCAGTACGCCGACCGCAGATACCGCAACCGCGAACCACTGGTACGCGCGCAGTCGTTCGCGCAGAACCGCCACCCCCAGCACAGCCGTGACGAGCGGTCCGACGAACAGGGACAACGACGTCTCCACGACACGGCCGGTCACCACGCCGTAGATGTAGAGCCCCCAAGCACATCCCATGAGCAATCCGGTGCAGGCCAACGTCCACCCGGCCCGTCGGTCCCGGACAAGTTCCCTGACGCCTCGCCGAGTTCGAGTCCGCAGGGCTACCACCAGCATGGCCACGGCCCACGACCACAAGACCCGATGCGCCAGCATTTCCGCCGTGGTCATGCCGTCCAACAGCGGCCAGAACAAAGGCTGCAGACCCCAGATCAACTGTGCCGCAACCGCGAACCCGAGTCCGGTCCGCAGCCCGCGACCCCCGTCGTACCGCTGCACGCAGCCTCCTGAACCGGCCTCGCCAAGCGCCCCGGCCCCCAGCCCCCCGAACGCCGGCCCAATCCTCCCGACCCCACCCACGTGCCGCTATCCAGCCGCCGCAGGCCTGCGGAAGGTTCGCATGGCGCCACCCACGAGCCGCCTCAACACCGCGAGTTGGTGACTTCGGGCGGCAAATACCGCAGAGCACCGGTTAGTTGACATGGGATATCGACATATCCCTGAAGGCACCTTGATTTCGCTGATCAAGCTGCGCTTGGATCTGCCGAACCTACGGTGGGCTTCCTTGGGGGGATTCCGCATGTCGGCTGGACCGCGCACGCCCGCACGCCGTTTCGCAGCAGTGTCAGTGGTGTTGGCATTGGTGGCCGGGCTCTCGCTCGGGGGAGTCTCGGCGGCCGCCGCGACGGGTGCACCCGACGTGGAGCGCCCCGACAAGCCACGTCCCACCCAGGAAACCGGATCGGCCGCCGGCCGTCCCCATGAAGTGGGCACCGAGCAAACGCGGTTCGACGAATCCGCGGCGGGCGGACCCGGCGCCCCCGCGTCGAACGAGCTTCCTCCTGAGGAATCGTTGTTGCCGGTCCCGGTCGAGTCCAAGGGCCACTCCCCGGAGCCCTCGCAATCGGCACCGGTCGTCCAGTCCGTGCCGTCCCACCAACAGGGGCCGGCGGTCGGCATGAACCCGTCGTCCGCGCCGCCCCGGACACCCAAGGCCCCCGCGTCCTCGTCGTACGACCCCGCCACCAGCACCGAGGTGGTCGCGGAACGCGGTGAACGTACGCAGGTCTTCGACAACGCCGATGGGTCGCGCACCCTGCGCGTGTCCGAGGAACCGGTCAACTTTCTTACGCAGGACGGCCGCTGGGAGCCGATCGACACGACACTCGTGACCGCTCCCGGATCGTCGGCACGCGCCGGCGTCGCCTCGGCCGACCAAGGCCGCGTCCAGGGCGGCTGGCAGACGAAGGCCGGCGCCTACCCGGTCGCGATCGCCGGCGCGGCGAACTCGCCTACCTTGGCCACGATGCGGGTCGGAAACGGGCAGTCCGCCGGATTCGGCCTCGACGGAGCCACTCCCGCGACCGGCCGCGCGGACCGGGACACCGTGACCTTCTCAGGTGTGCGTGACATGGCCGACCTGACCCTCCAGGCGAACGAAGGAAGCCTCAAGGAAACGATCCACCTCCAGTCCCGCCAATCGCCCGACACATGGACGTTCCCGCTCGCGCTGGAAGGGCTGTTGCCGAGCCTCGACGAGGCGGGCAACGTCGCTCTCAAGGACGCCGCCGGCGAGGTCCGGGCCGTCATTCCGGCGGGCTGGATGATGGACTCCGCCGTCAACCCCGCGACCGGGGACGGCGTCACCTCGGGCGGTGTCTCGTACGCCCTGATCGAGCGCGCACCGGGGGCGTGGGCACTCAAGGTCACGCTCGACCGCGCGTGGCTGGACGACCCCCGGCGCGTGTACCCCGTCAAGGTCGACCCGACCCTGCAGGTCACCCCCGCGGCCAACTCGGTGAGCATCGTCCAGGGTCGCAACTACTTCCAGACGGACGTCTACCGCCTCGGCTACAACTGCGACGGTGGGGTCTGCAACAACGCGGCGATCCTGCTCAACACGGGCTCGGTCTCCACGACGCTGAAGGATCACCTGATCACCGGGGCCCGCCTGAACCTCTGGAACGTGCACACGTACGACTGCCAGGCCCCTCGCGCCGTCACCGTGCACGCGAACACGGCCGCGTGGAACCCGAGCACGGTGCGCTACCCGGGGCCCTCCTACGGAGGCGCCCTCAGTTCCGCGACCTTCGGCCGCGGCAACGAGAGCGACGGATGCGGTGACGGCTGGGGCGTCGTCGACCTGGGCACCGCCGGGGCGAACGCGATCCAGGGCTGGGCCAACGGACAGCCGAACCACGGGCTCACCGTGCGCACCGCCCTCAACGACCCCAGGACCTGGAAGAAGTTCGACACCGCGCCGAACAACGGCGTGAAGCTCGACATCGACTACACCCCGCGGCAGGGAACCGCACCAAGGCGGGAGCCACGACGGCCACGTACGACGAACGCATCCGCCTCCTGACGGCGGGTACGACGTCGTACACCTACAGCCCGCGGGGCACGCGCGCCACGACCACGGTGCCGGGACTCGTCTTCACCTCGAAGTACGACGCGTTCGAGCAACTGCTCGAAGACGGCAACACGACCTACGAGTACGACGCCCTCGGACGCGTGGCCAAGCGCGACGGTGACGGCGACTACAGCTACGACGGAGCGACGAACAACCTGGTCAAGGCCGGGGATTCGAGGTTCGCCAGGGACCCGGACGGCGCCCTGCTCTCCGCCCGTAACGGCGACCCGGCCAACGGTGGTTCGGTGGAACTCACCATCGCCGACCAGCACGGCGACGTCGTCGCCGGACTGGCCACCACCCCGGACGACTCCGTCGCCGTCGCGGGATCGAAGTCCTACGACCCCTTCGGCAAGGTGACCGCACAGGCCGGCGCCAACGGAAGCCTCGGCTACCAGGGCGGCTACACCGACCCGGCCACCGGACAGGTCAACATGGCCTCCCGCTGGTACGACCCGGAAACCGGCGGCTTCGGCAGCCGCGACACCTGGACCCTCGACCCGAGCCCCTCGGGCAACGCCAACCGATACGGGTACGCCAACGCCGATCCGCTCGGCAACACCGACCCGACGGGCCACTGCGTCCCGGCGTGGACCAAGAGCCGGACCACCAAGACCGTGAAGACCGTGTCCCGTCGCGGGGGAGCCTGGGGGTTGATCGCAACCGTCGCGTGGGACGTCGGCTGGGAGGTCGCCGACCACTACACGGGCGCGTGCAGTGGCGACGGGCCCAGCGGCGGCAGTGGCGGCGGGCAATCCCCGCAGTACAGCGGTGACGCAGACCTGGCGTACGCCGCCGGAGTCGCCAACAGTTGCTACTGGTGCGTCTTCCCGACACCTCCGCTCGTCTCCTACACCACCCCGACCGCGCCGCCCGGCCCGTCCGGCCCGCGGGGTCCGTCCAGGCCGCCGAAGAACCCGAGCGGTCGGCCCCCGACCAAGCCCAAGCCCCCCGTCAAGCCCAAGCCCCCGCACCGCCCCACCGCCCCCACCAACCGCCCGCCGACCCCGGCAACCGCAGTGGTGGACCAGGCCGCAGCAGTGGCCGCGATGATCCGAGCCGGCCTTCAGGTAGGCGCGATCCTCCAGTCCGTCGCCGACGTAGTGGTCGCCGGTCAGCCTTACACGCCGCCGCAGGAACACATCGACCAAATGTCGGCGGACCAAGACGTACAGGAATTCGCCGACCAACTCGTCGAAGACCTCGACCGCTTCCCGCAGGTTCCCGGGTCGGGATCTGATGGCGATGACGACAGGGACACTGTCGTGCTCCTCAGGATGCGAGGCTCAATTACCACCCCTACAGCAACAACGGTCCCAACGCCTCCGAACCGACACCGACCGGAGCGTGGGGGATCATTTGCCAGGGCGATCCGGACGGCAGCCATGCCGACGTGGACACGCCGGGTCTGCCCAGTCCGAATACGCCCGGCGACAACTTCCGGGCCCGCTGCCACTTCATCGCAAAGCGACTGGGGGCACTGGCGACGAGCGGGTGAATCTCTTCACGTGCTACCACCACGCGACGAACAACTCGTGGATGCAGACTGTGGAAAACCGCACGTGGCGCAAGCTGAACAAGTCCGGGGCTGACGTTCCGTATGCGGCCCTGTACATGGCCACGCCGATCTACGTCCGGGATACGGACCTGGAGCCGTCGGCAGTGATGATGCAGGTGTACCTGATGGACCGGAAGACTGGCGCAACCACGCCGTTCTGTAACGTCATCATCCCCAACCTGCCTGGTAAGAAGGAAGGAAACGCGCTCAACGCGTCGGTGACGAAGTATGTGCGAGACACTTGCGGCAATTAGTCGAGTGCTTGGCCTTCGGCCGGGCACGGACGATCGTCGGGACTACGACTGGTCGGCGATCGAGTCTCGTCTTGGTGCGCGGCTGCCCGGTGACTACAAGGCGATCTCGGAAGGTTTGCCCGGGCTGTCGGTCGGGGGCTTTCTCCTGGTGATCCCGCCCGTTGTCGACAGTTCGGGACTCGACGATGTGGCCAGGGCCTCGGCGGGTTTCAAGGACTGGCTGGACGACATGATCGCCGATCCGGACTGGGAGGACATGATCCCTTTCGCGCCGTTCGACGGTCAGCGCGGACTGTTGGTGTGGGGGATCACGATCAACGGCGACGAATGCTGCTGGAACGTGCAGTCGGACGACCCGGATGACTGGACGGTGGTGGTCTGCGGCGACAAGGGAGCGGAATGGTCGACCTTTGACGGCGGGCTGACGGCGTTCCTCGTGGCTCTGTTCGAAGACCGGGCCTCGATCGATGCGTTCCCGGCGTCATGGCCCGGGCCGGACGCCGTGAGTGGCTACTCGGGCCGGCCCTGAGGCTGTTGTGGGTCGCGGCTTAGCGGAGTGACTTCACGGCGTCGGTGATGAGGCGGCGGGCGTAGGTGCCGATTCCCGGTTGGGGGGTGCGGGTGGGGTCGGACTTGGCGCGTTGGTGGATGCCTTCGAGGAGGACCGCGAGGCGGAAGCGCGAGAGGGTGATGTAGTAGGTGAGGTCCGGGAGTTCGCGGCCGGCGCGGGTCGCGTAGCGGGCGGCCATCTCGTCCCAGGAGCTCCCCTCCGCGGGGCCGGTCTCGAACCAGATGCGGAGGAACCCGGCGAGGTCGAGCAGCGGGTCGCCGATGGTGGCGGTCTCCCAGTCGACGATCGCGGTGACGCGCGGCGGGGGGTCGGGGGCGAGCAGGACGTTGCCGAAGTGGTAGTCGCCGTGCATGAGTACGGGGGTGAACGCGGGCGGGAGGTTCTTCCCCAGCCACGAGGTGACGACCTCGACGCCGGGCAGCGTGCCCTGCTCCGGGTAGCCGGACAACTGCTTCATCCAGCGGCCGACCTGGCGTTCGTGGAAGCCGTCGGGGCGGCCGAGGTCGCCGAGGCCGACGGCCTGGGGGTCGAGCGCGTGCAGGTCGGCGAGAGTGTCGGCCATGGCGAGGCCGATCTCACGGCCGGGGGATGAGCCGGGAGGGGTGCCGGGGGTGCCGGGAGTGCCGGCGGTGCCGAAGGACGCGGGGATGGCCTCGGGGAACGGGGCGAAGCCCTCGACGCGGGCCATGAGGTAGAACGCGCTGCCAAGGACGCCGCGGTCGTCGCAGAAGGCGACCGCGCGCGGGTGCGGGACAGGGGTGTCCGCGAGGGCGGTCAAGATGCGGAACTCGCGGCGCAGGCCGTCTTCGGCGCGGTCGAGGGCGACGCCGGCGGGGCGGCGCAGCACCCAGGCGTGTTCGCCGCGCCGGATCTGGAACATGGCGTTGGACTTGCCGCCGGACAGCGCGGAGTGCTCGACCGGCTCGCCCGGGGCGAGGCCGAGGCCGTCGAGCCAGGTGCCCAGCCGGGCGGGGTCGAGGAGCGGCGCGGCGGGGGTGGCGGTCATGTGGCGGCTCCGCGGAGGTTGTCGGCGACGCCGTCGTGGGATCCGCCGGCGGGCTTCGCGGCGGCGGCGCGTACCCGGGACCCGCCGTCGATGATCAGGTCGGCGCCGGTGATCCACGCGGCGGCGTCGGACGCGAGCCACAGGGCCGCGCCCGCGATGTCGTCGGGCATACCGATGCGGCCCAGGGGGATCCCGGCGGAGGCCTTGGCCTCGTCGGGTTCCCAGATGGCCCGCGCCATGCGGGTCTTGACCAGGCCGGGGGAGAGCGAGTTGACGCGTACGCCCGGAGCGAGTTCGCCGGCGAGCTGCCGCGTGAAGTGGGCGAGTGCCGCCTTGCTGATCTCGTACGCGCCGATCATCGGGGCGACGCCGTACGTCCCCTCGGTGCTGATGTTCAGGATGACGCCGCCGTTGTCGCGCATCCACGCCCGCCACACCGCCTGCGCGAAGAGCAGTGGGCCGTCGAGGTTGACCTGGAAGGTCTTGCGCCACGCGCCGAGCGAGACGTCCATCAGCGGGCCGAACGCCGGATTGGTCGCGGCGTTGTTGACCAGGACGTCGACCCGGCCGAACGCGGCGACGGCGTACGCGACCGCGGCGTCGACCTGCTCCGGTTCGCCGGCGGAGCCCGCGTACGCGACGGCCCGGCCGGGTGCGCCGATCCCGTCCAGGTGGGCGAGCGCCTCGTCGAGTTCGTGCTGCTTGCGGGCGGTGAGGCAGACGTCCGCACCGGCCCGCAGGAACGCCTCGGCGGTCGCGAGGCCGATGCCGCGCGACGCCCCCGTGACGAGAACCGCCCGGCCGTGGAAGGACGGTGGCGCCGGAGCGGGGCGGTGGTCGGCCGGGTCGGTCATGACGGTCGATGCTAGGCGCGGCCTCTTGCGGTGTCCAGGTACCTGCTTTGGTCAAGTATTTGGGGAACGGGAGGGAGCAGGGCATGGACGAGTTGGCTTTCGACGGACGCGTCGCGGTCGTGACGGGGGCAGGTGGCGGGCTCGGTCGCGCGTACGCGCTGCACCTCGCCCGGCACGGCGCCCGCGTCGTCGTCAACGACATCGGCGGCGACATCCGGGGCGCGCGCGAGGGCGCGGACGCGGGCGACGGCGACGTGGGCTCACCGGCGCGCGAGGTGGTCGCGGAGATCGTCGCGGCGGGCGGCGAGGCGGTCGCGAACACCGACACGGTGGCCACCCGCGAGGGCGGCGAGGCGATCGTCGCGACGGCCCTCGACACCTGGGGACGCGTCGACATCGTCGTCAACAACGCCGGTGTGGCGCCGAGCGGGGCGGGTGTCGACACGTTGGGCGAGGAGGAGTACCGCAGGGTCCTCGGGACGCACCTCGACGGAGCGTTCCATGTCACCGGCCCTGCCTGGCGGCACATGCGCGCTGCCGGGTACGGGCGCGTGGTCAACACGTGCTCGGGGTCGGTGTTCGGCATGCCGTTCGTGCTGCCGTACGCCACCGCCAAATCCGGGATCATCGGCTTCACCCGGGTACTCGGCATCGAGGGCGCCCCGGACGGCATCAGGGTCAACGCCGTTCTCCCGGTGGCCTGGACGCGCATGACGGCATCGGGCTTCGAGCAGGTCTACGACGCCAAGTTCGGCCCCGAGGGCGCACCGCCGTTCCGGGACGCCTTCCGCGCCGGGCAGACGGCCGCGTGCGTCGGGCTGCTGGCCCACGAACTCGCGCCGTGCACCGGTGAGTTGTTCAGTGTGGGGGCGGGACGTGTGGCGCGCGTCGTGCTCGGGGTCACGCCGGGGCTGCACAGGGCCGACGGTGAGGCGGCCGAGGCGCCGATGCGGGCGCTTCTCGACGGCTTCGAGACGGTCATGGACACCGGCGGCCTGGCCGTGCCGACCGACTCCTTCGACGAACTTTCTTATTTCCGCCGCTGATTGCGGTCCCACGCCGGACGCCCCCCGCGCCCGGAACGCGTACGAGGGGTGCCTCGGCGGTGGTCGACGCCGGGGCACCCCTCGTACGGGTGATGGCTCAGGTGCCGGGCTTCACCGCGGCCGGTACGCCCGGCACCGGCTGCGCGGGGACCGCGGGGGGCGCGGCAGGCGCGGCCGGCGTCAGGAAGGTCGCCCAGTCGGGCTTCTCCGACACGTTCAGCTTCTGGAGCTTGGCGAGGACCGCCGGGTCCTGTGCGTCGAGCCAGTCCGCGAGTTGCTTGAACGACACGCAGCGCACGCCTTCCTTGGCGCATGCGTCGCGCATCGTCCGCTCGACGGCCTTCATGTAGATGCCGCCGTTCCAGCTCTCGAAGTGGTTGCCGATGATCAGCGGCGCCCGGTTCGAGCTGTAGGCGCGGTTGAAGCCCGACATGAAGCTCTCGTACGCCTGCTTCTCCCATGCCGCGTGGTTCGACGGGTCGCCCTTGACCGTCCGCGACTGGTTCATCATGACGTTGTAGTCCATCGACAGGACCTCGAACTTGTGTCCGGGGAACGGGATCGACTGCAGCGGCATGTCCCAGATGCCGTTCGCCTTTGCGGGCCAGATCTGGCGTCCGCCCGGCCCGCTGGAGTCGTACCGGAAGCCGAGCTGCGGCGCGGCCTCCAGCAGCGCCTTCTGGCCCTCCAGGCACGGCGCCCGCCCGCCGACCAGCTCCTTCTTGTAGTCGAAGGGCAGTGCGGGGAGGTCGGTGATGCCGGTGGTGGTGCGCCACGTCTGGACGAACTTCAGCGCCTGCTCGGTCTCCTTCACCCAGTCGGCGGCCGACCACGAGCCGCCGCCCGTCGGGCCGCAGAAGTGGCCGTTGAAGTGCGTGCCGACCTCGTGACCGTCCTTCCAGGCGAGGCCGAGCTGCTCGATCGTGTCGCGCACCTCGTTGGCGTCGAGGAAGCCGATGTCGCTCTGGCCGACGGCCTTGTTCGGGCCCTGGTACTGCGCCCGCTGGCTGGCCGGGAGCACGTAGATGCCGCTGAGGAACAGCGTCATCGTCGCGTTGGACTCCTGCGCGACCTTGCGGAAATGCGAGAAGAGCTTCTGGTTGTCCTCGCCCACGCCGTCCCACGAGAAGACCACGAACTGCGGGGGAGTCTCACCGGGCTTGAGCTTCTCGATCGGCATGCGGTTCGGCTGCACGCCGGTGCTGGACGTCGAACCGTCGCCGATCAGGGTCACGGCGCCGGCGGGCGGCGGGGCGGCCTGCACGGACTTGTCGTCCTTGCCCGCGGCCGGGGCCTTGGAACTGTCGTTCTTGGCGCTCTTGTCGTCGCTGTCCTTGGCCAGGAACACGAATCCCACGGCGGCCAGGACCGCGACGACGACGAGCAGGGCTGCACCACGAGCGGAGCGCACGACTCACCTCGTCCGGAGGGTCAGAAATCTGATGGACCCTCACAGTAAGACGCGAATGTCATGGTTCATCAGAAATAGCAACACTCAAACGGGTGTGTCGCGGTATGTCTATCCGTTAATAGTTGACCAGTGCACCTATCTCGCCCACAATCGACGTGACGCGGGCCCCATGCCCGCGGTCTTGCCGGGCCTGAGGGGAGCATCGATGCGCGCGCTGATCCGCCACCGCATCTCCCATCTGCCTGTGCCTCCCGGCGCGCACTGTCGCTGACCGACGCGCGCCGCCCCTGCCGTACGCCTTCCCGCGCCCATGGCGCGGCGGTCGCGCGCTGCCGTGTGTCCCGATCCCGTACGCCACCCCGTACGCCGTTCGCGGACGCCGGCTTCCGTCTCGCCTGAGCCGCCTGATCCATGCCTGTCCGCCATGCCATGTGACCCGTTGGAAGGGAATCCCCGTGACCGCCACCACGCTCGACACCACCACCACCACCCCTGCTGCCACCGCTGCCGCCACTGGCGTCACCGTCACGAAGGTCGCCGGACGTATCGGCGCCGTCATCGGCGGAGTCCGCCTCTCCGGCGACCTCGACGAAGCCACCGTGCAGGCAATTCGCGACGCGCTGCACGCCCACAAGGTCGTGTTCTTCCGCGGCCAGGAGCACCTGACCGACGAGACGCAGCTGGAGTTCACCCGCCTGCTCGGCACCCCGATCGGCCACCCCACGGTGAACCTGGAGGGCGAGTACGTCCTGCCGATCACCAGCGAGTACGGCGGCGCCGCGGACCAGTGGCACACCGACGTCACGTTCGTGCCGGCCTACCCGCTCGCCTCGATCCTGCGCGGCATCCAGATTCCGGAGGCCGGCGGCGACACCGTGTGGGCCAACACCGCCACCGCGTACGACGAACTCACGCCCGAACTGAAGGAGTTGGCGAACTCCCTGCGGGCGGTGCACACCAACGTGTACGACTACGCGGGCTTCTCGCCCGACAAGGACCCCGAGGCGTTCAAGAAGTACCAGGAGGTCTTCGCGTCGACGAAGTACGAGACGGAGCACCCGGTGGTCCGCGTGCACCCGGTGACCGGCGAACGCACGCTGCTGCTCGGCGGATTCGTGCAGCGCATCCAGGGCTACTCGCGCGAGGACTCCAAGCTGCTGATCGACCTGCTCCAGGGCCACGTCACGCGCATCGAGAACACGGTGCGCTGGTCGTGGCAGGCGGGCGACGTCGCGATCTGGGACAACCGGGCGACGCAGCACCGCGCGGTCTCGGACTTCGGCCGGGTCACCCGGGTCCTGCACCGCACCACGGTCGACGGCGACATCCCGGTCGGCGTCGACGGCCGCGCCAGCACGCCGATCAAGCCGACCCCGGCCGAAGCGGCGGCGTGACGTCGGACCGCGCATGAGCCCAAGGTTTTGAACGACCTCAGGTGTCGCGTGGTCTCAGTTCTCGAGTGACCTCGAATCGCGAATGAGCGCGGGCACCGCGTGAGTTCGGACCCGGTGCCCGCGGCGGGATTCCCCGCCGCGGGCACCGGGCCGCGTGCACCAGATCGCGCGGCGCGTCAGGCGCCCGGGTTCCAGGGGGCCTGCCACGGCCAAGGCGCGGCTTCCTCCAACTGCGCGGCGACGCGCAGCAGTGTCGCCTCGGAGCCCATGCGGCCCGCGAGTTGCACCGCGACCGGCAGACGCCGGCCGTCGAACCCGGCCGGCACGGAGGCCGCGGGCAGGCCTGTCACGTTGAACACGGACGTGAACCACGTCATCTTGCCCGCATTGGCCATGGTCTCCAGGCGCGTCGTGTCCATCCAGCCCAACTCCGGCACGTCCAGACCCAGCGTCGGGGTCAGCCAGACGTCGAACTCGGCGAACCACGGGGCTATTTGGCGCCCGAGCGTCTCGGCGAGCCGGAGCGCGCGGCTCAGGTCGGTGACCGTCGCGGAGGCCAGGCGGTCGTGCTGCCAGCGGGTGGCGGGTTCGAGGTCGTCGTCGGCGAGCCCGCGTCCCAGCGCGGCGAGGTGGTCCTCGATCTGCGCGCCGGTCGCGGCGCCCATCACCTGGCTCAGCACCGACACGACATCGGACATGTCCCACCGCGGCGCGGACTCCTCGACGTCGTGCCCGAGTTCGGCGAGCAGGGCGGCCGTACGCCGGACCGCCTCGGCGCCCGCCGGGGCCACCGGTGTGCCGTCCGCGGCGGCCGTCGCGAAGCCGATCCGCAGCCGGCCCGGCTTTTCCGCGAGTGCGGCGAGGAAGGAGCCGGGCGGCGCCGGGTCGAGGGTGGCGTCGCCGAGTACCGGGCCGGCGACCGCGTCCAACAGCGCGGCGTTGTCGCGTACCGTGCGCGTGACCGCGTTGGCGATGGAGAGCGGGTACGCGAACGCCGCGTTGCCCCCGTCGTTCGGCACCCGCCCGCGCGACGGCTTCAGGCCGAACAGGCCGCAGCATGCCGCGGGGATGCGGATCGAGCCGCCGCCGTCGTTGGCGTGTGCCGCGGGCACGATGCCCGCGGCCACCGCGGCCGCCGAGCCGCCGCTCGAACCGCCGGGCGAGTGCGCGGTGTTCCACGGGTTGCGGGTCGGGCCGAACAACTGCGGCTCGGTGCTCGCGTTCTTGCCGAACTCAGGGGTGTTGGTCTTGCCGACGATGACGAGCCCGGCCGCGCGGTAGCGGCCGGCGAGGATCCCGTCGTGCGCGACGACATTGTTCGCGAACAGCCGGGAGCCGTTCGTCGTCGCGAGTCCCGCGACGTCGCACCCGAGGTCCTTCACCGCGAACGGCACGCCGCGCAGCGGACCGTCCGGCAGCCCCGCCTCGATCTCGCGGTACGCGGCGTCGATCCGCGTGGCCACCACCGCGTTCAGTGCCGGGTTGCGCTCCTCCATCCGGGCCACGACCGCGTCGAGGAGCTCCGCGGGCTTGACCTGGTCCGTGCGCACCAGCTCGGCGAGGCCGACCGTGTCGTGCCCGTCCAAAAGTTCTACTGTGCCCATGCCGCGCTCCTTGCCGTCGTGCCGTCGTGCCGTCGACCGGTGGGCCGGGAGGGGCCCGCGGGTCATCATGCGATGAGCAAGGAGCGATGGCCATAGCGATTCGGACGGATGATCATGTCCGCCGCGGGCGGCAAGGCAGTGTCAAATAGGGACTGATCGTGACGTATCCCAGTGGCGGACGGCGGCTGGCCCAGGGGAAGCATCGGTCGTCGGCGTCAGCGGGCCCCCGCCGGGACACGGCCGCGGCGACGGCCGTAGCCGCTGTCGGACCGGCCCTGGAGTGCGGGCGTGCGCCGCCCAGAGGTACGGCTTACGACGCGCCCGCGGCGCAGCACGACACGGTCGGCGGGAGTGGTGAGTACGGCCTCGGCGAGGCTGCTCGCGCGTACCGCCAGGAGGTCGGCCACGGCCCCGGGCTCGGTGCCGGCCACCGGCAGTCCCATGATCGCCCGGGCGGAGGTGCTGACCGCGGCGTACGCCTGGTCCGCGCTGATCTGACCCGTCGTCATCAGCAGCGAGGCGGTCTCCAGGGCGTCCGCGCGGCCCATGGGGTGCAGGGCGTCGCGCACGTGGTCGCCGCCCGCCGCGAGTGGAACCCCCGCCTCCAGCAGCGCGTGCAACGGGCCCGGGCCCCCGCACGGCGCCACCGCCGCCCGCGCGTCGTCGCGCGGCGTCGACGGCAGGCCGATCACCGCCATCCGCGACGCCGCGATGGCCTCCACGACCTTCGCCAGCGCGGGCGGCCGCAACAGGCCCAGCGTCGCGCAGTGGCTCGCGGTCACCTGCCGCCCGAAGCCCGACTTGCGCAGCAGCCGGGCGAGATCGGCAACCGCGAGTACGCGCCTGTCGGGCTGGTAGTCGAGGTGCAGGTCGAGATCGACCTCGGCACGGTCCGCGAGACGCAGCAGCCGCCGCGTCTCCGCACGCGGGTCCGCCGCGCGGTGCGGACGGCCGCCCAGCAGGCCCGCACCCGCGGAGAAGGCCTCCAACGCGGAGCGGTCCGACAGGTCGGGGGAAGGGACCGCGACGATCTGGAGGTCGAGCACGCGGTGCAGGTCCTCGCGCAGTTCCCGCAGGACCTCGACGGCGCGCAGCGGAGCGCCGGCGCCCACGCCGATGTCGATGTGCGTGCGTACCGCGGTGACGCCGTTCGCGGACATCGCCTGGAGTGCGCTGTGTGCCCGCCGCCGCAGGTCGGTGGTGCCGTACCGGGAAGGCGACGCACGCCACGAACGCACCGCGCCGTCCCGCCCGTCCGGGTCGCTGCCGATCGGCTCCCAGGTGAGCGCGCGGTCCAGGTGCAGATGCGGTTCGACGGGCGCGGGGAGCAGCAGATAGCCGGTCAGGTCGATCGCGGACTGCCCGATATCGGGTATGCCGACCGGACGTATGTGGCTCACGCTGCCGTGCCGGAGGACGACGTTGCGGACGCGACCATCAGGCAGCATCACGCCGGTCAAAGTGGTCGTGTCGGTCACGGCATCTCCTCATGCGCCGGGGAGCGTGGATGGTTCCGGTGCGGGTGAACAGTGTTGTGCGACCACTGTGGAGGCGGGCTGTTGCCGTCGGGTTACCGAGGGGTTACGGCCCCGGCGATCCGCCGCGAAACCGGTACGTAACCGCGCCGACCCGAGCCGGTTACGGGCCGGGCGTACAACCTCGGACATGTCCCGAGATCTGCTGGTGTCGCGGCCCGGCACCGTGTTGTGGGGGTGGTTGCCGGGCGCCGTCGACCGACCCGTCATGAGTGTCGGGACGGGCGACACCGTACTCGTGGACACGGTTCCCCACCAAGGTCTGACGGGGGATCAAGGACGCGACCCGGTGGCGTACTTCGGGGGTTTCGGGATCGATCCGCAGGACGTTCCCGCGGACTTGCGGGCGCTCGCCGAGTCGGGGGCGGCCCACGAGCCGGCCGTCGACGGGCCGCACGTCGTCACGGGTCCGATCGAGGTGCGCGGGGCCCGGCCGGGGGATGTACTCGCGGTGCGCATCGAGGACTTGGCCCCGCGGTCCGGGTACGGGGTCGTCGCGCCGCGCGGGCGACTGGGACCGGAACGGCTGTGCCACCTCGACCCGGTGACGCGCATGGGGGCTCTGGGCGACGGCACGCCGCTCGAATTCCGGCCCTCGTTGTGCGTGATGGGGGCGGCCACGTCGGACGGGCTGCGCCGGCACTCGACACGTGCCGGATCCTTCGGCGGCAACCTGGATCTGCCCGAACTCGCCGTCGGGGCAACGCTGCACCTGCCCGTCCAGGTGCCGGGTGCGCTGTTCCACCTGGGCGGTCCGCGGTACGGGACGCTGCGCGGCGTGCCCGGCCTCGTGTGGCACGGTCCCTTGCGCGCGACGGTGCGGCTGGACGTGATCCCGCAGGCCGAGGTGCGCCACTGGTCGGGGGCGGGGCGTCGGCCGTACGTCACCACGCCGGACCACCTGGTGCCGCTCGGTCTGGACGCCGACGTGGACCGGGCCCTGGCGCAGTGCCAGTCGCAGGCACTGGAACTCCTGCTCGGCAGGTACGGTGTACCGCGCGCGGCGGCCCGGGCCCGGCTCGACGCCACGGAATTCCGGATCCACCGCTCCGGACACGGAGTGCATGCGCGCCTGCCTCTGCCGCGGTGCTCCCCGGTAAGCGCCTCCGCCGCCTGAACCGGTATTCTCCATTCCGCATCTCTTTGCAATTCCCTTGCATGCCAAGGGAGTTGGCCACGGGGGCGAACGCGGAGCCTTCCCTCGCAACGCGAGTCAACCGCGCATTGCGGTAACTCGCGGAGATATACGGAGAGTTGCCATCCGGAGGGTTGCCATGGCGCGCGCCAGAGGTCAGGATCGCCCGCATGACGACTTCCGAAAGCACCGAAGCCCCTGAGACTCCGCTGTGGCTCCAGGGCCGCGACGCGGTGGTGGCCGCCGCCGCTCCCGGCGACTGGCGTGCGGAAGCCCCCGACTACCACCTGTCCCACACCGTGATGCCGGCGCAGCGCACCCACAAGTTCGAGGCGGGGTCGCTGGAGGCCGTCGTCGAGAGCATCGTGCAGGTCTTCGAGATGGAGGTCTCGCACAAGAAGGACCCCGCGACCTGGGTGTCCATGGTCACCGACCGGTTCCGCACACGTGTCAACGGCGGTCCGTGGGCGAACGCCGCCGACATCACGGAGCAGGGCAGCTACAACATCCTCATCGGTGACAGCATCTTCTACCGGACCGGCGAGGAGAGCTTCGAGTCCTCGCACGACATCTTCCACGACGCCTTCCCCGAGGGGTTCTTCTGGGAGGTGCTGGAGGTCCTGTCCCCGCCGCCGGTGGTGACGTTCAAGTGGCGCCACTGGGGGACGTTCGAAGGCGAGTACCACGGCTTCGAGCCGAGCAACGAGAGGGTGGAGATGTTCGGCGTGAGCGTCGCCAAGGTCAGCGACGATCTCCGGCTGGTCGACGTCGAGCACTTCTACGACCCCAACGCGTTCCTCGGCAAGCTGACCGGCGGCTGCCCGGTGGCGCACACGCGGGAGCAGTGAGGCCGACGCGACACCCGGGACAGCCGGCGGCCCGGAGCCGGGAGCCGATACCCGGGGATATCCGGTAGGTGGGGCAACGCGTCCGGCCTACTGTGGATGGTGTGCCGATCCCCGTGACCCCCGAACCCCGGCCTGACTCCCGGTCCAAGCCGGGGTCCGAACCCCGGTCCGAACCCCGGTCCGAGCCGTGGCCCGAGACCGTCGAGGAGGCCCTGGCCCTCCAGGACCGGCTGCGTCCGCTCGTCGACACGACCGGTCCGGGGCCGCGTGCGGTACGCCGCGTCGCGGGCCTCGACGTCGCGTACGCGGAGGACTCCGACCGCCTCGCCGCGGCCGTGGTGGTCCTGGACGCCGACACGCTCACCCTCCTGGAGCGGTCCGTCGTCCTCGGCCGGGCCCGGTTCCCGTACGTGCCGGGGCTGTTCGCGTTCCGCGAGCTGCCCTCCCTGGTCGAGGCGCTGGACGGCCTCGGGACCGCGCCGGACCTGCTGGTGTGCGACGGGCAAGGCCTCGCGCACCCGCGCCGGTTCGGCCTCGCGTGCCACCTCGGCGTGCACACCGGGATCCCGAGCATCGGCGTCGGCAAGACCGCGTTCGTCGGTACGTTCGACGCGCCCGGCCCGGCCCGGGGCGAGTCGTCCGACCTCGTGCTCGACGGCGAGGTGGTGGGTGCCGTGCTGCGTACCCAGCGCGACGTCAAGCCGGTGTTCGTGTCGGTGGGACACGGCCTCGACCTGGCCGAGGCGTGCCGCCACGTCCTGGCGCTCAGCCCGCACTTCCGGCTGCCGGAGACGACCCGGCAGGCGGACGGTGCGTGCCGCGCGGCGCTCGCTGCGGCGGCAGCGGAAGCGCGTACAACGGGGTAGGAGTTCGGACCCCACGCGGACCGTCGGCCACCGGACTCCCGTACACGGCAAGGGCGCCCGTCCCCGGATCCCGGGGACGGGCGCCCTTCGCGTATCGCGGCCGCTACTCGGTGGCGATCGCGTTCAGCACGTTCATCCGCGAGGCCCGCAGCGCCGGCAGCAGCGCGGCCAGCAGGCCGACCACCGCCGACAGGACCACCACGGTGATCACCGTGCTCCACGGGATCGTCAGGACGTCCAGCCCCTCGGAGGCGAGCAGCCGCTGTGCGACCACACCCCACGCGAGGCCCAGGGCCAGGCCGATGAGAGCGCCGAAGACGGCGATCACCATCGATTCCAGGCGGATCATCCGGCGGATCTGCCGGCGCGAGGCACCGATCGCCCGCATGAGGCCGATCTCGCGGGTCCGCTCGACCACCGACAGCGCCAGCGTGTTGATGACACCGAGGATCGCGATGATGATCGCGAGACCGAGCAGGCCGTAGATCATGTAGAGCAGGATGTTGATCTGCTCCTGCACGAGCTTCTTGTAGTCGGCCTGGTCACGCGCCTTGACCTGCGGGTACGGGTCGATGGTGCGCTTGACCGACTCACTGACCTGCGTCTTGTCCGCGCCCGCCTTGGAGTTGGCGAAGACGATGAAGTCCTGGACCTCCGGCAGGTTCTGCTTGATCATGTCGAGCGGCAGCACCACGGCCTCGCCGAAGCCGACCCCGGGGTCCTCGTTCTCCTGGATCGCCCCGACCTCGGCCTTGACGGTCTGGTTCTTCTCCTTGAACACGACCTCGACCGGGCTGCCGATCTTCAGGTTGTGGTCCTTGGCGACCTTCTCGCTCACCGCGACCTTGCCGTCGGCGCCGATGTCGCCGCCGTTGCCCGAGACCACCGCGCGCTTCCACACGGTGTCGAAGCCCTGCTCGGCGCCGATGGCGTTGTCGGTCGTCTTGCCGTCGGGGTACCTGACCTCGACGTCGTCCTCGGAGAGGACCCGGACCCGGACCACGGTGCCGACACCGTCGGTCGCCTGGATCTTGTCGGCGATCTCGGTCGGGAACGCGGTGCCCTGGCTCTGCACCGTGAAGTCGGCGCCGAACGACTCGTCGATCTGCTTCGAGATCGAGTCGTTCATGGACGCGGCGACCACCGACAGCGCCGCCACGAGTGCGACACCGATCATCAGCGCCGCGGCGGTCGCGCCGGTGCGGCGCGGGTTGCGCATCGCGTTCTCGCGGCTCAGCTTGCCCATCGACCCGAAGAGCTTCGGGTAGCCCGCGGCCAGGGCCGGGATGACCGTCCGGGCCAGCACCGGGCCGAGCACCACGAACGCCACGAGCGTCAGCACGACGCCCAGGCCGAGCAGGCCGCCGCCGGTGGCGCCGCTGTCCGCGGACGCGCCGCCGGCCAGGGCCAGCACGCCGACCACGGTGAGGACCAGGCCGATGATCGTGCGGACCTTGAGCGACTTCTGCGCCGGGGCGCTCGCCTCGCGCAGCGCGGCCATCGGCGACACGCGGCTCGCGCGGCGCGCCGGGATGTACGCCGCGACGACCGTGACGAGCGTGCCCACGAGGTACGCCACGATCGGCGTCCACGGCTTGAACACCAGGGACGTGCCCTTGAGGTTCATGCCGGCGAGGCCGATGAGCGCCTTGAGCCCGACCGCGAGGCCGAAGCCCGCCGCGAGGCCGATCGTCGAGCCGACCAGGCCCAGCAGGATCGCCTCGAGGAGGACCGACCGGCGTACCTGCTTGCCGCTCGCCCCGATCGCGCGCATGAGCCCGAGCTCACGGGTGCGCTGCGCGACCAGCATCTGGAAGGTGTTGAAGATCAGGAAGATGCCGACCAGGACCGCGATTCCGGCGAAGCCGAGCATCGCGTACTTGATGAAGTCGATGAACTGGCCGACGTCGTCCGCGGCCTTCTTGGCGGCCTCGGCCTTGGTCTTCACGTCGAAGCCGGCGCCCAGTTCCTTCTGGACGTTGGCCTTGAGCTGGTCGTTGCTGACGCCGGACGCGGCGTCGAGCTCCACCGAGGAGATCTTGTCGGTCGAGCCGAGCAGCGCCTTCTGCGCGAACTCGGTCTCCAGGAACAGCAGCGTGGCGCCCGGGTTGGTGGTGGTGAACGTCGCGATGCCGACGACCGTGGCGTCGGACGAGCCGCCCGCCGGCGCGATGATGCGCAGCGGGTCGCCGATCTTGATCTTCTTGCGGTCGGCGGTGTCGGCGTCGACGACGGCCTCGCCGGGAGCCTGTGGGACACGCCCGCTGGTCAGCTTGACCGCGGAGCGGTCGCTTTCGTACCAGTTGACGCCGATCGTCGGCGCGCCGGTCGATGAGCCGATCGCCTTGTTGTTCTTGTCGGCGACGGTGATGTTCTCGACGCTCACCGAGGCGTGCGCCTTCGCGACGCCCGGGACGTTCGCCGCCCGCTCGACTGTCGACTCGGGGATCGAGAGCACGCGGCCGGTCGCGGCGAGGTCGCCGGTGTCCTTGTCGGACTCCTGCGAGACGGTCACGTCGGCCGACGTCGACTTGAACAAGTCGTCGAACGTTTTGGTGATCGTGTCGGTGAAGATCAGGGTGCCGGAGACGAACGCCACCGACAGCAGGATGGCGATGGCGGAAAGCGCCATTCGCCCTTTGTGGGACAGGAAGCTTCTGAAGCTTGCCTTCAACATGGTGGTCGGCCCCGCCTCAGCTGGTGCGGGCGGCGTCGAAGCGCTTCATGCGCTCCAGGACCGCTTCGGAGGTCGGCCGGTGCATCTCGTCGACGATGCGGCCGTCCGCGAGGAACAGCACGCGGTCGGCGTACGACGCGGCGCTCGGATCGTGGGTGACCATCACGATGGTCTGGCCCAGCTCGCGCACACTGCGCTGCAGGAAGCCCAGCACCTCGGCGCCCGAGCGGGAGTCGAGGTTGCCGGTCGGCTCGTCGCCGAAGATGATCTCCGGACGGCTGGCCAGCGCGCGGGCGCACGCCACACGCTGCTGCTGGCCGCCGGACAGCTCGGCCGGGCGGTGCGTCAGGCGGTCACGCAGCCCGACCGTGTCGATCACGTTCTGCAGCCAGGCCTGGTCGGGCTTGCGCCCGGCGATGTCCATGGGGAGCGTGATGTTCTCCAGCGCGGTCAGCGTGGGGAGCAGGTTGAACGCCTGGAAGATGAAGCCGATGTTGTCGCGGCGGAGCTTGGTGAGCTCCTTGTCCTTGAGCTGCGTGATCTCCGTGTCGCCGATCCAGCTCCGGCCCGAGGTCACCGTGTCCAGGCCCGCGAGGCAGTGCATGAGCGTGGACTTGCCGGACCCGGACGGGCCCATGATCGCGGTGAACTGACCGCGGGCGATCTCGACGTCGACGGCGTTCAGCGCGACCACGCGGGTCTCGCCCTCTCCGTACGCCTTGGTGAGCTGGGCGGCGCGGGCGGCGATGCCGGTCCCCCGGGGATCCGCGTGGTTCTTGGCTGCCGTGGCCGTGGTCACGAGTCTCTCCTGCGGTTGTGTGCGTGGCTGGTGCGCCGGATCGGAGCGCCGGATCGGAGCGCCGGGCAGGGCGCGGTCACCGGTGCGGTCACCGGAGCATGCGGGGGGACGCCGCGAACGGCGTCTCCGCCGTTGCGGGCGAACTGGTTCGAGTGAACACGATCACCGTATTGGGCGGCGGGTGCCCGATGAATCGTCGTCAGGAAGGGAACGGCCGCTCCTACGCAAGGAGGAGTAGGGGGCGGCCGGTGTACGTCTGCCCCTAGGGGCTCACCCTGCCTCATGCGTCGGCGGTGGTGTGCCGAGGCCACCCGCAGGCGGTTGACCGGCGCTGTGCCACCCGGTATGAGCTGCGGTTCCGCGGCGGGCGCGGGTGGGGACGGGGGCTGCGGACGAGGTGGGGCTCCTCCCCGAGGACGACGGCTCACGACTTTCGTAGGTGGGGGTTCTGCTTTCGTAGGTGAGGGTTCCGCCGATCCGGTCTACCGGGAGGCGGGGGTCGCGGAGGAGTCTTGACGGTGTCGGATCAAGCCGGTCCGGAGCGGCACCCGTCGGCACCCGCCGGCGGCAACCTGGGAGGAACCGTGGATCACCGTCGCGACGACACATCGCACACCGATTCGGCGTCCGTGCCGGAACCGCCCGTCCGTCCCGGAGTGGCCGCCCGGGCCGCCCAGTTGACCAAGGCGTACGGCGAGGGCCAGACCCAGGTCGTCGCGCTGGACGCGGTCGACATCGACATCGCGCGCGGCCGCATGACCGCGATCATGGGCCCGTCGGGGTCCGGCAAGTCGACGCTGATGCACTGCCTGGCCGGGCTCGACTCGGTCACCCGCGGCCGGGTGTGGATCGCCGGGACCGAGATCACGCGGCTCAAGGACAAGGACCTCACCAAGCTCCGGCGCGACAAGATCGGGTTCGTGTTCCAGGCGTTCAACCTGCTGCCGACCCTGTCGGCGAAGGAGAACATCACGCTGCCCATGGACATCGCCGGCCGCAAGGCCGACCCGGAGTGGGTCGAGCAGGTCGTGACGGCGGTCGGTCTGCAGGACCGGCTGACGCACCGTCCGGCCGAGTTGTCCGGCGGACAGCAGCAACGCGTCGCCTGCGCGCGGGCACTGGCCGGGCGGCCGGACATCATCTTCGCGGACGAGCCGACCGGCAACCTCGACTCCCGCTCGGGTGCCGAAGTGCTCACCTTTCTGCGGCGCAGCGTCGACGTGCTCGGGCAGACCGTGGTGATGGTCACGCACGACCCCACCGCGGCGTCCTATGCGCACCAGGTCGTCTTCCTCGGGGACGGCCGCATAGTCGACGAGATGGACGCGCCGACGCCCGACCGGGTGCTGGAGCGCATGAAGCGTTTCGACGCGATACGCACGTCCTGACGGGTGTGTTCTGACGGGCGTGTCCTGAGGGGGCAGTTCCTGACAGGCAGTTCCTGACGGGCAAGTCCTGACAGGCAGTTCCTGACGGGCAAGTCCTGAGGCCGGGTCCTGACGGGCACGTTCCGCGATGTCGGGTGCGGTAGTCCCGGTGTGACAACAGGCGGCGCGGCCCGGGCCCCGGTGTGACGACGGGGGCGTGGTGTTGCGGCGCAGCGGCTTGGTGGTGCTCAACGAGCCTGCCCTGCCTCGCGGTCCAGTCGATTGACCCTGCCTGTTCCTCACCAGCCTGGTCTTCGCTCGGCTGTTCTTCGCGCCCTGTTTCACTCCCTGTTCCGCTGTGTGTCGGTCTGCCTGTCGACCCCGTCTCCTGGCTGTGGGGTCGCCGGGTTGATGTCGCCTGCCCGGAAGGGCGTGCGCGAACGTCCTTTTGTCCCTTGAATCTTGGCATTTGTTCCATTCGCCCCGCGACTCGGCGTCGAGGACTCACCATGCTGAAAACCACGCTGCGCAATCTCCTGGCGCACCGGCTCAGGCTCGCCCTGACCGCCGCCGCGATCATCTTCGGCGTCGCCTTCGTTTCCGGCGTCCTGACGCTGAGCAACACGCTGTCCGAAGCGTTCAAGAAGGCTTCGGCGACCGACTACCAGGACGTCTCCGTCGACGTACGGCCCACCGAGGACGCCGAGCGCGACGGGCAGGTCCCCGCACTCGACGACGGACTCCTCGGCGCGCTGCGCGGGTTGCCCGGCGTCGCGTCGGTGCGGGCCACCAACACCGGCTACACCGCGATCGTCGACCGCGACGGCGACCGCATCGGCGGGCGCAGCAACACCAAGGGCACGACCTTCGCGCCCGGTCCCGACGGCCAGGACCCCAAGTACCGGTTCACCTCCGGCCACGGGCCGCGGGGCGAGGGCGAGATAGCCATCGACGAGCGCGCGGCGAAGGACGCGGGCTACCAGGTCGGGGACCAAGTGCGCGTCGTGGCGAACGGGCCGGTGCTCACCTCGGTGCTGGTCGGTGTGTTCACGACGGACGACGCCCGCTACGAGGTCGGCGGCACCATCACGCTGTTCGACCGGGCCACCGCGCAGGAACTGTTCAGCGAACCGGGCCGGTACGACGACATCGCCGTCGCGGCCGCGCCCGGCACCAGCGAGGAGGCCGTCCTCGCCGCGGTGCGCCCGCTGGTGCCGTCCGGCGCCGAGGCCGTCACGGGTGTCAAGCTGCGCGCCGACCAGGCCGACGAGATCGAAAGCGGGACCAAGGAACTCACCCAGGTGCTCCTGGTGTTCGCCGGCATCGCGCTGTTCGTCGGCACGTTCATCATCGCCAACACCTTCACCATGCTGGTCGCCCAGCGCACCCGGGAGTTCGCGCTGCTGCGGGCGATCGGCGCGACCCGCAGGCAGATCACCCGTGCGGTGCTCGTCGAGGCGACGGTCCTGGGCCTGGTGTCCGGGGCCATCGGGTTCGTGCTCGGCATCGGCCTGTCCGAGGCACTGCGCTCGTTGTTCAACTCCATGGACGCCGAACTCCCGCCCGGCCCCGTGGTCGTCGCGCCCAGCGCGGTCGTCGCGGCGCTGGCCGTGGCGGTGGTGGTCACCGTGGTGGCCGCCTGGCTGCCGGCCCACCGGGCGGCGTCGATCCCGCCTGTCGCGGCGTTGCGCAGCGACCTGCCGCCCACCGCCAAGAGCCTGCGGACGCGGAACGGAATCGGTGCCTTCCTGCTCGCGATCGGCATCGTCATCTGCTACGGCGTCGGGCGTACCAAGGACAAGACGACGGGTGACGTCTACCTGATCATGGGCGGCGGCTTTGTCGCCCTCGTCGGCGTCATCATGCTCGTCCCGCTGCTGTCCACGCCGGTCATCCGCTTCGCCGGGCGGCCGTTGTCCGCGGCCTTCGGCATATCGGGCCGGCTCGCCCGCGAGAACGCGGTGCGCAATCCGCGGCGTACGGCAGCCACCGCGTCCGCGCTGATGATCGGGCTCATCCTGGTCAGCACGCTGTCGGTGTTCGGTGCGTCGCTCAAGCAGGAGCTGGACCGCATCGCGCTGCGCGGGATCACCGCAGACTACGGGGTGTCGCTGATCGGCGAGATCCCGATGGACCCGGCGATGGCGGAGGCGGTCGCCAGGACCCCGGGTGTCACCGAGATCAGCCAGTTGCGCAGCGCCCACGTCAGGATCGGGGCGGCTGCCGACGACGAGTCCGGCGACGGGACCGAGGTCGTGTCGATGGACGCGCGGACCGGACTCGGCCTGCTGCGTGCGGACTTCGTCAAGGGCGGGCCCGAAGGGTTCGCGGACGGCCTGCTGCTCGGCGAGAAGAAGGCCAAGGACGGCGGCTTCACGGTCGGGTCGCGCGTACCCGTGGCGTTCCCGGACGGGCAGCGCACGACTCTCGTTCTGAGCGGCATATACGAGGACGACGGCCTGCTGGGCGAGGCGGTCATGTCCAACGACACCCTGACCCCGCACCTGGACCGCGTGGTCGACACCGACATCCTGGTGCGCGCCGCACCGGGCGCGGCGGGCGAGCTGCGCGGCAACCTGGAGAAGGCGCTCGGCGACAACCCGGCCGTCAAGATCATGTCCCGCGACGACTACCGCAAGGAACTCGGCGGGATCGTGGACCTGCTGCTCAACCTGCTGTACGGATTGCTCGGCATGTCCATCGTCATTGCGGTGATCGGCATCATCAACACCCTGGCGATGTCGGTGTTCGAGCGCACGCGGGAGATCGGCATGCTGCGGGCGATCGGCATGGACCGCCGGCGGATCCGCTCGATGATCCGGCTGGAGTCGGTCGTGATCTCGGTGTTCGGTGCGGTGCTCGGGATGGCGCTCGGCCTGCTGATCGGAGTGCTCGGCGTCAACGCCGCCAAGGGCACCAGCGAGTTGACGCCCGTCGTGCCGTGGGAGCGCATGGGGGTGTTCCTGGTCCTCGCCGGGCTGGTGGGCGTGCTGGCGGCGGCCTGGCCGGCCAGGCGGGCGTCCCGGATGGAGGTGCTCGGGGCCATCCGTACGGAATGAGCGCGTGGCGCGGACGACGAGTGGTCGGGTGGTGGGACGACGAGTGCCTGCGTGGTGCGGGTGACGTGCGATGACGGAGAGGGGACGGTGGGTACCGTGGAGAGCGTGACCAGCCGTTCCCTCACGCGGATGACCCCCGAGACGTTCGACCGCGTGCTCGCGGTCGGCCTCACGGTGCTGCTGGCCGTGGTGCTCGGCGTCGCGGGATGGAACGACCGGCACGAGGGCATCGCCGCGACCGAGTACCTCAAGGGCGTGGCCCAGCTGGTGGCCTGCATGTCCCTGTGGTTCCGGCGTCGGCGCGCGGTCGCGGTGGCGGTGTTCTGCACGCTGCTCTCGATTCCCGAGCAGGTCATCGCGCTGCCCTTCGCGACGTACGCGGTGGCGCTGTTCGTGGAGGACCGGCGCCGGGTCTTCGCGATCGTGGTGCCGATCAGCATCGTGTGGGCGCGCCCGTGGGACTACACCACGACCGGCGACCTGATCGCCACCGCGTTGCTCGCCCTGGCCCCCGCGCTGTACGGCCTGTACACCGCGTCCCGGCGGCGCCTCATCGCGGCACTGGCGGAGCGGGCCGAACGGGCCGAGCGCGAACAGGAGTTGCGTTCCGAGCAGGCCCGCTCGGAGGAGCGCGCCCGGCTCGCGGGCGAAATGCACGACGTGGTGACGCACCGGGTCAGCCTGATGGTGCTGCAGGCGGGCGCGCTGCGGACCCGCACGTCCGACGACGAGACCCGGGAGGGTCTCGAGGACCTGCGCCTGGTCGGCTGCCAGGCCTTGGAAGAGCTGCGCAACCTGGTCACGATCCTGCGTACCGAGGACCGCTTCGGCTCGGCGCGCACCGCCGAGCCGACGGAGCTGGACCTCTCGCGGCTCGTCGCGGAGTCCCGGGCGGCCGGTGTCGCGGTGGAGCTCGACGTCGTGGACGGGCCGCCGGTGGCGTCGCCGGTGGTGGTGCGGACCGCGTACCGGATCGTGCAGGAGTCGCTGACCAACGTGCACAAGCACGCGCCGGGTGCGCGGGTGGACGTCCGGGTGCGGCACGCCGACGGGTGGTTGCGGGTCACCGTGCTGAACACCGCGCCGACCGGCCCGTACGAGATCAGCTTCGCGGGGGAGGGCACCGGCCTGACCGGGCTGCGGCAGCGCGTCGAGATGGTCGACGGCGCACTGCGCGCCGGTCCGACCGGCGACGGGGGCTTCGAGGTGGCCGCCGATCTCCCGCTCGGCCTCCCCGCCGGGGAGGCCGCAACGGGTGCGGCAGCCGCGGGAGCGAAATGATCAAGGTCCTGGTCGTCGACGACGAGCGCATGGTGTGCCGCATGCTTCGGGCGATCCTCGGCAGTGCGGACGACATCGAGGTGGTCGGCGAGGCGTACGACGGGGCCGAGGCGGTGGAGTCGGTCATCCGCCTGGCGCCCGACGTGGTGTTCATGGACCTGCACATGCCCGGCGTTGACGGCATCACCGCGATCGGGCGCATCGCGCGCATGCCTTCCCCGCCGCGGGTGGTCGTGCTCACGACCATCGACCCCGACCAGTACGTGCTGCGGGCGCTCCACGCGGGTGCGGCCGGGTTCCTGCTCAAGGACACGCCTCCCGAGGAGCTGATCGGCCTGGTGCGGGTGGCCCACGAGGGACACACGGTGTTGTCCCCGGCGGCGACGCGTGGCCTGGTCAGCGCCTCGGCGGACCACGACGCGGTACGCCGCCGCGCGCTGTCGCGCATCGGCGAACTGACCGAGCGCGAACGCGAGGTGCTCGCGTGTCTGGGCGAGGGGCTCGCGAACGCCAACATCGCCGAGAGGCTGTGCCTGAGCGAGGCGACGGTGAAGGGCTACGTCTCGCGCCTGCTCGACAAATTGCACTGCGACAACCGCACGCAGGCCGGGATCGTCGCGTACGACGCGGGGCTGGTCGCGCGTCGGTAGCGACGAAGGCGGAAGGCGCGGGTTGCGAGGGCGGGAGCGCGAGTGCGAAGGCCGTGGAGGGGAGTCGGCTGCCGACGGGGACGGCGAGGCGCGAGAGCAGCGAGAGCGGCGACGGCGTACGACGCGGCGACGGGGTACGACCGCAAAGGCGTACGACGCGGCCGTGCGGCCCGGATGCCGGGGTCGGCGGGCGTCCGGGCCGCACGGTGCGACGGCGTTGCGTCGGGTCGGGGGTGGGTGGTCGTGCGGCGTGTCGGGCGAAGTGCGGCGCGTTGTGCGGGAGTCGGCGGTGCGGTTCAGCCCACCGACGACGGCTGCGCGTGCGGCCGGGCGTCGGAGCCGGACTTGACGGCTGACCCGAGGGCCGCGGTGTCGGGCGGGCCCGCACGGTGCGCGGCCCAGCCGACGACGATTCCGAGGACGGCCGCGGCGCCCATCAGGATCGACTGGATCTCGAAGGCGCGGCTGAAGCTGTCGACCGCGGCGTCGAGCGGGTGGGCTCCCGCGGCGCGCCGCTCGTCGCGGTAGCTCGTGGCGATCGTGACGATGACGGCGATGCCGATGGCCGCGCCGATCTGCTGGCAGGTGGTGACCATCGCGGAGGCCACCCCGCCGTCCGCCTCGCCGGCGCCGCCGGTGGCGACCTGGATGACGGCGACGAAGGCCATGCCCAGGCCCAGTCCGGCGACGACGAGTGCGGGCATGAGGTGGGCCGCGAAGGAGCTTTCGGCGTCCAGGCGGCTCAGCGCGTACATACCGCCCGCGGCGATCGCGGGGCCCAGCGCCAGCGGTACGGCCGGTCCGCGCGTGGCCAGGAGCTTGGCGGTGACCGCGCTGGCGACCCCCATACCGACGCTGAACGGCAGGTAGGACAGGCCGGTGCGGAGCGGGGACCACTCCTGCACGTTCTGCATGTAGAGGGTGAGGAAGAAGAACATCGCGAACAGCCCGCCGGCCGCGACCAGGACCATGAGCTGGGCCAGCACCGCCTGGCGGATCTTGAGCAGGCTGCGCGGGATGAGCGGTTCCGCGGCCGAGCGCTGGCGCAGCGCGAATCCCAGGGCGAGGACCGCGGCGCCGACGAGGCCGGCGATCGTCCGGCCGGAGTCCCACGGGTGGGTGTCGGTCTCGACCACCGTGTAGACGAGCAGGAGGACCGCCAGGGTGCCCAGTGCGGCACCCGCGAAGTCCGGTGCGCGGACCGGCGCGCTGCGGTCGTCGGCCGGGATCACCCGGGGCAGCAGGAACAGCGCGACGGCGCCGACCGGCAGGTTGATCAGGAAGATCCAGCGCCAGTGGGTCCATTCGACGAGCGCGCCGCCGACCAGCAGGCCGGTCGCTGCGCCGAGGCCGGTCAGGGCCGCCCAGATGCCTAGTGCCCGGGCGCGTTCCCCGCGCTCCCGGAAGGTCGCGAGCAGGATCGACAGCGCCGCGGGGGACAGCAGCGCGCCGGCTATGCCCTGCGCGGCGCGGGCGGCGATCAGCGTTCCCGCGTTGGGGGCCAGGCCGCACGCTGCCGAGGCCAGGACGAAGGCGGCGAGGCTCCAGCCGAACAGGCGGCGCCGGCCGAGCAGGTCGGCCAGCCCTCCGCCGATGAGCAGGAAGCCGCCGAAGGTCAGGAAGTACGCGTTGGTGACCCAGGACAGCGAGCTCTCGGAGAACTTCAGGTCCGACCCGATGGTCGGCAGTGCCACGTTGACGATCGTGTCGTCGATGAGCAGAACGAACTGCGCGGTGCAGACGAGCAGGAGCACGAATCTGGGATCGACGGTCTTGGTGCGTGCGGTGGCAGCGGTGCCGTGGGTCGGCATGGACCCCTCCTACATTCGTAGAACTGACTTCTACGTTTGTAGGGATAACTTCTACGCACGTCAAGTCGTGCGCATAATGGATGGATGTCAGCCACGGAAGATGTCGCCCACGAGCGGGTGCCCGGCGGGCCGCCGGGCCGCCGCGTACAACTGCTCGACGCGGCGATCCGGGTCCTCGCGGCCCACGGCCTGCGCGGCCTCACCCATCGCGCCGTCCAGCAGGAGGCCGGGCTGCCGCACGGTTCGGTGACGTACTACTTCAAGACGCGCGACCAACTGGTGTTCGGTGTCATCGACCGCATGACCGAGTTGGAGCGGCGGCAGGCCGGCGAGGTCGCCGACGAACTGCTGCGCACGATGGCGGTACGCCCGTTCCGGCCGGACTACCCGCGCATAGCCGAACTCACCCACGCCTGGTGGTCCACCAGTCGGGACCGCCAACTGGCGCGCTACGAAATGCAGTTGGCGGGCACGCGCGAGCCGGCGATCCAGGAGGCGATGAGCCGTTCGGCGCGCGAGTTCTGGAAGCTGACCGAGTTGGTGGCCCTGGCCAGCGGGTCACAGGACGCGGCCAATGACGGCGAAGTGCTGCTCGCGTTCATCGACGGCATGATGTTCCACTTCCTGGTGCACAAACCCGAGAACCCCAAGTACCTGGAGACCGGGCTGCGCATGGCGATCGAGTCGCTGCGCGTGGGAGCTGAGGACGCGGCCGGCTGACGTGGCCGGTTGACGCGGAGCGCGTCGGTCGGAGGTTGTCGGTCAGGGTGGTGACTCGGTCAGGCCCACTCGGTCAGGCCCACTCGGTCAGGGCGAGTCGGGTCACGGGGAGTCGGTCATACGGCAACGCGTACCGGGTCCGTGCTCGCCTCGCCGCGCCGCACGAGCGACGTGAGCACGGTACGCGCCAGCGCGTCGCTGACGAGCAACGCCTGTGCGTCGTGCCCGGGTTTCGCGAACCCGTGCACCGTGACGCCGCCCGTCACGCCGGGGCCGACCGCGAAGCGCGCCGGGTGCGCCGTGCCGTCCGCGGCCACCAGGCGCTGTTCGCCGGGGAGTGTGCGCACGCGACCGGACGGGCGCCCGGCGAGGATCTCGTCCGCGGCCTCGCCGCGGGCGTACAGCGCGCGCAGCAGCGGATCCCGAGCACGCGCCGGGGACGGCAGCGGCAGGCGGGACTCGACGAGCGCGCGCGTGCGCACCGGCGCGGCCACGGACGCCCCCTGCGCGGTGAAGCCGTCCGCGTCCGCGGCGACCGCCACGTCCTCGCCGAGGAAGCGGACCACCCCGGCCCGCGACAGTGCCAGCAGTTCTTCGAGCCGCGGCCGCGGCGGACCGCTGGACAGATAGCTGAAGAAGCCGTGGAAGCCCGGCATGTCCTCGCGCCGCGAGCGCTCCGAGAGTTCCCCCGCGGCGGCCAGCCGGCCGATCGTGCTGTACGCCGCCCCCAGCGCCTGCTGCGCCGCGAGGTCCGGGCTGAAGCGCGCGTCCGCACGGCGTGCGATGTCGGCCGCGACATGCGCGCGTATCGCGTCGTCGAGCGCGGCGAAGTCCCCGAACCTGCGGCCCGCCAGCGGGCGGTCCAGCAGGACGTGGTCGAAGCGGTCCGCCGGATCGGGCACGGTCCGCGCGACCAGCGACGACGTCGCGCGGGTCGGGGGCAGGGCACGCGTACCGTCGGAGCCTGCGACGAAATCGTCGGCCAGCCGGGCGAATTCGCCGGAGAAGGCGTCCCAGTCCACAGTCGTGCGGTCGCGGTGCGCGGTGAACAGCCGGTGGTAGTGCGCCCAGGCCATGTCGAGGTGCACGAGCGGCCGGATGTCGCGGTCCAGTTCCCAGCCCGCGCCGGGACGGGGCGGCAGGCGCCGCAGGGTTTCGGCGGTGAGGAAGCGCGGCGCGGCGGCCACCCGGCTGTCGGCGAACCGGTAGCCGATCTTCGACCGGTACGGCACCCCGCGGCGTGACGCGGCCAGCAGCACCGGCTCGCGTCCCGACGCGCGATAGTGCAACACGCCGTCGGTGCCGCGGACGAACCGGCCGCCCCGCCCCGAGGTCACCCGCACCATCAGGTCGACGAACGCCAGGCCCATACCGCGGGCTATGACCGGTTCGCCCGGCCGCAGCACCGAGACGTCCGGCTCGTTGCCGCACGGCACGAACGCCAGGTTGTGCACGGCGGCATGGGCCGACAACCGCCGCTCCTCCGGCTCCGGTCCGACGTCGACGTGGCCCTGGGTCAGCACCAACGCGTCCACCGTGATCCGCGTCCCGTCCGCGAGTTCGACGCGCTGGCGGAGCGGCACGCCGGGCACGTCGACCACGTCCACGGCCCGCGAGCGGTGGACCGCCACCCGGACATTCGGCGGCGCAGCGGCGACCGTCCGGCGGAACGCCCAGGCCAGATACGCGGACAGCAGCGGCCGGCTCGCGAACCACTGCGGCGTGAGCCGGGCCAGTTCCTCGGCGAACGGTGCGAGTTCGGCGGACAACCGTCCCTCGCGGGCCTCGGCCGCCCGGTCGCGCCCCCACTCCCACAGCGACGGCCCGGGGCGGACAGGACCCGCACAGGTGCTCGTCTCGTCGGTGAACACCGTGATGTCCGACGCGAACGAATTGGTCCACAGCAAGGACGACTGCTCGCGCCGCCATATGCGTCCGCCGCCAGGCGGGTGCGGGTCGACGACGTGGACGTGCAGTTGGCGGTCCTCCGCGAGCAGGTCGGGTGCGTTCGCACACAGGCGTTCGAGCAGTGACGTACCGCCGGGACCACAGCCGATGACGGCGACGGACAGCGGAGCTCGGACAGGTGGGACGTCGGCCAACAGGACCTCGGGGGTGCGGCGGAAACGCAGGTGCAAGTGGCGACAGACGCTACGAAGCCCGGCGAACGCTGTCAACGGCGCACGACGTCCGGCCGGTTGGCGGGGGCTGCGGAGGACAGGCGGCCGGCGCGCGATCCGCGTCCGGCCGTCCCGTATTTGTCGTGGTCAGGAGCACCGTCGGCCGCAGCGTCAGCCGCACGCCCCCCGCGCGCCGACGGCCGGGCGATCGGGCAACCCGGTGAGCCGCGGCCAGTCCACTATCGGCACTGAACTGCCGCCTGCCGCGGGCCCCCGGCAGCTGCTCGTATGGTGCCGGGCGATGTGGTCGAGGCGGACGTTGCCGCCGAAGGACGGGTTCGCGAGCAGGCGCTCGAAGTAGTTCCACAGCGCGGGGTGGTCGGCGATGCGGTGCACGTCCTCGGCGCGCAGGTGCAGCCGGTGCACCGCGTCCACGTGCAGCAGCGTGGTCCACAGGTGCACATCGGCGGCGGTCAGGTGGTCGCCCAGCAGGAACGGGCGCTCCGACAGGTGGTGTTCGAGCCGGCCGAGGGCGTCGAGGACGGTTCGCATCGCCTCTTCGTACCGGGCACCCGCCCGTGCGCGGCCCGCCTGCTGCGCGCCCTCCCATACGTCGTCGTCGAACAGCGCACCGAGGCGCGCGAGATCGGCGGCGGCGCCGGTCGGGTGGAGCACGGGGTGCGGCGGTCCGGCGTCCGGGTGCCCCATGCGGAACCCGGGAGTGGGGTCGGAGAACGCGGTGGCGAGGTCGTACAGGATGTGCGGCGTCTGGTTGCTGACGATCCGTCCGCTCCAGCGGTCCCACAGAACAGGGACGGACACCGGGCCGTCGTAGTGGTACTCGGTGGCCTCGTAGGCCTCACGCAGCAGCGCGAACCCCGCGACCGTGTCCAGGCCGTGCCCGTCGCCGGGGCGGAAGGCCCAGCCGCGTCCGTCGCGGACCGGGTCGACGACGGACATGGACACGCGGTCCTCGAGGCCGCAGAGGCTGCGGGTGATCGCGGTGCGCAGCGAGCGCGGACAGGCCAGACAGACGTACAGGTGGTAGCGGTGCGGGTCGGCGGTGAATCCGCTGCCCGGGGCGCGGCCGATGCGGCCGCCGAAGCGCGGGGCCGGGCGCCCGAGCGTCCGGTGGCGTCCGTGGACGCGGAAATCGACGGGGTCGGCGGACCTGGGCAGGCGTACGGGGGGCTGGGCGTGCATGCGGGACTCCCTGGAGGCCGAGTCGGGCAGGGAAAACTGCGGTGCGTGCGGCGGCACGGGTGGGCCGAGGCACACGGGTACGCGGACACAGGGTCGGTGGGCGGACGGACGCGGAGCGTGGGCGCGCGTACTCGCGGCGCGCGGGGTCTTGCCGCGCGGGCGGACAGACGGGCCGGTGCTCGGAGAACGCACTCACGGGTTCGCACGGGCCTGAACAGCCGACGCGCGACAGAGGCTAGGCCGCGCTGCAGACCCGGAGGAGATCGATGTGACGGCGCCTCAGAAAGCGCCCGGAGACGAGGGGGAGTGGTCGGGGGAAGTCCGTACCGCGTGTGCCGCGCATCGTCGTCCCCCTCCCCGGCTTCGCCAGTTCGGATTATTCGCGCGGCGTCCATATATCGTCAATAGGCCGTCCACGGCCCGGACCAAGCCTGACCACGCTGTGGGATGCGGGAGCAGGGCGGCCGGTGATCCGTGCGGTCCGGCGGTCCCGACAGCCGGGCGAACCGGGCGCGGTCAGTAGCCGGGGATCGGGCGGCGCTCATGGCGTTTGACCCACGCGCCCGGGCCGGTGTCCCAGTTGTGCCGGCCCATCGCCTCGCACACGAGGCACGCCTCCTGCTTGCCCACCGCCGCGATGCGTCCGCCGATCCGCGCGGCCCTGCCGACGTAGCGCCAGCCGTCGCCGTCACACGTCATACAGACCACCGTCAGGTCCTCGGGGAACCCGGGCGGCGGCTCCGGAGAGTTCTCCGGCTGGTCCGGAGTGCTGTCGTCCACTGCGTCCCACCGTAGCCGGGTGAGCCGACCGACGGGTCGGTGCGACGCGGCTTCACCCGGAAGGAGGGCTGTTCGGCGCCGGCCCGGGCGTGTCGGCCAGGGGCTTGTGCGGTGCGGAGGCGGGCGCGGCATCGGGGACCGGCCGCGCGGCGCGGGGACGTACGCGCTCGTACCCGCGGACCGCCGCCTTGCGGATGCCGCGCGCGAAAGCGCCCTCGTCGATGCCCTTCGACTCTCGGTAGAGCCGCACGAACCCCATGATCATCGCGGCCCCGATCGCGATCAGGTGCTCGCGGCCCGCGAGGTTCGGGACGGCGATCGACTCGATGATCATCGACAGGCTGGTGAGCGAGAACAGCACCGGCGCGCGCTTGACCACCGCGATGTACGAGAACAGGCCGACGACCGCCGCGGACGGGCCGGTGTCCAGGACGTACGCCTCGTGCCGCCCGATGCCGAGCGGGTGGTCGGGGCCGAGCCAGATCATGAAGCGGGCGGACATCGTGCCGGCGAGCGTGGCGACGTACGACACCAGCAGCGTGCGCTTCCAGCCCAGGGTCAACTGAGCCAGCGCGAACGCGATGAACAACTGGGTGAGGCCGGCCCAGACCGGGAGGTTGAGGGCCGGGACGTAGAGCGACACGGGCGTGCGGAGCAGCGCGATCGGGAGCGGGAGGCTCGCCTGCACCCCGCCGATGATGCGCACGAAGTCGTAGCCCCAGTCGGTGAGGTGGATCGCGTGCAGCACGATCACGCCCAGACAGGCGATCACCGCGAGGTTGAGCCCGCCCCAGCGGCGGTTGACGATCAGTTCGCGGAACGGCGCGACGACGATCGACTTGAACTCGTTGGCGAGCGTGCGCCACAGGAAGAGCAGGACTCGCAACACGGTCTGACGTACTCCCGACTGTCGCCGCAGGCGGCTGGACCCTCCTTGCGGGGCAACCGAGGCACCCCTCCCCAAAACGCCACCCTTGCACACTTTGCGTATAAACAGTTCAGAAGGGGTGGCCGTAGGAGAGGCGAGCGATCACGAGCGCGGAAAATCGGCAGCAGCAGCCCCCCAGTCTGAGTGACGCATAAGGAAGAGACGGAGTTCCCCGCCGGTCCCCGCCCGGGCCCTTACCGCCCGACCGGCCCCGGAACCATCCGGCCCGCGGCCTGACCGGCCCCTCGTGGCCATCCGGTCCGCGGCCCGACCGGCCCGTGTTGCCTGTCCTGCCCCGCCCGGCGACAGGGGACGAGACTGTCCGGTCCGGCGCCTCGGCAGGGCCGCACCGCCGGGCGGAGGTAGCCCGACTGGGCACGACAACGCTCAGTCGCCACCACGCCACCGCTTGAGCCAGTTGATGCGACACTCGGCCACGTTCCGCAGGCTGTACGTCTTGTGCCCCAGGGGCGCGGCCCGGCCCCGACGTGCGTCGCGGGCCCACTCCTGTGGTCAGCACGTGGACGACCGCCGCAGCGGTCCGCGAAGCTGGAGCAATGCCGGGGCAACGGAACAGGAAGCGCAAGAAGCAGGACGAGTACCGGCGGTTTGCTGCTCGCACCGCACCCGGCACGGGTCGCTGGGTGGTCGTTCTTGAGACTCAAGACGAGTCCGAGTGGCGTGACCAGCTGATCCGCCTGCGATCCGGAGAGAACCAGATCGACTGGTCAAGGACCCGCATTGACATGTTCTGCGGGCGCCTCACGCATCCGACGACCCACAGGCTGAGCCTGTTCGTACCGGACCAGGACAGCACGAGCCATTGACAGGTCCGACCTCTTTCTCGCGTCTCTGACCCGCGCGGCAGCTCTCATCTGCGGCAAGAACCTTCGGCGCCACACCGGTCCGGTCGATTGCGAGTTGGGTACCTTGCGCTCGTGGCCGATCACGGGATTCCTTTCCCTCACTGCCGCCGCCATGTCGTGTCGGCGGTCGTGGGGCTGGCCAGTCCGACGTGGCGGCGGGAAGTGTGGCTCGACCCGGATCAGTTCGAGGACCTCGGCTACGCCGTGCACGTGCTCTTCGACGACTTCTGCGACGCGGACGATCCGCTGCCCTGGCTGGGGCAAACTCTCCGCACCGAGGGGGAAGTCGAACTGATGGGACGGCTTGGTGTCGCGTACGGGGCGGTGCAGGACGCGGTCGGCGCGGATGCGTGCGATGAGGTCTACCTGGATGCGGCGGGGTGGCCCGCCGTGGTTGGGGCGGCGGTGCGGTTGGCTCAGGTGTTGGTGGTGAATGACCACAGCGCTTGAGTCGGCCTGAGGACGCCGGGCGGCGCTAGTCGGGGAGGAACGTCTTTGCGTAGTGGTCGAGGGTGGCCAGGACCTCGTCTCTCGGGGCGTGGGGGACTGTCAGGACGACTTGCTCGATCACGCCCAGTTCGCGGTAGCGCTCGAGTTCGGCCGGGGTGGGTGGGAAGCCGCCGCACGGGATGATGCGCAGGTCCGCCGGATCCCGCCCGATGCGCTCGCACGCCGCGCGTATCTGCGGCAGACCGTATTCGACGCTCATGCTCCCCACCGGCAGCCACCCGTCCCCGTACTCGGCCACGTGCTCCGCAAGGACCGGCCCGCCGAAGCCGCCGAGCAGCACCGGTGGTCCGCCTGCCTGGAGGGGTTTCGGCCAACACCAGCTGGGCGAGAACCGGACGTGCCGGCCGTCGTACGACGCCACCTCCTCTCGCCACAACTCCCGCATGGCGAGGACCCGTTCGCGGACCGCGCCGCGTCGGTGCGACCAGACCACGCCGTGGTCCTCCGCCTCTTCCTCGTTCCATCCGAACCCCACCCCGAACTCGAACCGTCCGCCCGACAGCAGGTCGAGCGACGCCACGGCCTTCGCGGTCACGATCGGTTCGCGCTGCGCGAGCAGGCACACGCCGGTGCCCAGCCGCAGGCCGCGTGTCGCGCCAGCGGCCGCGGTGAGGGCGATCAGCGGGTCCAGCGTGTGTCCGTATTCGACCGGAAGTTCGTCGAACATCGGCAGATTGCTGCGCCTGCTCGTCGGCAGATGCGTGTGCTCGGAAACGAAAAGCGAGGCGAAGCCGCGTTCCTCGGCCGCGACCGCGATCTCGGTGACGGTAATTGTCAGGTCGGTCGCGAACATCGTGAGTCCGAATTTCATCGCCCCTCCGGATGGCCGAAATATGATGGACCGCGGATCCGTATCGGTGGATTCCGCATCCCGGTGCCGTACCGCACGGAATCATGGCCGAAAACCTGGAGCAGGGGGAACAGGCATGGGAATGTTCGATCTTGACGGGCGTTCGGCATTCGTCACCGGTGCGTCGCGCGGCATCGGCAAGGCGACCGCGCTCGCGCTGGCCGCCGCCGGGGCCGACGTCGCGCTCGTGGCCCGCGCGGCCGACGCCCTCGACGTCGTCGCCGACGAGGTCAAAGCGCTCGGCCGACGCGCGCTCGTGCTGCCGTGCGACGTCACCGACGCCGAGGCGGTGGCCGCCGCGGTCCGGGCCGCGGTCGACGGGCTCGGGCACGTCGACACCGTCGTGAACAACGCGGGCGGCGTTCCGGCCGCGGGTCCGGCGGCCGGCCTCGACCCGGCCGCCTGGGAGGCCGCCTGGCGCCTGAACGTCGACTCCGCAGTGAACGTATGCCGTTCCCTGGCAACGGAGTTGCTGTCCCGGAACGGCGCCTCGGTGATCAACATGACCTCGGTGGCGGGCATGCTCGGCGTGCCGTTCCTGGCCGCGTACGGAACCGCCAAGGGCGGCATCGTCGCGCTCACCCGGAGCCTGGCCGCCGAGTGGGCGGCGGTCGGCGTACGCGTCAACGCGATCTGTCCGGGCCCGGTCTGCACCGACCTCAACCGCCCCTTCTGGGAGCACCCGGCCGCTCGCGAGCAGACCGCCGCCATCGTGCCGATGCGCCGCTGGGGGCAGCCCGAGGAGGTCGCCGCCGTCGCGGTGTTCCTCGCCTCGCCCGCCGCCTCATACATCACCGGGCAGGTTCTCGCAGTCGACGGAGGCCAGTCCGCCGTTTAAATCGCCGTAAACAAACGGAAGTTCGGACGCCGTTTGTCGAGATTGTGTGTGCGAGTCAAACTTTCTCTTCTTGGTGCGTGGCGGGCGCTGTTAGAAAGCCCGCCATGGAGCAGGTAAGGAAGATCATCGATGACTGGCGTAACCGGATCGAGGACCATCCACTGCACCAGTGGCTGGTCGAGGAAGACGACACGGAGCCGGAAAAGAAACTCTGGTTCTCGCTGTACTTCACGAACTTCATCATGTATTTCCGCGAACTGAACATCTACCACATCGCCTACGACTCGACGACGATCGGCGGGACGGGCGGGACCGGCACAACGCCCGGGGCCGGCCCGGCGGGCAGCCCCGGGGGCAGCCCGGCAGGCGGCAGCGGTGCGCCGCCGCCCCCGCTCGACGCCCCGCGTGCCGCACTGACCGGTCACGCCGACGAGGACATGACCCACTCCCGGCTGTTCATGGCGGACTTCAAGACCCTGGGCTGGGACGACCTGCTGGAGTGGAAGCCGTCGGAGGTCTTCCACTGGCTGTTCAGCAGCGAGGTCAACGAGCAACTGCGCCGCCGCACCACCGCGATCACCAAGCTCTACATCGAGGCGCAGGACCCGGCCGTACGCTACGCCGTCGTCGAGGCGATCGAAGCCTGCGGCAACGCCCTGTTCCGGCACACCTCGCAACTCGCCGACCGCTACACGGCCAGGACCGGCCGCGAACTCATCTACTGGGGGCAGTACCACCTCGAACGCGAGACCGGCCACGCCGTCGAGGACGAGCACGAGGCCGTGTTCGCCGACATGGAGCTCACCCAGGAGCAGCGCGACGACGCGATCCGCCTCGCGGTACGCGCCTTCGAGCTCATCGACGAGCAGAACAGCCACATGCTGCAACTCGCCCAGGAGACCCTGTCGCAGGGCGGATTCGCGTTCCGCCGCCGTACGCAGGCCAGTCCGCCCACAGACGTCGAGGCCATCGAACGCGAAGGCGACTACCAGGGCGACGCCCTGTGGCCGGAGGGCTACACGTTCAACTTCTGGCCCACCGACCCGCATCCAACGCAGCAACCGCTGGTCGCCGCGCTGCGCCACGAGACCGACAAGGTCGCGGACTCCGGCGTCCTCGACTTCTTCCGCGTCGACGACCTCGACGAGGGCGCGGCCCGCCTGCGGCTCGCGCTGCTGTTCATGGCCACCGACACCACGGGCACCCCGACCGTGTACCGGCACATGGTCCCGTACGCGTTCCCGGCCACTCCCGCCGAACGCGCCGTCAACCGCCTTGCCGCGCGCTTCGGTTCGCGCTCGAAGATGCTGTACGTCGACTGGCGCTCGCTCGGCCTCGACGACCGGCTCAACTGGCCGGTGAGCCGCACCCTCGAGTTCATCTACCTCGACCGCGCCACCGAGACGCACCGCGACCTGCGCGCCGTCGTCACCCACCACATCGACGTCACCACCGACCCCCTGCTGCGCTACTGGACGGTCGTCGCCCTGAAGAAGATGACCGCGACGTACGCGGACGCGGTCGGCTCGCTCGCCCGGCGCGTCGAGGAGAAGACCGGTCTTCCGCTGCCCTACCTGACGCTCAAGCGCAGCCCGCACGAGCCGGCCATGGAACCCGACCCGCAGGCCGACGCCGTGCGGTTCGACACCTGGGCGGCGGCGCCGGAGACCGTCGACGCGGCGCGCGCCGCCATCGAGGGCATCGCCACGTCCATCTTCATCCGCTACCACCGCATGCTCGACTCGCGGCGGCTGCGCGACTACCCCGAGGTCGCCTGATGGCAGAGGACCCGACGCCCGGTCCGGTGAAGGCCGTCGTCTTCGACGTCGGCGGAGTGCTCGCGCACCCGCCCGGCGGACCGATGGCGCCGCCCAAGGACTTCTTCGGTCCGTCCGGCGCCGACGGCGACCACCCGTGGCACCGTCTGGAACGCGGCGAGATCACCCTCACCGACCTGTTCCGGGCGGCGATGTCCGGTGAGGTGCCGGGGGGGATGCCGCTGCCTCCGATGCCGCCCGGCATGCCCATGCCGCCGATGCCCCCGCCGGGCGCCGGTGGACCGGGTGGACCGGCCGGATTCCCAGGCGGCTTCCCCGGGGGCGGACCCGCCGGCATGCCGCCGTTGCCGCCGCCCGGGGCACCTCTGCCACCGGGCATGCCGTTGCCGCCGCCGTTCACGCTCGACGACGCGTACCTCGGCCTCGCCCGCGACCTGGCAGCGGCAGGTGTGCCGCTCGCCCTGTGCACCAACGCGGTACGCGAACTGGAACCGCTGTGGTGGGACCTCCACCCGTGGGCGGAGCTGTTCCCGGTCATCGTGCGCTCCTACGAACTCGGCGCCCGCAAGCCCGATCCGCGGATGTACCACGCCGTCCTCGAAGGCCTCGGGACCTCGGCCGCGGAGACGCTCTTCGTCGACGACTCGCCCGCCAACATCGCGGCCGCCGCCGAACTCGGCTTCGCCACCGTGCTCGTCGCGGGCGACCACAAGGACGTCGCGGCGCTGGTGTGGCGTGCGGTCGGCCTCGACGACCCCGGCACCGTGGCGACGCCTCCCGGATCACCGGCGGAAGCGGCCCGCGTGGCGGAACCGACGCCCGCGGTGACGCGGCGGAACAGGGCGGAAGCAGCCGCCGCCGAGTCGCCCGCCGCGGTCCGGGAATCACCCCCGGTGGCGGACCAAGTTCTGCTAGCGGTACGTGAGTTCGCCGCGACGCTGGCACCGCGAGCGGCCGAGGTCGAAACCGCCGGCCGGGTACCCGACGACGTCGTCGCCGGCCTGCGCGCCACCGGGCTCCTCGGCGCGCTGTTCCCCACCCACCTCGGCGGCCCCGGAATGACGCCGTATCAGATCGTGAGCGCGATCGAGGAGTTGGCGTACGCCGACGCCTCGGTCGCCTGGTGCGCCGCGATCGGTATCGACGCCGGGCTGTGCGCGATGCACTGGGACGACGAGCAGGTACGGGCGGTCTTCCCCTCGCCCGACCGGCTGCTCGCCGCCGTGCTGCCACCGCTCGGCCGGGGCCGCCGGGTCGCCGGCGGATACCGCGTGTCGGGCCGCTGGGCGATGGCGAGCGGCATCCAGGCCGCCGACCACGTCCTGTGCGGCATCCTCGCCGAGGACGACACGCCCTCGTGGCGTGTCGCACTGCTCGACACGTCGGCGGTGCGGGTCGTGGAGACCTGGAACACCACCGGCCTCCGCGGCACCGGGTCACACGACTTCGAGGTGCACGACGCCTTCGTGGCCCGCGGGAACACCTTCGTGTTCACCGATCCGCCGCTCCGCACCGACCCGTTGTACGCGACGGCGGACCACCTCGTCGCCAAGATGGCGGGGGTAGCGCTCGGCATCGGACGGGCGGCGCTGGACGCCACCCGCGATCTGCTGCTCGACAAGACCGACTCGATGACCCGTCAGAAGGTGGGCCGCAACCCGCGCGTGCAGGCCGGCTTCGCGCACGCCGAGACCCTGGTCGGCGCGGCCCGGGCGTACGTGCGCACCACGCTGGAGGACAGTTGGGCGACGCTCGCCGCGGGCGGCACGCCCGACCGCGGACCGGGCGCGCTCGCCCGCCGGTACGCCTTCCGTGCCTGCCGCGAGGCCGTCCAGACGCTGTATGACCTGGCCGGGTCGAGCGCCGTCTACACCGACCGCACGCCACTGGACCGCCAGTTGCGGGACATCGCCACGGCGTCGCAGCACATCGCCGTCCAGGACCGCATGCTGGAGGCGGTCGGCGACCTGCGTCTCGGGGGTGAACCGTTCTCGCCGTTCCTGTGACGCTCGGGCCGCGCCTCCGCTGACGTACCTGCTGTCGGGCGTGCGAGCCACCGTGGGACGAAGTGGGCGCACGAGAACGCAAGTCGGCCGTGCGCCGTGCCCGTGGGAAGACGGAAAACGGGCACGGCACACGGCCGACGGTCTCAGTGACGTCGTCGACGACTGTGACGACTGTGATGGCAATGACAGTGGCGACAAGCGACAAGCGACAGGCCACAGGCGACAAGCGCAGTCGTCGAAGCCCGCTGCCGCTGCCGCGGTCGGGACGGCGCCGACGGCCGGACTCAGGGGACGAGCACGACCTTCCCGCGACCGTGCCCCGCTTCGACGATCCGATGCGCCTCCGCCGCCTCGGCGAGCGGCAGCCGCTGCCGTACGTGGACCGCGAGCGCACCCTTCTCGTACAAGTCGACCAACTCGCCCAGCCGAGCGGTCGTGCGGGCCCCGGGGCCGCCGCGCAGGCCCACGGCACCGAGGCGCTCGGCGCCCTCGAAGTCGATGATCGTGCCGATGCGCGAACGGTCGGCGACCAGCTCGACGGACGCGTCCAGCGCCCCGCGCCCGGCGGCGTCCAGCACCGCGTCCACGCCTTGCGGGGCCGCGGCTCGCACCCGGGCGGCGAGACCGTCCCCGTACACCACCGGGGTCGCGCCCAGCGCCCGCACGTAGTCGTGGTTGGCCTCGCTCGCGGTGCCCACGGCCACGGCGCCCCAGGCGACGGCCAGTTGGACCGCCGCCGTACCGACCCCGCCCGCGGCGGCGTGCACCAGCACGGTGTCGCCGGGACCCACCCGCAGTTCGCGCAGCGCACGGTGCGCGGTCTGGCCGGACGCCGACATCACGCCCGCGACCTCCCAGGGCATCGACGCGGGCTTGCGGACCACCTGGTCGACGGGCACGACAACGGCCTCCGCGTACGACCCCAGCATCGACCAGCCCAATACCTCGTCCCCGGCGGAGAATTCGGTGACCCCGTCCCCGACCGCGTCGACCACCCCCGCGAACTCGTTGCCCGGCACGAGAGGGAGGTCGACCGCCATCGACGGCGGCCCGAACCCGCGGCGCAGCATCGTGTCGGCCGGCTGCACGCCCGCGGCGCGTACCAGAACCCGGATGCCGCCCGGCCCGGGCTCCGGGGTGGGCACCTCCGTGAGCCGCAGCACGTCGGGCGTGCCGAATTCGGTGAGCAACACAGCGTGCATGGGCCACATCCCGTCGGTTCGGGCGCGGTCGCCGTACGCACCGCGCTCACCCTCACGATGCAACTTGAAGTTCGGTTGAAGTCAAGCGAATTGTGCGCGGACGGCCTCAGCGCGCCGCGAGCACCCCGTCCGCTCCCACCGCCAGAGACGCCTGGAATCCGCCGGGACCGCAGTCGGGTCCGTTCGGATACGTCTGGGCCGGCGTCACCTCGATCTCCCGGACCAGCACCTCGGCCCCCGCCGCGTCGCTCAGCGTCAGCGACACCCGTAGCGGTGCGCCGGTCAGCTCGGGGACGCCGAGGAATCCGTTCTTCGCGCCGGTGGGTGTCGCCTGCGCCCCGCACACCTCGCCGGTGCACGGGAGCGGGACGGCGGAACTGGACGGAGACAACTGCAGGTTGCCCTCGCGGCACACATCCCCGGCGCAGGCGCGCATGTGCGCGGCGGCGGTCCGCTCCGCGTATTGCGCCGCTATCTCCAGCCCGACGCCGACGCGCGACCCGATCATCGTGCACTGCCGCCCGTCGCCGGACGACGAGGACGACCCGCATCCCACCGCGAAGGCGAGTCCCACCGCCAACATGCCCGATCGCATGGAAAGCCCTGTGGTCCAGCGCAACACGTCCACTCCTTCGACAGGAACCAGAAACCGCGACCCGCGCCGATGTGACGGAGCGGAGGCCGAGCCGGTTCCCCCGAGCCGGTTCCCCCGAGCGGTTCCCGCCGAGCCGGTTCCCGTACGCGCCGCGCGGCGGTGGCCCCGGGACCACGGCCGCGCGGCTCGGCGCGGCGCGGCAGGCTAAGCGGCTCGGCGCGCGCAGACCCACGTGCGGTCGTCGGTGAGGTACGCGTCCACCGCGAGGCCCTCCTGCGCGAGTGCCGCATCGAGCTGATCGTCCGTCAGCGGTCGGGAAAGGAATGTCTGGGTCCAGGTGGCGTCGGGGAATTCGTACTCCGCGTATATCGAGTTCACCCCGTCGCCGACCGGGTCGGACGACACCATGCGCACGGTGAAGCCGGCCGGGTCGACGCGCTCGCTCGGCAGGTTCGTGTGCCACCCTTGCCCCTCGCGCTGGAGCAGCACGCGGCCGCCCGGCGCGAGGTGTCGTGCGCAGGTGCGCAGGAGGGCCTGCCGCTCGTCGGCATCCCCGGTGTTCACCAGGAACGACGCGAGGACGACCGTGTCGAACTGCTCGCTCAGGTCCAGGAGTTCAATGGAGCTGTGGACGGTCCGAGCCCCTCGGACGTGGTCGAGCATATCCCGGGACTCGTCGACGGCCGTCACGGTGAAGCCGTGGGCGACCAGCGGATGCGTCATCCGGCCGACGCCGCAGCCCAGTTCGAGGACGCGCGCACCCGCCGGCACCGCCGCGGCGATGATGTCCGGCTCGGCCGCGGCGGGCAGGCGCGTGTAGAGCTCGACCGCGCAGCCGTCCGGGGTGATCGCGCCGGGTCCCGTTCCCTTGCGTCCTGTTCGCGTGTTGGTCCCCATATCCGCCGAACGGACGGCCCGGGGCGGCAGTTCCTCGTGGGGCCAGGGGCGTCGGCCCGACGAGCGCCGACGGGCGGGCGGGCCCGTCCAAGGCGGGGGCGTCGAGGACGGCCCGCCGGCGCACCCGACGAAGGCGCTTCTAGTCCGCGCTGACCTGGCGGTTGAGTTCCTGGGCGACGATGTTGCCCGCGGCGTCGTACGCCACCAGGTCCGCGTTCCGCCCGTAACCGGTCTCGTGGTCCACGGTGAGCAAGTAGAACCGCTCGGACACGCCGGCGGCCGACTGCGGCGCCAGCGTCTTGGTCTCGCCGGTGTCCTTGAAGGTCACGCGGACGTTGTCGACGTTCGGGGACACGAAACCCCACGTGACGGCGCCCAACGTGCCGAAGCCGAGGTCCGTGTGGTCCGGCTTGTCGTCGACCTCCACGGTCAGGAAGTTGATCTGGCCCGGCACACGGTCGGCACCGGCCCAGTCCGGGGCGTCGCCGCATTGGCGCCCGGTATCGCCGACCGTCCGGCCGTCGACCGCGATTTCGAACGTCTCGCAGTAGCCCTGCTGCTTCTTCGGTGCGCGCGTCGGCTCCCCGGGCAGGACGTAGGTGTCCTCCTCGTACTCGCCCTGCGTCCGCACCCGGGTCAGTTCCCAGGTGTGCCCGTCCATCGGGCCGGACGCCAGGGGCACGCGGCCCAGCCCCAGCGGGTTCGGCGGCGTGGGGGTCGTCTGCGGTGGTGCCGTACTCGCCGGGGTCGGCGGTGGGATCGGGTCGGTGGCGGTGGTCTGCTTCCCGCCGCCGCCCGGCAGCGTGAAGCCGGCCACGAGCCCGGCGACCACCAGCACCGAGGCGACCGAGCCCGCCACGGCGTTGCGGGTACGCCGCCGGGCTCGTCCGCGGCGCACGATCGCCTCGTGCGGTACCGGGATGTCCGGCAGTTCCCCGATGCCGAGCTCGAACCGCTCGCGCATCCACTGTCCTTCGTCACGACCGGTCATGGACCAGCTCCTCCGAGTTCTCGTGCGGGCTGGAGTGCCATTGCGGCCCGTCGAGTCCGGGGTCCGCGCGCAGCTTCGCGAGGCCCTTCGACGCCTGGCTCTTGACCGTGCCGACCGAGCAGCCGAGGATCTCGGCCACCTCCGTCTCCGGCAGGTCGTCCCAGTAGCGCAGGACCACGGCGGCGCGCTGCTTCGGCGGCAGTTGTGCCAGCGCCCGCATGAGCGCGTCACGCTGCCCGATGCGGTCCGCGGAGTCCGCCTCGCCCCGCTCCGGGGCCTCCGCCCCCAGGAGCTGGGTGATGCGTTTCTTGCGGAACCTCGCGGCGTTCGCGTTGACGAGCATGCGGCGCAGGTACGCGTCGGGGCTGTCGGCGGACTGCACGCGGTGCCAGGCGCCGTACACCCTCACCAGGGTGTTCTGCGCCAGGTCCTCGGCCTCGCCGTGGTCGCCGGTCAGCAGGTACGCCGTGCGCACGAGCCGCGCCCAGCGTGCCTGGACGAACTCGTGGAACTGTGCCGCCTCGTCCGGGCTCAATCGGCACCTCCTTCATGCAGCACGAGTACGGCCGGGGCGATACGGGTTGCCCGGCGGCGCGGAGAAAGTCGGAGGAATTTCCGGCGGACGGTCGCAGGGCGCCGCGAGGGCCCGGACGCCACTGGCGTCCGGGCCCTCGTGAACGACGTGCCGGATCAGGTTAACCCGGGTCGATTCGGTCAGCCGGCCGCGATCCCGGCGATCAGCAGGCCGCCCGCGACGATGCCGGCCAGGCCGCGCACGTGGTTCATGCGCGTCCAGTCGACCAGGTACGCCGCCCACATGCGGTCCGCCTCGGGGGTGCCGGCGGTCACCTTGTCCAGTGCCTCGTTGCGCGGCACGTGGTAACCGGCGGTGAGCATGAAGCCCGCGACCAGGTACGTCGCCGCCCCCGCGACCAGGAAGCCGGAGTAGTCGCCGTGCCAGTCGACCAGCGCCCAGATCCCGAGTCCCAGCGACGCCACGGTGGTGCCCATGAACACGGACAGGAAGCGGAAGGTGATCGCCGAGCGGTTGATGCTCTGCATCACGCCCGTGGCGTCCTTGGCCGGGACCTGGGCCAGGCCAGGCATCACCAGTACCGAGAATCCGTAGAACACGCCGCCCATGGCGATGCTGCCGAGCGCGGTGGCCAGCGTCAGTGCGAACAGGGTTCCGTCCATAGTGCTGCCCTCCGGGCAATCGGTCGCGGTCGTCGGTCGTCGGTTGTCGCTTGTCGTTCGGCGGTCAGGCGGTCCAGACGCCGGTGGCCGCCGCGTCCCGGGCGAAGTCGGAGAAGTCGCGCGGCTCGCGGCCGAGCGCACGCTGCACGCCGTCCGACAGATGTGCGTTGCGGCCGTCCAGGACCTCGGTGAACAGGTAGGTCAGGAACCCGACCGTCTCCCCGTCGAGGCCGGCCTCCTCGGTGAGCACCGTCGCGTAGGCCTCCATCGGAACCGTCACGTACGCGATCTCGCGCCCGGTCGCCGTCCCGATCTCCGCCACCGCCTCGGCGAAGCTGATCAGCCGCGGCCCGGTGACCTCGTAGACCTCGCCGTTGTGGCCGTCCTCGGTGAGCGCGGCCACCGCGACGTCCGCGATGTCCTCGACGTCGATGAAGGGCTCCTTCACGTCGCCGACCGGCAGCGCGACCTCACCGGCGAGGATCGGCTCGATCAGGAAGTTCTCGTTGAAGTTCTGGGCGAACCACGAGGCCCGCACGACCGTCCACTCGGCGCCAGCCCCCTCGGCCACCACCCGCAGGCGCTCCTCGGCGTTCTGCGCCTCGACCTCGCCGCGCCCGGACAGCAGCACCAGGCGGCGGACCCCGGCGCCGACCGCGGTCTCGGTGAAGGCGGCCACCGCGTCCGGGGCGCCCGGGACGGCGAGGTCCGGCACGTACGTGATGTAGACGGCCGAGACGTCGGCGACCGCCGCCTTCCATGTCGACGGGTCGTTCCAGTCGAACGGGATCGCGGCGTTGCGCGAGCCGATCCGGATGTCGGTGCCGCGGGCCGCGAGGCGCTCGGCGACGCGGCGGCCGGTCTTGCCGTTGCCGCCCAGAACCAGGATGGTGTCCGTCATTTCAGGCTCCTCAGCTTGTGGTCCATGTGGTGTTCCGCGCGGTGCTCCGCGTTCTTGCCTGACTCAATTCAAGCCCGCGGGGTTGAGACGGAACATAGCTGAGGAGCCAGATTGCATATTCCATCGTCTCGCCCGCGCGGATCTGGCCGCGCTATGCGGATGACGTACAACCCCGTATCGATGCCCATAACTGTGTGCATTGGCGGCGACCGGCACAAAGCAGCGTGCACCGGCGGACGCACGGGTCCGCCGGCGCACGCGTGACGACAGCGGGTTCAGCCCATCAGGCCGCCCATCCATTCCTCGATCGCGTCCGGGTCGCGCGGCAGCGCCGCGGACATCAGGCGGGCGCCGTCCTCGGTGACCACCAGGTCGTCCTCGATCCGGATGCCGATGCCGCGCAGCTCGGGCGGCAGTGTCTCGTCGTCGGGCTGGAGGTACAGGCCGGGCTCGACGGTCAGCACGTGCCCCACCTCCAACTTGCCGTCGAGGTACGTCTCGGCGCGCGCCTTGGCGCAGTCGTGCACGTCCATGCCGAGCATGTGGCCGCTGCTGCACAGCGTGTAGCGGCGGTGCAGCCCGCTCTCCGGGCGCAGCGACTCCTCGGCGCCCACCGGCAGGACGCCCCACTCGTGCAGCCCGGTCGCGATCACCCGCATCGCCGCCTGGTGGAAGTCCCGGAAGCTGGCCCCCGGCCGCAGCGCGTCGATGCCGGCCTGCTGGGCGTCCAACACCAGCTGGTAGACGTCCCGTTGCGCGCTGCTGAACCGCCCGGACAGCGGCAGTGTGCGGGTGATGTCGGCGGTGTAGAGCGAGTCGGTCTCCACGCCCGCGTCCAGCAGCAGGAGCTTGTCGCGGTCCAGGGCACCGTCGTTGCGGATCCAGTGCAGCACGCACGCGTGGGCGCCGGACGCGGCGATCGTCTCGTAGCCGGTGCCGTTGCCCTCGGCGCGGGCGCGCAGCCGGAATACCCCCTCGATCCAGCGCTCGCCGCGCGGGTGGCGCAGCGCCTGCGGCAGTGCGCGTACGACGTCCTCGAATCCGGACGCGGTGTGGTCGACGGCCAACTGGAGCTGCGCGACCTCCCATTCGTCCTTGATGAGACGCATCTCCGAGAGGTACGAAGCCAGTTCGAGGTTCTGCTCGGTGTCCCCGCGCACCGGCACGAGCGCGTCCACCGCGGGGTCCTCGCCGGACAACACGCGCGTGGCCACGTTGGGGCCGCGGAACAGGTCGGGGAGCCGGTCCAGGTGCACGGTCTCGATGCCGAGCAGCGCGGACGCCTCGTCGAGGGTGGGACGGCGGCCGACCCAGAACTCGCCGTACCGACGGTCCCGGAAGAACTCCCCGGAGTCGCGCGGCGAGCGCGGACGCAGGTAGAGCCGGGCCTCGTGGGTGCCGCCGACGGGCTCCATCACCAGCACGCCGCCGGGTTCCTGCTCGCCGGTGAGGTACGCGTACGCGGTGTGCGGGCGGAAGCGGTGGTCGTCGTCGTTGCTGCGCACCTTGAGCACGCCGGACGGGACCACCAGCCGCTCGCCCGGGAACCGCGCGGACAGCCGGGCCCGCCGCTTGGCGGTCCACGGCGAGATCTCGGCCAGGGTGAGGTCGGGCAGTGGACTGGGCGCCCAACCGCCGCTCATGAACGCCGCGAGCGCGTCCGAGACCGGTAGGTCGTGGCTGCCGGTGTGGAAGCGGTCGGCCGGTGCGGAGTCGGCGGGCCGGGACGGGTCCTGGGTCACAGGTTCCTCCAGTCGGTGGTGGCGGCGCTCCGCCGGGTCTGCGGCGGGGCACGGGCCGGGCAGGGCGGCTGCGGGGCGTGGCATATTCCCGGACAATCAGGCGGTAGCCGTCACGCTACCGCCTCGCCGAACGGGGTCGGGAAGTGGCAGGCCACCTGGTGGCCGGGGGTGGCGCCGGGGTCGTGACCTCCACGATCCGGCCCAGGCACATGACCGCGACACGTTCGCAGAAGTGCCGTACCACCGCCAGGTCGTGGGCGATGAAGACGAACGCGGTGCCCAGGTCCCGCCGCAGGAGCAGGTTGACGACCTGGGCCTGGCTCGACACGTCGAGTGCCGACCGGGTTCGGCGGCGACCACCGGGCGGGGGCCGGGCCCGACGTGCGTTCCGACGGGGCGGAGGCGCGTGGCAGTAGCCTGCCCGGATGGAGGAACAGCCCGTGAGTGTCGACCGCATCGGCGGATTCGCCCCCACCGCCGGAAGCGGGTCGCTGAACCTGCCCACGGTCCAGGAGCACCGCAGCCTCCGCGATCAGGTGACCCACGCGCTGCGTGCCGCGCTCGTCGCGGGTGAGCTGCGCCCCGACACGATCTACTCGGCGCCGACGCTCGCGGCGCAGTTCCGCGTCTCGGCGACGCCGGTGCGCGAGGCCATGCTCGATCTGGCCAAAGAGGGCCTGATCGAGGTCGTGCGCAACAAGGGGTTCCGGGTCACCGCGCTGTCCGCGCGCGACCTGGACGAGTACACCGAGATCCGGGCGCTGATCGAGGTCCCGGTGGCGGTCCGGCTGGCCGGTACGGCCGACCGGGAAGCGCTGGAGGCGCTGCGCCCCGTCGCCGCCGAGATCGTCCGGGCCGCCGAGGCCCACGACCTCATCGGCTACCTGGAGGCCGACCGGCAGTTCCACCTCGGTCTGCTGAGCCTGGCGGGCAACCGGCGCCTCGTCGACGTCGTGGGCGACCTGCGCAAGCGCTCCCGCCTCCACGGCCTCGACAACCTCGCCGCCCGCGGGGCGCTGGTCGCGTCGGCGCGGGAGCACGAGGGCATCCTCGACCTGATCATCGCGGGCGACACCGAGCGCGTCGAGTCCGCGATGCGCGAACACCTGGGTCATATCCGGTCGTTGTGGGCCGCGCCGGAGGCCGAGGCCGGGGTCCCGGCGGCGGAACAGGACGCGGCCGGCTCGGCCTGACCGGCCCGGCGGCGGCGCCGCACCGGACCGCCCGGGGCCGCCCCGGCCCGACCTCCCTCCCTGTCGGCAAGGTCGGCAAGTGGCCGGAACACTCCCCCGCCGGGGGCGGGCGCACCGTAGCGTGGGACCTGTCGACCAGGGGTGCGACCCACGAGTGCAGGGGGTACGAGGTGGAACCGATACCGGCGGTCTTGCTCGGCGCCGTTGCCACGGGCGCCGGGGGCGGCGACGGCCCCGACGCGTGGGTCGCCCTGCGGGCGCTGGTACGCCAGGCGTCCCGCCGCTCCGGAACCGCCGGGGACGCGGCCCTGACCGCCCTGGCGCAGTCGCCGCACGACCCCGTGAGGGCCGAGTCGCTCTCCCAGGCCCTGGCCGCTCGCGCCCACATGGACCCGGAGTTCGAGGCGGCGCTCACCGACTGGCTGCACACGTGGGGCGCCAAGACCGTGCTGCCCGATGCCGAACCCGATCCCGCCGCCGGCCCCGTCCCGGGCACCGCCGACTCGCGCCCGCCGCACGCCCGCGGCCACCGGGGCTGAACCGCCGGCCCGGAGCCTCGTCAGGACTTCGCGTACGCGGCCGGGGGCTCGCCGACGGCCGCGGTGAAGTCGCGGGTCAGGTGGGACTGGTCGGAGTAGCCGAGGTCCAGGGCCAGGGCCGCCCAGTCGATACGGGTGCCCTGCTTGGCGCGTTCGGCGGCCTCGTGCAGCCGGGCCCGGCGCAGCACCCACTTGGGGGAGGCGCCGACGTACTCCGCGAAGAGGCGCTGGAGCCGGCGTACCGGCACGCCGAGGAGGTCGGCCACCTCGTCGACCCGGACCAGCGACGGTTCGGCGGTGATGCGCGCGACCATGTCGGCCACGGTGTCCGCGACCGGATCCGGCTCGGGGAGCCGGGCGAGCAGGAAGTCCTCGGCGGCGGCCACCATTTCGGCGTCGTCGTCGGTGGACAGCACCGCCCGCTGGGTGTCGAGGACACCGCCGTCGAACAACCCGGTCGCGGGGACGACGCGGTCCACGAGATCGGCTACGGGTCGGTCGAGCAGCGCGCGGAAGGCGCCCGGGCGGAACCGCGCGCCGAGCACGTGGCCGCGCCCGCTGATGCGGCGCACGAACGGCCCGCGCACGATGCCGTAGACCGACGGGTGCGGCTCCTCGAACACCAGGTGCACGTTGGGGTGGGAGAGCGTCTTGGACTCGTGTGAGGCCTTGCCGCGCAGGTCCCACGCGACCACCCAGTAGTACTCGACGAAGCGGGCGACGGCCGCGCTCGGCTCGTGCCGGTCCAGCCGGATCTTGGTCGCCATGAGTTCGGGGTACAGGACTCCGCGCCCCATATCCTCCGGCTTCGTCCCCTCGGTCATGCGGACAGGGTAGCTGTCGCGTTTCTTCTAGATCCGGCTCCCGCGCATTTCCTACGGTGAGGCCATGGACCTGCACAAACACCTTTCCGCAAGTGCCGCAGAGGCGGCCCGGATCGCCCGCGGCGTCACCCCCGGCCGACTCGACGGCCCCACCCCCTGCACGGAGATGGACACCCGTGCCCTGCTGAACCACTGGATCCTCTACACGGCGTACGGCCTGGAGAAGCGTGCGCGACGCGAGCCCCTTCCGGCGCAGTGGCTCGAACGCGACTTCACCGCCGAGCCCGACTGGGCCGAGGCATACGCGGCGCAGCTGGACCGCGCGGTCGCCGCGTGGGCCGACCCGGCCGTCTGGGAGGGCGAGATCTCGCTCGGCGACGGCTTCGCGATGCCCGCACCGGAGATCGCCAAGATGATCGTCAAGGAACTCGTGGTGCACGGCTGGGACGTCGCCAAGGCGTCCGGCCAGGAGATCGTGTGCGCCCCGGAGACCGCGGAGATCGTCCTTGCCGTGGTCGAGGAGTACGCCGAGACCTACCGCGAGTACAAGGGCTTCGCCGATCCCGTGGAGCTGCCCGCCGGGGCCTCCGCGTTCGACCGCGCGCTGGCCTTGTCCGGCCGCGACCCCGGGTGGCGTCCGGCCGCGGCGCGGTGAACCGCGGGCCGGGCCCGCGGCCCGGCGGTCCGCAGGCGGCGCGGGCGTGCCTACTCCCGGGGGAGTAGGCACCCGTACCGCGACGACCGCCCCCGCCGGCGGTGAGAGCAGGACGAGTGCCTTCCGGTGCCGGACGTTTCGGCGGCCCCGGCGCGGAAGCCTTGAGGACGTCGGCAGGAGACGTCCCCAGGAGGCATCGTGAGCACCGTCGTGACACCCTCGGCCGCCGGGACCGCGGCGAAGGCCTCCCCTCGGCGCAATCCGCGGCACTTCTCGCGGGGCGTGCGGCGCGCGGTCAACTCCGCGCACGTCGTCACCGCGGTCGGGCTGGTCGGCGTCGAACTGGTCATGGTCATGCTGGGGCTGATGGCCCGGAACACCGGCGACGACGCGGTGCGGCACATGACGTACGAGACGATGCGCAGCCTCGTCTACGCCGCCGGGATTCCGCTCGCCGTCCTCGCCCTCGTGTCCGGGGTGGTCCTGTGCCTGCGGACCCCGTGGGGGCTGTGGAAGCACCTGTGGATCCAGGTGAAGATCGTGCTGCTGTTCCTGGTCATCGGGATCGGCGCGGGCGCCGTCTCGCAGTGGGTCCGCACGCTGGAGGACAAGAGCGCGCCGGGTGCCGATGCGTCCGGCATCGCCACCTTCCAGTGGCTGCAACTCGGCGCCGTGGGCGTGCAGATCACCGCGCTCGTGGTCGCCACGTTCCTGTCCGTCTACAAGCCGTCAGGCTCCCGCCGGGTCTCCCGCGACGCGCGCGGCCGCCGTGCCGGCCGGGGGTAGCGGATCGGTCGTCCAGTCCGGGTGGCCGGGCATCGGAGGCGTGGTCGTCCCGTACAGCCACGCCTCCAGGAACGGGGCCAGATCGCGGCCCGCGGCGGTCGAGGCGACGCCGACGAAGTCCCGGGTGCTCGCGCCGCGGCCCCGGAAGCACGACAAGAACCTGCGCTCGATGTCGGCGAAGACGGCCTCGCCGACTTCCTCGCGCAGCGCGTACAGCACCAGCGCCGAGCCGTCGTAGCGCATGCGCTTGAACAGCGCGGGCTCCGTCGGCGCGGCGGGGGCGCCGAAGTCCCGGCGCCAGACGTCGTGTTGGCGGTACGCGTCGCGCATCCGGTCCTCGAACCGGTCGCCGCCGTGCTCCTCGGAGTACAGCCGCTCGTAGAACCGCGCGTGGCCCTCACTCAGCCAAAGGTCAGACCACGTGGCGATGCCCACGTCGTTTCCGAACCAGTGGTGCGCCAGTTCGTGCACCATGGTCCGCTCGGCCGCCACCCGGTCGCCGGACAGCTCGCCGCCCGGCACCAGCGACAGCGTCTGCGTCTCCAGCGCCACCGCGAGGTCGGTGTCCGCCACCAGCAGGCCGTAGGTGTCGAACGGGTACGCGCCCAGCCGCGCGGTCAGCCAGTCCAGGTGCCCGGCCGTCAGCGCCCGGTTCGCCGCCGTCGCGGCGACGAGGCCGGGCGGCACCGCGTCGCGCAACCTCGGCCGCCGCCTGCGGCAGCAGGAGCAGCAGCGCCGCGCACGCCGCGACAGCGGACGCGGAACGACGGCGGCGGACGCGGCGGCCGGTCTTGCGGCTGGTCGGGCGCATGGCGACGAGGCTGACGCAGACGGGCGGCCCGCCGTCGCTGACATGCCGTGCCAACGAAGCGGACCACCCGATTGCGTCAGCAGAAGACCGCCAGGTGCCCAACCGGTCGAGCCACGCGCCGGACGGGCCGACGCACGGCTCGACCGCGGCTCATCCCGCCGCGCGCGGCTGGAAGGCGTAGACGTCCGCGTCCCCCGAGCGGGTCGTCTGCGACGGGAGGCGTCCGTACGCCGCGCGGTACAACGAGCCGAAGCGGCCCAGGTGGCTGAATCCCCAGCGCAGCGCGATGCCGGTCACCGTGTCGTCGCTGCGGCCCTCGGCCACCGCGAGCAGGTCCGCGTGCGCCCCGGCGAGCCGCACGTGCCGCAGGTGCGCGAGCGGTGTGACACCGAGGTGGGTGCGGAACTTCTCCTGGAGCGTGCGCACGCTCATGTGCGACGCCGCCGCGATGTCCGCCACCGAGATCGGCTCGGACGCGTGCTCCTCGCAGAACGCCAGCGCGCGGCGCAGCGCCACCGGGGCGCCGACCGGACCGCCGCGCAGCGTACCGCCGCTGAGCGTGTGCGGCTGGCAGGCCAGCAGCCCGTGCACGAGCATCTGCTCGAAGTGCGCGGCGGCGTCGGGGGAGCGGGTCAGCAGACCGGAGTCGACCATCGACCCGAAGCTGTGCGCCAGCGAAAGCCACTGCCGCACCTCGTCGTTCGCGCTGTCCAGCAGCGGGTCGAAGCGCAACGGCGTGTTCTCCGCCGGGTCGTCGGCGTACGGCCGGATCGCGGCGTCCACGACACGGCGCGGTATCCGCAGGACCAGCGCCGTGGTGTCCGGCGCCCAGCGTGCGACGACCTCCTGACCCGGGCCGGTGACGACCGGGGAGAGCGGCATTTCGCGGCCGTCCACGATCAACTGCCCGCCGCCGCAGTGCAGCAGGTGCACGAGGTAGACCGGGGCCTGGGCGTCGAAGCGCAGTTCGGCGTGCGCGCCGTAGCCGATCTGGTAGAGGGCGATCTCGCCGCGGTGCAGCACGCGCAGCTTCGCCCGCACCGCGCCGGTGCCGGGAACGCGCAGGCGGTGCGGGATGACGTGCGAGCCGACCGCGTGGTGCATGAGGCGCGGCTCGGTGCCCTGGTAGAGCACCCGGCCGCGCGGCGGCAGGCCGGCGGCGGGCGCGGCGGGCTGCGGGACGCGGCGGCCGGGGACCGGCGCCGAACCGCGCGGCGCGGGTACCGGCGCGGCCGGCCGGCGCGCGCCGAGGGCGCCCGGGGGTACGGCGCCGGGGCGCGCACCCGGGGGGACGGCGGTGGCGCGGGCGCCGGCCCGCGGCGCGTTGTCGGCGACCGGAGCGGGGCGCTCGCCGGCGATGCCGGCGCGTCGGCCCGGCGCTGATGGGGACGCCCCGGAGGTGGCGGCGACGAGCATGGGGCGGGGGTAAGCCGTGGCGGGCATGAGGGACTCCTGCCTGGAGGTCACGTCGTACTGGTTCCTGGGGGTTTGGGCGCAGGTCGGGGGCGGGCCCAAAAGGTGGGTCTATGTGGTGACTTCGGTGCTGTGGTGCGTGGTCGGTGCCGTTCGCGCCGGCTGCGCCGGTCGCGCCTGGATGGTGCGGCTCACGACGCCTTGCGGCGGTCGGTGAGCATGTGCGTGTCCCGAGAGCGGTCGGCCACCTGCAGCGCGAGCCACAGGTCCGCCTCGGCGTGCGGCCCGTGCAACAGATCGAGGCCGAGTACATTCCCGATCCTGGTCAGGCGCTTGCGGGCGCCCGGCACGGTGAGACCCAACGCGGCGGCCGTCGCCGACAGCCGTGCGTCGTGCGCCAGCCAGACGCGCAACGTGCCCGCGTCGGGCCCGGACAACCCGCCGGCCAGCGGGTGCAGTCCGGCGAACGCCCAGCCGTCCAGAGCCGGGTGGTCGAGCGAGAGGCGTACCCCCGTGGGCGCCGGTCCGACGGGGCCCGTCCCGGGAGGGGTGTCCCGGGGCAGTGCCGCGATCCGAAGCGCGAGCGAGAGCCGCGCACGGTCGCCGATCCGGTGCAGGTCCCGGTCCAGCAGCGCCTCGATGAGGCGCAGCCGACCGCTGAGGGTGTTGCGGTGGATGCCGAGCCGCGTTCCGGCGCCGCGCCGGTCCACCAGCCAGGCACCCAGGGTCTCGAGCAGCTCGTCGGCCTCCGGGTCGCCGCGTCGGCGGGCCCGGTGTGCCGCGAGCGGCGCGAGTTGCTCCCGTGCCCACGCGTCGGCCTGACCGGCCAAGAGGAGCTCCGGGGCGAGCCATGCGTGGAACCGGGCGTATCCGCCGACCGCTATGCGTGCGGCGGTGAGCGCGTACCGGGCCTGCCCGAAGGCGGTCGGTACGGATGCCAGGTCGACGGGCGGTGAGGCCCCGACCCGGCACTGCGGGTACGTCCGCACCAACTCGCGCGTGACACGTCGTGCGACGTCGTCGTCGGAGTCCCGCTCCCCGGCCGGAAGCAGGACCGCGAGCGGCGACCCTTCGCCTGTGTCGCGCACGATCCAGGTGCCCTCGGGCGCCGTACGCCGCAGCAGTTCCGCCACAGCGTCCCTCCGGTCCGGATCGCACGCGACGGCCATGACGCGCGTGATCGGGGGGAGGGGGCAGTCGAGTGCCTCGGCCATCGTCGCCGCGGCCAGGGGCTGTTCGCCGCAGAGCAGCCCCCATACCGCGCGCCGCTGGCGCTGTTCGGCGTCCTTCACGATGCGGACCGCCTCGGCATACCGGTGGGCGGCCCAGTCGGCGAGTGCCACGGGTGAGACGGCGTCGCCGCCCGGTTCCGCGGCGGAACCGAGGAACACCGTCGACGCCTGTGCCAGCACAGTGTCGAGACGCTGAGCGTGTCCCATGTCTTCTCCCGTCGGCCGGTCCGAGCGCCGTGGCCGGCGCTTCCTCGCGCCGTCGGTGCTGCCGGTGATCACCGTCTCTCCTGTCGTTGCCGCGCGCCTACAGGAAAGGACCGCAGATCCTGAGGGGAAATCCGTGAGACGCGTGATGGAGTTGCTGAGGGTCCCGCAAGCTGGGGAACAGCGGGCAGTCCTCGTACGGTTGAGCAGTATCCGAAGCCGGACGGCGGCTTATAAGGTCGAGACGGTTATCCGAGCCGGGTAAACTCCCCGGTAACTTCGTACCCGACGTGGTGCGGAGGACGGCGCTTGGGGGTTTTGCACAGATGCCGCGAACGGGCCGGGACAGCCCCCTGCCGGACGCACTCATGACCAGTCCGCAGATGCGCGAGGCGTGTGCCGAGCGCGACGTCGGCGCGATATTCGCGCTCGCCCGCGACCGGGCGGGCATGAGCCTCAGCCGACTCGCCCGGCTGTGCGAGATGACCCCCAGCCGCGTCGGCGAATACATCAAGGGGCGGGCCCGAGTTCGCCAGCAACACGTCGTCGAGCGCGTCGCCGACGGACTGCGCATACCCGGCGAAATGCTCGGCCTCGCGCCCCGCCCCTGGGAGGCGGACGCCGACGCCGCGACGGAACCCGGAGCCGACGGCCTCCCGGTCGCCCCGGGCCTGCGCGCCCGCCTCGCCGACAGCGTCGTCGAACTCGACCTGGGCATCGACATCGAGGTCGACAAGGAGGGCTGGGTCTACCTCACCTACCACCACCATGTGCTCAATCTCACGGAGCGCCCGCTCACCCGGTTCTCCCGCGAACTGTGGTTCGAGCACGGCGAAGGCCCGCTGGAGATCATCACGCTGCCCGGCAGCCGCCAGCACGTCACCGTCGAACGCATCCACGACGCCGGGACACTGGCGAAGTTCGCCTGCTGCGTCTCGCCCCCGGTGCCCCCGATGGGCACCGCCAAGATCGCCTACCGGTGCCGCGGCGGCCGTTTCACCGAGGCGCACTACTGGCGCCAGGCCATCACGCGCTACACGCTGCGGCTGCACATCGGAGTCCGCCAGAACGGCGTCGCACGTCTTGTGGACTGCAGCGCCATCGAGGAACATCCCGACGGGGCGAAGCAGGTGATCGACGAACACGTGCGTTTCTCCCACGAGGGCTCCGAAGCGCACATCAGCCTGGCGCGCGAGGAGTTGCGGCCCAATCAATTCGTCACCCTGCACTGGGAGGTCGTCCGTGAAGGCGCGTGACGCGCTCGAGTCGGTCATCCGCTCCTGGCACCGGCTCGAGGTCGAGCGCGGCGGACCCGGGGTGGTCGAGTTCGACTGCGCCCCACCGCCGCCCGGCCTCCCGCCGGTCCCGGCGGCCGCCGACCGGCTGGAGGTGTACCGGCGCCTCGCCGCCCTCGCTCCCCGGGTCGAGGCGGCCGACGAGCCCTACCTCACCGCCCGTCTGCATGCCGACCTCGCCTTCCTCGGCCACCGTCTGGGCGAACGCCCTGCTTTGGACGACTACGTGCGCGCCACGCAGGGTTGCCCGGCCACCGGCTGGCCCGCCGAATACGTCACCGCACGCGGCGAGTTGGCGCGCGCTGAACTGGACCGCCTGGGCATCGGCTGGGACACCGGGACCGACGACGCGCTGCGCGCGCTCGAGGGACCGCTCGACGCCGCCGCCGCGTCGCAGCTGATCCGCGCCGCGGCCGTCGAACTGGAGCCGCGCGTCCGCAAGGCGGTCGGCACGGAGGCCCCGTACGAACTCACCGTCCAGAGCGTCGACGTCGACGAGTACTGGGCGTACTGGCTGGACGGGGCCGGGAGCCGGGTGCGGTTGCGGCTCAATCCGCGCAACGCCCGTTTCACCCGGGTCGGCGTACGGCAGTTCGCGCTGCACGAGGTGCTCGGCCACGGCATGCAGTGCGCCGCGTTCGCGCACCGCTGTGCCGCGGAGGACGTGCCGTGGGTGCGCCTGCTGTCGGTGCACGGCCCCACACAGGTGCTGCTCGAAGGCCTCGCGCAGGCACTCCCGCTGTTCATCGTGCCCGAGGACGACGTGCTGGCCGCGCGTGTGCGGCTCGACCACTACCTGCAACTCGTACGCTCCGAACTGCACATCGCGATCAACTCCGGCGCGTCCGTGGCGGCGTGCGCGGCACATGCCCGCGCCCGCGTGCCGTACTGGACCGAGCGCCATATCGCGGACCTCCTCGCCGACCGAGGGGCCGATCCCCGGCTGCGTTCCTATCTGTGGGCCTACCCGGCCGGCTTCGACTGGTTCGTCCGCCTCGCCGAAGCGGACGGCACGGTGATCACGGAGGTGCTGCATGCCGCTTATCGGGACCCCCTCACACCCGAGGGGCTCCGGAGGCTCTGGCCGGACGGACCGCCTGTCGGTGGACCCGGACCGCCTGTTCGCCTACGGGAGCCTGATGTTCCCCGAGGTGCTGCGGACCCTGCTTGACCGCGTGCCCGCACTGGCTCCCGCCGCGGTCGACGGTTGGCGCGCGGCGGCCCTGCCGGGCCAGGTGTACCCCGCGCTTGCGACCGCCGACTCGCGCGCGGACGGCGTACTGCTGAGCGGGATATCGGCGCGGGACTGGCACATTCTGGACGCGTACGAGGACGACCTGTACGACCTGGTCCGACTGCCGCTCGTCGGCGGCGGCCACGCCTGGACCTACGTGGCACCGCAAGCCGCCGCGGTCCTGGACGAGAATTGGTCCGCCGAGGCTTTCGCCCAACGGCAGTTGACCGAGTACGTCGCCGCCTGCCGCGCCTGGCGTGCGGACTTCGCGGCGCCCGGGTCCTGAACCCGGGTCGGCCGCGACGACCGCGCCCCGCCGGGCGCCCGCGTCAGCTCGCCGCAACGTGTGCACGCAGCGCGTCGAGGTGGTGGCGGGCCGCGGACGCCTCCGGTTCCGCGTCCGGGGCCACCGCGGCGTACGCACGCAGCACCAATGGCCCGACCTCGAAGGCGCGTTCCACGTCGTCGACCTGAAGCCAGCAGTAGTGCGCGTTCTTCGCGAGACGCGTCGCCCACGGGTCGGAAAGCCCGTCCATGCCGACCCGGTCCACCGCGGCCCGTGCGAACAGGCCCACGGCGCGGTCGGTTTCCCCGGCCAGCATGGTCACGTAGGCGCTGACCTCGCGGGCGGCGATGAGGCGTTCGGGATCTTCGGCGGTCTGGCGCACGGCATCCTCCAAGGCAAGTGCACGCTGCAGGGCGCTGTCGATGTCCCCCGACGCGACAGCGGCCCGGATGCCGCGCAACACCTGCGACTGTTCGGGGGTGGGGACCGGCAGCGCACGCGGCGCGCCGGGCGGGGGCGGTGGGGTCGCACGCCGCACCTCGGGCACGGGGCGCGGTTCCGGTGCGGCGGGCGCCGGTTCGGGTATGGCGGAAACCGGTTCGGGTACGGCGGCCACCGGCTCCGGAACCGGCCGCGGTACCGCGGCCGGCGGCGCGACCGGAGCAGGCGGCGGGACCGCAGCAGCAAGCGGCGGGACCGGAGCCTGCTGGGACACCGGCGGGGCCGGCGAAGCGGGAGCGGGAGCGGGGGCCGAAGCCGCGGCCGGCGCGGTCGGCTCGGACACCGGCATCGGGGCCGGCGGCTCGGCCCGCACCGGCGGTGGCACCGGGGCCTGCACCTGCGGTGGAACCGGAGCCTGCGCCGGAGCCTGTACCTGCGGTGCCACCGGGTGGAACGGCGGGGCGACGGACTCCGGTTCACCCTCGTACTGCCACTGCGGCCGCTGCTCCGGCACGGGCTCCGACCGTGGGGCCATCGGGGGGTCCGAACGAGGATCCGACCGGGGTTCGGGCCGAGGCTCCGGCTGGGGCAGCGGGGCGGCGCCGGTCGGAACCCGGCGCCCCGGTGCCGGGGGAGCGGGCGGCGCCGCCGACGAACCGCGCCTGCGGCCGAACGACTTGCGCGCCTTCGGCGAGATCCGCGGCCCCGCCTCGGTGACCGTCGAGTCCGGGGCCACCATCAGCGGGTAGATCGTGCCGTCTGCCTCGATGGCCTCGCAGCGCACCGGCCGCCCCAGCAACTGGGCCGTCTTCGTGACCTGTTCGACCGCGACGACGCGCGGGTCGGTACCGGTCGGCACCGGAATCCGCACTCCGTCGACGACGACGGAGTCCGCGTCGGACATCTCGATGGTCACGACGGGCCAGCCGGGTACTTCCATGGTTTCGGTCACGCGTTGGCTCCTCGGGGGATGGCGCGGCGTCGGAATCCGTCCGGGCGCGCCGCAGGAGAGCGTCCTACGAAGTCCTTTGGAGCATAGGAGCGATCGGCCGCAACGCACCCGGGGCAAATCGGCCGGACCGGGCCCGCCGGGCGCTTTGCAGGGGGAAATGCCGGAATCGACTGTGCACTGTGGAACCCGGCAGCGGTTTCGCCGTGCCGGGGAAAACCGTTCGCTCGCGCAATCGGGATTGCCGGTCCCACGCGCCGTGGATAGCACGCGAAATAGGCCGGGGATACGTTTGGCGCGTTCCGGTTCTCGGACTTCGGACCGGGCGTTGCGGGTGTGATCGGGAAAGCGAGGTGACACCGGCCTTGGGCAATCCATGGATTCCCGCGGACGATTCGGCGGTCACCGAGCGGAAGCCGGTCGTCGAACACACTCCGCGCCCGCTGCGGACCCAGCCGCCGCCGAGCGGCGCGGTGCCGCCGCCGACGCGCGGCGGACTGCCGCTGCGCCGCCGCCCCGACGCGCACCTCGCACCGTGGTGGTGGGTCGGCGTGCACGGCGGCGCGGGTGTCGGCTCGCTGCAGGCCTGCGCACCGCAGAGCGCGGACGGCGACCGGGCCTGGCCGGTTCCCGAAGGCCAGGGCACGGCAAGGGTGGTGCTGGTCTGCCGGTCGAACTTCGGGGGCCTGCGCGCCGCACAGTCGGCCGTGCGGCAGTGGGCCGCGGGGGTCGTCCCGAATGTCGCGGTGCTCGGCCTCGTGGTCGTCGCGGATGCCCCAGGACGGCTGCCCAAGCCTCTTCGTGACCTGACGACGCTCGTGGCGGGCGGCGTACCCCTGCTGTGGTCGGTCCCCTGGGTCGAACCCTGGCGCCTCGGCCATCCGCCCGATCCGGGCAACACGCCCAAGGCGGTTGTCAAGCTCGTGGCGCAGATATCCCAACCAGCTCGCAGAAATTCGGAGAGGTCGTCATGACAGGGCGTCTTGTGAGTGCCGCGCAGCAAATCCACGTCATGCTCGCGCCGGCGGGCAAGGACCCGATCACGCCGAAGAAGACCGAACTGCCGAAAGAGATGAACTCGGCACTCGGCACGGTTGCCGGTTTCGTGGTCGCGTTGCTTGTCGTCTACGCCCTGTTCATGTTGTTCCGGGCGCTCGCGGACGCCATCGGCGCCTATCGCGACGGAAGTGCCGTGCCGTTCGCGGGAATCATCGTGATTCTCGTGTGTCTGGCGCTGGCGACCGGCGGAATTTCGTTCATCGTGTTCGCGGTCGCCTGATCCGACCAACGAACGGCGGGGAGGCGACGGCATGTTCAGACGAGGCGGGCGGGAAGGCGCATCCGCCGGCGGGGCCGGCATGCGCGTCGGCGGGAGCGACGAGGGCTTTTTCGCGCAAAAGCGCAGGATCGCCTCTGCCGCGCTTCTCGTCGTGCTGCTCCTGACCGGACTCATGACCATTGCCCTCGGCGACGACGAGCCGGTCGTGCAGCCGCAGCAGACCGGTGCCGCGCCCGCACCGCCGCCTCCGCTGCCGCCGCTCGAGTCGTGCCCCGAGCAGCCCGAGCCGGACGGGACCGAGCCCCGCACCGCGCCGGTCGAGTTTTCCTGGTCCACGTACCACGGCTTGGCCATCCCGTTCTCCTCCACGGCCGGGCCGCATGCCGCGGAGGGCGACGTGGCCCGGTGTTTCGCCCGCACCCCCGCAGGCGCCATCGTCGCCGCGCTACAGATCAGTGCGCGCTACTCGCTGGCCGACGACTGGCGCCCCGTTTTGGAGTTCCAGGTGGCAGCCGGGCACGAGCGGGACGCCGCGATGCGGAGGCTGGCGGAGCGAGCGGCCGCCAAGGGTGCGGAAGAGGTCGAGGACGCGGACCCTCGCGACTTCATGCAGGTGGCCGGCTACCAGGTGATCAGTTTCTCCGCGGATGCCGCGGCGATCCGGGTGGCCCGTGGGTCGGTGGACCGTGGTACGGCGGTCGCCACCATCTACTCGGTCGAATGGATCGACGGTGACTGGCGGCTGCGGATCCAGCCCAACGGGGCCGGTTCGTCGGCCGTCCAGCCGCTCAAGTCCCTTGCCGGGTTCACCCCGTGGGGCCCCGAATCGAAGGGATGGTGACCGTGCCGGTCGCGCCGCGTACCAACCGGAAGTCCGGGGACGGGCGTCCACGCGCCGCTCGGGTCCTCGTCCAGCCGCGTGGGCTGGCCCTTGTGCTGCTTGCCACGTGTCTCGCCGTCCTGGGGCTCACTGTCGCCGCCGGCAGCGCCGCCGCCGCCCCGAGCCACAGCACCCCACGGGCCGTGGCGCCGGCCTTTGTCGCGCCCATGGCCAAGCAGTGCGACGACCTCAACTTCCACCCGGGGATCTTCGGATCCGACATCGACCCGGCTCAGGAGTACTGCGACAAGTGGTACACCGCACGGGGCGACGAACCCAGCATCCTCACGCAGCCCGTCGAATGGACGACCTACAAGCTCAACCGGGCGGCGGAGTCGGTCTTCACCTGGTGGATGACGGCACCGAACCCGATCGTGGGGAAGGAGGTGCCCGGAACCGAGGAGACCGTCGACTTCACGAAGAAGACGCTGGCAATCCCCGCACTCTTCGTCCTCGCCCTCGTCATCCTCATGCACTTGTGGCAGACCGCGCGGTCCGGTGACCCGAGTGCGCCCGCGAAAGGCATGTGGGGTGGGATCATCTTCATCGGCACGCTGTTCCTGACCATCACGTTCAACAACGCGGTGGTCCGGATGGGCGTCTCGTTGCGCGACTGGACCATCAACCAGGGAATGCCCGGGGAAACCCAGCCCGACGCGGCGCGCAGCATGGAGTCCGCGATCCGCGACTACGCCCAGAACTTCGACGACGAGAACTTCTTCATCTACGCGACGTTCCTCATCTGCATCATCGTCCTCAGCCTGGTCCTCTACTTCGAGAATCTCTTCCAGTTCGTGGTTGTCATCGCCCTGGTCGGCACCATGCCGTTCATCGCCGCGTTCTCGGGTTCGGCCTACGGCCGGGAGATGCTCCGGCGAGGCGTCACCACGATGATCGTCCTCGGACTCCTGGACGCGTTCCAGGGCCTAGGACTCGTGGTGCCGATGAAGCTGCTGAACGCGAACAAGGAATCCGCCGAATCGGGAGCACAGAACGGCTTCTTCGTCATCTTCATGCTCATTCTGGTGGTATTCCTCCCGTTTGCGATGATGGGCTTGGCGATCCCCATGGCCGAGGGCCTGGCCAGTAGCGGTTCGTCGGCCCGAAACCTTGCGAGCCTGGTCGGGCCGATCGGCGCCCGTGCGGTCGGTACCGCGCTCAACGTCGCCCACGCCGCCATCTCCCCGGCCACGGGACTGGCTCGGGGGTCCGGGAACCCACGCCCCGCCCGGGCCAACGCGTCGACTGGCATGGGGTCGGTCGGCCACAACGGCCGCGGTGGCGGTGGCGGTGGCGGTGGCGGTGGTGGTGGTGGCGGCGGCGGCGGTGGTGGTGGCGGCGGCGGCGGCGGGGGCACCCCGCTCTCCCCCCTCAGCGGCGGCGGAAAGCAGACCAAGCCGAGCAACAACACGGGATCAGGCAGCAGCGGCGGCAGTGGGGACAGCACGGACGGCGGCGCGAGCGGCAGCAAGTCCGGCCCGACCCCTGAACAGACCGCCGCGGCGGCCCAGGCAGCATCGGACCTCGCCGCACTCAACGACGGTGGCGGCGCGGAGGCCCTGGGCCCTGACGGCAGTTCGCTGGGCGGCGGCAACGTCTACACCGAGCCGGTCAACGCCAGTCGGGTGATCTACAGCGACGGCAGCAGCCGTGACACCGGCAACGACGCCGACAACGGCGGCAACGACCAGAACCCTCGCCCCGACTATCCGGACCGTCAGGGCGCCTCCGGGGCCGGGGGTGCCGGGGGCGCGTCCCACGACACCGTTCCGCAGCCTCCCCCGTACACCTTCAGCACCTCCGGCGACGGCTCCGTCACCTACCACGGCGACGGGACGCCCGGGTCGGAGAGTTCCAGCAGGATCGTCCCCCGACCGAAACCCCAGGCCGAGCCCAGCGCCGCGCCCGGTCCTGCGTCCGGCCACACGTCCGGCCCTGCGCCCGGCCCCTCGGGACCGGCGGGCTCGCAACTCCCCGACGACTGATCTCCGCACTCCGTAGTCCCACCACTCGACCCCACGAATGACGGTCCTCACGGACGGATGAGAAGGCACGTATGTCACAGAGCGCTCCGCGTACTTACGGGAACTGGCGTCAGCCGACTTCGCCGGGACTCGGCCGACTCGGCCTGGCGGGAACTGCGGTGATGTTCGGCGGTCTCTTGGTGATCGCCCTTGTGATGTACCTGTCGTGGATGCTCGCCGTGGGCTTGGCCGTGGTGCTCGGCATAGGCATGGTGCCGATGCTTGTGACCGACCGCCACGGCCGGAACGGGCTGCAGTGGATGACCGCACGGACTGCCTGGTCCAGCGGCAAGTCCAAGGGCCAGCACCTCTACCGGTCCGGTCCGCTGGGCCGTATCCCGGTCGGCACCTGCCGGTTGCCAGGGCTGGCCGCAGCGTCCACATTGCACGAGGCGCACGACGCCTACGGCCGTCCGTTCGCGATCCTCTCCGTGCCCGCCACCAACCACCACACCGTCGTGCTGACGTGCAGCGCCGACGGTGCGTCCCTGGTCGACAGCGAGCAGATCGACACCTGGGTGGCGTACTGGGGCCACTGGCTGTCGCAACTCGCGCACGAGCCGCGGCTGGTGGCGGCCTCGGTAACGGTGGAGGCGGCACCGGACACGGGGGAGCGTCTGCGCCGCGAGGTCGAGGGCAACATCTCCGGCGACGCGCCGGAGCTGTCCAAGTACGTGCTGCGCGAAGTGGTCGAGACGTATCCGGTGGGCTCGGCCCAGTTGGCGACGCGCGTGGCCCTGACCTATTCGGGCGCGGGTGTCCACGCGGGCGGTCGCAAGACCGCGGCCGACATGGCCCTCGAACTCGGCACCCGGGTACCGGGCTTGGCGAACGGCCTGCAAATGACCGGGGCCGGCCCCGCCCGGCCGATGGGTGCCGAGGAACTGGCCGAGGCGGTCCGCGTCGCGTACGACCCGAGCGTCGCCGGCCTCATCGAACAGGCCCGCGCCACCGGCGGATCCCAGCTCACCTGGAACGAGGCGGGGCCCATCGCCTCCCAGGAGTCGTGGGACCACTACCGGCACGACGGCGCCTTCTCGATCACCTGGTCGATGTCCGAGGCACCGCGCGGCGAGGTGTACGCCAACGTCCTCACGCGCCTGGTCGCCCCGCACGCCGACATCACCCGCAAGCGCATCACGCTGCTCTACCGCCCGCACGACGCCGGTACCGCCGCGCGCCTGGTCGAACGCGACCGCAAGGACGCCCTGTTCCGCGCCCAGCAGGGCAAGATGATCCAGGCCCGCGACTCGGCCGCGGTCAGCGCCGCCGACCAGTCGGCCCGCGAAGAGGCCACCGGCGCCGGCCTCGTGCGCTTCGGAATGCTGGTCACCGCGACCGTCTCCAACTACGAGGACCTCGAAGTCGCCAACGCCGCCATCGACAACCTGTCGGCCACCGCGCGACTCCAACTGCGACGCGTCTACGGCTCGCAGGCGTCGGCGTTCGCCGCCGCGCTGCCCTTGGGACTTGTCCTCCCCAATCACCTGAAGGTGCCCCAGCAGCTGCGGGAGGCGATGTGAGCAGGCAGCGCAGGCAACCGGTCGAGCGCCGTGAGCGCGTACCCCGCGGCGGAGGCCGTCCGGGGCCCCGGGGTTGGCTGGGGCGCGGGGCGGGCGCCGCCTCGTACGTCGAGGCAGTGCCGGAATGGCGCGGCACCACCGTGCAGGTCTGCGGCATGTGGCCGTTCGGCGCCGGGTCGGGTACGCCGGTCACCGGCGTGCCGCTCGGCCGGACGCTGACCAGCGGAGCCACGTTGTGCTGCGACCCCATCAGCTGGTTCCAGCGCGCCAAACTCCTGCTCAATCCCAGCGAGTTCGTGCTCGGCAAGCCTGGTCTCGGCAAGTCGACCATCGTGCGGCGCCAGGCCCTCGGACTGGCCGGGTACGGCGTGCACCCGCTGGTGTTCGGCGACCTCAAGCCCGACTACGTCGACCTCATCCACGCCCTTGACGGCCAGGTCATCACCCTCGGCCGAGGACGCGGCTCGCTCAACGTCCTGGACCCGGGGGAGTCCATCGACGCGGTCAACCGGCTCACAGGCGAAGCGCGCAGGGCGCTGATCGGCGACATGCACGGCCGCCGCCTCAACGCAGTCGGGTCGCTCATCACGATCGTGCGCGGCAGCCCGGTCACCGACCGCGAGGAGACACTGCTGAGCACCGCGCTGCGGCTGCTCGACGACAAGTACGACGGTGTCCCGGTACTCGGGGACCTGTTGGCGATGCTCCGCGAAGCGCCGGAGCCGCTGCGCGCGGTCGCGCTCGACCGAGGCGACATCAACCGCTACCGGGACGTCACCGAGAACCTCGAATCCTCGCTCGTCAGCCTGTTGGGCGACGGCCGTCTCGGCGACATGTTCTCCAAGCCGACGACCGAGCCGATGAAGCGTGACCGGCCGGTCTGCTTCGACGTGAGCAGCATCGACGACGCCGAGACCCAGTTGCAGGCCGCGGCGCTGCTGGCGTGCTGGAGCTACGGGTTCGGCGCCGTCGCAGCCGCGCAGGCGCTGGCGGACGCCGGACTGGAGCCGCAGCGCCACTACTTCGTGATCCTCGACGAGCTGTGGCGCGTACTGCGCGCTGGACGGGGCCTCGTGGACCGTGTCGACGCGTTGACGCGGCTCAACCGCCAGCGCGGTGTCGGCGTCGCCATGATCACCCACACGATGTCCGACCTCTTGGCGCTGCCCACCGAAGAGGACCGGATGAAGGCGAAGGGATTCGTCGAACGCGCCGGCATGGTCATCTGCGGCGGTCTGCCGAACGCCGAGATGCCTCTGCTCACCCAGGTGGTCGGGATGACCGCTTCCGAACAGCAGATGATCGTCGACTGGTCCACCCCGCCCGCGTGGGACGGCAGCGAGGGTGACGAGTCGCCGCCACCCGGCCTCGGCAACTTCATGGTCAAGGTGGGCGGCCGTCCCGGAATCCCCGTGCACGTGGACCTCACCGCGGCGGAGCGGGAGGTCAACGACACCAACCGCCGGTGGGCGACATGACCGCGGTCCGCCGGCTCGTCGCGGTGCTCTTCGCGCTCTTTTTGGTCGCGGCGGCGGCACAGACCGTCCAGGCGGCACCGGCGGCTCAGCCCGTCCAGCCGGCGCCAGCGGCCCAGTCCCTCCGGGCGGCACCGGCGTTGCTGCCGCAGGGCAACAACAAGAACCCCAAATGCGTCTACGTCGCCGAGGACATCAACGGGTTCGCCTTCACCTACTACTGCCCTGGCCCCGACGTCGGGGAATTCCTCCACTCGGAGAACGACTACTACGTCAACTGGGACGAGGACTCGGACAACTACAAGAAGCCGGGGCCCCCGGGGTCCAAGCACGGCCTCGGCCAGCCCTGTGACGAGGACGACCGCCGTTGGAAGCCCGACCTCGACTGCCTCGGTCCGCACGACTGGACCGGCATCGGCGAGTGGCTGCGGGGGCAGGGCGCGCCCGGTCTCGTGAACGGGAACAGCCACCGGCTCGTCGACATGGACAACCCGTGCCTGACCCTCAAGGACGGTGCGGCAGACCTGTTCCCGAGGTGCCCCGACCCCACGGAGCCGAACGCCAACCCCTGCAGCCACATCAAATTCGACGACGAGAAGGAGACCAAGGAGACGGTCGAGCGGTGCAACAGGGAGCATCCGTGGTTCACCTACTCGGGCAAGAAGCCGCCGCCCCCCAAGGCGGAGTGCCCGTACGTCGAGGGACCCGTCTCCGAAAAGTGCGCCGACAAACAGATCGTCGGGTCGGGCGCGTACAAGGCCCCGGCGGGTGTCGTGGGCCCCATGAAGACCGTGCTCGGCTACGCCGTCGCCCTGGTCGCGGTGTTCTGCCTCTTCGGCCTGTTGCGGCACCTTTTCGTGGGGATCTCGAGGTACAACCACGGTGACGCGCTCGGCGAGGTGATCGGGTCGATGACCTGGAGCCTGGTGGCCCTGGCCGGGGCCCCCTTCGTCACCTGGGCGATCTGGGCGGCCGTCGCATGAGTGCCACGCGCCGCCGCCGCGGTCCCAACCCGTTCTACGAGTGGCTGCTCGGCCTCGCCTGCGTGGTGATCCTCGTGGTGGTGGCCTTCGCCGCCTGGGGCGCCGCCGCGATCACCTCGGTCGTCGAGGACAAGCCCGCTCCGCCCGAGTCCCCTTGGCACATGGTCGAGGGGCTCATGCGCGGCACCTACAAGTGGCCGGGTACCGGGGCGTACATCGCGCTCGGGCTCATCCTGGTCGTGGTGTTCGGCCTGGTCGCTTACGTCGTCTATCGCATCCTCACCCGCGACGAGGTCCTGGTGGACCGGGCCATCAGGTTCCTCGCCAAGGACCGGGATCTGCGCGGGTTCACCACGGAGGGCGTGTCCGGGATCGCACAGCGGCTCAACGTGCCCGAGGACGCCCCGCCCGGGGTGTACCTCGGCAAGGCGGTGCGCAACGACCGCGACCTGTGGGGGTCGTGGGAGGACATGCACGTCGACATCTGGGGTCCGCGTACCGGCAAGACCGCGACCCGGGCCATCCCGAACATCGTCGCCGCGCCCGGTCCCGTGGTGGTCACCTCCAACAAGCGCGACGTCGTGGACGCGACCCGGATCTCCCGGCAACAGCGCGGCAAGGTCTGGGTGTTCGACCCGCAGTCGCAGGCGGGGGAGAAGCCGACCTGGTACTGGGACCCGATGACGTACGTGGGCAACAGCATCGTCCGCGCCATGAAGATCACCGGTCGGTTCTCGTCCATCAACCGCCCCGCGCACGCACGCAGCGACGCGTACTTCGAACCGGCCGCCGAGGACCTCATCGCGCATCTCCTGCTCGCCGCGTCCGAGGACGGCAAGCCGATCACCCAGGTCTACACCTGGCTGACCAGACCGAACGACGACGCCCCGGCGCGCATCCTGCGGGAAGCCGGACACGACATCTCGGCGGACGCGGTCGAGGCGAACATGGCCAGTCCGGACCGGCAGCGTGCGGGTGTCTACGGCACCGCGACGCAGATCATGTCGTTCCTGACGGCGCCGAACATCACCGAGTGGGTGACGCCGGGCGCCAACCCGGACCGGCCCACGTTCGACTACAAGACGTTCGCGGAGACCACGGACACGATCTACCTCCTCTCCGAGGAGACGAACAAGGCCGCGGCCCCTCTCGTGCTGGCGCTCACCGCGGCGCTCGCGGAGGAGGCGGAGAACACCGGGATCCGCTCGCCCGGTGGACGGCTGCCGCTGCCCATGCTCTTCGTCCTCGACGAGGCCGCAAACGTCTGCCCGTGGAAGGCATTGCCCGACAAGTACTCGCACTTCGGATCGCGCGGGATCGTCATGATGACGATCCTCCAGTCCTGGGCGCAGGGCGCCGCGGCGTGGGGCGAGAACGGCATGTCCAAGCTGTGGGGCGCGGCCAACGTCCGTGTGTACGGGGGCGGCGTGGCCGACATGAAGTTCCTCGGCGACTTGTCCAAGGCATCCGGAGTTTTCGAGCCCGGCACCACCAGCATCACCTACAAGTGGGGCGATCCACGCGGCATTTCGCGCTCGTCCCGGCCCGAGGCGGTGCTCAACGAGGCCGACCTCGCCTCCATGCCGCGCGGTCGCGCGTTCGTGCAGTTCAGCGGAACCCCGCCGGTGCTCGTCAAGACGGTCCCGTGGTGGGAGGGCCCGCACGCGGCGACGATCCGGAAGTCCATCGCCCGCTACGAGCCCGGCCCACCGGCCCCGGCCGCACCCGTGCCGCCTGCCCCCGCGCCGGCTGCCCCGCCCCCGGTCCCCCTTGGGAAGACGACATGAGCGAAGCACCGGCCGCGGTGGCCGAGGAAGAATACGCCGAGGCCGACATGGTGTTCGCCTCGTTGGACGAGTTCGTCACCAGATATGTGGCACAGATCGTGCGCCGCCGTCTCGGCAGGTCGGTCGCGATGTGGTGCCCGGCTTGGTGGAAGCACCCCGAGGCGGTCGCCAGGTTCTCGGTGATGTGGCGGGCCTTCGAACACCTCAAGCAGGACCCCGCGTTGGGCTTGTCCACGTGGTGGTTGCACCACGCCGATCCGCACCTGCGCGCGCTCATGGACCCGGACCGGGGGCCCTTCGTCCTGTGCGACCCGCGTGAGGGCCACTCGGACCGGCCGCCGGAGCCGCTGCCGATCGAGGCCTCGCCCCCGGCAATGTGGGACGACCCTGTGTACAGCGTTCGCCGTCGCGGGGAGGCGCCGTCTGACGAGTCGGCAGCGGGGGCGGCATGAGCGACCTCCTGGGTCCCGTCAACACCCAGGCGGGACTGCTCGGGGCAGACGCCGCGAAGTTGGCCGCCTTCGGGATGAAGCATCTGGACAAGATGGCGGCGGCAGTGACCAAGGCATTTGACTCGCCGTCCGCCGGCATGAAGTCCGCGGCGGCCAAGAGCCAGGCCCCCACGGCCGCGCCCGTGGCGGTGGTGAACACCCAGCAGCTCGCTGCTGAGATCGCCAGTGAACTCGGCGCAGGCCGCGAAGCTTCGCGGGGGTGACCGTGGTCCGCATCCTCCGCGCAATGGCGCTGCTCATGGTGCTGGTGATGACCACCGGTTGCTCGTTGTTCTTCAAGTCCGACGATGAGCAAACCGTGGAAATGAAGCCGGTGGGACTCAACACGTCGCTGATCCCGGAGCAGTATCTCGACATCGTGATGCGCGCGGGCAACCTGTGCCCGGAGGTCTCGCCGGAGATGATCGCCGCGCAGATCTACCAGGAGGTCGCAGGTGGCAATCTCGACGCCAAGGAGTGGCCGACCAACCTGACGAGTCCGGCAAAGGCGAAAGGCATCGCGCAGTTCATCGACGCCACGTGGGCCGCCTTCGGTACCGACGGTAACGGGGACGGCAAGGCGGACGTCTGGAACCCGTACGACGGAATCATGTCGATGGGGGTCTACGACTGTGACCTGGTCCAATACGTCGACGACTATGGCAGCGCGGACATTCAGTCGCTGATTCTCGCCGCGTACAACTCGGGTCCCGGAGCGGTGGAGTATTACCGGGGCATACCTCCGTACGCCGAGACCCAGAAGTACGTCAAGACGATCAAGAAGAACATGGAGTTGTTGCGCACCGCCGTCCAAGGGGGGCCGGCCGGCGACTTCGGGGCGCGGGTCGTCAACGAGGCGCGGAAGCAGCTGGGTGTGCCGTACCGCTGGGGTGCGTCGAGTCCCAAGACCAACAAGTCACCAGGCGCCTTCGACTGCTCGGGGCTGACGCAGTACGTCCTCGGTCAGCTGGGGGTAAAGGTGGCGCGGACGGCAAGCGCTCAGATCATGAGCGAGACCCCGCGTCGGATCGCGGCGAAGGACGCCTTGCCCGGTGACCTGGTCGGCTTCTCGCGCGACGGCAGCATGAAGGGCGTGTACCACATCGCCGTCGTGGTCAACAGCACGGACATCATCGAGGCGCCGAAGCCCGGCGAGAACGTCCGGGTCGGGAAACTGAGCTGGTACGAAAACAAGACGAAGTTCTTTGTGCGGTACACCGGCCCAGCCGCCAAGGACGGAGCCGGTGGTGCGAAAGTGGCGCCGTTGAAGGGGGCCACGCTCACCAACGGCTACCACGCGCCGGGGCCGTATCAGGACCCTCAAGGGCACACGGGCATCGATCTGGTCATGAAGAAGGGCGCGACGGTCGGCGCCCCGATCAAGGCCGTTGCCGACGGCGAGGTCTACCAGGCGGCGTACACGGGGTCCTACGGAAACGAAGTGATCATCAAGCACGGCGCCAAGCTGTATTCGCAGTACGCGCACACGCTGAGATTCACCGTCAAGAAGGGGGACAAGGTCAAGGCGGGGCAAGTCATCGCGTACATCGGAAACAGCGGCACGAACACCACAGGTGCGCACCTGCACTTCGAGATACGCACCGGACCCAGATACGGCGACGACGTCAACCCCTCGGAATGGCTGAAGAAGAACGGGCTGAGCTATGGGTGACCGGTCCCGCCCACGTCGAACCCGTTCCGTGGCAGTGGTGTTGGCGTGCACGGCCGCGCTGGCGGTCGCGTGCAGCGGGCCACTGCCCGGGACGGAACGCGCGGCCTCGACCACGGCGTCCTCGGGCGCACCCGAACCGGTGGGACCTTACGGCACCGGGGCGGCTCCCGGCCTCCCGACCCCCGGCGTCACGGCCACCGATCCGAGTGTCTGGCCGTCCACGGAGACGACGCCGACCTACACCGAGATGCACGACGACCACGACCACGGCGGCGAGACCCCCGCACCGCTGCCCACCCCGTCGGTGCCGGTGGCGACACAGGTCGACGGCAACGATCCCCTGGCCGTGTCGAAGGCCGCCGTGATCACCATGCTCAGTTCGGACACCACGACCGACACCTCGGCGGCCGACGCGATCCTGCGCGCCGGTGTGTACTTCACCCCGAAGTTCCTTTCCGACCAGCGCGGCATCATGCCCGGCGTCCGCGAGGACCCGCGGTGGCGGCAGTGGAAGGAACACCAGGTCCGGATGGTCGTGGAGGCGGAGTTGGCGGACGACATGGGCAAGCCGCCGAACACCGCGGTGGAGGCTTACCACGCCTGGTCGGTGACCACTCAACCCGTTGGTTCCGACGGCTACAAGGGCGTGCCCGACGAGGACGTGCTCTTCGTGACGATGACGCGGGAGATGTCGGGCAAGCCCTGGCTCGTTTCCGCGATCGAATACGGCTGACCCGCCGGGAGTCCGCGCCGACCGCCGGAACCGAATCATGGACCACAGGAAGGAAAGCGCCGACATGTCCGCAGGACCCGCGGTACGCGAGCGGTGGGGACGCCGCCGGGTGGTGCGGCGCGCCGCCCGGCTGGGGGCGGGCATCGCCGCGATGTTGCTGCTCAGCGGGTGTATGGCTTCGGCCGGTCCCGACGTCGAGAACACCGGCCCGGAGTCCGCGTCGCCGTTGCCGGGCGTCGTCGGGCCCCACAACCCCACCGGCACCCCGGCGCCCGCACAGGAGACCGAACTCGTCGCACCCGCGGGGTTCGACGCGTCGCGCGGATGGTCGGCCAACCAGACCGACCGCGTGTTCGCGGTGTCGCCGGCCGCGGGCGTGACCGTCGACCTGTACGCCGCCGACCTGGAGGACGGCAACCTCCCCGTGGTGATCGCCCGGCGGATCACCGACGGCACGGTGGCCTGGACCTCCACGCCGCTCAAGGTCCTCGACACCGACGACCTGCCGACGGTGCGCATCGTCGACGCCGGCCAGGGACTGTACGCGGTGGTCGTGCGGGTGGGCACGCTGCCCGCCGACGGGGTCTCCAGGGCCCGGCAACTCGTCGTCGCCGACTCGTTCAGGCTGGTCGGCGACGGGCCCGACAAGGCTCCGGCGCAGCACCTGGAGCACGTCGTGGAGGACGCGGCCGACGTGGGCATCGCGGTGGGCGACGGCGGCGTGCTCATCACGCCGCCGAGGCCGCGGACCGAGGAGCCGCCGCCCACCACCGTGTGGGACCCGATGACCGGCGCCACGGCCGACGTGCCGTACAGCGCGGAGCACCCGGCCGCCGGCTGCCCCGCCGACAGCTGGACCTGCATGGTGCGCGACACGCCCCGGGCCGCCACGGCGGTCGGACCGCTGTTCGTCGAACAGGCCTCGAGCTCCGGGGGGTTCGCGTTCGGCATCATGGGACGGTGGCGCAGCCCGCAGGTCGCACCCCCGAACCGCGGGCAGGGCACGGTGGTCGGCTTGTCCCGGACCGTGGTCGTCGCGATGTGGCGCACCGACGAGAACTCCCCGCCGTTGTACGCCGCCCACGACCTCGCCACGGGCGCGGTGCTCGCCTCCGCCGAATGTGCGGCGGGCACCGAGGCGACGAAAGTGCTGACCGACGAATTGGACCTGAGTGCCGAGACCCATGTGTCGCCTCAAGGCCGCTACCTGGTGAGCGGTCCGTTCGCCGTCGACCTGTCCGGTCGCAAAGCGGTCTGCGTCGCGGGGAACGCCGATGCCCGCGGCGTCTACCTCACGGCCGTGGACGACAAGGGCACCGCGTACGGCCGCCTGCTCGACGACGACGACGAGACCAAGGATTTCGCCGTCGTCCACACGGCGACCGGCAAGGTGGACGCGCTTCCCGAGAAGGTGCTCGCGCCGAGCGCGGTGACCGGCAACGGCACGGGCATATTCGCCGTCGAGGACCTCGTCGACAGCTCGGAGGGCCCGTTCCTGGTCGTGTGCCCGCCGGGGACGGCGCCGGCTTCGGCATCACCGGCGGCCGGGGCGAGTCCGAGCCCCAACCCCTGATTCCCGTAGCCGAGTCCGGCCCCTGGCCTCTGATCCCGGCCTGTGATCCCGGCCTCTGATCCCGGCTCCGGAGTCCGACATACCCGGATGCGCGAGCCGTCGGTGTCCAGGCCACGAGCCCACGACGAAGGCGCCGTCCACCCCTTGCGGGTGGGCGGCGCCTTCGTCTCGTGTGCCGACGAGCCGGTCACTCCTCGTCGGGGGCCACCGGTGCCGGTTCGTCCGGTGCGTCGGCACCGGTGTCCGGCGCCGGCGACGCCGCCGCCGGCGTGCCGGTGCTGCCCGGCGACGAGGTCCCGGCGCCCGCGCCGGGCGACCCCGAAGCAGTCGGCAGGCAGACCGCGTTGCCCTTGGCGAGCATCAGGCTCGGTGCCGCGCGTACCAGCGTGGTGACCACGGCGCAGGTCCCCGGCAGCGCGGCGCGATCGGTGAAGACCGCCACCAATTCGTCGGGGTCGACGAGCTTGCGGTCAAGCAGCTCACCCGTCGGCGTCTGGGCGACGACGGCGTACCCCACCACGTCCTCGGGCAGGTCGGGCACCTTCCAGGTCACCTGAAGGCGGCCCTCGGCGGTCTTGACGGCCACCGACCGGGCCTGGTGGGCGGCGAGTTCCTCGGGAGAGATGGGGGTGGCCGGCTGCGGTGCCGCGCTGGGCGGCGGCGGTGGTGGCTCCTCCTCCTCGCTACCGAGCATGACGTACGTTCCCGCGACGCCGACGAAGACCACGGCCGCGCTCAACAGCGCGATCGGGTGCCGCCACCACGGCGGCGACGGTTTGGTCGGCTCCTCCCAACCGAACTCGGGGTCGGGCTCGAAGCTCCAGCCGAAGTCGGGATCCCCGTCGGCCCCGTCGACGCCGCCCATACCGCCGATGCCGCCGGTTCCGTGGCGCTCCTCGAAGGAGCCCGGCAGCGGATCGGCCGGGGCCGGCACGGCCGCCGGCCGCACTACCGAAGGCACCGGAGGCCCGAGGTCCGCATCCGTCGGCGCCACCGGCGGCAGTACCGAAGGGGCCTCCACGAGGGCCGCCGCCGGCGCCGCGGACGGTACGGGCGGAGGCGCCGCGGGCTTCTCGAACGACATCGCAGGCGCGGAAACGCCCGCGTCGTCGTCCCACCACACCGGCAGGCTGAGCGCAGGTCGCACGAAGTCCGCGGGCGGCTCGATGCCCTGCTCGCCGACACCCAGCGCCACCCCGGCACCGATGCCGGCCGGCGGCCGCCATGTCGCGCCAGGCCCTGCTTCTGGCCCCGTGTCCACTGTCATCCCCTTGTCTCCCGCCGCAAGGACGCCACGAGTTGCCGCGGCGCGAGCCGGTTGCGCATTCGCGTGCGCAGACCCGGGCGTTCGGCCGAGCGGCTGACCGCCTGTTCGACCTCGGTGCAGGTACGCCAGGCCTCGTCGGCCTCCTCGGCCAGGGGCGCGTGGCCCGCGTAGGCGGTGTCGTTGACCAGCTTGGCCAACGGCCACAAGCGTTCGCCGACTTCGGCGGGCAATTTGGCCTCGCCGTACTCCGCGACCTCGCGTACCGTCAGCGCCCCGCCGGCCGGCATGCCGATCTCGGCAAGCCGGTCCCCGATCTGCCGCCAGGCACCGAACAACCGCATGTCCGGCGGCCCGTGCCGACGGCGGCGCCGGACGATCCCGGGGGCCACCGCGGCGAGACCGAGTTGGCCGCCCGCCGCAGCGAACAGCACCGCCAGCGGTACGGCCCACCACCACAAAGGTGTTCCCGAGCCGCCCGTGGAGGGCACCGGCCCCGACGCGCCCGGGCGCACCTGGTCCGCGATGTCCGCGTCCTTCTCGGTCCGCGACGGCTCGGCCGGCGCGGGCGGGTTCACCGCGGGGGGAGGCACCTGGCCGCCCGGCGTCGCGTCCGCCGGATCGTTCTTCGGTGCCCCGGTCCGGCCGGCCTCACCCGGCGTCGGGAAGAACGGCACCCAGCCGACCTCGGCGAATTCGACCTCGGGCCATGCCACGACGTCCCCGCTGTCCACCCGCCACGAGCCGTCCGGCTCGGCGGTGCCCCGCGAGAAGCCCACGACCACACGGGTCGGCAGCCCGATCGAGCGGGCCAGCACCGCGAAGGCCGCCGCGAACTGCTCGGACGTGCCCTCCTTGCTCGACTCCAGGAAGAACCGGAGGTTGCGGTACGAATGGCCGGGCACCGCCGTGACGTCGTAACGGTGCTTCTCGCGCAGCCAGTTCGCCAGGCGCAGCGCCTGCTGGTACGGGAAGGTGGCGCCTGCCGTCGCCTCGATCGCGAGCCTGCGGAACTCCTGGATCGACTCGATGGGCTCGGCGGCGGCGTCCACCTCCGGCAGCGCGGTGTTCGCCGTGTCGTAGACGGTGGGCAGTTCCTGGATGCGGTCCGGGTCGTACTCCGGGACGCTCGACTCCACCTTGTAGTGCATTCCGGGAGTCAGTTGCGCGTCGGTCGCCAGGGCCCCGCTGTCCGGGTCCACCGCGAGGTCCACGTCGCCCGGCACGTCGACCCGGGTGGGCCGGTCCGCGGCGGGCAGCCACACGCCGTCCAGCTTGTCGAGCGTGATCTGCTGCACGGAATGCGCGGCCTTGGCGTCCTCGTCGGACGCCTCGGGCACCCGGCCGCCGGTCGGACGCAGGCCGTTGACCGGGTACCACGTGACACCGTCGTACCGGTCCAGGACCGTGAGCCGCCAGTAGCGGTCCGGTTCGGCGGGGCCGAGGACCCGGAACAGCGGCTGATCCGGCGTCAGGAGCCAGGCCGAGATGCGGTCGAGCGGGTTGACCGAGGCCAGGCGTACCGGCGGCGGCGGGCTCACTTTGTCCCGCAGGTCCGGCGGGGCACCCACACCGGGCATCTGCGGCGCCACGACCCCGGCGAGCACCGCGAGCACCGCGACCCAGGGCACGCCCACCGCGAGCATCCGGCCCGGTGACCGCCGGCCCGGCGCACGGCACACCAGCAGCAGGCCGGCCGCACCGACGGCGCCGGCGAGGACCGCCGTGTTGGAGCCGGGCGCACCGGTCGACAGCACGACCGGCACGGCGAGCATCAGCAGGCCGGGAACCGCGGGCAGTGCGGACGAGGTGCCCCGCAGCGCGAGTTCGGCGCCGACGAAGGCGGCGATCCAGACCCCGGCGGACACCAGCACGAGCAGCGCGGCGTCGCCGGGGGCCGGCAGCACGGTGGTCAGGATGCCGCGCGGCGCGTCCAGAACGTCCGAGCCGGCCCGGCGCAGCAGGTCCGGTGTCGGCAGGGCGTGCGCGAGGGCGTCGTCGCGGTAGAGCGTGGCGGACACCGCCACGCTCCAGGCGAGCGCCGAGACCGCGAGGGAGCCGACCAGCGGACGCGGCTTGTGCTTGTCCGTCGGGCGCGACCACAGCAGCACCAGCAGGACCGGGACGGTCGCGGCCAGACCGACGACGGGCAGCACTTCGCGCATGCCGAACACGCGGTGGTACGCCAGGCCGGACACCGCCGCGAGTGCGGCGACGGGCACCAGCGACCAGAGCCGGCGTGCCCGGGCGGCCCGTGCGGACGACGACGAGACCGTGGGCTTGCGGGACTTCGAGCGCTTCTTGGCGCCGCCGGGCGAACCGGTGCGCTTCCCGGCCCGGTTGCCCGCGGCAGTCTGCGCGTCGGCGGAGGAGGGGGCCGGCGCGGTCCCGCGGCCGCCGACGGGCGCGGTGGTGGGAGGTGGTGCCGTGGTGCTCATCGCATCGCCTCCCTGCGCCAGGCCGGGACCAGGTCGTCCAGCAGGTCGACGGTGAGCTGTGGCACGCCGAGCGCCGTCGTCGCGGCGGCGGACACGCCTACGCGTACCACCAGCATGCGGTCGAATCGCCCGCGCATGCGCCCCAACCTCTCCCCGGGAAGCGGGAGTTCGCCGCCGGTCACGACGACGAGAGTGTCACCCTCGCGAAGGCGTTCCAGGACGTCGAGGGCGTCCGAAAGTGTGTGCCGGCTCTCCGCGCTCACCAGCGAGAGCCGGTCGAGCACGTGGTCCGCGCCGGGGTCGTGGCCGTCGCCCAGCGGCAGCAGGCCGCCGCCGGTGAGCAGCCGCACCGGGAAGTGGCTCCGTGCCGCGGCCTCCGCGACGGACGCGGCGACGTCGACCGCGGTCTCGAACGCGCCGTCCCGGTAGGCGTCTTGGCCGGTGTCCAGCACCACGGTCGTGGTCGGCAGGCTGACGTCGATCATGCGCCGCACCATCAGGCGGCCGGTACGTGCCGACGAACGCCAGTGCACGCGCCGCATGTCGTCGCCGAGCACGTACTCGCGCAGCGAGTGGAAGGTCAGCGTGCCGTCCTCGGCGGTGTCCGAGGTGGGGCCTTCGAGGTGGTGCGTCCGCCCCGCGGGCAGCACCGGAAGAGGCACGGTACGCGGCCGCACGAGCAGCGTCTCGGCGGAGCCGCATTCGCGGACCCGGCGGGCCAGGCCGAGCGGGTCGCCGCGGACCAGCAGCATCGGTCCCACCTCGACGCTGCCGCGCTGGTCGGTGGGCAGCCGGTAGCGGGCCCGGACCTCGGCGCCGGGCGGCACCGGAGGCAGGTCGACGGGGAAGACGGGGACGCCGGCGACGCGGTCCTCGGCCCGCATCCCGCGCAGCGTGCGCGTACCGGTGTTGTGCAACACCACGACGCCCTGGGCGGTTTCGTCACGGGCCACGCGGATCGGCACGATCTCCCGGCGCGCCCGCACCGACGGGGTGGGATGCGTCCACACGAGGGCGAAGGCGACCGCGGCCAGGGCGGCGACGCCCAGGGCCAGGGCCTCGGCGTAGCCAAGGCCCCAGCCCACGGCGCACGCCACGACCCCGGTGCCGAGTACCGCGCGGCCGGAGGGGGTCAGACGGGAACTGCTCAGGCCGACGGCGGCGGGTCGTACCGACCTCAGGCGGGCACCGGCTTCCGCGTTCTCGTCGTCCGCCGGAGTCCGCGGCCGCGCGGACTCCCGCACCGAGGTCATGCGCGTGCCTTCGCCATGCCCCCGAGTGCGGGTGCGGGGACGGCGGAGAGCACGTCGGCGAGCACCGACTCGGCCGTCCAACCCGCCAACTCGGCGTCCGGGGACAGAAGCAGACGGTGGGTCAGGACCGGGGCGGCGAGCGCCTTGATGTCCTCGGGGAGCAGGTGCGCGCGCTCCTGCGACGCGGCGCGCACGCGGGCCGCGCGGATCAGCGACACGCTGCCGCGCGGGCCGGCACCCAGCCGCGTGTGCGGGGACGTGCGGGTGGCCTGCGCGATGCGTACCGCGTAGTCGACGACGGGCTCCGACGCCATCACCCGCTGCCGGGCGACCTCGATGAACTCGCCGATGTGGTGCGCCGCGGCGATGGCGGGCAGCGACTCGACGGCGGGTGCGCCGGCCGTTCCCGAAGCCACCGCCACTTCGGAGCGGTGGTCCGGGTAGCCGACGGTGACGCGCATCAGGAAGCGGTCCAACTGCGCCTCGGGAAGCGGGTACGTGCCCGACATGTCCACCGGGTTCTGGGTCGCGACCACCATGAACGGCCGCGGGACCGGGTGCGCGACACCGTCGACGGTGACGCGGCCCTCCTCCATGACCTCCAGCAGCGCCGACTGCGTCTTGGGCGACGCCCGGTTGATCTCGTCGCCGATGACGATGTTGGCGAACACCGGCCCCGGCAGGAACTCGAAGGTGTTGGTGGTCTGCCGGAACATCGACACGCCGGTGATGTCGGACGGCAGCAGGTCCGGAGTGAACTGCACGCGCTGCCACTGCGCGTCGAGCGACGCCGCGAGCGCCCGGGCGAGGGTCGTCTTGCCGGTGCCGGGCACGTCCTCGACGAGCAGGTGGCCCTCGGCGAAGAGGCAGGTGAGCGCGAGTTCGACGACATCGCGCTTGCCCATGACGACGCGCTCGACGTTGTCGGCGAGCGCGTGGAAGCACTCGCGGAACAGGCGCAGGGCGTCCGGCGCGTGGAAGTGCACGGCAGGCGACGGGCCGGCGGACGACGAGGGCGGGCCGAGGGGCGCCGTCGGGGACCCGGCCGCCGGGTGGGGGATGGTGCTCACGGCACTCCTGAGGTGGGAGTCGAGATTGCGAACGGTCTTCGGGGGGCCGGTCCGTGGACCTGGTCGAGGGCCCGCCCGGGGTCGGTCGTCGGATGAGTGGTGGCCGGGATCCGGGTCCCGCAGGGGCGGTGTCAGGCAGGAAGCACCGCCCGCGCGGGACCCGGTCCGCGCGCCCGGGCGATCACATGGCCGTGTCGTGGTCCGGACGGCGGCTGGGCGCGATGGCAGCGGCGAGAGCCACCGCGCCGTCACCGTCCCCCGGGCCGGAGGGAGACGGAGTCGGGGGGTAGGGCGCGGATCCGGGGAGCTCCGGAGGCGCGTCGAGCGTGACGTTGCTGACCTTGCCGTAGTTGAGGGTGATGGTCAGCGTGGCCGGAGCCGACGCCGTGGAACCACCCTTGCTCTTGGCGGTGACCTTGAACGTGTACGAGCCGCTGACGCCGCCGACGGACAACGTGACAGACCGGTCCGTCGTCGTCCAACTGCCCTTCGTGGGCGCCGCCGCGGCGGCGACGTCCGTGCCGTCGGCCACCGTCGGGTGGTTGACGGCGGGCGGGTCGGCGACGAGGCCGCCGTACAGCGCGGGCGTGAGCTGGTCCGAACCGCCGCCCTGGACGGCGGCCTTCGGGGTGGTCTTCGCGCTGGGCTTCACCGACCACGAACCGGTGTACGTGATGGTCTCGCCCGCCGTGTTGGTCGGCGCGCCCCACGTGACCTTGGCCTTGTCACCGGACTTCGTCGCGGTGAGGTTGGTCGGCTTGCCGGGCGGCAGGCACGGGCGCACGGCCGTGGACCAGCCGGAGTTCATGATGCCGCCCGGGTACTCGGCGGTGATGTAGAAGCGGTACTCCTTCTCGCACGACCCGCCGGTCACGGTGAACATGAACGGACCCTTGGGACCGACGGACGCGGGGGTCACACCCATTCCGGCACTGGTCCCGCCGACGGTGTAGCGCAACGGTGTCGCGCCGGACGCGGGCTGGAACATCAGCGTGATCTTGCCGGCGCCCGACGTGGCCACCGGCGTGCCGGGCTTCTTCATGGCCGGGGGCTTCGTCGTGCCCGTCGGCGGCTTCGTCGTGGTCGTGGGCGGCTTCGTGGCGGTCGTCGGCGGCTTCGTGGCGGTCGTGGGCGGCTTCGGGTTCGACGAGGTGGTCGGCGGCTTGCTGCTGGGCGTCTCGGTCGGCTTGTCGCTCGTGGCCGGGGTCGTCGGCACCTGCGTGGTCGGCGGAGCGGGCGGGTCCGGCGGCTTCGGCGGATCCGTCGGGGGGTCCGGCGGCTTCGGCGGATCCGTCGGGGGGTCCGGCGGCTTGGGGGGATCCACGGGAGGTGTCGTGGAGGGCTCGGGATCCGGGTCCGGCGGCCTGTGCGTGTTGGAGGGCTTGGGTGCCTCGGAGGTCTTCGGCGGATCCGGCCGCGTGGACTTGCTCGGGGGCGGGTCGTCGCCCCCGTCGTCGTCACCGGGACCCGGCGGCACGACGGGCGGCTCGACCGGGGGCACGACGGGCGGCACCACCGGCGGTAGGCCCGAACCGTCGCCGGAGGGGTCTTCCGCCCCGCCCGTGGACTCGTCGTCCGGGCTCCCGGAGGGCGGCGCGGACGACGATGCCGCCGATTCCTCCGGAGAGGACGTGGCGCCGCCTTCGGGCACGCTCTTGGCCGGGGTGGGCGGGGTCGAGCCGGTGGCCGAGCCCTGTCCCGGCCCGGGGGTGTTCTCGTACTTGCCGATCAGCTGGAGCTGGCCCTGTACGTTGACGACGGCGGCGGTCGCGCTGTCCTGGTCGTTGACCCAGAGCAGGCCGTCCCGCACGTACGCCTCGAGCTTGCCGGGGACGCCGGTGACCTTGAGCTGGTCCTCGAACTTCGCCTGCACGATGTTGTAGACGAACAGCGAGCCGGCCGAGCGGTCCGGGATGTAGACCTTCGCCCCCAGAACCTGCGGCGGCGCGAAGTCGTGCGCCGGCACGGTCAGCGGCACCGCGGTGACCGAACCGCTGTCGATGTCGACCAGCGTGAGCGTTCCGGTGTCGGCGGCCAGGACGGGTACCACGGGCCCCTCGCTGAGGCCGGGCGCGAGCAGCTTCTCGGGATTTCCCTTCGCCATGTCCTCGGGCAGCTTGACGGTGCGCTCGACGCCGTTGCCGGAGACGATCAGCATCTGGCCGCCCTTGACGTCGGTGACGACGGGCCGGCCGGAGGCCATGGTCAGCAGCAGCGCGCCGTTCGGCTCGGCGACCTTGATCGGCGAACCGAGCTTGTCGCCGGTGACCGGCACCAGCTGTCCGGTGGAGGGGACCGGGACCCACAGGGTGCCGGCCGGGTCGGCCTGCGCCTCGCCGAGCGGCTTGCCGCCGACGTCCAGCGGCGCGCCGAGCGGGGCGAGGGACACCGGGTCGATGGGCCGGACCTGGCCGTTGGCGGCGTCCACCAGCCACGCCTTGCCCCCGCCCGAGGCGAGCTTGAGGCCGGGCGTCTCGTGGTCGAACGTCTGCGGCACGGTCAGCTGGGAGGGGTCGATGCGGCTCACCGTGCCGGTGCTCTCGTCGAGCACCAGGACCGTGTTGCCGTCCTCGCTCACCTGGAGCCGGGTGTCGTCGTTGCGCGGCAGCTTCACCCGGCCGTCGACCTGGCCGGTGAGGCCGTTGACGTGGGCGACGTTGCCCTTCTTGTCGCTGGCGAGCCAGGCGCCGATGTCGGACAGGTCAGGATTCGCTCCCGCGGCACCCATGCCCGCGACGACCATCCCCGCGATCAGCGAACCCGCGGCGCCGAGCGCCACGGCGGTCGTGGTCCGCCCGCGCCCGGGCTTCAACGCGTCCCGGACCCGTCCGGCGAACACCACAGGGCGTATGCGGAGCATCAGCTGACCGCCTCCTTCTCCTCCGGCCCGTACGAACACACACGACCGATCGTGAAGTTCATGCTTGGCCCGTGGCGGGCCATGGTGCTATCCGGCGCACGCGCACGGGCACGCGGCTTTGGGACAGAGGGGCCTGAGAGGGGGTTCCCTCGGCGCCGGCGAGGGTCAGGCGTCGTGTCCCGGGCGCCACGACGGCAGGTTCCGCGGGTCCGGCGACGTCCCGTCCCGGTGCGGCGGTTCGGCGGAGACCGCGGGGTGGCTTCCGGAGGTGTCCGGCACCTCGGAGCCGTCGTCCGGGTCCTCGCCCAGCACGACGCTGATGGACCACACCGAGTCCAGCGCGTTGTGGTTCGGCGGGATGGAGAGCGGAGGCGGAGCCGGTCGCTTCTTCGGGCCGGGCGTCGCGGGCGGGTCGGGCGGACCGGGCGGCGGCGCGGTTTCGGGCGGGGCCGCGGGCGCGGGCGGTTGCCCGGGCAGCAGGTCCGCGGGCAGCCGCATCGGCCGGGACCGGGACTTCCTGGGTTTCCTGGGCTTGCGCGGCTTCCCCGGGGCGCCGGAGGGCAGGGGGTGCCCGGGGCTGTGGGACCGCGCGTTCAGGGAACGGCGGGCGCGCACGTGCATGCCGAGGGACGCCACCGACACGAGCGCCGATCCGGCGGCCGTCGCCATCAGCACCGTGTCGGTGCCGTCGCGCCCGTCGTCCGAGGCCGCCGAGTCCGTGCCGTTCGCGTCGTCGTCGAGCGACGCACCGAAGGCGGTGTTGGCGCGCGGGTCGGGGCCGGAGCCGACGCCGTCGACGGTGGCCCTGAGTTCGTACGGCACGACCTGCCCGCGTGCGGTGTCCTTCGCGTCCGTCACGCCGACGGCGATGTAGTACGTCCCCGGCAGGTTGTAGGTCGTCTCGTAGTCGGGCTTGTCCGCCTCCACCGTCCAAGGACCGCACCGGAGTTCGGCGCGGTTGGCGCCCGCGGCGAGCGAGGCCCGGCGCGGGCCGCCCGCCTCCGCCGGGCAGTTGGCGGCGCGTCGCAGCGGGTTGTAGATGTGCGCTGCCCACCCTGCCTGGGGGCCGGCCGCGAGGTCGGCGGGAACCTCCAGGGTCGTGCGTACGGTCAGCGTCTGACCCGCCCTCAGATCCACCCGCCAGAACGGGAACTCGCCTATCGCGACGGTCCCGCGAGTGGTGCCGGAGTCCGGGAGGCGCTTGGCCCCGGCGAAGGAGAACCCGTCGTCGGCGTTGGCGGGGGCACCGGCGCCGGTGCCCGGGACGGCGTCCGGGGCGACGAGGCCGACGACCACCTCGACCTTGAACGGACCGGTCGAGCCCTCCACCGGCCTGATGCCGTTGCCGATCCGTATGCAGGCCGAAGTACCGCCCACGGCCTTGCTGTTCGAACGCGCGCCCACGCTGATGACGTTCAGTCCGTCGGCCGCGTTGTCGGTCTTCGCGAGCCACGACTCGGGTTTGTCGCCTTCGCCCCAGCCGGCGCCGACCGAGAGCTCGGAACCGGCGAACACCTTCTGCGCCAGTACGGCCGTGGCGGAGACCTCCAGCACCTGGTCGCCGCGTTTGCCGACGCGGTAGAAGAGATCGCGGTCGGTGGCGAGCGAGTCGGTGTACCGGCCCGGTTCGAGCAGCGGTGCGTCGGCGCACCCGGCCGTCGAGCCCTTGGCCGGTGCGCCGCTCGCGGCGTACGGAGCCACCGCCCGGTTGTCGATCGCGTGGGCGGGCGCGGCCGCCCACGCCGTGAGGACGCCGGCCGCCAGTGCCCCGGCGGCGGGCACGCCGGCGTACCGCACGGCTCCGAGCACACGTGATCGCATGCTCGGCAGACTAGGAAGGGAACCGGTGCCCCGACTAGGTCCGATCGCGCACCTCGGGGCGGGTAGGCCCGGCTTCCGGATTCGACATCTGGCGATCGTGCACGCGGATGGGGGTCCATTGCAACCCTGATGCAACCCCCGACCCGGGGGTGTGCGTTGCCGGGGTCCGGATCCGAGACTGCACGCGTCACCACCGATCGGCCGCCGGTCGGCCGTCGACCCCATCCTGGACAGCGGGTCGACGGTCGGCCGGCTGCCGTGCGGCATCAGAGCGCCCCCCGCTTTGAGGAGTCCCATGCCCCGCTCGAGCGCAGCTCCGCCGACCCCAGCCATGGGCGGCGGCCATGCCCCCGGCCCGACCGTGCGGCCGCCGGGCAGGCCTCCGACCGGCACCCCGCGTCCCTCCTCTCCGCCGTTGGCAGACGGAACAGGGCCGGTCGGACGCGCGGGCCGGGTCGGCGGTGGAACGGCGCGTGCCCGCCCCCCACGGCGGCGCGCCGTGTGATTGCCCGGGTGCCCGCAGGCAGGCGGGCGCCTTGGCATGCGGTACGTCGTGGCGGCGTGTTGGGCCGGCGCGCCACCACGACGGACGGCTGTCGCGGCAAAAAACGCGAAGCGCCTCGGGAATCCGAGGCGCTTCGCCGTGCTCCCAACCGCCTTGGTACGCCTACTTGCCCAGGTGTACCGGCAGCGCCTTGTGGCCGTTGGAGATGAACGACTCCATCGGCTCCAGCTCCTCCTCCTTGACCGCGAGGGCCAGGTCCGGGAAGCGCTCGAACAACGCCGGCAGCGCGATCCGCGCCTCCATGCGGGCCAGCGGCGCGCCCAGGCAGAAGTGCGCGCCGAAGCCGAAGGCCAGGTGGTCCTTGACCGCGCGCGTGACGTCGAACTCGGCCGCGTCGTCGCCGTGCACCTCGGGGTCGCGGCCCGCCGCGCCGTACGCCACCAGGATCGCCTCGCCCTTGCGGATCGTGACGCCGCCGCCGATCTCGATGTCCTCCACGGCGTACCGCAGCGGCAGGTTCGCCACCGGCGCCTCGGCCCGCAGCGTCTCCTCGATCACGTCGTCCCACGAGGCCTTGCCGGACCGCACCAGCGCGAGCTGGTCCGGCCGCGTCAGCAGCGCGTGGATCGCGTTGTCGAGCAGGTTGACCGTGGTCTCGTGCCCGGCCGACAGCACCAGCAGCAGCGTGTCGATCAGCTCGCCCTCGCTGAGCACCGCCGCTTCGCCGTTGCCGTCGTCGTCACGCGCCGCGATCAGCCCGGACGTCATGTCGTCGCCGGGGTTCTCGCGCTTCTCCGCGACCAGTGCGGTGAGGATGCCGTAGATGCCGACCTGGCACGCCTGCATCTCCTCCGGCGTCGCCGTGGTCCGGAAGATGGTGTCCACCGCGGCGTGCAGCTCGGGCTGCGAGCTCTCCGGCACGCCGAACAACTCGCAGATCACGTTGATCGGCAGCGGGTACGCGAAGTCCCGCCGCAGATCCGCCGTCTCCCCCTCCGGGGTGGCCGCGATCCGGTCGAGCAGGCCGCGCGTCAGCTCCTCGATGCGCGGCTGCATCGCCGCGGTGCGCCGGGCCGTGAAGGCCTTGGACACCAGCGTGCGCAGCCGCTTGTGGTCGCCGCCGTACGCGGTGAACATGTTCTGCACCGAGACCCAGATCTGCAGCGGCCAGTCGGCCGGGATCTCGCCGTTGATCCACGCCGGCCAGTGCTGCCGCGTGTCCTTGGAAACGCGCGGGTCGGTCAGCAGGTCCCTGATGAGGGCCTGGCTGTTCACCGACCACGCCTCCACACCGCCAGGGAGTGCCACCAGCGTCGCCGGGCCGCGGGCGCGGAGCTCGTCGTTCTCGCCGTGGATGTCGCTGCCGAAGGGGTCGATGACGTAGGCGCCGGACTGCTCGGCCACTCTTTGCCTCCAGGCTGTGGTTCGGATGAAGCGGGATGCGGAGGAAGCGGTCGGGGGGAGGCGGGGGTCGCGCCCGGCGCCGGGTACGCGGCGCCGGATGCCGTCGCGTCCTTCGGGTGCACCGGCGGGAACACCACCGGGAGTTCCGCGAGCGCCCGGTGGAACGGACCGGGGCGCCAGCGCAGTTGTTCGGCGGGGACGGTCAGCCTGATGTCGGGGACCCGGTCCAGCAGGCGTTCGATGGCGACCGCCGCGATCAGCCGGGCGCTCTCCTTGGCGGGGCACGCGTGCGGTCCCGCACTCCACGCGAGGTGCGCGCGGTTGCCGCCGCGCCGGTGCGACGCCAGGGCCGGGTCGGTGTTGGCCGCGGCGAAACTCACCACGACCGGCTCGCCCTCGCGCAGGCGTACGCCCGCCAGGTCGACGTCGCGGACCGGGAAGTGCACGCCGTAGTTCGCCATCGGCGGGTCGCTCCACAGGACTTCGTCGAGCGCGTCGTCGACCGGCATGGTGCCGCCGGACAGGCTGCCCGCGAAGCGGTCGTCGGAGAGCAGCAGCCGCAGGCTGTTCGAGATGAGGTTCTGCTGCGGTTCGGTGCCCGCCCCCATCAGCAGCGTCAGCTGGTGGATCAGCTCCTCGTCGGTGAGCCCCGAGGGGTGCGCCATGAGCCACGAGGTCACGTCCGGCCCCGGCTCGGCCCGCTTGAGCGCCACGAGTTCGACCATGCCCTCGAAGAGCAGGGCGTTGGCGTTCTCGGCGTCCACCATCTCGAAGATGCCGGACATGCCGCGGACCAGCTTCTCCGCGGTCCCGGGCGGGCAGCCGAACATCTCCATGAAGACCAGCAGCGGCACCACGAGCGCGTACTCGCGGCGCAGGTCCGCCTTGCCTTCCGGGCCGAAGCTGTCGATCAGCGAGTCCGAGCTGCGCTCGACGTACTCGCGCAACTCGACCGGGTCGACGCGGCCGAGGCTGTCGGTGATCGCCGACCGGTAGCGGGCGTGCTCGGCGCCGTCCGTGAACAGCGCGTTGGGGCGGTGGCCCATCATCGGCAGCACCGGGTTGTCCGGGGCGATGCGGCCGTCCTGGACGGCCTTCCAGCGGCGCGGGTCCTTGGAGAACGTCTCGGGACTGCGCAGCAGTTGCAGCGCGGCGTCGTACGACGTCACCAGCGACGCCTCCACCTGCTCGTCGAGCAACACGGGTGCGACGGGGCCGTGGTCGCGGCGCAGGCGGGCGTACACGGAGGCCGGGTCGTCGGCGAAGTCGGCGCCGTAGAGCGGGACTCCGGTCAGACCGTGGGCAGGACAACCGGGCGGCGGGCCGGCGGACTCGGTCTCCGCGGTGCCGCTGTCGGGGTTCGTGGTCAAGACGAGGGCTCCTGGCCGGAAAGGGTGAGGAGGTGGCGGACAAGGGCGATCAACGCCTCGGTGGACGAGCGCGGGTCGCGGGCGTCGCAGGTGACCAACGGGGTCTCGGGCAGCAGGTCGAGCGCCTCGCGGATCTCGTGGTCGGCGTAGCGGGGCGAGTCGGGGAACTGGTTGAGGGCGACCGCGTACGGCAGCCCGTGGTCCTCCAGCAGGCCCATCACCTCGAACGACTGCTCCAGGCGGCGCGTGTCGGCGAGGACCAGCGCACCGAGGGCGCCCGTCGCCATGTCCTGCCACAGCCGGGTGAAGCGCTGCTGCCCGGGTGCCCCGAACAGGTAGAGCACCAGCCGGTCGTTGAGGGTCAGGCGGCCGAAGTCCATGGCCACCGTCGTGGTGGTCTTGTCGGGCACCCCGCTCAGGTCGTCGACCAGCGCGCCGGCCTGCGTCATGCGCTCTTCGGTGTGCAGCGGCCGGATCTCCGAGAGCGTGCCGACGAACGTCGTCTTGCCGACCGCGAAATGCCCGACCACGAGCAGCTTCACCGACGTTCGGACGGTCGGGCGCAGGTAGACGGCACCGTTTCCGGGGCCGGACTGTGCGTCGCGCTCAGAGGCGAGCACGGAGTCCATCAAGCACCTCCTGAAGCAACTGGGCCTCGGGAAGCTCGGCCGCGGGGATGGGGGCGCGTGTGAGGATGTGGCCGGCGTCGACCAGGTCGGCCAGGAGCACCTTGGTGACGCTCACCGGCAGGCCGAGGTGTCCGGCGACCTCGGCGACCGAGAGCGAGCCGGGACGGCACAGTTCGACCAGGCGGCGCTTCTCCGGGGTGAGTCCGGACAGCGGCCGGTCGGCCGTCGCGATCACCAGGGTGACCAGGTCGAACGTGTTGCGGCTCGGGTGCGCGCGCCCGTCCGTCACGACGTACGGCCGGACCAGTCCTTTGCCGCGGCCGCCCGGGGCGCCGCCGTCGGGCCCCGGCGCCTGCGGGTCCCCGGCCGGCCCCGGGCGGCGGCGCCTCATGGGCGGCCTCCGAGGCCTTGCCTGGGCGGACTGGTCAGTTCCTTGCCGAGACGGTCGACCAGTTTCTGCATCGCGTACGTCACGGACTCCATGTCGACATGCTCGGACGCCGAGACCGCGAGGTACGCGCCGGTTCCGGCGGCGACCAGGAACACATAGCCGCCGTCGAACTCGACGAGGGTCTGCCGCCACCGGGTCTCCCGGGGGTCGGCGAACGCGGAGGTGCTGCGGCTGATCGACTGGAGGCCGGAGAGCGCGGCGGCCTGGCGGTCCGCCTCGTCGCGGTCGATGCCGCGCGAGTGGGCGCGCAGCATCCCGTCGGCGGACAGCAGGATCGCGTGCCGCGCCTCCGGGACCCGCAGGGCCTCGTCGAGCATCCAGCCCAGGTCGTTGTGACCGTGGTCGTTCATGAGTGTGCGATCCCCTTGTCCTGATCGTCGCCGTGTCCCTCGTCGCCGTCGCGCACCGCGGCCCGGCCGGAGCGGGTGCCCCGGGCGAACGCGCCCATGCGGGCGGCCGTTTCGTGCACGGAGCGGCCCCGCGCGGTGTCCGTCGCGACGGCGTCCGCGGCGGCGGCCGCCTCGGTGGCGGCGGTGGGACGCGCGGCCCGTGCCGCCGGTGCGGCGGCGTCGCGGCGCCTGCGCTTGGGCAGTCCGGCCGCCGTCGAGCCGACGACGTCGACGGGCATGGGCTCTTCGGGCTGACCGGCGTGCCCGTGGGCCTGCCGGTCTTCGCGGACCGGGCGGACTTCGTCGGTCGGGCTGGCTGCGTCGGCCGGCCGGGTTGCGTCGGTCGGGTGGACCGGGTGGCCGGTGTGGACCGGGTCGGCCGCGTGGACCGGCTCGGCCACGTGTGCCGGGCGGGCCTCGTGGGCCTCGCGGGGTTCCGGGGCGGTCGGCCGCGGGGCGGCGGGGAGGGCCTGGGCCGGTACGGGCGGGCGGAGTTCGCGTACCAGCCCCGGCACGTCTTCCGGTTCGAGGTGGGTCAGCAGTTCCCTGGGCAGGAACAGCACGGCGCGGACGCCGCCGTAGGGCGAGCGGGTGTCGACCGAGACGCTGAAGCCGTACCGCTGCGCCAGCACGCCCACGACCGCGAACCCGAACTGCGGCGGGTCGCCGAGCCGCGTTATGTCGATGTACTCGTCACCGCCGATGAAGCGGACGGCGGCCTCGATTTCCTTGTCGTTCATGCCCACGCCCGCGTCGTCGACGACGACGCACGCGCCGTTGTGCGCGGGCTGGATGTTGACCTCGACGGTGGTGTTCGGCTGCGAGTGCCGGGTGGCGTTGTCGAGGAGTTCGGCGATCGCGAGCACCACGGGCTCGACCGCGCGGCTGACGACCGCCACCTCGATCTGCTCGTGGACCTGCACCCGGCGGTAGTCGCGGATGCGCGACTTGGCGCCGCGGGCGACGTCCATCAGCGAGGACGCCTCGCGCTGGCGGCCGGGCCACGACCCGCACAGGACGGCGATGGCCTGGGCGCGGCGGCCGAACTGCGCGTTGGTGTGGTCGATCTCCAGCAGGCTGCCGAGGATGTCGGGGCGGTCGTACTCGTCCTGCATGTCCGAGATGGCGAGCTGCTGTTCGTTGGCGAGGCCCTGCAGCGCCCGCATGGCGCCCTTGAGGGCGGCCTTGGCGGACTGGTCGGCGCGGATCTGCGCACGGCGCACGGCGCCGCCGAACATCTCCTCTATGAGGTGCACGCTCAGCGCGTGCGACGTGCCTTCGAGCCGGGGGTCGGGGACCACGGGGCCGAACGGCCGGTGGTTCTTCTCCAACAGCGGCAGACGGTCCTCGACGAGTGTGCGCAACGAGGTGTCGCGCGCCTCGACGCCGCCCGCCAGGTCCGCTATTCGGCGTCTGTGCGCGGCCGCGGTCCACAGGAGCCGCACCACCGCTCCCGTCAGGATCAGGGCCACCGCGACCAGGCTCCAGAACACCGCGGACGGGACGCTGTCTGTCATCGGATCCTCGGGAACGGCCACGTGGAGTGGGCGGGGACAGCAGGGCGCCAACATCCTAGTCAGATCGATGACGTCCAGTCAGAGGCCGGAAACAGTCCGTGAAGTGACGATTTATCAGGCACCTCGGACATGCGCCGTCATCACGCCACCGGCGCGCACGGCGTCGGTCCGGCCGCCAACCGGATTTTCGCCCCAACGTGTTGGCGGCGTCGTGAGCTGCACGGACGCGGGCGGGGCGGGAGGCGTACGCCGGCGTGTGGCGGGCCGACCGGAGCCCTCGTACGCCCGCTTTGTTGTCCGAAAGTCGTCGGGAGGGTGAATTCCCGCCGGTTGTGACGGACGTCTCGCCAGGTCGGGCCGCGGTGGCCGCCGCACGCCGGCTGTCCGCTACGCGCGGGCGGGAATCATCCGCCGCCGCCGTGCCGTTGGGGCGGGAAATCCGGTTCCCGACCCCAGGGGCGCGACCATGATCGTCGAATACATCCGCTACACCATCCCGGAGCCGGACGCCGCCGCATTCGAGGCCGCGTACGCCCGGGCCGCCGCGTCGCTGCGGGCCGCCCCGCAGTGCGTGGACTACGAACTGGCGCGCTGTACCGAGGAGCCCGGCTCCTATGTACTGCGCATCCGCTGGACCTCCGCCCCCGACCACCTCGAGGGCTTCCGCAAGGGCGAGCACTTCCCGGCGTTCTTCGCCGAGATCAAGCCCTACTTCTCGGCCATCCAGGAGATGCGGCACTACGAGGTGACGGACGTCGTCGGCACCGGCGGCTCCAACCCCACGCTGTTCGAGTGGGCAGGCGGCGCCGAGGCCTTCGACCGCCTGTTCACCCGCTTCTACGAGCGGGTCGCCGAGGACGAGGTGCTGGCCCCCGTGTTCGCCGGCATGGACGCCCACCACGCGCAGCACGTCGCGGCGTGGCTCGGCGAGGTGTTCGGCGGCCCCGCGGTCTACAGCACCGATCTGGGCGGCCACCCGCACATGGCTTCCAAGCACCTCGGCAAGGGCATCACCGAGGCCCAGCGGCGTCGCTGGGTCGCGCTGCTCGCCGACACCGCCGACGAGGTCGGGCTGCCGGACGACCCGGAGTTCCGCGGCGTCCTGGCGTACTACCTGGAGTGGGGGACGCGCATGGCGATCATCTACTCCGGCCCGAACCCGCCGCCGCTGCCGCAGACGCCGATGCCGCGCTGGGACTGGGGGCTCACCCCGCCCTGGAAGGGCTGACGCCGAAGGCCCCCGGACACGACCCAGGTCACGGTCTCGTGGTTCGCATACCGGGAGGAGCCGTTTCCCGGGACAATCCCCTTGCGGCCGTCCGACGCCGGCAACCGGTGCACCGGAAGCGGTACGGCGTCGGCGGGCCGCAGGGGAGGACAGCGTGAGGACGCCGTTGAGCGATCCGCAGCGGGTGGGGCCGTACCAGATCGTCGGGCGGCTGGGCTCGGGCGGCATGGGGTGGGTGTACCTGGGCCGTTCGCCGACCGGCCGCATGGTGGCCGTCAAGGTCGTGCGGCCGGAGCTGGCCATGGAGCCGGAGTTCCGCGACCGCTTCGAGCGGGAGGTCGACGCCGCGCGGGCGGTCGGCAGCCTCTTCACCGCGGCCGTCGTCGACGCGGACACGCACGGGGACCCGCCGTGGCTCGCCACGGTGTACGTGCCGGGCCCGTCCCTCGCCGAGGAGGTCGCCCGGAACGGCCCGCTCGCCGAGCCGCAGGTGCGCCTGCTCGGGGCGGGGCTCGCGGAGGCGCTGCGGGCGATCCACGCGGCGGGCGTCGTGCACCGCGACCTCAAGCCCTCGAACGTGCTGCTCGCCCCGGACGGCCCCCGCGTCATCGACTTCGGGATCTCGCGCATGCTCGGGGCCGCCGGGCTCACGCGCAGCGGGATCGTGCTCGGCACCCCGGCGTTCATGTCACCGGAACAGATCACCGGCATGATGGTGGGACCGTCGAGCGACCTGTTCTCCCTCGGCGGCGTCCTGCTGTTCGCCGCCACGGGCGAGCAGCCCTTCCCGGGAGGCGAAGGCCACTTGTACCGGCTCGTCCACGGGGAACCCGAACTCGCCTGCGCTCCCGACGGATTGCGCGAGCTGATCCGGCGCTGCCTGGCCAAGGAACCCGGCGACCGGCCGAACCTGGACGACCTGCTCGCGGAACTCCTCGCCGAGCCGGGGGCCGCCGAGCCCGCGGACCCGGCGTCGAGCGCCGAACACGCCCTGCAGGCCGGGGGATGGCCGTTCCCCGCCGTCGCCGAGACGTTGCGGGTGCACGAACTGCCGCCGCCGTCCGGCAACGCGGGCACACCGGGTCCCACCGCCTCGTGTCTCACCCTGCACGCGCAGACCCTGCTGGACGCCGGGCTGACCGGTGAAATGATCGTCGAGGCGATGACCCGTGCCGGACGTTGAGCACAGCCGACCGCAGGTCCACATGCTCGGTTCGGACTGGCGTGTGCTGTTGGACCGTTGGGCGGTCCGGCACCAACTGCGCACGACCGCCGACACGGTCTCGGTGACGCTGGAGTTCGACATCCCGTCGACCGAACGGCTGCTGACGGTGCGGTTCATGACGACGTCGAGCCTGCTGGTCGCGTTCATGACCAACGGGCGTACGCTGCGCCGCGACCAGCTGGCCACCGCGGCCGCGGCGGCGAACGCCTGGAACACCGAGCAGTTGGTGCCGATGCTGTCGGTGTGGGACGTACGCGGACCGCACCCGTGCATCGCCGGGACCTGCACAATGCCGCTGACCTGCCGCCTCACCCAACCGGACTTCGACGCGCTGGCGACGCGGTGGGTGGAGCACGGGCGCGTGATGTTCACGCGCTGTCAAGAACTGTTCCGGCTGTGAACCGGCCGCCGATAGAATGCGGCATTCCTCATGGGGTGGGGGCGCGCATGACCTGGACGCGGGGGCGGGGTTCCGCCGCGGTCGCGAGTGCGGCGCTGCTTCTCGGCCTGCCACTCTCCGGCGTGGCGGGCGCGAGCGCCGGGGACGCCCCGAACGCCTCGAACGCCTCGTATGGTCAACGTGCTTCACATGCCTCCGCGGCCGGGGACGCCGCCGGTGCGCCGGGGATTCTGTTGCCCGACGGATGCGCGGCGGGGGCTCCGACACAGCTCGACAAGCCCGCACTGCGCTGCCTTGCCGAGACCGCGCGGTCCTCGCGCTCGGGTGCGGTCGTGGTCACGCTGACCCGCCCGCTGGGCCTGGTCGGTGTGGACGCCGGCGACGTCCGCGACGCCCGCGAGGCGTTCGCCGAAGGCCGGTTCGCCGTCGTGCTGCCGAGCGGGGACAGCGGTGTCGGGGGGAGCCTGCTCTTCACCCTGGCCGCCGATCCGGCCGGCCGGGTGGTCGCCCGCGATAGCGCGGTGGCCCGTCTCGACCCGGGCACCGTCGCGTTGCTGAAGTCGGCGGGCGGCTGCGAGGCGGTGTGCGAACTGCTGGAGAAGGCCCCGGCCGAGGGAGTGTCGGGCGAACGCCTTGTCGCCGAACGGCTCGCGCAGGAGAACGGCGGGCTGCTGATGCTGCCCACGCGCGGCACCGACGGCGGTGACGAAGGAGTGCCGTCCTGGACGCTGGCCCTGCCCGTCCTCGTGCTGGCGGTGGTACTCGCCCTGGCGGTGCCCTTCCGACGGCGGCTTGCGGCGCAACGCGCCTACGGCGGCGAGGTGGACGCATACCCGGGGGGTGCGGCGACCGTGACGGCAACGGCAACGGCAACGGCGACCGCGCCGCCCCCGCCCCGGACCTCGGCGCCGCCGCGTCCCGCCGCCGCGGCGACGGGCGGACGGCGGCCGTCGCGGGGCGGGGCCAGAGCTGTCGGTCCGACGCGTGCCGCCACCGTGCGGACGAGCCTCCACCCGCAGGGGTACGTCGAACTCGACCGCTGCCTCGTCCGAGCCACCTGGGCGGACGCCGGAGAGCCGCCGGCCGTCGGGGAATCCGTCGACACCGTCGCTGCCGAGTCCGGGGCCTTGCTGGCCGTCCGGCCGTCGCGACGTGGAAAGAACTGAGGGGGTCGTACTTTGCCCGGCAATCGCTGGGGACGCTCGGTGCCGCAGGACGCCACCGTGCTCCGACAGGTACCGCAGGCCGCGCCGCAAGACGCGTACGCCGACATCGACTTCGAGAACAACGCGCAGCGCCTGCCGCTCGTGCTGTGCCTGGACACGTCGAGTTCCATGGGTGGCACGCCCATCGCGACACTGAACGAGGCGCTCGGGCAGTGGGCGAGGGAACTGCACGACGACGTCAGCCTCAGTGCGAGCGTCGAGGTCGCGGTCATCACGTTCGGCGGCACCGGGGTGGCCGCGTGGCGCGGACCGCATGTGATCCCGCCCGGGCAGCCGGGCACGCCCTTCGTCCCCGCCCACCAGTTCCAGGCGCCGAGCCTGGTCGCGTCCGGCGTCACGCTGCTGACCGAGGCCGTCGAACTGGCCATGCAGATCGTCGCGGCCCGCAAGCAGGAACTGCGGCAGGCCGGACTCCAGTACTACCGGCCGCAGATCTGCCTCATGACCGACGGCCTGCCGACCGACACCCAGGGGCAACTGACCGACACCTGGCAGCGGTTGGTACCCGTGCTGGCCTCCGAGCAGGAGAAGCGGCACTTCCGGCTGTACGCGATCGGCGTCGGCGGGATCACCCCGCAGGGCCTCGACGTGCTGCGGGCGCTCGCACCGGCGTTCCACGCGCAGTTGCAGGGATTCCCGTTCCGCGAACTGCTGGCGATGATGTCGGCGAGCGCGAACGCCGAGCAAAAGGGCGCGGGCGACGAGGTGTTCGAGAAGATCTTCCACCAGTTCCGCACCCAGCGCTCCGCGTGGGAGCCCTGATGGGGCCGGGGTCCGGGTCGGGGTCGGGCTTGGGGTCGGGGCCGCGCGGTTCGTGGCGTACGCACGGCATCAGCGTCGAGGGATACCGGCACCGCCGCGAGGGCGTGCCGTGCCAGGACGCGTGGGCCGAGGCCGCGACCGGACCCGAGCACGCCCGCGTGGTGGTGCTCGCGGTGGCGGACGGGGCCGGCAGCCGCCCCCAGTCCGAGGTCGGCTCCGCCCTCGCGGTCCGGCTGGCCACCGCGTACTTCGCCGAACGCATAGGCGCCACACGGTTGTTCGCGAACGGCTCCGGCGGCGCGGCGACAGACGGCGAGGCCGCGCACGCGCTGCTGGGCGACACCTTCCTGGAAGTGCGCGACGAGTTCCTGCGCCGGACCGGCGAGAACGGCGGGCGGCCGGACGACTTCGCCACCACGCTCACCGTCGTCGTCCTGGCGCCCACCTGGATCGGGTACGCCAGCGTGGGCGACGGATTCGCCATCCTGCGCGCCGGCGCGGACGGCGGCACCCCGCTCTACCACCTGCTGCCGCAGCCCGAGTCGGCGAGCGAATACAGCAACGAGACGGTGTTCCTGACGTCGCGTGAGGCGCCGCGCTGGATCCGCACCGAGTGCGTGCTCGACCCGGACGCGGACGGGGTCCTGCTGTCCACGGACGGCCTGGCGCAGGCCGCGATCTCGTGGTTCGGCGGGCGGGCCGTCGACCCGAACAAGTCGTTCGCCACGGCGGTGTTCCGCTCCCTCGACAACCCCGGGCCCGACCCCCGTGCCGACGAGGAGGCGCTCGCGGCGCTCCTGCGCTCGGACCGGCTGACCGCCCTCAACGCCGACGACAAGACACTCCTGCGGGCGGTGCGCACATGACCGAGCGGCGCCTGCGCGTGGGCGACGACGAGGTGGTTCTCAGCAGCCGGGACGCGCCGAAAGGCGGCGGCCAGGCTGCCGTGTATCCCCTCGACGACAACCCCGGCACCGTCGTGAAGCTCTACCGCGAACCGCAAGGGCCGGACCAGGAGCGCCGCGTCGAGCGGATGCTCAACCTGACGCCGCTCGGCGGCCGCCCGACCAACACCTCGCAGCCCCCCGAACTGGCCTGGCCCACCGCCGTGGTGCGCGGCGTGGACGGCGAATTCCTCGGCTACGCGATGCGGCGCTTCGGCGAACCCGAACACGTACCGCTCATCGGCCTGTTCACCCGCGCGCAGCGGCTGCGCTGCTTCCCGCCGCAGACCGACTGGCGGTTCCTGCTCGGCGTCTGCTGGAACCTCGCCTTCATGACCGCACGCATGCACCACGAGGGCCTGGTCATCGGCGACTTCTCCAGCAACAACATCGTCGTCGACGGCAACGGCTTCGTGACGCTGCTGGACTGCGACTCGATCGCGTTCACCGACCCGGCGAGCGGCGAGCACTTCCCGGCGCTCATGCAGACCGCCGACTACTCGGCGCCGGAACGCCAGGCGGGCGGCCCGGCGTCGCCGCACACCGACAACTTCGCGCTGGCCGTGCTGATCTACCAGTTGCTGACGGTCGGCAACCACCCCTTCGGGGGCGTACCGCACGGGAGCAGCAGCGACAGCACCATCAAGGACAACATCGCGGCGAGTTGCTCGTACGTAGTCCACCCCGAGGCGGTGACGACGCCGCGCAACATGGTCGAGCCGACCGTCCTGCCGCCCTCGCTGCTGGCGCTCGCGCGGCAGGCCTTCGGACCCGGCGTGCACCGGCCCGAGTCGCGGCCGTCGGCGGAGGACTGGCTGCGCGCGCTGGACCGCGAACGGTCGCGCGTGGAGACCTGCGGGGAACGGCCGCGGCACACGTACGGCTTCCACCTCACCGCGTGCCCCTGGTGCGCCCGCGCCGCGGTGACGGGTCAGGACGCGTTCAACATGCCGCCGCCACGGCCGATGCCGCCCCCGGTTCCGGTGGGGACGCCGGACGCTCCCGAGGAGGCACCGGTCTCACGCACACTGATACTGGTGCTGATCGCCCTGATCGCGATCATCGCCGTGGTGGTAGCCATCGCAGCATCCGCCTGACCGGCCCGGATGCGGCACACGGCTCGGCGACCGGGCGCCGCGCCGGGCCGGGTCACACGCCGGACCGGGTCACATGCGGGGCTGGGTCAGGTGACAGGCTGGGGTGCCCAACCCCGCCACGCCGAGGCCACCATGTCGTGCAGGCCGTACCTCGCCTCGAAGCCCAGCTCGCGCCGGATGCGGTCGGCGGCGGCCACCACGCGCGCGGGGTCGCCGGGGCGGCGCGGCCGGACGGCGGCGACCACGTCCTCGTGGCCGGTCTCGGCGCGGATCAGGTCGACCATCGCACGGACCGATGTCCCCTCGCCGCGACCGACGTTGAGCGTCAGGGCCGCCTCCGGGTCGTCGATCAGGCGGCGGGCGGCGGCGGCGTGCGCCTCGGCGAGGTCCTGCACGTGGATGAAGTCGCGGACGCACGTACCGTCGGGCGTCGGGTAGTCGTTGCCGAAAATGAGCGGCGCCGCGCCGTCGCGCAGACGCTCGAAGACCATCGGGATCAGGTTGAAGACGCCGGTGTCGGCCAGCTCGGGGGCGCCCGCGCCGGCCACGTTGAAGTAGCGCAGCGAGGCGTACGCGATGCCGTGTGCGGTGGCGGCGGCCCGGATCAGCCACTCGCCGACGAGCTTGCTCTCGCCGTACGGGTTGATCGGCCGGCAGGTGACGTCCTCGTCGACCAAGTCGACGTCCGGCATGCCGTAGACGGCCGCGCTGGAGGAGAACACGATGCGGCGTACACCCGCGGCGACCACCGCGTCGAGCAGCGTACGCAGGCCCTCGACGTTCTCCTCGTAGTAGAAGAGCGGGCGGGTCACCGACTCGTCGACGCGCTTCTTGCCGGCCACGTGCACGACCCCGTCGACGCCGTGGGTCGCCAACACGGTGTCGAGCAGCGCGCGGTCGAGCACCGAGCCCACGACGAGCGGCACGCTCTCGGGCACCCGGTCCGCCGACCCGGTCGACAGATCGTCCAGCACAACCACGCCGAACCCCGCGGACTGCAGCGACCGCACGACATGCGCGCCGATATATCCGGCGCCACCGGTAACCAGCCAACTCATCAGACCAGGTTAACGCCAGGTGGACCCCGGCTGACCGCCAGGGTTTCCGCAACACCGAACAAATCGGGCTTGTGGCGACCAGGACGAAGGGCCGGTCGGCGGGGGCGGCCTCAGGCAAGGGCGCAAAGCGACCAAAGTCTTCAGAGTCGCCGTTTCGCTCCTTATGGCAACAAACCAACGGAGTGCGATAACACTCCGTATTTGCATGCATGCCTGTGGTTCCTGTTCTCGGCGACCGTTTACCCGGCAGACCGCACCCGATCACCGTGACTTTCGATTCGCGGGCAGTGTTGTTTACCATCTCTGATGGCCGTAGAACCGGCTGCCGCCAAGGAACCGGTTAACCTGGGCGGGTCGGCCAGGCCTGATGCCGGGAAACGGTGTCGGCGCCATGCGATTTAACTTCGCGGCACTCCAGGCGCGCCGCCGCATTGCGGGGTGCCTCATGCCGTCGTTTTCGGGTGCCGAGCACTCGGAAGCGGCACGACCTCCTGAGGACGGCCACGGTGAGACCCCGGCACGCGCTGCGTGTGACACGAGACTCGGCTCGTATCGCGTTGGATGTACTGCCGGTGAAGACCCAGCAGATGTTGGACAAGCGGGTGCGGCCCCAGGTGGCCAAAGCGCGATCGGCGGTCGTCCACAAGGTCGTGCACCCGGTCGCGGGGGAGGGTCGCGGCCGTGTACTGCACGCGTCGGTGCTCGACGGCCACTCGCTCAACCTGCAGGCCGTTCTTCCGCTCCGGGAAGAGATGGCGGCGGATGCCGCCTCCCTGTTCCTGGTGCGTGGAAGCAGCCACCACCGGGTACCGCTGCGCCTGAAGCAGATCAGTCCCGACGAGGTCCAGGTGGCGGCGACGACGCTGCTCGGCCCGCAAGCGGACGGCGTCGACCTGTCCGCCGGCCGATGGCGGGCACTGGTCCTGGTCACCGCGAAAGGGCAGCGCCTGCGCGCCTTCGACCTCGAGGGGCCGCTCGGCCCGACGGTCGCCGGCGGACCCACCCAGACGCCCCTGGCGAGTGGTCTGACCGGTCGGCGCAACCAGATCCGGCTGAGTCCTCTCGGTCTGCTCCGCATCGCGGTCGCCGACCCGGAGCCTCGGGCCGAGATGGTGCGGTTCGAGCTTCGGCACGGCGGGGCACGTCTGACATTCCGGGCTGTCGGCCTGACGCGGGCACGGCCGACTGCCGTGGAGTTCACGCATGACGGCGTCACCCGCACAGCCACGCCTGAACCCGGCACATCGCACCTCGTCACCATCGAGGTTCCATTCGACGCATTGATCAGCGGTGCCGGGGCGGGCGAGCGGGTCTGGCAATTGCATGCCCGGCTGCGCGACGGCAAACGCGTGCTTCTGACCCGGGAACTCGACATCGTTCGCATGCCCAGGCGCATCTTCCGCATGAGGAAGCTTCTGGTCGCCACCAAGGGCGGGGCTCTGGTCCGCGTCCGACCGCACTACAGTTCCCGCCACCAATTCCGCATCGGCTGCACCCTCGTCGCCGCCGCCCGCCCCGGAGCTCCCTCGTGAAGATTCAGTACCTGCTGACCAGCGCCGACACGATGGGTGGCACGGAGCGCGCCGTGCTGACCCAGGCCGCGCTGATGGCAGCCCGGCACGAGGTCGAGGTCGTCAGCGTCTTCCGGACGCGCGCCCGTCAGTTCTTCGCGATACCCGACGGCGTGCGGTTGCGCCACCTGATCGACGCCACGAACGCGGCGGCGCCCCGACCTGTCGCCGCCCGCTCCCTCGGTGCGGACGACTGTGTTTCGCTTGCCGCCTTGCCCAGCCGCTACGTCGAACCCGCGTGGGAGGCGGTTTTCAACCGCCTGTCCGACCTCGAACTCGAGCGTCTGCTCAGGGAAACCGACGCCGACATCGTGGTGACGCCCACGCCCGCGCTCATGGCATTGGCCGTGCAACTGGTCCCTTCGCGCGTCAAGACGGTGCATCAGGAACACCGGGTCTCGGAACTGCGGGGAATCAGCGGGGAACCGCTGCTGCGCTATGCCCCGGCACTCGACGCCCTGGTGGCGCTCACCGAGCCCACGAGAACCTGGTTTGCCGAGACGTTCGGGGAGTTGGCACCCCACCTGGCGACCATCCCCAACGCGGTTCCCGGTGGCTTCCGCCCGGGTTCGACCCGGGTCAACCCGGTCGTGGCGATGGCCGGACGAATGGTGCCGGAGAAGCAGATCCATCACGCGATCCGCGCCTTTGGGCAGCTCACGGACACCTTTCCCGAGTGGACTCTGCGCGTCTACGGCGAAGGACCCAAACTGTCGGAACTGCGCAACCTGGTCGACGAGTTGGAGCTCAACGACAACGTCCACCTGCTCGGCAACGCGCCGCGCATGGACGAGGAGTGGGCGAGGGCGTCGATCTGCCTGCTGACCTCCAGGGTCGAGGCGTTCCCGCTCGTGTTGACGGAAGCAAAAGCCGCCGGTCTCCCGTGTGTTGCGTACGACTGTCCCAACGGCCCGGCCGAGCTGATCCGCGACGGGGTCGACGGTTTCCTCGTCGCGCTGGACGACGTTGACGGGCTCGCCGCCGCGCTCGCCCGCCTGATGGGCGACGAGGAACTCCGGAACCAGTTCGGAACCGCCGCGTTGGAGACGTTGGACGAGCTCTCTCCCGACCGTGTAGGGGCGGCTTGGGAATCGCTTTTCGGCGAGGTGGCCGCCCAGGCCGCCTTGCCCGGCAGCGCGGACGCCAAAGCCGACCGGTTCGCGCGGCACCTGGCAGGCACCTCGGGAGGAAACGTCGTGCTCGCGGCCGTGCCCTCCCACGGCACGCGCCGAATCGCCAGCTTCAGCTACAAGGCCCACCAGGTCCGCATCGAGGCACTCCACCCGAACCTGCGCCGCCATGGCGGGCAGGTGTGCCTGGTCGCCGATCACCTGTCGGCCGCCGATGTCATCGACCGCAACCTGCACTTGGTTCTGGACGTCTTGGAGAAGTCCGGGATCCCGTACATCTATTTCAACGACGGCAACCTGCGGCACCAGGTCGGCGTTGCGGAGGAGTACCGCCAGCAGGTGCTGGACGCGGTTGCCGAGCGATATGCCGACGAGGCGGTCTATGTCGCGGCGCTGAACGCGGGTGGCGGCGTCATGAAGACCGCCATGGCCGGGACCCTGGGGGCGTGGAACCTGCTGAAGGCGCCATCAGGCATCCGGGTCTTCCAGCCGGTCATGACCGACAACGGCACCGTGCGGTTCGCCGGGGTGTACGGGACCACTGTCTCCTTCTGGAGCGACTCGGAGGACGGCCGGGATCTCGAGAACCCTGCCGCGACGACACTGGGCCGCATCCTGCCCAAGGAGTCCCTGACTCCCGCGCTCCTCGAGGTGGCGGGCCGCGACGTATCCACTGCCGAGCCGTTCACGCGGACCCTGGTGAGCTCGATCGATTTCCCGATCGACGCGGTGTACACGTGGGTGGACGGCAACGACCCCGCATGGAACGAACGTCGCAACAAGATGTTCGTCGCGAACGGCCTCACGCCCGCGGCCGAGGCGAACGGCTCCGCCCGCTACCGCGACCGTGACGAGTTGCGGTATTCGCTGCGGTCGATCGACATGTACGCCCCCTGGATCCGCACCGTCTACCTGGTCACCGACCGCCAGACCCCGGCCTGGCTCGACACCGACCACCCCCGCGTCAAGATCGTCGACCACCGCGACATCTTCACCGACCCCGACGCGCTACCCACCTTCAACTCCCACGCCATCGAGTCCCAGCTCCACCACATCGACGGACTCGCCGAGCACTTCCTCTACTTCAACGACGACGTCTTCCTCGGACGCCCCGTCACCCCCGCCACCTTCTTCCACGCCAACGGACTCGCCAAGCACTTCACCTCACCGACGACGGTCCCGATGACGCCGGTCGCCGCGGACGACGAGTTCAACATGAGCGCGGCCAAGAACAACCGGGCGCTCATCGCGGAGCGTTTCGGCAGGACGCTGGTGAACGCGTTCCTGCACACCCCGCACCCGCTGCGCCGCAGCGTTCTCGCCGACCTGGAGACCGAGTTCGCCGACGCTGCCACGCGCACCGCGCATTCGCCCCTGCGCAGCCACGGCGACATCTCGATCGCCTCGTCGCTGCACCACTACTATGCGTTCCTGACCGGCCGAAGCGTGCCCGGAGCGATTTCCTGCGGGTTCGTCAACGTCGGTCTGCGCGAGCAGCAGAAGCGGCTCACCCGCCTGTTGTCGGCCCGGCCCCACGACGTCTTCTGCCTGAACGACTACCACGACGGCGACGTCCCGGCGGACGAACAGGCTCGCGTGATCCACGCCTTCCTCACCGAGTATTTCCCCGTGGCGAGTCAGTTCGAGAGGGGCACGGAACGCAACAATGCGGCCCGGGACTCCCTCCGGTCTGTGTGATCCGCCGGAGGCGTCAGCGCTCCCACTCCGCGCCGACCGGGAAGTACGCCTCCAGGAACCATGTCAGCAGGGCGACCTGAGACTTCAGCGAGACGAGTTCCGACTCGGTGTCGTTGAGGCAGAACGCGTCCAGCGCCCGCTGTTCCAGAAACCGGTTCAGTCGTCGGGGCGTATGCCGGGCGGCGAGGTCCGCGTACGCGAACGCAATCTCGGCGGGCACCGAACGGCCGGTGAGGAAGCCGTGGTTGTGGTGCAGCGACGACGTCACCGAGATGTCGGACGGGTCGCGGAACCGGTGTGCGGCGGTGGCCGTGTGCTCGGCCGGGAACCGCTCCTCGATCTCCGCAAGAACGCTGCGGAGCAACGGGTGCGGCGCGTGCTTGAACTTCTGCACGGGGACCCGTCCGAACATCGCGGTGACCAGGGCCCTGTTCGTCTTCCCCGCGGACACGACCGGCGGATCGTCCGCGGCGGGCGGGCCCAGCGGTACCTGGGACGGTGAGGTGAAGTGCTTGGCGAGTCCGTTGGCGTGGAAGAAGGTGGCGGGGGTGACGGGGCGTCCGAGGAAGACGTCGTCGTTGAAGTAGAGGAAGTGCTCGGCGAGTCCGTCGATGTGGTGGAGCTGGGACTCGATGGCGTGGGAGTTGAAGGTGGGTAGCGCGTCGGGGTCGGTGAAGATGTCGCGGTGGTCGACGATCTTGACGCGGGGGTGGTCGGTGTCGAGCCAGGCCGGGGTCTGGCGGTCGGTGACCAGGTAGACGGTGCGGATCCAGGGGGCGTACATGTCGATCGACCGCAGCGAATACCGCAACTCGTCACGGTCGCGGTAGCGGGCGTCGTTCGCCGCCTGCCCGTTGAGGACCGTGGAGCCCCGGGCGTCGGCGAGCGCCTTGTCGCGGCGGGCCCGCCACGCGGGGTCGTTGCCGTCCACCCACGTGTACACGGCATCGACGGGGAAGGTGATGTCATCGGTGAGGGGCAGGTCGAATTCCTCGGGAATCGGCCGGCTCCGCCCCCGGTCGCCACGGGGCGCCCAAGGTGTGGTCAGGGCCTCCTCGGCGTCCACTATTCGGGTGCCCGCCGGAACCGCGTCCGCGACGCGGTTCGGACGTGGAGCGACGAGCATGCCGCTGTCCTCGCGCCAGAACTCGATGTCGCAGCCGTAGTCTTCGCCGAAGACCAGATTCCCGGCGGGGTCCGCTGCCTGCAGCCAGAAGAGCCGTATGACGGAAGCCCGTTCGGCGGCGGCCCAGACGGCTGCTTCGAAGCCCGGTGTCGCGGTCGCAAACGTCTTCGCGGCGGCGCGAAGCAAGGACACATACCCCGGCGTCTGCCCGCATGCCTGGCGCACGGCGACCAGGGCAGAGCGCCGGTGCGACTCGCGTACCGCAACCACCGACGCGTGGGGTGCGTGCCCGCGGACGCAGAAATAGGGCACGCCCGCGGTTTCGAGAGCGGCGCGTACCCGGTCCAGGTTGCGGCGCTGGGCCCCCAACGGGGACACCGTGGGCACGAGCTCGGCGACGCGTAGCGCGCCGGCGTCCGCGAGGAGGATCCGCCCGGGCGCGGAGACGTATTGGGCGTGCCGGACCTGGAACGCGCGCCGCCGTACCTCCGAGGCGGCACGGGGCACCGCCGTTCCGACGCCGGTCACGATCCGGGTGCGGGTCTGGGGGGAGACGGACTCGGCCACTTTGGAGCGCAGCGCGTCCGGGACGAATCGGCGGTACAGATGAACCGCGCGGGAACGCTCCGAATTGCTGCGGACCACCAGTTTCGGTGCGTCCGCGCCGCCGACGCCGCCACGGGCGGCCGAGGCCGATTCTGCGTCCCCAATTGACACGTGCCGCTCTCCCGGTCGTCGGTCCAGGTATGTCCGGTATCCCCGAGAGGCAGGCGTATAGAAGCCACTCAGGGCCAGCGCGTACAGTATGACCGCTGCCGGTCGTGCCTATTGCCGACGGGTCGGCATCCCCCGCGTTCTGCCTGGTTTTGCAGTGTGCCGCGCCAGGACATGGGCGGGCCATGTTCAGGGCATTGACTGGTGAGGAAAGGCGTGCCTGTGGCACAGATGACACGCCGCAACTTCGTGGCCCTGTCGGCCGTGGGAGGAGCGGTTGCGATTGGTGTGCCCGCAGGCATCTGGGTGTCGACGCGCGGCGAGGAGGACTCGACGAATCCGCAGAACTCGACGGCCCCGCCGGACAAGACCGCCGCCACGCATCTGCACATCGTGGCGCACCCCGACGACGACCTGTATTTCCTCAATCCGGACATTCAGCAGGCGATACGCAGCGGTGAACAGCTGATCGGTGTATGCGTCACCTGCGGGGAAACGGACGGCCGCAACAACCGCGCCGGGGACGACGGAGCCACGGTGCCGGTCGACTTCCCCGGCTACAGCGCGGCCCGGCAGACGGGACTGCGCGCCGCGTACGCCGAGATGGCGGTCGGCGACCGCAAGAGCCCGTGGACGCGCGAAGCGCTGCCGATGCCCGGAGGCCCGATCGCGGAATTGGCCACGCTTACGGCCGCCCCGCACGTGCGGCTCGTCTTCCTGAATCTGTGGCAGGACGGCACCCGCAGCGGCACTGCCGGCACCGGACGCCCCCGCGAGCTGTGGGAGGGCAAGACCGCCGCGATCCCGACCATGGCGTTCCGCTCCGGCCCGGCCACCCGGCCGTACACCTACAGCCGCGAAACGCTGATCGAGGGCCTTGCCGCGCTGATCGAGCGCTTCAAGCCGACCGTGATCCGCACCCTGGACCCGGACCCGGACCACTTGAAGCACGACGACCGAAACCCCGCCACCAGGCAGCACGCGGATTTCGAGGACTTCGCCGACCACCAGGACCACACCGCGGTGGCGCTGTTCTCGTGGGCTGCGGTACAGACTGTCAACGGGCGTGGCGGCGGTGGCGCGGCGGTCGAGAGCTACCGGGGCTACGTCAACGAGCGCTGGCCCTACAACCTGGACGGCATCGCCTTCCGCGAGAAGGTGCGGCTGCTGGACGTCTACGGATGGGCGGACGGCGCGGACTGCGGCGCGCCGGAGGGCTGTGGTGACCTCAAGGTCGCCGCTGGAGCTCCCGGCACGGGTTGGGCGCAGAGCACAACGCACCGGTATCCGGGCAATGCCTCCTGGCTGTGTGCGGCTCCCGACGGGAGACTGGCGGCGTTCGCCGTAGTCGGCGGTGAGGCGGTCATGTGGGCGGCCGACCGCGACGGCCGCTTCGCCGCGCCGGTGCCGCTCGGCGGTGGGCCGCTGCTTCCGCATCTGGCCGTGACCTGTACGCGAGACGGACGTTTCCACGTCTTCGGCGTGCGGATGACCCTGGGCCGTGCTCCGGTCGAACAGCGGCGTGCCCTTGTCGTCGCGGCCCAGACGGCTCCTGGAGGCCCCTTCGCGCCGTGGGCGGAACTGGGCAATCCGGCGGACGGCACCGACGTCCAACCCGGGCGTGCGCGCGGGATGGGGATGCCCGCGGCGGTTGCGGTCGACAGCGGGGTGCACGTCTTCGTGCGTAATACCGGCACCGGTTTGAGCGGTCGGCGCCTCGACCCTGGAGGCCAGTGGGGGCCGTGGACCGACCACAAAGGGGGCGGGATCCAGGACGGGCTTGCCGCGGTGACCACGGCCGACAACCGCATCGAGGTCTTCGGCAGCTCCGCGGACGGCATCGTCCGCTGGTACCAGCCGGATTCCGGCGGGCCGTTCCGGGTCGGGAAGCTGCACGTCGCCGCGCCGGCGGGGCCGCCGATCGCGATCCGCGGCGACGACGGCCGCCTCCGGCTGATCGTCCGCCAGCCCCAGTCGGCGTGGGTGCTCCTGTACACCCAGCTCGAACCGCGCGGCGGGTGGGACCTGCAACCGCAGTGGCTCGGCGGGGACGGCGGTTTCGGCCCGGTGGCCGCGGTGGCTGCGGAAGGCGGCCGTACGGGCCTGGCGTGCCGAAACGGCCGGGGCAACGTCAGCGTGGGGTGGCATGACTTGCAGCACGACGCGGCGGTGGACTGGATGAGTGGTGGCCCTGTTCTGCTGCACTCGCCCGCCGTGGCTCGGGATGGGGGAGGACGCCTGGTTGCCGCCGTCGTGGGCGTCGACGGCCGTCTCCACGTGGCGCGTTCGGATGCGGACAGCGGTCGGATGTCGTCCTGGACCGCCGTCGTCTGAGGTACAGCGCGGGGTCGGCCGAGTGCGTCCGGAACGTTTGGTTCAGGAGAGGGAAATGAAGTCTGCAATACGGGGGATTCCGGCCGTCGGGATCATTGCCGCCGTGATCGTCGCCTTCGCCTTGTCGTTGGTGATGTGGAACAACCAGCGGGTGCTGACGTATCCGGACACGATGCACTACTACCAGCAAGCGCTGCGGTTCACAGGCGAGTCCGAGGACGTGAGCGGCAAGGCGATGGACTTCGTCTGCGGCGACCTGCGCCGGATGGACGAGATTTCCAAGGCAGAGAAGGCCGACTGTCGCGAATACGTCGGGGAGAGCTGGGACTTCCCGGACCCCTACCATGCGATATTCACCGCTCGGCCGCTGTATCCGCTGCTGACCGCACCGTTCCTCAAGGTGCTCGGGCCACCTGGCTTCGCGGTTGCGAGCTTCCTCATCTCAGCGGCCTGCGGTGTCGCCATGTACGGGGCCGCAAGGTCCATGGGAATGTCGAAGCCCCACGCACTTCTCGCCGAGTTCTTCTTCTACATCCTGCCGACCGGATACTGGTCGACCCGCATGCTGTCGGAAGGAACCGCCTTGCTGGGCATACTCATTGCCCTGGCGGGCGCAGCCAAGGCACTCAAGGGCCGCCGGTATCCATGCCTGGCCTTGCTGGTCTTTGGCCTTCTGTGGGCACTGTTGTCGCGGTCCTCGTCAGGCCAAGCCGTGGTGGCCGGGCTGGCCGCAGGTTCGATCATCCTCGCGCTGACCGCCGTCGGTGCCCTCCGCGTGCGCGCTCTCTGGGTCGCCTCCGTGAGCGCGGCCACCGGCGCCGCACACATGGCGGTGAGTGCAGCGCTCGGCCTGCCGGGGGTGAAGGACAGCCTGCATGACTTCTACGGGGCGCACTTCCAGAAGCCCATGCCCCCGGACGTCTACGACCGGCTGTGGGACGGCAACCAGACCTTCTGGTCGGATTGGCTCCAAGCCGTTCCCAACTGGAACATGGGCTCGGGCCTGGCGCTGATCGGCCTCGTCGGCCTGGGGCTCGCGTTCCGCCGCCTCGGCATTGTCTGGATCGCGGTCGCGCTGTGCACGGTTCTGCCGCTCGCCCTGCACCCCGCGATGGGGGATGTGGACCGCATCGGCGTACATTTCTGGCTGGTCGTCGCCCTCGGCCTCGCCGTCCTCATCCAGATGCCGCAACGCGTCGCGGAGGATCCGACTCCCGAACGACCTGCCCCGGCACGGACGGAGTCGCCGACGGCCGCTGCTCCGACAGCCGCCGCAGACGTTTCTCGCATGGCTTCTCCAGGTACTGGTATGCGATAGCCGATGCCACGACCGACAGCACCAACCACACCATGGCGGGGGCCAGGTTGGACCACGTCGTCTTCGGCGAGTACACAACCGTGTCGGTCAAGCCGTCCATCACGAGGATGTGGACCAGGTAGAACGCGTACGACCACGTGCCGAGGGCCACGGTCGTGGACGAAGACAGCCACGAGCGCCGCCCCTGCACATCGGCGACCGCGGACACCGCGATCAACAGCGCGAACAACGGTGCGATCGCTTGGATCGTCCAACTCGCGACGGTCCACGGCTGCCGGTGCAACCAGTCGAGCCCGTAGAGCAGCCCGCCCAGGACCACCAGCAGGTGTCGGCGTCGGAGCCGCGGCCGCCAGCCGCCGAGCACTGCTGCGGCGGCGCTGACGCCGAGCAGGAACTCGAGGAAACGGCCGGCCGGAAAACGCACGATCTGCAACCTCGTCCGATGTTCCGTCGGATTCAACAACTCGAACGTGAAGTACCGGTAGGCCCACATCGCCGCGATCACGACGAGTGCGAAGACCGCGAGCGTGCGCAGGGAACGCCCGATGAGCCGTGGGGCGACGAAGGGGAGCAGCAGGTAGAAGAACGCCTCACAGGACAAGGTCCATGCAACGGGATTGCCGAAGACATCGCCGGCCGGCAGCCATGCCTGCAGCAACCCGAGGGAGAGCAGCACTTTCCCCCACACCGCCGATACGTCTTCACGCAGGGCCCAGATGGCCAGCAACGATGTCACGAGCAGGAGCGGCCAAACCCTGGCGAACCGCCGCCAATAGAAGGTCCCAAGGGGCACCGAGGGTGAGAACGACCAGGTCAAAACGAACCCGGAGAGCACAAAGAAGAACGACACCCCGGCGTCGCCGTACTGGCTGACTGTGTAGAGGTGCGGCAATGGTGCCCGGTCGGACACATGGAAGGCAAAGACAGCCAGAGCCGCGAACCAGCGAAGCCCCGTGAGCGAGTCGAGGCGTACGGGTGCAGGGGTCGGCGAGGGCGTGCGTCTCTCGCCCGCCGGCGCGGTTGCCACGTTGGGGTCTCCTTACGATGCCCACAGGTCGGCGTCGCGACCGGTCTCACTGGTGAAACACCGCCTGTCACTCTGCGTTCCCGGGAGCCGCAGGCCCCGTCGGAACATTTGGACGCCGGTGATCGGAGGAACGTTAGCGGGCTGTCCGGACGCCACACGCGACGGGTCGGACCTACGACGAAGGTTCGCTGAACCGCGGGTTGGCACGTACCCGAACTCCGGGGTCTGCGCCGGGACCATCCGTGTCCGCAACCGGCACACGGGACGGCCCCGGCGATGTCGCGTCGCCGGATGGCAGCCACCTGGAGCACCGGCGCTCCAGCGGGCACGCGTCACTTCGACATGACGAAGTCCAGGGCGAAGCCGGGTGCGGTCGTCCAATAGGTCACGCGCTGGAAGTCGTTGGCGTACAGCGTGGCGACGGGCATGGGGACGTCGACGGCCTTGCCCGCCTTGGTGCCGAGCTTGGACCCGTGCAGCGTGAGGGAGATGGACTTCACCTCGTACTCGTCCATGGGGCCGTTGAGGACCATGGCGGCGTACGCCTCCGCGCCCGGTGCGAGAGTGACGGGCTTCCCCGGGTCCGCGTTGCTCTCCTCGATCACCGGAGCAGTGGTCCGGGCGTCGCCGAGCAGCACGTGCGGGTAGTTGTACAGATTGCAGGGCTTGTCGCCGGCGTTCTGGACGGTGAGCAGCAGATGCCTGACCTCAGTGGCGTCCGCGGGCTCCTTCGAGGCGGAGACGCCGAGGACGTCGGGCGTGCAGGCGGCGATCGTGTTGGTCGCACCCGTCGTGCCGGTCCCGCCATTCGTGGGAGTGGTCCCGGAGGTGCCCTGAGGGGTGCCTTGGGGCGAACCCCGGGGCGTGTCCTGTGGGTTCGGGTTGCCGGACGCCGTGGTGCCCCCCGGCTGGCTCGTGGTCCCGGGGGGACCGGGGACGACCGGGGTCGGCGCCTCCGTGCCGGGCGCGGACGACGCGGTCGGCAGTGTCGACGGCGGCGGCGTCGCCACCTCTCGCCGCTCCCCACCGCCCGCCAGAGCGACCGCGGTCACCACCGCGCCCGCGGCCACGGCGGCGGCACACGCAGCCCATCCGGCACGACGCCTGTGGATGCCGCGGCGGCGCGCGTCGATGCGCGCGATGTCCGGCGGCATGACGGGGATGTCCGTTGCCTGGGCGGTGAGTTGCGTACGCAGCCAATCTTCCGCGGGGTCGCCAGGCGTTCTGCGGTCAGGCATGTTCATGGTGCTCTTCCCTCCTGTCTTCCAGCCCGGCGCTCATCGCCAGGTCGTCCCCGGCGCCGGTGCGCTGTCCGCAAGTGCGGGGTCTTCGCGGAGCTTCGCAAGGCCGCGCGCCGCCTGGCTCTTGACCGTCCCCACCGAGCAGCCCATGGCCTGGGCCACTTCCGCCTCCGGCAGGTCCTCCCAATAGCGCAGGACGACCGCGGCCCGCTGCCGGGGCGGCAACTTGAGCAGCGCGACGCGCAACGCGTCCCGCTGATCGACGCGTACCGTCGGATCCGGCCCGGCCGCGTCGGGGGGTCTCTCCGCCAACACCAGCGCCGGCCGTTTCCGGCGGAACCGGTTGTTGTTGCAGTTGACGAGGATGCGGCGGACGTACGCGTCCGGCCGCTCGGTCGCCTGGATCCGTCGCCACGCGGCTCCGGCCCGGGCGAGCGCGGTCTGCGCCACGTCCTCGGCCTCGGCATAGTCGCCGGTCATCAAGTACGCGGTCCGCACCAACCGCGGCCACTGCGACCGCACAAACTCGTGGAACGCGGCTGCGTCGTCAGGTTTCAATCCGCACCTCCCTACCAGCCCAAACCCACTCCCACCCCACCCACGTTGCACGCACCCCCAAAATCCCCCACCCCCACACGCCCGTCGCCCGAGACGCCACACTGTGCTGCGCCGACCAAGCCGAAGCCGCGACACGGGATGGCGGTGGTCCGAGTCATACACGGGCAACGCATCGGCGTCGACGCCAGGTTCGTGCGATGAAGCGGAGACTGTGCCACGACGGGTCGACGCCGACGGGGACGGGCCGCCGCGCGAACGTGCCGGGGCCGGGTGACAGGCCCGGGCGCGGGGACCGGAGGCGCTGTCGGGCGGACCCCGGGGACAGCCGAGGCCCCGACTGGTCCGTGCACCGCGCTTACGGAAGACCACCTCGGCAGCGATACATGTCCAACTACCAGGCCGCGCCGCTGTTCCGACCAAGTCCAACCACGACGCGCGAGCGGCGGCTCAGGGCGTACGCGGCGCAACGCACGAGTGCCGGCAGCCGGTTCGCGACGAGTACCCGGTGGGTCGATGCCCCACGGGACGGGCCCTCTGCCGCCAGACCGACAGTGGGTGTGTCACGGGGTGTCGTGGCCGCATGATCGCGCCGAAGCCGGGTGACGGGCGGGGTATGGGGCCCAGGAGCGCTGCCGGCCCGAACGCACGAATGGTGCGACCACCTTGAGGCCGGGGAACCGCAGGCCCAGGTGGTTCGCCAACATCTCGGGCACGCCTTCCGCGCCGCCGTAGAAGTACGGCGCCCATCCGCGCTCCACCACGCGGGCCAGCAGGTCGAGCATCAGGTCCGGCCCGGTCACCTGCCGCATCCGGGCGCGCCCGCGCGGGCCTGACCCGGCGAGCACGCTGCGCTGCAGGACCGCCGGGGGAAATCCGGTGGCGATGAGCGAGACACCCTCGTCGATCCGTCTCACCGCAGGCCGAACTCAAGCATCTCTTTCACAAAGCGGCGAGCGAAGCGACGCCGCCAGCCCGTAGATGCGACGCCCCCTGGCGACGAGCGTGACCGCTCCCGTCGATCCGCCGCACCGCAGCCCAACCTCAAGAATTGCACTCCCAGAAGGGCGAGCGAAGCGATGCCCATTCAGAAGCGATGCCGCCACCCGCAGCCCAACCTCAAGAACTCACCCCCAAAGGGGCAAGCGAAGCGATGCCCCCCACCGCGAGACGGAGTGCCACGAGACGGAACAAGGGGGGTGCGGGTGGCGAAGCCCCCGCCACGCGCGACGAAGTCGCGCAGAAATGACCAAGGCCACCCAGTCTGCGCTTTTTGCAGACATGGGTGGCCTTGGACTTGGTGCGCCGCCAGGGACTCGAACCCCGGACCCGCTGATTAAGAGTTGCCTAGTCAACGGCCCCTTACCGTGCGTTCAGTGGGTCTTCAAATGTCTTGTCCCACTATGCGCGACTCCTGAACACGGGGCAGCTCCACGCGTCCACGGCATGGTCTCGAACGCCCGCTCCCACCACGCTCCCACCACCTGTCGTGGGGGTAGCGCCCCCGTGGGAGCTGCCTCACTGTTGAGCGTCGAAAGACAAGATCACGACCCACCATGTTATGAACAGCACTGCTGATGCGGCGACGGCGCCGACGCCACGGCGTACGTGGAGCAACTTGGTCCGAGCCCTGCGTGCCAAGAGTTGCGCGTGCGACCAAGCCTCACGCGTCTGGATACCGCGCCCCGCCACGTAAGCGCTCTGCTCGGCCACCCACGGGAACGACAGACGGGTCGGGCCGGACGGTGTGGTGTTCGGTAGCAGGGCGAGCGTGACTTCGATCATCGATGCCGACAGGAGGATGAGGACGAGGGCGAGCAGGATCGCCGGTGTCGGGTTGCCAGTTGCGGCGTAGTGCCATGTTGCGCTGACTCTGGCTGACTGGCTGAGGAGTCCGGCCGCGAGCGTCCCGAGTATTGCTGCCAGGTGCGCGGCCTTGGCGTCAGCGTTCTCGATCCAGCGGCTGAAGTCGTCGACGGCGTGGAGGGCTGAGGCGAGTTCGCGGTCTCGTCTGGGGACGGTTCGGTGTCGCGTCACGGCCATGGCTGTTCCTCGTCCAGCGGGTCGGCCGCCTTGCCGTTCTGACCGAGGAACCCGAGCTCGCGCAGCACGTTCTCCATGGACGGGCCGGAATGAGCCATCGCCACCGAGACCCACTTGCGTACCTGCTGGCGGTCGAAGTTGCTCATCTCGGTCATCAACTTCGTGAGCTGGGCGTCGGTTTCCTCCATGGGGTTTGGCGGTGGCGGGAGCTGCCGCGCGTAGTCGATGATGTCCCGGATGTCGTGCGGGCGTTGTTGGAGCCAGTAGGCCAACAACGCCGTGGGACCGTCTTGGACGAGGCGCTGGTAGTAGTCCAACCGCAGTCGTTCGAGCTGTTGGCGCTCGAGTTCCACGTCCGAGCTCCAACGAACGTCATCGAGCTCGGCCTTGCGGACCTCGGGCATTGCCGGATCGGTGACGTCGACATGGACGTGTCCGTATCCGATGCCGACCGCGTCCAGGGTTGCCGGTGGTTGCAGAAGCGCGTTGCATTCTTCCTGCATGGCGATTGTCGATGGCCATGATCGGTCGGCAGCGTAGGCCGTCAGACGGTGCTGGATGTCGCGGCGTACGTAGGGCACGGCGTCGACCACGCGCCTGTCGACGACCACGTGTGGGTCGTTCACCCACCACACGACGCTGACGTCCACGGCTTGCCCGAGGTGGCTGCTTGAAGCCCCCACCTGGCAGGCGAAGTCGGCCGTTCGCTCGCCGAGATGAACCCAGTAGGCGTCGCGTGCGCCGCGCAAGGCGGCCAGCTCGCCACGTTTGTCGGTCGTATCGGTGACCGGGACCAACGCGTGCGTACGGTGCTGGGACAAGCGGTACTTGAGGTACGCGACGAGTCGGGAACCGACCACCGGCGTGAGCAGTCCTGAGGGCGTCACGGAGTGCCTCCCGGCGTCGGCAGGGGCTCTTCAAAGGTGTCGATGGCCGGCCGTAGGACCTCGAAGTTCACCTTGCCGCCGTCGAATGCGAGGCGCATGACGTCGTACGCCAGTCGTTCCATGCCGGCGCGGCGGTTGCCGGCAAACAGTTCGGCCAGTAGGTCGCGGACCAGTTCGGCTTCGTCACGCTGTTTCGGGTCGGCTGTCGCAGCGAGCCAACCGGTCACCAGTTGATGGACGGCGTCGTAGCCGCCTGGCTCGGACGCCAGCTTGCGGAAAAGCGCGATGCTCTCCGTCTTTCCGTCGGGGTCGCGCAGGAGGGCGATCACCTCCGCGGTGAGTACCGGTCCGCGGCTTTGTTGCTCGGCTCCGAGGAGACGCCTGATCAGGGTGCCCACGGTCGTGTACCCGTGGGGTTCGACGCTGAACGGCTGGTTGAGCTGCCGCACCGCATCTACCAGTTCGATGACCGAGCGGCACAGTCTCCGGATGCTGGTGGTCGCTTCGGTCATCACCTCGGCGTCGGCGGTGTGCGCCAGTCGCAGAAGGCGCGTCAACGCCAGTTCCGGGAAGCTTTCGCCGAACGGGCCGCCGTACGCGCGTGCGGCGGTCCACCGCAGCTCGGGTGACGCCTTGGCGCTGCTCCAACTGTTGAGCAGGTGACGGACCTGGGTTGCCGTGACGGGGTCTTCGGCCGCGATGCCCAGGGCGATCGCCGCCATTTCCTGTCGGTGCCGGTCCAGGCGTCCCCAACTGCGGATGGGGCGCAGCGTGTGGAAGCCGGAGCCTGCTCCGGCGAGGCGGCCGGCTGTCACACCCGCGACTTTGTGCAGGTCACGGCGCGCCGGGGTCGCCGCCAGCCAGTCGAACAGCGGCTCCCTGAGGTCGGGGTACTCCGACCAGAAGTGGTCGAGCACCGAGGTCCCCCAATGCAGTGCGCTGAAGCGCACCGCATCGATCCGATAGCTAAGCGACCTGTTGCTGACAATGGACGGCTGAGGCTCACACTCGGCGTTGATGGCGTCCAGTCGGCTGCTGCGCGCGACGGGCGCCCACGGCGGCGAGGTATCCGTTCCGTGGTGTTGCGGCGCTGTCGGAGTGCGGGTGTCCAGCCTCTGACTCAGCGCCTCGGCGCGCTCATGCACCACCGCGTAGTCGTGGCCTTCGAATACCGCCGCGGCCAGCATCATCGCCCAGTCCTCGACACGAGGGTGTTCCGCGAACCAGTCACGGACTGCGTCGCGCCCGTGCTTGCCCAAGGTGCCGAGCACGCGCGACTTGCCGTAGAACCCGCGAGCCACCCCGACCAGGTCGGCGGCCAGCGAGGCGGCGTCGGCCGGCCGGGCCCCCGCTGCGATCTCGTTGATTTGCTCGTCCACGAGATCGGGATAATCCTGTGCCCAGCTTCTACCGAGGCGATCTCTCAGGAACTCGTGCACGACGTGGTCGCCGCTCGGTGCCGTGCTCTCGAACAGATAGGGCTGCCAGCCTCCCGGGAGGCTGCGCCGTCCGTCGGATGTCGTGATGACCAGATGCGCGCCCGCGTTACTGAAGATGTCGGCCAGGGTCTGGATGTCGGCGGGTGTGTAGCCGGCCAGCAGGTCAGGCGCGGTTGCCTCAAGCAGGTAGCCGCGTCCGCGCTTGAGCCGGGCGGAGTCCAGCGACGCCAGGTCGAAGTCGGGCGCGAGGGCGGTGACCTTGCGCGGCTCTTGTTCGATCAACAGATGAAGTGCCAGCGTCCGTCGGCCGCTGCGCGGTGCGTCGTCGACGATCAGCAGGTGGGCGCCCATCATCCGAAGCGCGTGCTGGTAGCGGGGTGGTTCGACGAACACACGTGTGACGAAAACCAGTTCCTCGCGCCGCACGGTACCGGCTCGGACCTGCCGGACGGGACGGGCCGTAGTCGCGTCGGTGCTGGTGATGTCGCCGTATACCTTATTGGCGAAGACGACAGACCCGGCGTAGCCCACACCCACCGCAGCATCCCGCATCCAGCCAAGGACAGGAGCTACCGGATCGTCGGAGAGCTCATCGTCATCTTCGACGCCCAGCAGATCGTCAGCACTGAGCAGCTGCGCGTTCCCCGGCTCGTCGCCAGGGGCTTCGATGGCTTCGTCCAACATCTCAGGCACCGCCGACCTGCTTGTCGCCGTACACGTTGTCGCCCTTGTGCCCGTGCACGATGTCGCTGTTGGTGGTGTGGTTGATTCCGCCGTTGAACGTCTCAGCCACGACCGACGGGCCGGTCACGTTTCCGATGTGCACCTGTCCAGGGCGCGACGGGGGTGCGGGCGGCGGCGTGGTCGGTGCGTTCGGCTGCTGCGCCGCCGCGGGACCTGCGGCGGGCGCCGTCTCGGCGGGGCGCCAGTCGTTGGCCGGCACATGTACCCAGACCGGCAACGTGCCGTTCTTGATGGCGGCGTCGACGCGGTGGAACATGCCTTCTTCGACCGTCTCCGTGTAGCCCTGCCCCCGTACGACGGTCCGGAATACCTGGTCGGAGATCAGGAGGGCGACGCGCGATGCTGTTGCCTTGAGCGCCTCGCGGCCGACCTCGGCGTCGGACATCCGACACACCTCGATCTTCGCGGCACCCGAGCCATCGACGGGGTCGATCGGCCCGCAGTGCACCGCAGCCCGCAGCCGCAGCGGCGGGCCGTCGAACCGGAGCGCGCGCTTGCGCAGCTCCCGGTTCAGGTAGTGGACCGCGTCCACCAGCAGGTGCGCGCGCTCGTCGGTGAGTGTGACGATCACGCCGTCGCCGGTGTCATCGCAGCGCTCCACGTCGGTGTCCCAATCCAGCCCCACGTCGCCGAGCGCGGTCCGCATCACGCTGGTGATGGCTTTGCGGACGTCCGGCATCGCGATGTCGCTGGTCGCCGAGAACTTTTCCGCGTCGACGGTGATCAGCGCGCGGTACGGCGGCATGTCGACCATGCTTTCCCCCTGCGTACTCGAAGAGTCACTGACTGCATGCATCAGGTTTCCGCAGGGACCAGCCGTGTGCAGCGTACTTTTACCCACTCACCGAGAATCTCTCAGGCCTTCGAAGGCGATCCGATGCATGACCTCCGGCTCCGTGATGACAAACCTCCGGTCCGGCCCTGAAGCGAGCACACCCGCAGTCCGCAGGCTCGCCACCGCCTTGACCGCGGACTCCCGGGATGCAGCCACCGCCGCCGCCAACTCCGGGTAGGTCAGTCGCATTTCCAAGCGGATCCCCGCACGCGTCCGCACGCCGCATTGGTCCGCCAAGTGCAGCAGCCGCTCGGCCACGCGCTCCACCACGCTGCGGGCGCGGTAGCGCAGCCGCTGGGCATCCGCCTGCCGCAGACGACGGATCATCACCAGCAACAGCGCCACCGACACACGAGGTTGCCGCTCCAGGAAGCCCAGAAAGCGTTCCGGCGACATGGCCCACACCTCCACAGCCCCGATCGCGTACACCGTCGCCGAGTGGACCCCGCCGTCCAGGACGGCCATCTCGCCGAAGATCTCTCCCGGTTCGCGGTAGGCAAGCACCACGTCCAGGCCGTCGTCGGAGGACGACAGCACCTTCACTCTCCCGCTGGTCAGGAGCAGTGCGTGTTCGGCGGGCACCCCTTGGCTCATGAGCGCCTGACCGTCGGCATACTGGCGCAGCCGTGCGTGGGCCTTCCAATCGTCGACCTCGGCAGCGGTAAGCCGCTCAGGAGCCTGCTCGTCAGGCAATGGGTGCCTTCCCCTCCGGTGCGATCTACGTCAGAAGAGCCCTTGCTGGCTCTGTGGGAGAGGTCTTCGCGCATGAACAGGGACAGGGAGCACTCCGGCACCGGCAAGGTCATCAACGGTGATGCAGTCCGCTGTGCGGACCTCTTCGAGGAGGTCACGTTGCTGAGGTTCCAGCTCAGTCAGCAGGGTGAGCACGTTGAGGAGTTCCAGGAGTTCCGTCGTCAGGTTCGGGGTCCACGTGCGGGCCACTTCACGGTCCAGTTGCAGGAGCCGTCGCCCGGCGGGGCTCTTCTTGCGGTACCCGAACCACTTCTTGATGACCGGCATGCCGGAGACGTGATACTCCCAAGCCGCGGCGCGAACAGGGCTGATCTGGCCGACCCCTACGTGCAGGGTTTCGGTGGCAGGGTCGTAGCGGATCACCTCAGGCATGCCGGCTTCGGTGTCCGGTATCTCTACCTGGCACAACGGCCTGGACGATGAAGGCAGCATCGGGGGACCGGCCAGCCGCCCGTCGTCAGGGTCGATGTACCGCTCGCCGTAGGTATGGAGCCAGAGGCAGCGTTGCCCGATGCTCACACCGCGCTGCCACATTTCAGGAACGGCGGTGAGCGGTATGCGCGTTCCCGGGACCTGGAGATCTTCGGCGAAGCACTCCGTGTAAGCGCGATGGGCCGCTACCGCAGCTACATACGCCAGTAGATCGCTCTCGTCGATGGCGATCCCGAGGCGGCGGCGCAGTTCCTGAAGCAGTTTCGGGGTGACATTGGGCGCGCTCCCGGCACCATCGCGATAGAGCGGGCGGGCGCAACCGCTGCGGCCGTTGTAGTGGTGCATGTCCGGAATCAGAGCTGTGAACACCAGTCCAGGGCCGCCGGCGACGGGATGGGCGTTCTGCTCGGACACGAAGACCTGGCGGTCACCGCGTACGCGCCACAAGTCCGGCCGCGGTACCTCCATAAGGCGGCTGTCGGGGATGAGCCACTGGCGGTCAAAGGACCGGTACGCGACACGTACCGGCGCCGGATGCGCCCGGTGCTCGTCCGCCAGGTTGCCGTGGTGTGCGGGCACGCCTGGCAGAGGAGCGACATCCGTGGTCAGCTTCCTGTCGCGCGCTTCGCGGAACATCTCGCGGCGTGACTCGGTGTCCGCCGCTAAGAACAGATTCCAGCGTCGTGTCAGTGCCGAGGGGGTGGGTGCGTAGACCCAGACCCTGCCGGGTGTGACCCCGCGTGAGGACCAGGGCATGAGGTCGCTGAGCAGAGGACTGGTTTCCCAGGCTCGGCTGCTGGTGGGCACCAGCGCTGCGTGCCAGCCTGAGGCGCAGTCTGACCAGTTGTCTCCATCGGGCGTCAGAGCGTGCAGCTGAGCGAACTTCTCTGCGCGTCGTCCCGTGACGGCTGTGTACTGGATCCGGGCGGGTGTCTCCGGGGACGGCGGACCCGAGCGGACGAAGATCCCGATGCACAGCGGCTGGCGGACTCCCGGAAATATCCGCGTGGGGATGTCCGGTGTGTGGCCTTCGGGTGAGACATCGATGATCCACCCTTCGTCTGCCGTGCGGCGCAGGTACTCGCGCATGCCCGCGAACCCGGTGCTCTTGAGATACGCCGACGGGGTGATGAACGCGACCACCCCTTCAGGGCGTTCCGGGTGGCGGTCGAAGACCTTCCAGGTCGCCCACCGCCAGAAGAAGGCATGGAGATTGCTCAGGACCGATTCGTATCGTCCGTTCCCCTCCGCCCGGAAGGCGTCCAGCGGAGGCGGCTCGGCCTGCGCGTGGTCACCGCGTTCGATCCACTCACCGGCGCCGGCGGTCACCGCGTCGTACGGCGGATTGCCCAACACCACAAGCACGGGTTCGTCGTTCTTGACCTGATCGGCCTTCTTGCGTGACTCGGCTAACGCCTTGTAGGTCAGCGGCAGCCACCCGGCGTCGCCCCGAGGGTTCGCCAAGGTGTCGGTGACGTAGATGCGCAGTCCTCCGGCGGGGGCTTCGGACCCAGCGCGCTTGAGAGCCTCGTACAGACGCAACTCGGCGACGGCGTACGGCCCGGTCTGCTTCTCGAAGCCGACCAGCCGCTCTCCGAGAAGCTCCCGCAGCCGCGGCCCGACCTGCCCAGGACCCTCCACGTCCCGAACAACCTGCGATGCGCGATCGATCACGTTGAGCAGAAAGGTGCCGGTACCCATGGCGGGATCGACGACCACGACATCCGGCGACGCGAACCCCTGGGGCCGATGCAATCGGGTGCGCAGGATGTTCTCGACAAACGACACCATGAACTGAACGACGTCATTCGGTGTGTAGTAGGCGCCGGTCTGCTTGCGCAGCTCCGGGTCGTACACGGCGAGGAAATCCTCGTACAGGCGCAGGTAAGCTTCCCCGCTCCCGTCATCAAGCCGAGACCAGTCGACGGCACCGATTACACGGACCAACGTCTGCAACGTCGTCGACAGCCCCGACAGCACGTCGTCCGTAAGGGCCGCCAGAGCGCTGCCCATCAGCAAATGCCGCTTACCGAGCAGCCTGGCGATCTGCGTGACGTCCCGGCCGTCGAACGTGATGCCCTCGACACGTGCCAGCAACAGCGCGAAAGTGACGGTCTGCGCGTACTGATCAGCGAACGCCTCATCACTGGCACCGGGAAAGAGCAGCCGGCGCCATCCTTCCGCGACCACGCTGAGCAGCGGCGCACGCCGGCCCGCCGCCTCCAACTCCAACGCCCGCTGCACCTCCGAACGCAGCAGTTGACAGAGCTTGGCCACTGCGCGAACGAGCTGCCCGACGTTCCGGGGCACAACCGGCTTCCACGTCAAGAAGTCGTGGAGCAGACGCGCGAGACTGCCGTCACGGGGCGCCAACCTGGCGCCGGCAGACTGAACCTTGCCGACCATCAAAGCCAGGTCGCCCACGAGCTGTCCGCTGCGGTAGAGACCCCACTCGTTCCCGTCCGTGTACAGCACGTTCGGCAACAACCGCAGCTTGCTCCACTGCACGGCATTCCTGCCGGTGAAACGGTCCGGATCCGCTCCGAGGCCCGGTCTCTTCAGCTCAACGTAGCCGGTCAAGGCATCAGCGACGTCCACCCCGTAGTCCGGCCTGGCATCCAAATGAACCAGTGGGACCTCGCCGTGCATCACCGTCTTGAGCCCCATCGCGTCACTGACCGCCTGGATCAGGCTCTCGAACGGTGCCCGCAACTGATCTTCGGGTCCACCGGGGCCTCTGAGCTTGGGTTTGACCTCCTCGCCAAAGCGCGAGACCGCTGCCGCCACCGCCTCCTCGAACGCACCGGACACGCCCACGAGCCCCCCTGACGCCGTGCAAATCCCTCATCCCCAAAGGAATTTCACCGTCAGTCAGAACTGTAGAAGGCCGCCCGAACGACCGTCGAGAGGGTTGGTCCAACCAGATTCAAGCCTTGTACGTACAACGTGTCCGTCGGCGGCTTTCGGCGCTCGGGGCGAACGCGTCTGGCGTGCGCCGCTTGCCATCGGTGCATGTGCTCTCGGGCGGGATGCACTGTCCCACCACCGCCAGGACCCGACTGGTGGACCTGCCGGCCGTGCGACTGACTGGTGCAGGCGCGGCGTTGAAAGACACAGATTGCAGCTCAGCCACGCTCTGATCTGGGTACTTGGACCGGCTGAGAAAGAACCGGCTCCAGATTCTCGGTCGGCAGCGAGTTCGGGACAGCCCGACGCGTCTTGTTCCGATATGGGCAGCAACTGGCGCGGGCTAGTGCCGTACGTACGGCTGATGTTCCCGAACGGTGGTTCCCACCACGTTCGAGCGCGTTGTTCGTCGCAGCCAACCCGACGAACTTGGCGCAACGAAACGGGCGTTGATGACCTACGAGGCGTCGAACAGCGGGTCCTCATCTCCATCGGAATGCAGCGCTTCCGGCAGTGGGAGTCCGTACTTGTCACACAGGAACCGGGTCTGGCAGTACCGCTGAGCATCCGCGGCCACGCGGCCGAGCACGGTGGCGTTAACGCCGGCACCGATCACGACGCCCACGACCGGTACGACCTTGGCAACGTCTTTGACAGGCACTCTGGCGCCAGCCGGGCCGAGTTGCTGGAGCAGCTTTTCAAGGGACGCAATGAGACGGTGGTCGGTGCGGAGTTTCTCCGACCACCTGACCCGCCCCTTGATCGCGCTATATGCCCGTGAAGTGTCGCGCAGCGGCTCGGCTTTCGCGGCCTGGGCCATGAACGAGCGGCGGACCAGTCGTTGGATGAACTCCTGCTCGGCGGGGTCTTTGGCGTCGTAGCCGTACGAGTAGGCGATGCGCGCGGCGATCGACGCGCTCAGGACCTGGATGACTGCGAAATCCGCAGTGAGCGCAATCGGGATTCCCGCCACGGGAACCAGGGCGAGGGCGCCCATGGCGCCACCTTCGAGCATGCCGACGGTCCGCCACTTGAGCGTGTTGCGGGTCAACAGCCGGTCGCAGATCTTGAGGTCGTGCTGCCGCAGTTCGGTGAAGCTGTCGAGTTCGACACCGCGCTTGCGGGCGAGAGCCTCGACGCTCGTCGGGTCGTTGAGGTCCAGGGCCCAGTCATTGACCAGGTCGAGCAGTCCTATCACAGCTTCGATGGTCGGGCGCGCGGCCTTGGCCGCCACCGCGTCGCCCGCGCGCCGGATCGGTTCCTTGACCGCTTGAGGCACCGCGCCTCTGATCCGGCCGACGGCGTTGCCGGTGACCTCGCCGGTGCGGCTGAGCGCGGTGTTCGCCCAATTCGGCAGGCCGCGGCGGTTGTTGCGGCGTTGCCAATGCTCGTTGAGCGCTTCCCACACCTGCTCCTCGTAGGCGCTCATCGGAGTTGGGCTTTCGACTATTGGGGTGGCGTGGGTGCTCATGGGTGATCTCCGTTTCGACTTTGTTCAGTGGGGCGGCGGCGCTCGGCCGGTTGAGTCGGGGGAGCGGTATGGCCGTTCGGCGGCGGGGGTACTGACGCCGTGGCCAGAGGCTGGCGGCGCGCGGAGCGGCGGAACTGAGGAGCACAGCACGGTTACGTCTGGTGGTTGCGGGCGGCCCGAGCTCCTGCGGTTGATCTCTACAGACGTCGGTATCGATGTTCAGGAGGAGAGGTGTACGTGGCTGCGGTGTCCTCTCCCGACCGTGCGAGAACTTCGATGCGCCCAAGCGAAGCATTCACGCCACTCTGTAGCCGATCTCCGCACGCCAGGCCCGGTTGAGCCGGTCGTCGTATCGGGCGAGCTTGGTGCGTAGTTGCACGGCCTCGTGAAGGTCGCTGCGGAACATACGCCAGACGGCGGCCATGTAGTGGCGGCGCATTTCGGCGATGTCGTCGAGCTGATACGCGGCCTCCAGCGCGTCAAGCACAGGGTCGCGGTAAGGCAGAGGAGCCGACGTGGTCACGCCCGACACAACGCGGCGGCCCGCGTGCGGGCCCGCAGTCCCCTCTGGGCAGATCCCCTCGGAACTCACCGACAACGCTGCAAACGGAGTCCATCGCATCGTTCCGGTGGAGTCTGCCGCGCCGACCTCGGTCGCACGATCGATGCCTGTGCCCGAGCAGCGTGACCTCCAGACTGTCCCACCGTGTCCGCGTACGGCCGATGCCAACCGGCAGTGCGGTCCCAGAATCCAGTTCGCATGCCACCCGCCTTGACGAAGACGGGCGTTCTGAGAGGGCGTTAAGTCCCGTTTCTGGTGATGTGATGTCGCCCGTTCGTGGGTGATGGAACGGTTCCGTCCTCGTGTCATGTCGTGGGCGTGATGGG
>NZ_JBSFVE010000013.1:0-88843 GCF_053592165.1 Streptodolium elevatio
TACCTGGCGGTATCACGATCTTTTGAGTGGCTCGTCCGGGGGCCGCGCCGCCCCCGGCGGGGCGGCCCCTCCTCAACCGCCCTCCTCCGACCAGCCTGCTCGACGGCCCTGGTCGGCCGCGCTGCTCGGCTCGGCTGGTTGGTGTTGGATTTTTTGGGATGGGGTTGGGGGAGTGAGTTGGCGGGGGTGGGGCACGTGGGGGTGGGGCGGGGCGTTGGAAGAGGGAAGGGTCCGGTGGTACCGGGGTTGCGGGCGGACTCGTGCCGCGGCAAGACGACAGAATCGAGCTCATGAGTACTCAGACCGAACTTCCGTACGGGTCCTGGCCGTCTCCCATCACCGCGGAGGCGCTGGTTGTCGGTGCCGCTTCACCGGGCGAGGTGCGGGTCGACGGGCGCGATGTCTGGTGGTCGGAGTCGCGTCCGTCGGAGGGCGGGCGCGATCAGTTGGTGCGGCGCGCGCCGGACGGGACGCGGGCGGACGTCCTGCCGGACGGCGTCTCCGCCCGTACGCGCGTGCACGAGTACGGCGGCGGCGCGTGGGCCGTGCGCGACGGGGTGCTCGTGTACGCGAACTGGGCGGACCAGCGGCTCTACCGCCTGGACCCCGGCGCGGCGGAGCCCGTGCCGGTGGCGCCGGAGCCGAGCGTCGCGCACGGGTGGCGGTACGCGGACGCCGAGATCGTCCCCGCCGGCGTGTGGGGCGAGCGCGCGTGGATCGTCGCGGTGCGTGAGAGCCACGAGCCGGAGGTGGTCGAGGCGCACGGGGAGGCGGTCAACGAGCTGGTCGCCCTGCCCTTGGACGGGGCCGCCGTCGCCGATCCCGCGCAGGTGCGCGTGCTGGTGACCGGCCCCGACTTCGTCTCGTCGCCGCGCGTGGCGCCCGGCGGGACCGCGCTCGCCTGGACGCAGTGGGACCACCCCGCGATGCCGTGGGATGCGACGGAGCTGGTGGTCGCGCGCGTGGACGTCGTCGGTGGCGTGCCGGAGCTGACCGGTGCCGAGGTGATCGCGGGCGGGCCCGGCGAGTCGGTGCTCCAGCCGACGTGGGCGCCCGACGGGTCGCTGTGGTTCTCGTCGGACCGCCGCGACGGGTGGTGGAACCTGCACCGTGTCGGGGCGGGTGGCCAGGTCGAGGTGGTCGCGCCGGTGGACGGCGAGATCGGCGGGCCGCAGTGGGTCTTCGGCCAGCGGCAGTTCGCGTTCCTCGCCGACGGGCGGGTGGCGTGCGCGCTGGAGAGCGACGGCCTGTACGATCTGGCCCTCGTCGACCCGGCACGCCCCGAGCAGCCGCCGCAGGCGATGGTGACCGGCCTGACCTGGGTGGACCAGGTCGCGGCGGGCCCGGAGGGCGGCGCGGACATCGTGCTCATCGGCGCCGGCCCGGCCGAGGAGGCGGAGCCGCTCGGCATCTCGCTGCCGGACGAGCACGAGCGTCCGGTCGCCGACGAGTCCGACCCGGTCTTCGACCGCGACATCGACGACACCGAGACCGACATCGGCGATTTGGGCGAGGAGCGCGAGGGCGGCGGTCACGCGCTGCTGGAGCGCCTGCGTCCGGCCCGCGCCGCGGTGGTCACGCCGGACTGGTTCTCGATCCCCGAGCCGATCTCGTTCCCGTCCGCCGACGGCCGCACCGCGTACGGCATCCTCTACCGCCCCCGCCATCCGGAGGTACGCGCGCCCGAAGGCACCCTGCCTCCGCTGCTCGTCACGATCCACGGCGGCCCCACGTCCATGGCCCGGGCGATGCTGACCCTCGACGTGCAGTACTGGACGACGCGCGGTTTCGCACTCGTCTCGGTGAACTACGGCGGCAGCACCGGGTACGGCCGCCCGTACCGCGAACTCCTGAACGACGCCTGGGGAGTTGTGGACGTCGAGGACTGCGACGCGGCCGCCCGCCACCTCGCCGCGACCGGGGTCGTCGATCCCGGAAGGCTGGCGATCCGGGGCGGTTCGGCGGGCGGGTTCACGACGCTCGCGGCGCTGGCGTTCGGCGACACGTTCGCGGCCGGGTCCAACCACTTCGGCGTCGCCGACCTGGCGGCACTCGCGCGCGACACCCACAAGTTCGAATCGCGTTACCTGGATGGGCTGGTCGGCCCGTACCCGGAGGCCGCGGACCGCTACAAGGAGCTGTCGCCGATCAACCACACCGCCGAACTGACCTGCCCGCTCGCGGTGTTCCAGGGCCTGGAGGACAAGGTCGTGCCGCCCGCGCAGTCGGAGATGATCGTCGAGGCGGTCAAGGCGAAGGGGCTGCCGTACGTCTACCTCGCCTTCGAGGGCGAGCAGCACGGCTTCCGCAAGGCGGAGAACATCATCCGCACCCGCGAGGCCGAACTGTGGTTCTTCGGAAAGGTGTTCGGATTTGAACCCGCCGACGCCGTCGAACCCCCGCCGGGCGGTGGCTTCTGACAGAACGTCACTTCGCAGGTACGCCCGTGCCCGACGGGGCCGATTCGCGCGCGTGAGAGCGCGTGCATCGGACAACGCGCGCCGACCGCTCACCCGTTCGGCCGGGCGTGCCTGCGATGTGGTCGACGTCTCACCCGGGAAACCGCTGGTCAGCCACCCCAATTGCGGGGAATGAAAATTTGGATACCTCCCGGTAACAATGACCGCACCAGCGGGTAACACGAGCCGTGAATTCTCGAGTCAGCCAGGAGGACACACCGGTCGACTTGAGGAACGGGGGACCGACGCGTGCTGCTCACCCCGCACGAGCAAGAGCGCCTCATGCTCTCGTACGCCGCCGATCTCGCCCAGCGGCGCAGGGACCGCGGGCTGCGACTCAACTACCCGGAGGCGGTCGCCGTGCTGTCCTCCTTCCTGCTCGAAGGGGCCAGAGACGGACGGTCCGTCGCCGATCTCCAGGAGGCCGGGCGCCACGTCCTCGGCCGGGACGACGTCATGGACGGCGTCCCCGAGATGCTGGGGGAGGTGCAGGTGGAGGCGACGTTCCCCGACGGCACCAAACTCGTGACGGTGCACCACCCGATCCCGTGACCGGCGCGTCCTCGCCGACGGGCGGCACCAACTCCGGTTCTCCCGGCGGCGGTACGCCCAGCGGCGGCAAGTCCCGCACCGGCTCGCCGGGCGGCCGGGCGAAGGCCCCCCGTCCCGTCGTCCCGGGCGAACTCCTCCTCGGCGCCGACCCGGTGCCGCTCAACCCCGGCCGCCCGGTCACCGTCCTGCGCGTGCTCAACACCGGCGACCGGCCCGTCCAGGTCGGCTCGCACCTGCACTTCCCGGCCGCCAACGACGCGCTCGACTTCGACCGCGGCGCGGCGTGGGGGCGGCGGTTGGACGTCCCGGCGGGCACGGCGGTCCGCTTCGAGCCGGGCGTCGCGCGCGAGGTCTCCCTCGTGCCGCTGGCCGGCTCACGCGTCGTACCGGGCCTCAAGGCGGGTCGCGGCGGCATCCTGGACGGTACCGACGAGACCGGCAGCACCGACGGCACCGGCACCACCCCGGCGACAACCGGCGGCACCGCGGCCGCCGGCCCACCCGCCCCCGCCGCCGTCCCCGAACCCTCCGCCAACGGACAGAGCCCGCAGGCGACTCCGACGTCGGAGGTGGAGAAATGAGCTCGATCGACCGCCACCGCTACGCCCTGCTGTACGGCCCCACCACCGGCGACCGCATCCGCCTCGCCGACACCGACCTGGTCGTCGAGGTCACCGAGGACCTGTGCCGCCCGCACGGCGCCGGCGGCGACGAGGTGATCTTCGGCGGCGGCAAGGTGATCCGCGAGTCCATGGGCCAGTCCGTGGCCACGCGCGCGGACGGCGCACCGGACACCGTCATCACCGGCGCGGTCATCCTCGACCACTGGGGCGTCGTCAAAGCCGACATCGGCATCCGCGACGGCCGCATCGTCGGGATCGGCAAGGCCGGCAACCCCGACACGATGGACGGCGTACACCCCGACCTGGTGATCGGCCCGTCCACCGAGATCATCTCCGGCAACGGCCGCATCCTCACCGCGGGCGCCGTCGACTGCCACGTGCACCTCATCTGCCCGCAGCAGTTCGGCGAGGCACTGGGCGCGGGTGTCACCACGATGATCGCGGGCGGCACCGGGCCCGCGGAGGGCAGCAAGGCGACCACCGTCACCCCCGGCGCGTGGCACCTCGCGCGCATGCTCGAATCGCTCGACGAGATCCCGATCAACTTCGTGCTCCTCGGCAAGGGCAACACCGTCTCCGAGGAGGCGATGTGGGAGCAACTGCGGGCGGGCGCCGCCGGGTTCAAGGTGCACGAGGACTGGGGGTCGACGCCGGCCGCGATCGACGCGAGCCTGCGCGTCGCCGAGGCCGCGGGGGTCCAGGTCGCCCTGCACAGCGACACGCTCAACGAGACCGGCTTCGTGGAGGGCACCCTCGCGGCGATCGGCGACCGGACGATCCACGCGTACCACACCGAAGGCGCGGGCGGCGGGCACGCGCCCGACATCATCACCGTCGCCTCGATGCCCAACATCCTCCCGTCGTCCACCAATCCGACGCGGCCGCACACCGTCAACACCGTCGAGGAACACCTCGACATGCTCATGGTGTGCCACCACCTCAACCCGTCGGTTCCGGAGGACCTCGCGTTCGCCGAGTCGCGGATAAGGCCGTCGACCATCGCCGCCGAGGACGTGCTCCACGACCTCGGCGCGATCTCGATGATCGGCTCGGACAGCCAGGCCATGGGACGCGTCGGCGAGACGATCATGCGGACCTGGCAAACGGCGCACGTCAACAAAGTTCGGCGCGGTGCTCTTCCCGGTGACGGCGTGTCAGACAATTTGCGCGCCCGCCGCTATGTGGCGAAGTACACAATCTGCCCGGCCGTCGCGCACGGGCTCGACGACGAGATCGGGTCGGTCGCGGTCGGCAAGCTCGCCGACCTCGTCCTGTGGGAGCCGGCGTTCTTCGGGGTACGGCCGCACGCGGTGCTCAAGGGCGGCGCCATCGCGTACGCGGCGATGGGCGATGCCAACGCGTCGATCCCCACCCCGCAACCGGTGCTCCCGCGCCCGATGTTCGGCGCCGCCTCGCGTACCGCCGCCGCGACGAGCCTGCATTTCGTCGCGCCGGCGGCACTCGAATCGGGGCTCGCCGACCGGCTCGACGTGCGGCGTCGCCTCGTGTCCGTCGCCGACGTGCGGGGCCGCGGCAAGAGCGCGATGCCGCTCAACGACGCGATGCCGCACATCGAGGTGGACCCTGGCACGTTCGCCGTGCGCATCGACGGCGAGAAGGTGGAGGCGCAACCGGCGGCAACCCTGCCGATGGCGCAGCGTTACTTCCTGTTCTGACGGCCCATTAACAATGGGCGGGTAGCTTGACAGGAGCGTCGACGGACGACGTGGACAGCAGCGGTGACCGGCCAGATCCCGGAATCGACGGCTAGAACGGTAAGAGGTGGTTGGCAATGGCGGCAGGACTTCTCCTCCTGGGCGACTCACGACTCCCGGCGGGCGGGCACGCCCACTCCGGCGGACTCGAGAACGCGGTGGCACGCGGCGAGGTGCACGACCTCGACACGCTCACCGACTTCCTGCTCGGACGCCTGTACGGAAACGGATCCGTCCAGGCCGCATTCGCCGCATGCGCGGCACTCGTCGCGGGACCGTACGGGCTGAGCACGGACGGGCCCTGGGCGGAACTCGACACCGAATTGGACGCACGTACCCCGTCCGCACCCGCCCGCGCCTCCTCGCGCGCCCAAGGCCGTTCGCTGCGCCGCATCGCGCGCGCCGCCTGGCCCGAGGAGCCCTGGACCGCACTCGGCGTCTCGCCGCACCACGCGATCGTGCTCGGCGCCGCGGCCACGCGCGCGCGGCTCGACGAGCGCGAGGCGGCCGTACTGGCCGCCACCAACACCGTCAACGGCCCGGCCTCGGCCGCCGTGAAACTCCTGTCCTTCGACCCGATCGCGGTCACGGTCGTCCTCGCCGAGATGGCCGGGCACTGCGACCAGGTCGCCGAGGAGGCCGCGACCGCGGCCCGCACCGTGCTTGCCGACGGCGACTGGGACCGCCTGCCCGCGTGGTCCGCACCGGGCTTGGACGTATGCGCCGAACTGCACGCCCGCGAGGAGGTCGTTCACTTTGCATCTTGATCACGACAGCAGCTCCGGCGGTGGCGGGCACACGCATCGGGTACCCGCGGTGGTGCCCGGTTCGCGCCCGCTGCGGGTGGGCATCGGAGGGCCGGTCGGCTCGGGGAAGACGGCGCTGGTGGCGGCGCTGTGCCGGGCTCTCGTCGGCAAGGTCTCGCTCGCGGTGGTGACCAACGACATCTACACCACCGAAGACGCCGACTTCCTGCGGGCCGCGGGCGTACTTGCCGCCGACCGCATCGCGGCGGTGCAGACGGGTTGTTGCCCGCACACCGCGGTACGCGACGACATCAGCGGCAACCTCGACGCCGTCGAGGACCTCGAAGCGGCCCACGCGGACCTCGAGTTGGTGGTCATCGAGTCGGGCGGCGACAACCTGACGATGACGTTCAGCCGGGGCCTCGCCGACGTGCAGTTGTTCGTGATCGACGTGTCGGGCGGCGACAAGGTGCCGCGCAAGGGCGGTCCCGGCGTCACGCGGTCCGACCTGCTGGTGATCAACAAGACCGACCTCGCCCCGCAGGTCGGCGCCGACCTGGGCGTCATGGACCGCGACGCGGCCCGGATGCGGCCGGGGACTCCGGTGGTGTTCCTGTCCCTCCGCGGCGAACCGGGGGCGGCGCCGGTGACCGAGTGGGTGCTCGCCCAACTCGGTGCCTGGCAGACGGGCACCGCGGTCCCGGTGGCCGCCGCGATCGGCGTCACCCCCGGCGTCACCTCGGGCGGCGGCTCAGGCCGCAGTTCGGGCGACAGTTCGGGCGGCACGTCCGCGGCGCCGACGGTGTCGACCGCGTCCACGGCGGGGTGACCTGACGATGGAGGCCGGCGCGGTCGTCCGGGCGGAGACGGCGCCGATGCGCCGGGGAGGGCGCGGCTCCGGGCCGGTGACCCGGATCGTCGAGGTACGCGGCCAAGTGCCGCTGCTGCCCCGCATCGCCTCCGTGCCCGGCCCGGGCGCGGAGGTGGTCTTCGTCGCGGGCGCCGCGGGGCCGCTCGGCGGCGACGAACTGACGGTACGCATCGAGGTCGGCCCGGGCGCGCGCCTCACGGTCCGCACCGCCGCTGCCGCCGTCGTGCTGCCCGGCACGGGCGAACCGGCCCGGCAGTCCGTCGAGATCGTGGTCGACGACGGCGGCGAGCTGGAGTGGCTGCCGGAGCCTGTCGTGGTGGCGGCGGGCGCGCGCTACGAATCCTCGGTGAAGGTCACTTTGGGCCGCGCGACTCGGCTCCTCATGTGCGAGACCCTCGTGCTGGGCCGCGCCGCGGAGCCCTGCGGCGACGCGGTCTCGCGCTGGGACGTCGCCGCGGAAAGCCGCCCGCTGCTGCGCCAGCAGTCGGCGTACGGCCCGGCCGCCAAGCCCGGTTGGCGCGGTCCCGCCGGTACCGCGGGGGGCACGGTCGTCGCGAGTCGGCTGCGCTTCCCGGACATCCCGGGCACCACGCCGCGACTGCCCAGCGCGGTAGGCCGGGCCGTGTGCGAACTGGCCGGGGGAGGGCTCCTGACGACGGTGACCGCCGCCGACACCCTTACCGCCGAGCGGCTGTTGAACGAGGACGCCCCGCAATCGCCCGCGCCGGCCACGGCTTCGGCTTCGGCTTCGGAACGTCGTCCTCCGACCGACGACGCGCCTGCCGGGCCTTCCGCACCGGCCGCGTCCAGCGGGCCGAACGAGCCCGGTCCCGACGGACCCAACGGTCCCAGGGGGTCGAGAGGGTCCACAGGGGCCACCGCCTCCCGGCCGACCGCTGTGGCCCGCTGACACGACTCGTCGGCTCGGCCCAACCCGGACCGTTGACCGGTCCCGGGCCTGGCCGTCGACGGAGCCGGAGTCGGAGCTAGACCGGCCCCGGTCCCGGTCCCGGTCCCGGTCCCGAATCCGGAGCCGGCCTGGCCTGGCCCCCGAGCGGGACCTGACGCCCCGCCAATTCCCGCGTACGCCCCGGCTACGGCTCCTCGTCGCTGCCGAAGGCGACCGCGGGGAGGTGGACCGTACCGAAGTCCGGATGGTCGAAGGACGGCTGCACGGGGCGGAGTTGACTCCCAAAACCGTCCGGGGCGAGCATCCCGGTGGCGGAGAGGACCGCCTCGATACGGCGGATGGCGGCGGGCCGCCCGGTGACGGCGACGCGGACGGCTCTGGGCTCGCGGCGCAGGAAGTGGTTCTCGTGGCGCTGGATTTCGATGTCGGGCAGCGGCGTCTCGGCCATCTGCCGTACGAGGGCGAGCAGGTCCTCGGCGGTTACCGGCGACGTCGGCGGGCGCGGTTTGCCGGTGCTCGGGTCGATGTCGCCCCGCCACACGGCTGCCGGATGAGGGCCGGCCCTGCCCTTCAACTGCCCCCAGATACCGTCCTCGGCCAGACCGAAGTCGACGCGCAGGGCCTGCCCGGCGGTGTGCACGTGCCTCACCGCGCTGTCGAGGCCATGCCAGAAGACCAGGCGGCGTCCCGCGAGGGCGGCGCGCAGTTCGTCGGCGCCCTGCTGGGCGGGGAGTGCGTCCGCCGGGGCGTCGGGGTGGGTGGACGGGATCAGTTGCGTGAACACGCCTGCCAGTGGCCGACCTTCGCGATCGATGACCTCGATGTGCCCGGCGGCGGGACGGGTGTGTTCCGGGCCGCGGCCGGGGACCGGGACGGCGCCGACGAGTCGTACCGCCAGCACGGCCAGGGTTTCGTCCGCCAGATCCGCCCGGGCGGCTTCGATGTACATCGCCCGCAGGCGCATGTTGGCGCGTTGGGCGTCGCGCAGCCGCACGATGTGGTCGCAGGTCTCGCACAGCGGCCGGTTGTCGACCCACGTGCACGGTGACTCGCAGAACGCACCGCAGTCGGCGCACTCGTGCGCCATCGGTGGGCATTCGGCGAGAGCGTACAGCGGCAGGACGCGGTACTCCGGGGTGCGTACCTGCCCGCGTACGCGGCCGCCGGGCACCCGGGGGTACGGCAGGCCGGCCAACTGCTCCGGCGTCAGCAGTCCTTCGGGGACGTCCTCGAAGCGCGCGTACAGAGGCTGTTGGGGGTACTTCGGCGGCTTGTAGGGCATGCGGCGTCTCTCCCGTCCGGTCCGCCCCCCAGCATGCCCGGTGCGAGCGCGGGCGCGTCCCACGCCCATTGCCTCACGCTCCTCTGCCCCAGGCCTCTCCGCCCCACGCCCTGCCCGCTGTGCGGGTCAGGCCGACGCGCGGGTCACGAGGTGGGTGGGCAGGATCACCGGCTCGGCCCCGCTGCCCGCGACGACGTGGTCGAGGAGCAGGCGCGTCATGCGTCGGCCCTGCTCGTGGACCGGCTGGTGCACGGTCGTCAGCGGCGGGTCGGACCACAGCGCGGCCTCGACGTCGTCGAACCCGACGACCGCGACGTCCTCCGGGACGCGGCGGCCCGACTCGCGCAGCACCGACACGGCCGCCGCGGCCATGAGGTCGGAGGCCGCGAAGACGGCGTCCACGTCGTCGGCGGTACGCAGCAGTTCGCGCATCGCCGCAGTGCCCGAGTCGCGCGTGAAGTCGCCGTGCACCACGACCGGTTCGCCGTCGACCTCGTCCAGGTAGCCCTTCAGCCGGTCGATGCCCGCGCACATGTCCTGCGGCCCGGCGATGGTCGCGATCCGCCGCCGACCGCGCTCGTGCAGGTAGCGGGTGGCAAGCCGGGCGCCGCCCACGTTGTCGGCGTCGACGTACGTGATGCCCTCGGCGCGGCCGAGCGGCCGACCGCCGACCACCACGGGGATTCCCGCCTGGACAAGGCGGTTCGGCAGCATCGCGTCGCCGTGCAGCGAGACGAGCAGCGCCCCGTCGACGTGTCCGCCGCGCAAATAGCGCTCCAGGCGCTGCTGGTCGGCGGACGTGCGGACCATCATCAGGACCAACTGCGTGTCGGTGCCCGAGAGTTCCTCGCTCACCGAGCGTACGATGCCGGTCAGGTACGGGTCGCCGAACAGATGGGTCTCCGGCTCCTGGATGACCAGCGCCACCGAGTCGGTCCGCCGCGTGACCAGGGTCCGTGCGGCGCGGTTCGGCACGTACCCGGTTTTCGCGATCGCCGCCTCGACGACCTCGCGGACCTGCGGGCTGACCTTCGGCGAGTTGTTGATCACGCGCGAGACGGTGGCGCGCGAGACCCCGGCCACCGCGGCGACCGTCTCCAGGGTGGGGGCGTCCGGCGGGGGCGGCGCCGTACCGGTCGCCCGCGCCGAACCGACCGCCGAACCGACCGCCGAACCGACCGCGGAACCGGCGGTGGAACCGGCCGCGGAACCGACCGGCGACCCGTCCGACGGTCCGTCCGGCGCCCCTCCCGGCGTCGTCTCGTCAGGCACCCTGCGGCTCCCCGTTCCCGTTGCGGCCGCGGTGTGCGGCGATGACCGACGCGTACCAGTGCGCGCTGTCCTTGAGGGTACGGCGACCTGATGCGAAGTCCACGTGGATGATGCCGAACCGTTTGGCGTAGCCGTACGCCCACTCGAAGTTGTCCAGCAGCGACCACACGAAGTAGCCGCGCACGTCGGCGCCGTCCGCGACGGCCCGGGCGACTGCCGCCAGGTGGGCGGCGATGTACGCCTGCCGGCCCGGGTCGGCGACCGTGCCGTCGGGGCCGACGGTGTCGTCGTACGCCGCCCCGTTCTCGGTGACCAGCAGCGGCAGCCCGGGGGCTTCGGCCCGCACCCGCATGAGCACGTCGTACAGCCCGGTCGGGTCCACCGGCCAGTCCATCGCGGTCCGCGGCCCGGGCGCGTGCCGGAACCGCACGTCGTCGCAGCCGGGCCAGGGCGAGTGCGCGCTGACGCCGTGGCCGTCGTTGCGCGGCTCGCCCGGCTTCGCGCCCCCGCCGACGAGTGAGGGCGTGTAGTAGTTGACGCCCATCTCGTCGATCGGCCGGGAGATCGCGGCCAGGTCGCCGTCCCGGATGTGCGACCAGTCGGTCAGGGACGCGGTGTCGGCCAGCACGTCGGCCGGGTAGGCGCCGCGTATCACCGGACCGAGGAAGATCCGGTTGGCCAGTCCGTCGATGCGCCGCGCGGCGTCCACGTCGACCGGGTCGTCCGAGGCCGCGCGTACCGCCGCGGGGTTCAGGACCAGCGAGATCCGTCGGCCCGCGGGCAGTACGGCACGCAGCGCGGCCACACCCTCGCCGTGTGCGAGGAGCAGGTGGTGATGGGCCGTCAGCGCGGCGGCGGGATCGGTGATGCCGGGCGCGTGCACCCCGGAGGCGTAACCGAGGAACGCCGCGCACCACGGCTCGTTGAGCGTCGTCCACATGGGTACGCGGTCGCCGAGCGCCCGGCCCACGGCCTCCGCGTACTCGGCGAACCTCGCGGCGGTGTCGCGGTTGGTCCAGCCGCCGGCGTCCTGGAGGTACTGCGGCAGGTCCCAGTGGTAGAGCGTGAGCGCCGGTACGACACCGGCCTCCAGCATGGCGTCCACGAGCCGGTCGTAGAAGGCCAGCCCTCGCGCGTTCGGCCGACCGCCCGGCTCGGGGACCACGCGCGACCACGCGACGGAGAAGCGGTAGGCGGACAACCCGAGTTCGCGCATCAGGCCGACGTCGGTGCGGTACCGGTGGTAATGGTCGGCGGCGACGTCGCCGGTGTCCCCGTTGTGCACGCGGCCGGGCGTACGCGAGAAGGTGTCCCAGATCGACGGCGAGCGCCCGTCGTCGGCGACGGCGCCCTCGATCTGGTAGGAGGCGGTTGCCGCGCCCCACAGGAACCCGGCGGGCAGGGCGGCGGCGAGTTGGGCGGGGGCGGCTTGCCCGCCGGGCAGCGCGCTGGCGGGGGAGTCTTCGTCGGCGGTCGTACGCACGCGTCGTCCTTCTCTGTGCGGGGAGTTGGTGGGGGGTGGTGGCACGGCGGGCGGAGGTCAGCCCTTCACGGCGCCCTGCATGATGCCGCCGACGATCTGGCGGCCGAGCAGGCCGAAGACCACCAGGACGGGCAGCGTGCCCAGGACGGTGCCGGCGAGGATGACCGACTGGTCCGGCACATAGCCGCCGCCGAGCGAGTTGATGGCCACCTGCACGGTGGGGTTGTCCTGGCTGAGCGCGATGATCGGCCAGAAGAAGTCGTTCCAGGTGGTCATGAAGGTCAGCAGGCCGAGGACCGCCATCGCGGGGCGCGCGATCGGGATCACGATGCGCCAGAAGATCCGGAAGTACGAGGCGCCGTCTACGCGTCCCGCCTCGATCAGCTCGTCCGGCAGCGCCTCGGCGAGGTACTGCCGCATGAAGAAGACGCCGAACGCGGTGACCAGGGTCGGCAGGATCACCGACTGGAGCTCGTTCCCCCAGCCGAGCTTCGCCATCATCATGTACAGCGGGATGAGGCCGAGTTGCGGCGGGATCATCATCGTCGCGACGGTGAACGACAGGAGTGCGCCGCGGCCGCGGAACCGCAGCTTCGCGAACGCGAATCCGGCGAGCGTGCAGGCGAGCACGGTACCCAGCGCGACCGTTCCGGACACGATCGTCGAATTGACCAGTGCCTTGGTGATGTTCGCCTGCTCGTTCGCGCGCTCGAAGTTGTCGGTGAGCCCGCCGACGGGGAGGAACGGCGGCGGCACCGAGTTGATCTCGGCATTGGAGCGGGTGGCGGCGACGATGGACCAGTAGAAGGGGAAGGCGGAGACGACGGTGGCGAAGATGAGGATCGCGTACGTCACGACCCCGGCCCGGTCGTGGGCGCGCGGGCGCCGCCGCTTGGCGCGTCGTTCGGCGGGCGGCGAATCCACGCTGTCGACACGGGACTTGGCGGTAATCGGGCTCGCGGTCGCGGCGGTCATGTCGGTCACGTCGGTCACCCCTTCCCGTTCCGCGACTTGGCCGCGGTCAGCTTGGAGCGGTAGCGGGCGATCGCCGCGTTGGCGCCGATCACCAGGACGATGACGAGGAAGAGCAGCCACGCGATGGCGGCGGCCTTGCCGAGCGAGAAGTACTGCCAACCGGTCTGGTACATGTAGAGGCCGGTGGTCTGGTACTGGCGCGACGCCCCGCCGTTCATGCCGGTGGTGCCGCCTTGCAGCAGCAGCGGCTCGCCGAAGATCTGGAGTGCGCCGATCGTCGACACGATGATCGTGAAGATGATCGTCGGGCGCAGTCCCGGCAGCGTCACGTGGCGGAACTGCCGCCAGGCGTTGGCGCCGTCCATCATCGCGGACTCGTAGCGGTCGCGCGGGATGGCCTGCATGGCGGCGAGGTAGATGAGCGCGTTGTAGCCGGTCCAGCGCCACGTCACGATCGTCGAAACGGCGATCTGCGACGGCCACTTCTCGTTGAACCAGTCGACGGGGTCGACGCCGACGAGGCCGAGCGCCCAGTTGAGCATGCCGTAGTCGCGGCCGAACAGGCCGGCGAAGACGAGAGTCGCCGCGGCCACGGAGGTCGCGTACGGCAGGAGCAGCACGACCCGGAAGAAGGTCCGGCCGCGCAGACGGTAGTTGAGCAGGTGCGCGAGCCCGAGGGCGAGGCACAGCTGCGGGACCGTCGAGATGACCCCGATGGTGAAGGTGTTCTTGAGCGAGTTCCAGAAGAACTCGTCCTTCAGCAGCGTCGTGTAGTTGTCGAGGCCGACCCAGGCCATCGCGTCGGGGTTCTGCAGCCGTACGCGGTGCAACGAGACGTAGCCCGTGTAGATCAGCGGGAACAGCCCGAACGCCGCGAAGAACACGAAGAAGGGGGCGACGAACGCGTACGGTGCGGCCTTGGTGCCGCGCCGCCGCCACAACTGGCGGCGGGTCGGCACCGTTGCCGGGGACGAGACGGCCATGCGGGAAGTCCTCGGGTCGCGGGGGAGGGGTGACGCGGTGCGGCGGGTGATTCGGCGGAACGGAGGGCCGGCGCCGGGGCCGTGCCGGACGGCGTGATGCCGTGCGAACGGCGGGGGCCGTGACGGCCCCGGCGCGGTCGGCCCGGGCTCAGCCGAGTGCGGCCTTGACCGACGCCTTGGCGTCCTTCCAGGCGTCATCCGGCTTCACGCCCTGCGCCTCCACGGCGTTCAGGGCGTTCTGGATCGCCACCTTCACGTCGTTGTCGCGAACGCCGAGCGTCTGCGCGGGCATGGCCTCCGCGGACTTGCTGAAGATCTGCCCGATGGGCGCGTTGTTGAAGTACGGGTCGGTCGTCCCGGCGACCTGCGAGATGGCCGTCGTGCGGGACGGGAACGAGCCGCGCTTCTCGAACAGCTTCACCTGCTGCTCCTTCGCGGTCAGCCAGGTGAGCAGCTCGTACGCCTCCTTGGCGTGCTTGGCCCCCTTGGGGATCGCGAGGTACGAGCCGCCCCAGTTGCCGGTGGCGCCGGGTGCGGCGGCGACGTCCCACTTGCCCTGCGTCGCGTCGCCGGCCTTCTCCTTGATGTAGCCGATCATCCACGACGGGCACGAGACGGTGGCGAAGCCGCCCTTGGCGAACGCCTGGTCCCAGTCGGTCTGGAACTGCACGAGCTTGGCGCTCAGTCCGTCCTGTGCCGCCTTCGCGGACAGGTTGAAGGCGTTCTGGACGGCCGGGTTCGTGTCGTAGATCAGCTTGCCCGAGGCGTCGTAGTAGAAGGTCTGCTGCTGCCCGATCATGGCGTTGTACATGCCGGTGACGCTGTCCATGTACGCCGAGCCCTTCGGCGCCTTCGCCGCGAACTGGCGGCCCACGTCGAGGTATCCCTCCCACGTCGACCAGCGCTGCGCCAACTCGTCGCGGCCGGTGGGCAGTCCGGCCTGCTGGAACAGGTCGGTGCGGTAGCAGATGGCCATCGGTCCGATGTCGGTGCCGAGCGCGAGCACCTTGCCGTCCGGGGTGGTCGCCGCCTTGGACTTCCAGCCCAAGTATTCGGCGGTCTGCGTCTGCGCGCCGAGGGTGTTCAGGTCGAGCCACTTGTCGGCCTGGTTGTTCGCCACGTCGACGATGCGGCCGACCTCGATGCCCTGGATGTCGTCGAGGTCACCGCCGCCGCCGAGACGCGTCTGCAGCGCCGGCCAGTAGACCTCTTCCTTCTGGGTGGCGTTCTGCTTGATCTTGATGTTCGGGTGGAGGGCCTCGTACTCCTTGTAGAGACCGGCCTCTTCGAAGCCGAACGAGCCGAACAGGCCGACGCTGAGCGTGATCTGCCCGCCGGGGTCGCCGGAGGCGGACGGGTCCTTGTCGTCGTCGTCGGAGCCGCAGCCGGCCAGGGCGGAGCCGGCGAGGACGGCGGCGCACAGTACGGCCAGCGTTCTGGAGCGGCCGGAAGGCAAGCGCATGGGGGACCTCCTGGGACGGGGATCAGGCGGGAGTGGGCGTGCGGATGTGCGGACGTGCGGACGAGCAGGCGTGCGGGTTGGGCGGCGTACCGGAAATGCGGGCTTGCTGAAGCCGTGCGGGCGTGCTCAAGCTGTGCGCGGGTGCTGCGTGGTGTGCCGCGCGTTCGTATGCGCGGTGCCACGCGCGGAGGATCGTGAGCCGTGCGGTGGTTCAGCGCGTGGAGAAGGGCGCGGCAAAGCCTGCTGCGGGAGCGCTCTATCCTGCTGTGAGAGCGCTCTCACAGCAGTGAGACTGACGCGTACCGCGCACAGTGTCAAGGCTCGGAACCAAGCGTGACCCGCCGAACCGGGCGATCGCCGGCACCGGACCGGCGGACCGCTCACCGGACGATCACCGGTTTCTCAGCGGGATCTCAGGCCCGCGGCGCATCCTGGTCACTCGGCGCACAAGCGAAGGTGGATCAGATGCGACTTCTCGTCACCGGCGGGGCCGGCTACATCGGCTCGGTGACCACGGCGGTTCTGCTGGCGGCCGGACACGACGTCACGGTCCTGGACGACCTGTCCACCGGGCACCGCGACGCGGTCCCGCCGGGCGCCGGGTTCGTCGAGGGCGACGTCGCCGACGCGGGGCTGGTCCTGGCCGCCGAACGCCACGACGGCGTCCTGCACTTCGCGGCGCGCTCGCTGGTCGCCGACTCGGTCGCCGACCCCGCCGAGTACTGGCACGTCAACGTCGGCGGGACACTGGCCCTCCTCGACGCGGTCCGCAAGCACGACGTGCCGCGCTTCGTCTTCTCCTCGACCGCTGCGGTCTACGGCGAGCCGGCGACCACGCCGATCCCCGAGACGGCCGAGACGCGTCCGACGAACCCGTACGGCGCCTCGAAGCTGGCCGTCGACCACCTGCTCACTTCGTACGCGAACGCCTACGGCCTCGCCGCGGTGTCGCTGCGCTACTTCAACGTCGCCGGCGCGTACGCGGGGCTGGGCGAACGCCACGTCCGCGAGACCCACCTGATCCCGATCGTGCTGCAGGTCGCCGAGGGCGTACGGGAGCACATTCAGGTCAACGGCACCGACTGGCCGACCCACGACGGCACCTGCGTCCGCGACTACCTGCACATCGCCGACCTGGCCCGTGCGCACGTGCTCGCCCTCGACGCGGCCGCGCCCGGCCGCCACGAGATCTGCAACCTCGGCAACGGCGTCGGGTTCTCCGTCCTGGAGGTCGTCGAGACCGCGCGCCTGGTCACCGGCCACCCGATCCCCGCGGTCGAGGCCCCGCGCCGCCCCGGCGACCCGGCCGTCCTCGTCGCCTCCGCGGACCGCGCCCGCAACCTCCTCGGCTGGAAGCCCGAGCACCCCGACCTGGCCCGCATCATCGCCGACGCCTGGGCCCTCACCGCCCCATAACCCGAGCGGCCACCGACAGGTGGCCGAAAACCACCGCAGGGCCGCAGGAAGGCCGCGGGAAGCAACAGCACCAAAAAAGCGGAAGGGCACCCGGCCAAGGAACCCGCTTGATGTTGGTCGTGTGCTCCTTTTTGTACATAACCAACAGTCGCTGGAGCGGCCGTGTCCGTCACGCAGATCGACATCGACGACGATGCCTTGGAACGTGTCAAGGCGCTGTCCAACGCCAAAACCAAGAAGGAGGCGGTCGGTCTCGCCCTCCGGTACTACGCCGAGCACCAGGAGCGTGCCGCGCGCATCAGCCGCCACTTCGAACGCGCCCGTAGCGGGGGGCGGTGGAGGACGCCGAGCGGAGGCACCGGGCGCGCCTGATCTGAGCGAGCACAGCATCTACGACGTCGGCTGACAGCGACCGCCGTCGGCGCCGGAAAAGCGGAAGGGCGCCCGGCCAAGGACGCCCTTCCATGCGAACTACACAGGTTCGCGAGCGACGCCAGCGTATCGCACGCTGTCGCGCAGGTTGATATCAGGCGGAGTGACTGCTTGATATCGTGGTCTCGCTCGCTACTTGTCATGACGAGTGACGTCGTAACGTTGCTGTCGGGAGGTCGACTATGAGCCGCACTGTGATTGATGTGGATGACGAACTCCTGGCTGAGGCGCAGGAACACTTCGGTACCGCAACGAAGGTCGCCACTGTCAACGCTGCCCTGTTGGAGGCGGTGAAGCTGGCAAGGCGCCAGGCGTTCGCCCAGGCGATCATTGATGGAGAGTTCGACCTGCTTGAGCGCGAGCCCAGGCCGGACGCCGGGTGACCACGAGCCGCTACCTGGTGGACAAGTCGGCGCTGGCCCGCTGGAATCGACCGGCAGTTGGCGAGGTTTTGAGCGACCTGTCCCACCGAGGACTCTTGGCCGTCACCGGCGTCGTCGAGTATGAGGTTCTCTACAGCGCACGCAGCCTTGACGAGGCCCGGCGTATGCGGCGGCTCCTGAGTGGATTCGACTACGTCCACTGCGGCGATGAGGTCTGGGATCGTGTCCGAGAGGTGCAGGTTCGGGCGATCGAGAAGGGCTTCCACCGCACCTTGTCGATGGCCGATGCGCTGATTGCCTCTGCCGCGGAGCGACATGACCTTGTTGTGCTGCACTACGACGGCGACTACGACATGATCGCGAGCATCACCGGGCAACCCACGCAGTGGGTGGTGCCCGCAGGGCAGGCCGACTGAGTCATGGGCGAAGCCCGTCCCGCGGCCGCCACGGTGCGGAGGTGGGACGGGCTTCGTTGTCGTGGGCGGGGTCAGTTGCGGACGGGGACTCGGACCACCTGGCCGGGGAGGCCGGCGTTGGCGGTTCGGGTGCCGTCTATTTGGATGGCGTGGCCGTTGACGAGGACGTGGCGGATGCCGGTGGGCTGGTCGGCGGTGAGGCGTTCGCCGTCCGCGGGGAAGTCGCGGACGCGGCGGATGGGGCCGGGGGCGACGGTGGCCGGGTCGAAGACGACGACGTCGGCCCAGTAGCCGGGGCGCAGGTAGCCGCGGTCGGTGAGGCCGAGAATGTCGGCCTGGACGCCGGTCAGCTTGCGGACCGCCCGCTCGACCGGCATGAGGTCGCGTTCGCGGACCCACTTGCCGAGGAAGTCCGTGGCCTGCGGGGCGTCGCAGAGCTGGCCGACGTGGGCGCCGGCGTCGGACAGGCCTAGGGTGCAGTTCTCCTCGGCGAGGATGCCGAGGAGCGCGTCGACGTCGTCGTTGGCCAGGACGCAGCGCATGCGCAGGTTGAGGCCGGGCTCGTCGAGTGCGAGGTCGAGCAGGGTGTGGAACGGGTCGGTGCCGCGTTCGGCGGCGATGTCGGTGAGCGGGCGGCCCAGGAGCTCCGGGTGGGCCGAGGACTCGTCGACGGTGTACGTGCCCCAGCGGGGGACGAGGAACGCGCCTTCCGCCTGCCAGGCGGCGAGCGCCCGCTCGCGGAAGGCCGGGTCGGCGTACGCCGCCCGCCGCTCGTCCGCGCCGCCCGCCATCAGCTCGCCGAAGACCGGGTTGGAGTTGAGGGTGAAGGGCTCGGCGAGGGTGAAGGAGAAGGTCAGCGGCCGCGGGCTGACCTGCGGCCAGACCTGGGCGCCCTTCGCCCAGCCGTCGCGGTTGAGCTGGACCAGGCGCTCGTGCGCGCCGGTGGGTGTGGTCATCAGCGCGGTGTAGGTGAACGGGACGCCGATGTCCGGCTGGATCTCGTACAGGTCGTCGATGCCGAGCTGCTCGCCCGGGGTGAACTCCACGACGCCGCGCCGCTCTTCGCGTACCACGGCGAGGAGCGCGTCGATCTCGGCGCGGTCGGCCAGGCGCGAGGGCACCGGCTTGCCGTCGATGCCGCGGTGGGTCTTCGCGAAGCTGGTGGCGAACCCGGCGGCCCCGGCGCGCAGCGAGGTGCGCAGCACCTCGCCCATCTCCGCGACTTCCGGTGCGGTGGCGGCGCGTTCGTAGGCGTCCATGCCCATCACGTACAGACGCAGCGCGGTGTGGCCGATGTACGCGGTGTAGTTGAGGCCCACGCCGCGCCGCTCGACCGAGTCCAGGTAGCCCGGGAAGTCGCTGAAATCCCAGGGGATTCCGGCCTCCAGAGTGGCGACGTCCATGTCCTCGACGTTCTCCAGGGTGCGGGCGATCACGCCGTGGTGTTCGGGGCGTGTCGGGGCGATGGAGAAGCCGCAGTTGCCCGCGACGACGGTCGTGACGCCGTGGAAGCAGGACGGCGTCAGCGCCGGGTCCCAGAAGACCTGCGCGTCGTAGTGGGTGTGGATGTCGATGAAGCCCGGAGCCACGATGTGGCCGGTGGCGTCCAGGGTCTGACGGCCGGTCAGCCCTTGGCCGATGGCCGAGATGCGACCGTCCGTGACCGCGACATCGGCCGCGTACGGTGCCGCGCCGGTGCCGTCCACCACCGTGCCACCGGTGATCACCAGGTCGGCGGTCCTGTCAGCGGTCATGCCGGTATGTCCTTTCGTGCGGGGGACTCGCCGGTCTCGGGGGCCCGGTGAGGGAGGGAAAGCCCGTACAATTCGGCGCAGTTGCGCCACAGGATGTCGTCGCGCACGTCCTCGGCCAGGTGCGCGGTGTGGTCCGCGAGCACCTGCTGCGAGTGCGGGAACGTCGAATCGGAGTGCGGGTGGTCGTTGGCCCACATCAGACGGCGGTGGTCCATCAGATCGGTGACCCGGAACGCGACCGCGTCGTCCTGGAACGTCAGGTAGACGTGGTCGCGGATGTACTCGCTGGGCAGCCGGCCGAGCGCGCGGTCGCCCAGCCAGTTGCCGTGGTAACGGACGGCGTGGTCGGCGCGGTACATCCAGTGCGGCATCCAGCCGGCGTCCGCCTCGACGCACACGACTTTCAGGCGCGGCTCGCGGTCGAAGACGCCGCCGAACACCATCGTGCCGATGACGTCCTGGCAGCCGCGCATGATGCCCAGGAAGCTGTTCATCTTCGGCCCGCGGTACTGCTGCGCGCCGAGTTGGTCGTTGCCGGACGTGAGGATGTGGAAGGCGAGCGGCAGGCCGAGGTCGGCGGCGGCGCGCCACAGCGGGTCCCAGCGCGGGTCGTCGTAGTCGCCGGCTTCGCCTTCGCAGGCGGCGTGGCCGGGCATCATGACGCCGCGCAGGCCGAGTTCCCTGATGCGGGCGAGGTCGTCGACGCCTTCCTCGACGCTGCGCAGCGCGGTCTGGCCCATGCCGATCAGGCGGTCGGGGGCGTGCCCGGCGAACTCCTCGGCCATCCACAGGTTGTACGCGTCGAAGCACGCCTTCTTGTAGTCCGCGTCCGGGTGGTTGCACAGCAGCATGCCGACCGACGGGTACACGACCTCGGCGGCGACGCCGTCCCGGTCCTGCTCGGCGAGCCGGGCGACGGGGTCCCAACCGCCTTGGTGCAGCTGGTCCCAGTCGGTGTACTCGAACGGGCCGACGGTCTCCGGGGGCCGCCCGGCGGCCGCCACCATGCCGTACGGGATGCGGCTGCGCCCGTTGTCGATGTCCATCACCGCCCCCATGCGCGGGTCGGTCGTGGCGACGGGCGCGCGGTCGCGGAAGGCCGGGTCGATGCGGTCGAGGTAGCAGTCGCCGGGCTCGGTGACATGCGAGTCGGCGGATATCGCGAACAGGGGCGTCCCCATGGCGGTCCTCTCACGTGCGGCCCCGGGCCGCGGAGTGCGGCTTCGGAGCGTGTGGCGGCGGGCACGCAATTGATGAGTGCACATTAAGTACGGGGTCCGTTAGTTTCAACACTCGTGGGACGCAATCCAGAGGCCACGCGCCGAGAACTGCTCGACAGCGCCGCCCGGCTGTTCGCCGAGCGCGGCATCGCCGCGGTGTCGCTCAACGAGATCAACACCGCGGCCGGGCAGCGCAACGCGTCCGCGCTCCAGTACCACTTCCGCTCCCGCGAGGGCCTGCTGCGCGCGATGCTGGAGCGGCACATCCCCCAGGTGCGGGCGCGGCGCGACGAACTGCTCGCGCTGGCCGACGCACACCCGGAGAAGGTGCGCAGGTCGGCCGAGGCGTTCGTGCTCCCGCTGGCCGAGCAGTTGGACGGCGACTGGCGGGGCCGCGCGTTCCTGCGCATCACCGCCGAGCTGATGGCCGACCCGTCGCGCAGCGCGCCCGAGGTGCGGGAGCTACTGACGCAGACGCTGGCGGACGAGGCGTACGCGCGCATCTGGAAGCACGGCCACCACGTCCCGGCGCTGCTGCGGCCCGAGCGGATGCGCGTCGGCGGCACGATGGTGCTGCACGCGCTCGCCGACCGGGCGCGGCTGCTGGAGTTCGCGGGCAGGCCGACGCAGATCGCCCCCGAGCTGTTCGTGGGCAACCTGGTCGACATGTTCCTGGCGGCGACGCTGGCTCCGGTCGCGCGCTGAGCGCCGTCGCGGACGCGTCCCCGGGCCGCGCGGGTTCGCCCTGAGTCTGGCCGGGTTCGTCCCGGTCGGTCCCGGGTCCGTGCGGGACCGGCGACGCGGAGGAGCCGCCGGGCCCGCAAGGACGATTTCGGGGTGCGGTCAGGACGCGTCGGCGAGCGCCTTGTCCCACACGTTGTGCCAGTGCGCGACGGCCGATTCGCCCATCCCGACCACCATCGTGTCCAGGCCCGACGCGAACCCGCGCTGACACGCCTCGGCGCCCGGGAAGTCCTCGTTCCGCAACACGCGCTTGTTGGTCTCGTGGTTGTTGCGGGCGGTGGCGATGCTCTGCTCGTCCAGCGGGTCCCACGTGCCCTCGGTCATGGTGATGTACGACTCGCCCGGCACCTGTCCCGGGTAGATCCGCAGCATCGTCGTGCTCAGCGGGCTCTCCAGCAGCACGGTCGACGGCAGCACCGTCTGCACGTTCACCATCGGCAGCCGGGCCGGCCAGTTCTCCTCGGGCAGCGCCGCCAGCGACTCGAAGCCGGCGATCGGCACCGCGAACCGGCTGTGCGGGCCGAACGTGTCGACGATGCCGTTGTTGAGCACGATGCCGTGGATCGTGGCCTTGTGCAGGAAGGGGATGTGGTAGCCCTCGAGGTTGATGTCGACGGTGAGCTTCCAGTTGGCCTTGAGCCTGAACGTCTCGTTGACGACCGTGCGGGTGCGGTCGTACGGGAAGCCCGCGAACGCGTCGGCCACGTCGTCGAGCGCGCCCGCGACCTCGACGTCCGGCCGCAGGCCGACCACGATCAGGCCCGCGGAGATCGCCACCGGCAGCTTCTTGAGGCCGAACCCATCCGGGTCGATGCCGGGGAACTGCGGTCGCGACGGCAGGCCGACCAGCGAGCCCGCCGAGTCGAACTGCCAGCCGTGGTAGCCGCAGATGAACCGGCGCGCGCTGCCGCAGCCCGTCCCCTCGGTGCCTTCGCGCGCGGAGTCCTCGGCGGCGACCGGCATCCCGCGGTGCGTGCAGGCATTGAGGAACGCGTGCATTTCGCCGTCCTGGTCGCGCGTCACCAGGACCGGCACGCCGTCCACGTCGCGCGCCAGGAAGTCGCCGGGCTCGGCGACGTCGCCGGCCCAGCCGACCACCTGCGGCGTACGCCGGAACAGCACCTCGCGTTCGCGGGCCAGGCGCTCGGGGTCGGTGAAGACCGAGGCGTCCACGCGCAGCGGCGCCTCGCCGAGGTCGAGCGTGCGTTCGGCCAGGTGGTCGATGATCCGGCGGCCCGTGCTAACGACGTCCTCGTGCTTCATGGCCCCTACTCCCGTGCCGTGTCGTGTGCGTTGCCGTATGCGTTCCGGATGCCTTGTCGCGTGCCTGTCGCGTGCCCGGTCGCATGCGCTGCCACGTGCCCTGCCGGGTGCCCGACGGCGAACTAATGAGAGTTCATTATGTGAAGGGGGTCATGACACCGTCAATGACGTATGTGGTGTCATCGGAGGGAGAGATCACGCGGAGGTCGGCGCACGCATGCAGCACCAGGTCGAGACGGTCCACTACGACGTGGGCGACGTACGCCTTTCCGGGCTCCTGGCCAGGCCCGCCGCGGGCCCCGGGCGGGGGACGGTCCTGGCCCTGCACGGCGGCGGCTCGCGCGCCGCGTACTGGCACCGCGACAACGCCGGCGAGGCCTCGCTCCTGGTGCTCGGGGCCGCACTCGGCTGGACCGTCCTGGCCATCGACCGGCCCGGGTACGGCGCCTCGGCCGGGATGCCGCGCGACCGCCAGAACCTCGACCACCAGGTGGGCGTGGTGTTCGGGCTGATCGACGCGCTGCCCGCGCACCTCGGCGACGACCACGGCGGCGGCGTCTTCCTCGCCGCCCACTCGATGGGGGCACTGCTCGCGCTGCGCATGGGCGCGAGCGACGACGGCCGGGCGCTGCTGGGCATCGCGGCAGGCGGCGTGCCACTGCGCTACAGCGCGGAGAAGTCCGCCGCGATGGCCGCGGTGCCGACCGACCGCTGGGACATGGTGCCGCCGATGCGCGGGCCCGGCACCGGCTCGGCGACCTTCTTCGGCCCGCCCGGTTCGTTCGACCCCGCGCTGCTCACCCGCGAAGGCCGCATCGTCGCACCGGTCCCGATGGCCGAGTTCATCGACGCCCGGGACAACCCGGAGACCATTCCCGGTGTGCTGGGCAAGGTACGGGTGCCCGTGCACTGGACGATCGCCGAGTTCGAGAACTCCAACCAGGCGGGCCCGGAGGCCCTGGCCGAGGCCGGGCGCCTGCTCGTGCAGGCGCCGCGCGTCGAACTGCACACGCAGCCCGGCGTCGGGCACAACATGAGCCTCCACCATGCGGCGCGGGCCTATCACCTCCGAATCCTGGCCTTCGCCGAGGAGTGCCGGGAGGCCCGCGCCAACTTCACCTGATCGGGTGAACTTAGCCGTCGCCCCTGAGGGTGAACCAGACGACCTTGCCGTTCGGGAGTGCGTCCGCGCCCCAGGTGTGCGCGAGGCACTCCACGAGCGCCAGCCCGCGGCCGAACTCGTCGTCGAGCCCCCCGCCGCGCGACGCCGGCAGCCTCGGACAGGCGTCGCGCACCTCGACGCGCAGACACGAGCCGTCGTGGCGCACGGTCAGCGAGTGCCAGGACCCCGGGCCGACGTGGATCAGCACGTTGGTCAGCAACTCGCTCAATAACAGCGTTGCGACGTCGGCAAGTTCGCCGATGTCCCAGGTCCGCAGCAGGTGTTCCACCTCCCCGCGGGCCATCCGGACACCCCGGTCCGAGGCCGAGAGTTGAACGCAGTAATGACGGACGTCTTCCGTCAACACCGGCATAGTCATCCTCCGAACACACACGCATGGACTGCGTGAGATCGGGGCCGAACCGGTCGGGGAGTTGGCGACCGAGAGCGACCCTAAGGCGACGGTGAGTCAGATCGGACATTCAGGTTGCCGTGCGACCACTAAGCCTGCAACTCCCATTCTTGGATTGTCGGGCGTTTTTCCGTAGTGGTCACGAAGCGGGCCAACGTGGTGCACACTGTCCCCCCATCGCAGCCGCGAAATCCAACCGGCTCCACCTCTTGGAGGCGCACCGTGGCATTAGCCCCCAACCCCACCGTCCGCCAACGCCGGCTCGGCACCGAACTGCGCAGGCTCCGTGACGCGTGCGGCCTGAGCCTGGAAGCCGTCGCCGCCCGCCTCGAATGCTCCGACTCCAAGGTCAGCCGCATCGAACTGGGCCGCAGCGGCGTACGCCCCGTCGACCTGCGCATCCTGCTCGACCTGTACGCCGTCGACGACGAGGGCGAGCGCGAGGCGCTGCTCACGCTGGCCCGCGAGGCCAAGAAGCGCGGCTGGTGGCGCAGTTACTCGTCGGTGCTGCCGCCGTCGTACACCGAGCTGCTCAGCCTGGAGGCCGACGCCTCGGGTATGCGTGGCTTCGAACTCTCCCTGGTCCCGGGCCTGTTGCAGACCCCCGACTACGCCCGGGCGGTGATCTCGTCGGTACGCGCCGACCTGACCCAGGACGAGGTCGACACCCTCGTGCGGGTCCGCGCCGAACGGCAGACGATCCTCGACCGGGTCGGCTCCGACGGCGAACCCAGCTTCCAGCTCACGCTGGTGCTCGGCGAAGCGGTGCTGCGGCAGGCGGTCGGCGGCCGCGAGAGCATGCGCGCGCAGTTGATGCACCTCGCCGAGGCGGCAAATCGCCCGAACATCCGCATCCAGGTTCTGCCGTTCGCCTCCGGCGCGCACCCCGCGATCGAAGGCGCCTTCGCCATCATCGATTTCCCCGCATTGTCCGATCTGGACGTAGTGGTTGTAGACACGCGCACGAGTAGCCTCTATCTCGAGGAACCCGACCACGTCCGCGTCTATCAGCGGATGTTCGAGGACATCCGCGCTTCCGCGCTCTCGTACGGGGACTCGTCGTCCATGATCGAGCACGCTGCAAAGGAATTGTCTTGAGCAACGCACAGCACGATCCATCTCCCCGAAGGCTCGTCGCGACGGAGGCCGTCGCCGCAGCTCACGCGGGATTGTCCTGGCATCGCAGCACATTCAGCGGCGGCGCCAACAACTGTGTGGAAGCCGCAGGAACCAACGAGTTCATCCGGGTCCGCGATTCCAAGTCGGTACCCGGTCCGATCCTCCCCGTGGCATCTGCCGCGTGGTGTGAATTCCTGGGTCGGGTGCGCTGCGAAGGCTCGGCAGGCTGAGCTTTTCGCCCTGGCGAATTCACTCGTAAGAGTGGTGGTTATTACCCGGACGAGTGAATTCTCACGATGATCGTTTTGGTCTCCGATGCGGTCTCGTCCTGAAGCGGGCCCGCGACGCCTCGGCCCCGAGTCCGAGGACGACGCGTACGCTCCCCCGCCGCGGCACCCGACGCCCCGTTCCCGGTTTCACCTGGAAGAGTGGGGGTGTGTATGTCTCGGTGCTGGGCCCGCTTCAGGTGCGGGACGACAGAGGGGACCCGGTAGCGGTCTCCGGTGCGCGCCTGCGCGTGCTCCTGACCCGCCTGGCGCTCGACCCCGGGCGTCCGGTGCCCTCGGACGGCCTCGTCCGTGCGGTGTGGGACCAGGACGAGCCCTCCGGGGCCGCCAACGCCCTTCAATCCCTCGTCTCCCGGCTGCGCCGCATGCTGGGCCCGGAAGCCATCACTTCGGGCCCGGCAGGATACGTCCTGGCGCTCGCCCCGGACGCCGTCGACGCCCACCGCTTCGAGCGGGCCGCCGGCGAAGGCCGCCGCCTCCTGGCAGCCGGTGACCCCACGGCCGCGGAGCGCGTCCTCACCGACGCGCTCGACCTGTGGCGCGGCGCCGCGCTCGCGGACGCCATCGAGTCCGGCTTCGCCGCCGGGCCCGCCGCGCGCCTCGAGGAGCAGCGGCTCACCGCGGTCGAGGACCGCGTGGACGCCCGGCTCCGCCTCGGCCGCGCCGCGGAGGTGGTACCCGAGCTCGAACAACTCGCCACCGAACACCCCCTGCGCGAACGCCTGCACGGCCAACTCATGGCCGCGCTGGACGCCGTCGGACGCCGCGCCGACGCCCTCGCCGTCTACCACAAACTGCGCACCGAACTGGGCGACGCACTCGGCATCGACCCGTCGCCGGAACTGGACGCGGTGCACATGGCCGTGCTGCGGGGGGAGAGGGTGGCGGCGTACGCCGACCACGCGCGGGTCGGGAACACCGGTGCCGGCAGCGGTACGAGCGGCGGCGGGCGCGGAGGTGGGCACAGCGGCGTTTCGGCTGCGGCGGTCGGCGCGCTGCCCGCGGATTCGCCGGCTGCCGATGCCAGTCCCCATGCAAATCCCGACGCCAATGCCAATGCCAATGCCAATGCCGAGGCTGCCGCCGCCTCCGTCGCCCCGGCGGCGGGCGCAGGGTCTTCGCCCCCGGAGTCCGCCGACACCAGTTCCCCGGACGCAGGGACTTCCGGCACGCGTCCCTCCGATGTCGGGCAACGCCCCGCGGCCGACCGGCCGTCCACGGCGCAGCCGAACGCCCAGGCCGCCTCGACGCCCACGACAACCCCGACCGCCCCGACGTCCACGACTTCGCCGACGAACCTCACCACGCGCCTCACCAGCTTCGTCGGCCGCGACGACGAACGCCTCCGGCTCGCCCAACTCCTCCGCGATTCCCGCCTCGTGTCCGTCGTCGGTCCCGGCGGCGCCGGAAAGACCCGGATCACCGTCGAGACCGGCACCCAACTGCTCGCCGAATTCCCGGCAGGCGTCTGGTTCGTCGAACTCGCCCCGGTCCACGACCCCGCCGACATCCCGCAGGCCATCCTCGGCGCCCTGGGCCGCCGCGAGTTCGGCATCATCAGCTCCATGGCGGACACCTCCGGCAGCATCAACGCCGGAGACGCCCTCGCCCGAGTGATCGAAGTCCTCGCCCGCCGCCCCGCGTTGCTCATCCTGGACAACTGCGAGCACCTGGTCGCCGGGGCCGCCGACATCGCCGACACCCTCCTCACCGAGGCGCCCGCGCTGCGCATCCTCACCTCGACGCGCGAACCGCTCGGCATCGTCGGCGAGGCGCTGTACCCGCTCGGCCCGCTGTCGCTCCCGGACGCCCACGCCGACACGGCGACCGTGCTCCGCTCCGCGGCCGTACGTCTGTTCGCCGACCGCGCCAAAGCCGTGCGGCCCAGCCTGAGCATCGACGGTGCCAACGTCGCCGCCGTCGTCGAGATCTGCCGGCGCCTCGACGGCATGCCGCTCGCCATCGAACTCGCCGCCGCCCGCACCCGATCGCTCACGCCCACGCAGATCGCCCGGCGGCTGGACGACCGTTTCCGGTTGCTGACCGGCGGCAGCCGTACCGCGATGGCGCGCCACCAGACGCTGCGCGCGGTCGTCGAGTGGAGCTGGGACCTGCTCGACGACCGGGAGCGCGCGCTGCTGCGCAGGCTCTCGGTGTTCGCGGGCGGAGCCTCCCTGGAAGCCGCCGAGACGGTGCTCGCCGACGGCGAACTGGTGCACCGGGACGACGTCCTCGACCTCCTCGCCGGTCTCGTCGACAAGTCCCTCGTGGACATGTTCGGAACCGGCGAGCCGCGCTACCGCATGCTGGAGACCATCGCCGCGTTCGCCGCCGAGCAACGCGACGACGACGGTGCGGACGCCGGCGTCGCGCGGCGGCACGTGGCGTGGTGCGTCGCGATGCTGGAACGCGCCGATCCGATGCTGCGTACCGCCGACCAGTTGGAGGCCATCGCCGCCATCGTCGAGGAGCACGACAACGTCGCCACCGCGCTGCGGTTCGCGGTCGACACCGGTGACGCGGCGTCCGCGGTACGCCTCGTCGCGCTCATGGCCTGGTACTGGACCATCCGCGGCTACCACCGCGAAGCCACCGCGTGGCTCGGCGACGCGCTCACCATGCCCGGGGCCGAAGACATCGAGGACCGCGAGTCACAGATCCTCGCCGGCTGGTTCTACGGCACGACCCTGGTCGTCACCACCAGCGAGATGCAGGGCCTGCGCTGGATGATGCGCAGCCGCTGGCACCTGCGGCACTTCACGCCGTCCCCCGAGCACCCGGTGTTCGTGCTCATCGAGGCCATGAACGAGGCGTTCCACGACTACACGTCGGGCAGGGGACGGCCACTGGCGAGCGTCGAGGAACACCGGGACCCGTGGGTCCGCGGCGTCATCGACCTGATGCGCGGGCACATCTCGATCAACGCCGGACGCACCGAGGAGGGCCTCGACCGCCTGCGCCGCGCCCGGCTGCGCTTCGTGGAACTGGGCGACCGCTGGGGGCGCTCGTCGGCGGTCGCCGGGCTCTCCGAGGTGTACCGGTACACCGGGCGCTTCGCGGAAGGTCTTGCCGCGATCGACGAATGCCTGGAGCTGGTCGCCGAGTTGCGGTCGGACGAGGACGTGCCGTTCCTGTTGCTGCGCCGCGGGATGATGCACCTGCAACTGGGTGACACGGACGCCGCCCGCGAGGACCTGGCGGCATCCGTGGAGACCGCGCAGAGCGCCGAGACCGTCGGCGGCCTCCTGATCGGCTACGCGGGCAGCGGCGACCTGGCCCGGCTGCTGGGCGACCGCGAGGAGGCCGACCGGCGGTACGCCCTGGCGCTGGCCGAGTTGCCGCGTGCGCGGGTGGTCCCCGGGCAGATGCTCGCGATGCTGCAACTGAGCCTGGCGTACCACTACGGCAGCCAAGGGGAGCGCGGGAAGGCCCGGTTGGCGCTGGATGCTTCGCGCGTCGCGGCGATGGACAGCCACGACATGCCCGTTATGGCGTCGACGACCGAAGGCATGGCGTGGTGGGCGTTGGGCTCCGGGGACGCCGAGCAGGCGGCCGTGCTGCTCGGCGCGGCGGTCGCGCTGCGCGGGCACGAGGACTTGGGCAGCCTCGACACGATCGACACCACCGCCAAGGTGCGTGCGGCACTCGCCCCGGAGGCGTACGAGGCGGCGTACGCGCGCGGCGCGGCGCTCTCCCAGCAGGAGGCGGCCGAACTGCTCGCGCGGAGCTGAGCCGCACGCGCGGGGCCGTGGGCGCTCCGGCGGCCGGGCGGTCAACCGGGATCGCGGCCCAGGAAAGCCACCAGCCGGTCGCTCGGGCAGGCCGTCACGGGCACCTCGGCCTGCGGTGCGAAGAACGGGTGGCGGTCGTTCGCCGGGACCAACACCGCTCCCACCGAAAAGAGTTCGACCGCGACGGCGGCGGGGATCGGCAGGTCGCGCCGACAGCTGCGGGCGATGTCCCAGGCGTGCACCGCGATTTCCAGCGCACCGGCGGCCGCCATCAGGTCGGCGGGCATGGCGCGGTCCGCTACGCCGACCACGCGCGGCGTGACCGTCCAGAGGGAGGGCAGCCGCCGTGCGCGCTGCCGGAAGGTCGTGAGGAGGTCGCGGGGCGGGCCGACGAGAGCGGAATGTCCGTCGGCCCGGCCGTGGCAGGGGCTTGTCGGTCCGTCCGGCTCCCGATGGCCCGACTCTCGTTCGCTCGGCGCCAGTTCGTCCGGCGCCAGTTCGTCCGGCGCCGGCGGCGCGACGTGCCCGGCGACCGCCCCCTCGGCCAGCGCGGCCAGCGACTCGTTGGCGTGCGCGAGGAGCATCGCCAAGTCCCATTCCCGGCAGGGAGTGGGGCGAGACAACTGGGCGTGAGGGATGTCGCGCGTGACGGCCAGCGCGTACCGGACGGCCTGTTCGAGGAGCGGCGGCGCGGCGTTCATGGGACCAGTACCCCGCGGTGCACGAGCGGCAGCCCGAACGTCGGGAACAGCCCGGCGTCGTGGAACGAGACGACATGCGCGACGGCACCCGCGTCCGGAGCCGTGGTGGCGACGCAGTCGAGCAGATGGATGCCCTGCGCGTGGTACGTCCCGTCCTCGCCCGCCATGTAAACGGCAAGCGCCCGCTGCCCGTTGGCGCGGGTCGGCAGTACGCGGGAGCCCCGGAAAAACGCCGGGCAGTGCCGTTCCACCAGGCGCCCGATGGCCGCGCGCCCACGGAACCACGACGGCACGGGCGGCATCTCCCACACCGCGTCGTCGGTGAGCAGCGCCATGAGCGCGTCGATGTCCGAGGACTCGAAGGCGGCCGCGTACCGGTCGAGCAGCGCGCGCTCGGCGTCGTCGGACGGCCGGACGACCTCGTCGGCGACCGGCGCCGCGTCGGCCAGCCTGGCCCGCGCCCGCTGCAACGTGCTGTTGACCGCGGCCTCGCTCGTCCCGAGCAGGTTGGCGACCTCGGCGGCGCGCCACGCGAGGACGTCGCGCAGGATCAACACCGCCCGCTGCCGCGGCGGCAGGTACTGGAAGGCGGCGGTGAGGGCCAGCCGCATCGATTCGCGCGAGCCGACCACGGCCGCCGGATCGGCGGCGGAGTCGGCGGAGGCGACGAGGGCGTCCGGCAGCGGTTGCAGCCAGCTGTGGCCGGGCCGCTCGGGGGCGAGTGGCAGGTCCGGGTCGGCGTCCGGGCCGCCGAGCCCGACGGGCAGATCGCGGCGCTCACGGCGTTCCAGCGCGCGCAGGCACACGTTGGTCGCGATGCGGTAGAGCCAGGTGCGCATCGAGGCGCGGCCCTCGAAGTCGCCGTACGCCTGCCACGCGCGCAGCAGGGTCTCCTGCACCAGGTCCTCGGCATCGTGCACCGAGCCGAGCATGCGGTAGCAGTACGCCAGCAACTCGGGCTGCATCCCGCCCGTGTTCCGGAGGAAGTCCTCGTCGCTGCGCGGCGCTGCCATGACCGGTCCCTTCGTCGCCCCTTGTGAGTACAGACCCGCGCGGCCGCCGAAACTCATCGCGACCGGGCGCCGCGTCGCGCGCGCGTGCTGGGGTCACCGGCCGATGCGAACGCCTCTGACCTGCGCCTATTGCCCGCGGCGATGAGTTCTCGGAAGCCCGCGGATCGGTATTGGTGAGGCTTCGGAACGAACCAGGGAGACGGATATGAGCGGCGAACCGAGGACACAACTCGGAGATACGAAGGGCACGGGCGGTGCCGAGCCGGCCACCACCGCGGTCCGGCGCTGGGCGCTCGCCCTGGGCGCGGTGGCGTCGGTCATGGCGGCACTGGACACCCTGGTCGTGTCGACCGCGCTGCACACGATCCGGCTCGACCTGGGATCGTCGGTGGAAGAACTCGAGTGGACCGTCAACGCGTACAACCTCAGCTTCGCCGTGCTGCTGCTGACCGCCGCCGCGGTCGGCGACCGCTTCGGGCGGCGCCGGATGTTCGCGGCGGGCCTGCTGCTGTTCACCGCGGGATCGGCGGCGTGTGCGCTGTCCGGCAGTGTCGCGGCGCTGATCGCCGCGCGGGCCGTCCAGGGCGTCGGGGCAGCGCTGATCATGACGCTCGCCCTCGCCCTGGTGAGCGCCGCGTTCCCGGCCCATCGGCGGGGCGCGGCCATCGGCATTCTGGAGGGCGTCACCGGGCTGGGCGTGGCGCTTGGCCCCCTGGTCGGCGGCGCGGTCGCCGAGGGCCTGGCGTGGCAGTGGATCTTCTGGATCAACGTGCCGATCGGACTGGCCGCCGTACCGCTGGTGCTGCGCAAGCTACCGGAGAGCCACGGCCCGGACGGCGCGCTCGACCTGCCCGGTGTGGGGCTGGTGACCGCCGGGTCGTTCGGGGTCGTCTGGGCGCTGGTACGCGGCAACCCGGCAGGCTGGGGGAGCGTGGAGGTCGTCGGCGCGCTGCTGGGCGGCGCGGCCCTGCTGGCCGCTTTCGTACGCTGGGAGCAGCGGACGCCCGAACCGATGCTGCCCTTGCGGTTCTTCCGGTCCCGGGCCTTCTCTGCGGGCAACGCCGCGTTGTTCTTCACGATGGCGTCGTTGTTCGTGGCGGTGTTCTTCCTGGCGCAGTTCATGCAGACCGTGCTCGGCCACGGCCCGCTCGGGGCGGGGCTGCGCCTGATGCCGTGGACGGCAACGCTGTTCTTCTGCGCGCCCGTTGCCGGTGCCCTGGTCGACCGGATCGGCGAACGCCCGCTGCTCTCCGGGGGCTTGGCGTTGCAGGCCGTGGGGCTGGGGTGGATCGCGCTGGTGGCGGAGCCGGGGGTGGCGTACGGGACGCTGGTCGCGCCGCTGGTGATCGCGGGCTGCGGGGTGTCGATGGCCATCCCCGCGGTGCAGACCTCGGTCGTCGGCGCGGTGGAGCACGTGGAGATCGGCAAGGCGGCGGGGGCCAACGGCATGATGCGCGAACTGGGCGGCGTGTTCGGCATCGCGGTCGCCGTCGCGGTCTTCTCCGGTACGGGCGGCTACGCGACCGCGGAGCAGTTCTCCGACGGCTTCACCGCGGCACTCGGCGTCGGTGTGGGCCTCGCGCTGCTGGGCGCCCTGGCCGGGCTGTTCCTGCCGGGCCGCCGGTCGGCGCCCGCGGGGTCGGCGGCGTCCGCACCGACTCCGACACCGGCGCCGTCGTCCGCGCACGACGACGCGGCGGCCCCGGCGGAGGAAGACCGCCGGGACCGCCGCGTCACGCGGAGTGCGGGTTGATCAGGTGTTGTTCTTGTAGCGGCGCACGGCCAGCGGGGCGAACACCGCGAAGATGGCGGCGGCCCACAGAAGCGTGGCGACCGCGTGGCCGGCGACCTCGCCGCCGACCAGGAGCCCGCGTACCGCGCTGGTGAGGTGGCTGATCGGGTTGACGTCGACCCACGCCTGCAGCCAGCCGGGCATGGTCTCGGTGCGGGCGAAGATGTTGGCGCCGAAGGTGAGTGGGAAGCCGACCAGCATGGCGGTGCCCTGCACGCTGCGCGGGTTCTTCATGACGACGCCGAGCAACGCGAAGATCCAGCACATCGCGAAGGCGAACACCAGGACCAGGCCGACCGCGGCGAGCGCGGCCAGGGCGTTGGTCTGCACGCGGAAGCCGATCGCCGAGCCGAAGCCGAACACCATGGCGATGGCCACCATGTACCGGCAGATGTCGCCCAGGACGGCACCGGCCAGGGGCGCGAAGCGGGAGATCGGCAGGGAGCGGAAGCGGTCGAAGACGCCCTTGGCGACGTCCTCACACAGTCCGACCCCCGTGCCGAGCGACGCGAACACGACGGTCTGCACGAGGATTCCGGGCAGCACGAACTGCAGGTAGTCGTGCGTGCTGCCTTCGATCGCGCCGCCGAAGAGGTACACGAACATCACGATGAAGATGACCGGTTGCAGCGTGAGGTCGATCAACTGCTCGGGCTGGTGCTTGAGTTTGACGAGATTGCGCCAGGTGAGCGTCAGGGTGTGCCGTACGACCGCGAACGGGTCGGAGCGGCGGGGCACTTGGCTCCGGGCACCGGGTTCGTGCGAGGCGGATTTCCGCAGCGCGGGGCCGCCTGAACCGGAGGAACCGGAGGAGCCGGGGGACTGGGGGGACGATGCGTCGGTGTGCGTGGTGGTGGTGGTGGTCATAGGAAGCTCCTGAACAGGACGAGGAAGGTGAACGCGGCGAGCAGGGCGACGCGTTCGTAGCGGCGGACGACGGTGCGGAAGATCGGGGTCGCGGCAACGTCGGGGCGTCGGCGGCACCACACGGTGTGCGGCGCGGTACGCCTCATGCGGCGGCGGGCGCCTCGGCGTCCGCGCCGTGCCCGGTCAGCTCCATGAACACCTCGTCGAGACTCGGCAGGCGCAGCGCGAGTTCGGTGGCGCGGATGCCGGACTCGTCGAGGCGGCGCACCACGTACGGCAACAGGTCCGGGTCGTGCACCGCGACGGTGACGACCCCGGGCCGGGTGGTCAGGTCCGGCACGAGACCCGTCAACTCGGCGACGATGGCGGCTGTTTCGTCGAGGCGCGCGGTGTCGGCCGGACGGATCTCCAGGCTCTGCCCGCCGATCTGGGACTTGAGCGAGTCGGCGGTGCCGTTGGCGATGACGCGGCCGTGGTCGATCACCGCGATGTCACTGGCGAGCTGGTCGGCCTCGTCCAGGTACTGCGTGGTGAGCAGGACGGTGACGCCCTCGTCGGCGACGAGGCCGCGGACCAGCCCCCACACGTCGCCGCGGCTGCGCGGGTCGAGTCCGGTCGTCGGCTCGTCCAGGTAGAGGAAGCGCGGGCGGCCGACCAGGCTCGCGGCCAGGTCCAGGCGGCGGCGCATACCGCCGGAGTACGTGCCGGGCGCGCGGTTGCCCGCGTCACTCAGCTCGAACCGCTCCAGCAGCTCGCGGGCCCGGGCCTTGGCGTCGGCGCGCGACAGGTCCAGCAGGCGGCCCAGCAGGACCAGGTTCTCGAAGCCCGACATCTCCTCGTCCACCGAGGCGTACTGCCCGGTCAGGCCGATCAGGCGGCGGACCTCGGGGGCGTCGCGGACGATGTCGTAGCCGCCGACGCTGGCGTGCCCGGCATCCGGGGCGATCAGGGTGGCGAGCATGCGGGTGGTGGTGGTCTTGCCGGCCCCGTTGGGACCGAGCAGCGCCAGCACGGTGCCCTCGCGGGCGACCAGGTCGATCCCGGCCAGGGCGGTGGTCTTGCCGTAGCGCTTGACGAGGCCCTCGGCCTCAATTGCGTAGCGGGTCATCGTGGCTCCCGTGGTTCTTCATCAGGTGACGACGACCACGTTGCGCCGGTGTGCTGACAGGGCGCGCACACCCGGCTGATACGCGCTCCGAACCGCTGACACGGCGCTGACACGGGCCGGTCCCGAACGTCGCGGGGCGCTCCACCGCAGTCCGGCCCCTGGACGCCCGCGACAGATACATGCTGTATGCATCTATGGTGGGGGCGGCCTGGGAGGCACCGCCGAGAGACCACCGGGAGGAACCGTGGACGACGTGTCCGAGCAGCCCCGAACCGTCGCCGCCCTGCGCGGCGTCGGTGTGCGCAAGTACACGACGGGCCAGGTGATCCTCGACGGGATCGACTGGACGGTACGCGCGGGCGAGCACTGGGCGCTCCTCGGTGCCAACGGCGCCGGGAAGACGACCGTCCTGCGGCTCCTCGGCGCGACCATGCACCCCACGGTCGGCACCGTCGACGTGCTCGGCCACCGCCTCGGCCGCGTCGACGTGCGGGAGCTGCGGGCGGTCATCGGATTCGTCTCCAGCGCCCAGAAGGTGCCGCTCGACGAGACCGCGCACACGGTCGTGCTCACCGGCGCGACCGGAACCGTGCAGCCGCTGTGGCGCAAGTACGACGCCGCAACGCGTGCGAGGGCCGACGAGCTGCTGGCCGAACTTGACCTCAAAGAACTGGCCGACCGGCCGTACGGAGTGTGCTCCGGCGGCCAGCGCGCCCGCATCCTCATCGCCCGCGCGCTGCTCGCCGAGCCTGCCCTCCTGCTGCTCGACGAACCGTTCAACGCCCTCGACCTGCCCTCGCGCGAGGACCTCATCGACGCGATGCACCGCCTCGCGGCCGCCCGCCCCCGCCTGGCCACCGTCACGGTGACGCACCACCTGGAGGAACTGGCCCCGAACATCGGCCACGCCATGCTCCTGCGCGACGGCCGGGTCCAGGCGTCCGGCCCGGTGGCCGAGGTCCTGACGAGCCCGAACCTCACCAGCTGCTTCGCCCGCCCGATCGAGGTCACCCACCACCACGACCGCTGGGCGGCCCACTCGGCCGGCGCCCGAGGGTAGATCACCCGCACACCGCGGCCGAGGACCGGGCGCCGCGGAGCGAACCGGAGTCGGCGCTCCCGGGCCGCCCCGGTTGTTGCCCCAGGGGCAATCCCGGTCGGCGGCAAGGCGCGTCAGAATCCCTGCTCATGGGTGGATTGAGGGAAGACCATCGGGCGTCGGAGGTGGCGCACGATAACTTCGGGGGTGGGGGCGGACCGACCCTCGTGGCTGCCGATCCGGTCGGGGTCGGCGGGATGGGGGGCGTTCCCGGGGGAGGTGGCGGGTGGTCACAGCGGTAGCCGGACCCGATGCCGCGTCGGTGGGGCGCCGGGCGATCGGGCGGGTGGCGCGCGGTGCGCGGACCACACCCGGGCGACTTGCCCTCGTCGGCGTGCTGCTCGTCGTGTTGTCGCTGCTCGCGGGGTTGTTCGCGTTCCTCGCGGTGCGGGAGCGGTCGCAGGCGGCGGAACGCGTCGCGACGCGGAGCGAACCGCTCGGCGTCCGCACGCAGGAGTTGTACCGCTCGCTCGCCGAGGCCGACGCCGCCGCGGCCGCCGGGTTGTTGTCGGGCGGTGTGGAGAAGAAGGAACTCCGCGAGGACTACGAGCGGTCGGCGGAGACGGCGCAGCGGACCCTGATGTCGGCGTCGTCCGCGGGCGCGTCCGGTCCGGTCGCGGAGCTGCTGAGCCGCCTGGCCGTGGAGATCCCCAAGTATCGCGAGGACGTCGCGCGGGCGAAGTCGGAGACGCGGCAGGGGCATCCGGTCGGCGCGTCGTACCTGCGCGCGGCGAGCCGGCAGATGGAGCGCGTGATCCTGCCGGCCGCCGCCGAGTTGCACGAGATCGCGGCGGGGCGGCTGCGCGACGACCACAAGGCGGCGACCGGTGTGCCGTGGACGGCGTACCTGTCCGGTGCGTTCGCGGTGGCCGCGCTGGTGGTCGCGCAGGTGATGCTCGCCCGGCGGACGAAGCGGGTCTTCAACCCCGGGCTGCTGCTCGCGTCCCTCGCGGTGGCGGCCTCGCTGGCCTGGCTCACCGTGGGACTCTCCGCCGCGCGTTCGGACTTGGCGGACAGCCGCGACGAAGGCTGGCGTCCGGTCGACGTCCTGTCGGACGCTCGGTTCGCGGTGTTGAAGGCCCGTGCGGCGGAGGGGCAGATCCTCGTCCAGAACGGGACCGACGGCGGCGTGTACGAGGCCGCGCTGACGGAGCAGTTCCGGCTTCTGCAGGCCGACGGTCCCGAGGGACTGCTGAACGCGGCCGCGCGCCGGTCGGCGGACGACACCGTCACCTCCGCACGGATTGCCGACGCCCGCGCCGCGGTCGCCGACTGGAAGGTCGCGCACGCCAACGTCAAGGAGCAGTACGACCAGACCAACTTCAAGGGCGCCGTCGCACTCGTGATCAACGACGACGGGCTCTCCCAAGTCGCCTTCGAGCGCGCCGAGAAGGCGCTCTCCGAGGCGATCGCCAAGGACCAGCAGGACTTCGAGAAGGCCGCGGACCGCGGCCGCGACGCCATGGAGGGACTGGCGGTGGGGCTCCTCGTCCTCGCGGTCGCCGCCTCCGCGGCGATCGTCGACGGGGTCCGCCGCAGGCTGGGGGAGTACCGGTGAAGCACACGGGACCGCGCGGACGGTACGGGCGGCGTACGCGGCGCACGGCCGCCGCGCTGGCCACGGGCATCGCCCTCGTGGTCGCGTCGCAGGGCGGCGCCGGCGCGGACGGCGCGCGCCGGCAGCCCCAGGCCGTCCCCGCCGCGCAGTCGGCGCCGGCCGCGCCGGCCGCGACGGACTGCGGCGACCCCAAGCTGAGCCTCCGGCCGCCCGCTTCGCTGCCGGCCCCCGGCTCGTGGCCGCAGGACAGCAAGATGGCGGAGATCGTCCGCCGCGGGTACCTGAGAGCCGGGGTGGACCAGAGCACGTACCCGTTCGGATATCTCGACCCCGTCGACGCGACCCTCAAGGGCTTCGACATCGACCTGCTGCGCGAGGTGGCGAAGGCGATCTTCGGCGACGCGGGGCCGAACCGCATCCAGTTCCGGGTGCTGCGCAACGCCGACCGCGTCCCCGCCGTCGAATCGGGGCAGGTCGACATCGTCGCGATGACGATGACCGTCAACTGCGAGCGCCGCGAGCGCGTCGACTTCTCCGACGTCTACTTCACGGCCGGGCAGCGCACACTGGTGCAGAAGGACCCGGGCCTGCCGGCGCGCGCTCGCACCGAGGGCCTGGCCGGCCTCGCCGGGTACCGCGTCTGCGCGGTCAACGGCTCGACATCGCTCACCCGCATCAAGGAACCGCAGTACCAGGCCATCCCCGTCGAGGGCGAGACCTGGGCCGACTGCCTCGTCAAACTCCAGAAAGGCGAGACGGACGCCATCTCCACCGACGACACCATCCTGGCCGGACTCCAGGCCCAGGACGCCAAGTTCACCGAAGTGGTGGGCGGCAGGATCAGCGAGGAACCGTACGGCATGGCCGTCAACAAGGAGGACCCGGAGTTCGTGCGGTTCGTCAACGCCGTGCTCGCCGACGTGAAGCGCTCCGGCCGCTGGACCGACCTGTACAAGGCGTACATCGGCACCTCGCTCGACGAGACCGTCCCGCGTCCCCCGGCGGTCACCACCTGGCGGACCGAGTCGTGACGACCCCGGGCACCTGGACGCGCGAGGACGTCGACCGCGAGATCGCCCGTCTCGACACCGAGCGCGACGGAATATCCGCCGGACTCATGGCACTCGAGGAGCACCCCGGCCGCCGCCTCCTCGAAGGGGCGGCGCTCGAAGGGCGCACCGAGGAGCGCTGGGTGGCGTGCCGCACCGACATCGCCCGGCTGTGGGAGCTGTACTCCGCCTATGGTGCCGTGCTCGACGAGGCCCGCGCGCTGCGGTCCCGGCGGTCCCGGCCGTCGCGCACCGAACTGGACGAGATGGCACGGCTGCTGACCGGTGCCAACGTGAGTGTGCCCGGCGAGGAGGTGCCGATCGGGCGGCGCGGCCTGCTCGATCCGGCCGCCTCGCCCCGCATGCTGACCTTCGACGCCGTGGTCGCCGAGATGAACACGGTCTGGCGCCGCGCGACCGAACTGGTCGCCTCCGTCGACGAGGTGTGGTCGCTCGTGCTGCCGCGCCTGGACCGGGTCGAGGCGGCGGCGACCGAGACCGCGTCGTTGGTGGACCGGCTCGGCGGTCAGGCCGCCCTCGGCGTGGAGGCCCGCGTGGTCGCCGAGGTGCGCAAGCGCCTGTCCGCCGCCCGCGCCCGGGTCGCCGCCGACCCGCTGCGCTTCGTCGGCGTGACCGCACGCTCCCGGGTCGGCGACGTCGACCTCGACGGCCTCGAACGCGACCTCAAGGGCGTGCAGGACGCCCTGCGCCAACTCCGGCTCGTCCAGGAGCGGTACGAGGAGCGCGCCCAGCGGGTGACCGGCCTCGTCGACGTGCTGGCCGCCGACGAAGCCGAGGCGCACCGCCGCCGCGCGCACGTGCTGACCCGCATCACCCGCGGCGTCCCCGACATCCCGGTCGCCGCCGCGGCGCTGCGCGCCCGCGCCGCGCAGGTGGCCGACCTGCGCCGCCGGGACGCGTGGCCGCAGCTTTCGTCGCACCTCAGCGCGCTGGAACGCGACGCGTCGGCGGCCGGGGAGCGGCTGCGCGCGGCCCGCGGCGAACTCGAGGCGCTGCTGTCCCGCCGCGACGAACTCCGCGGGCTGCTCCAGGCGTACCGTGCGATGGCGGGAGGCCGCGGGCGCGGCGAGGACGAGGTCCTGGAGGGGCTGCACCACCGGGCGTACGACGTGCTCTGGCGCGCGCCGTGCGACCTGGACGACGCGTCCCGGCTCGTCGGCGAGTACCAGCTCGCGGTCACCGCGCCAAGACCTGTGCACCATCGCGCGGTTCGGGTGGACGGGCGGGGCATACACAACGAGACCGGCGCCGGGCCGAGCACCGGGGGCGGGACCGGGACGGGAACGGGCGGCGTCGGACACACCGGCGGCCCGACGAGGGCCGAAGGGCCGAGGGGGGAAGGCGAGGGCAATGACGATCTGTAACCGTTCCGACTGCGGCACCGGGGCCATCGAGGACGGCTACTGCCTCGACTGCGGTCGGGCGCCGCTCAAGGCCGCGACGGATCCCGGCAAGTCCGCCACCGCGGGCGGCTCGGGCCTGGCGAGCGGCCTCGGCGGCGGCCTGGGCCCGAGCGGCCGGTCGGCGACGGGCACCCGGTCCGGCGTCACGTCGGGCCGGACCTCGGGGCGCACTTCGCGCCGTCAGGCCGGGGGCACCGTCGGCCGCCGGCTCGGCGCGGGCCTGGTGGAGATCCCCGCCGTCCCGGTGCGCGACCCCGCCGCGATACTCATGAAGGACCCGGCGATACCGGAGAACAGGCGCTTCTGCCGCAACGAGGACTGCGGCCGCCCGGTCGGCCGCGGGCGCGACGGCAAGCCCGGCATCGCCAACGGCTTCTGCCCGTACGACCGTACGCCCTACTCGTTCGGACCCAAGCTCGAAGCCGGCGACATGGTCGGCCAGTACCGCGTGGTCGGCTGCCTCGCCCGAGGCGGCTTCGGCTGGGTCTACCTGGCCATCGACACCGTGCTGCACGACAAGTGGGTGGTGCTCAAGGGCCTGCTCGGCAGCGGCGACCAGGACGCCCGCGACGCGGTCCTGGCCGAACAGCGGGTCCTCGCGCACGTCCAGCACGCCAACATCGTCACGATCCACAACGTCGTCACACACCAGGACCGCTACACCGGCGACCCCGAGACGTACATCGTCATGGAGTACATCGGCGGCATGTCACTCAAGGACCTGGTCGAGCGCCGCCGCACCGAACTGCAGGACCGCCGCGCGGTGTTGCCGCTCGAACAGGTGCTCGCCTACGCGATCGAGATCCTCCCGGCCTTCGGCCACCTGCACAGCCGCGGCCTGATCTACTGCGACTTCAAGCCGGACAACGTCATCCAGACCGACGACCAGCTCACGCTCATCGACATGGGCGCGGTCCGGCACGTCGACCAGGAGGACGGCGCGATCTACGGCACGATCGGCTACCAGGCGCCGGAGATCGGCGATGTGGGGCCGACCCCCGAGTCCGACCTGTACACGGTCGGGCGCACCATGGCGGTACTGAGCTTCCCCTTCGCGAACTTCACGAAAGAGTGGAAGACCTCGCTGCCGCCCGCGAGTTCGGTCCCGCTGTTCGAGGAGTTCGAGTCCTACCACCGGCTGCTGCTGCGGGCCACGCACGCCGACCCTGAGCAGCGGTTCGCGACCGCCGCCGACATGGCCGAGCAGTGCCTCGGCGTGCTGCGCGAGGTCGTCGCCAAGCGCACCGGCGAGCCCCGGCCCGCGCTGTCGGGCCTGTTCGGCCCCGAGACCCGCGTCGCGCACAGCGACGTCGCGGCCTGGAACTCCCCGGGCGCCCCGGGCGCCGTCGCCGTCGCGGCCGGCCTGCCGGTGCCGCGCGTCGACCCGTCGGACCCGGCCGCGGGCCTGCTCGCCTCGCTGCCGACCAACGACCCGGACGAACTCCTGGCGGCACTCACCGCGGCCGGCGTCGACTCGGTGGAGGCCACGCTGCGCCTGGCGTACGTCTGCATAGAACGCGGACTGGTGACGCGCGCCGAGGCGTTCCTCGACGACGTCGACCCCGACGACTGGCGACTGCTCTGGTACCGCGGTGTGGCGGCGCTCTCCGAGGGCCGCGTCAGCGACGCGCTCGCCGCGTTCGACGCGGTGCGCTCGCTGCTGCCGGGCGAGCGCGCGCCGCGTCTCGCGCTCGGCGTTTGCATGGAGCAGCACGGCCACCACGCGCAAGCCGCACGCGAGTACGAGGGGGTGTGGCACACCGACCGGTCGTACGTGAGCGCGGCGTTCGGGCTCGCCCGCTGCCGCCTCGCCTCCGGCGACCGGGCGGGCGCCGTGGCGACACTGGAGTCCGTGCCGGACACCTCCGCCTACTACGTCGCCGCGCAGACCGCGGCCCTGCGCACCCGGGTGTGCGACCGCGACCCGGCGGAGCCGCTCGAGGAGGACCTGCTGCAGGCCTCGGCCCGCCTGGACGCCCTGCCGATCGAGGGGGAGGCGCACGACCGGCTCGCCGCCGAACTCCTCGGCGCCGCACTGGCCTGGGTGCGCGAAGGGCGCCCCGGGGCGACCGGGCGCGGCGGCACCGTGCTCGACAGCGAGTTGGCGGAGCGGCCGCTGCGGTTCGCCCTCGAACGCACGTTCCGCTCGCTCGCGCGGCACGTCGACGCAACGGAGGAACGCGTGGCACTGGTGGACAAGGCCAACGAAGTACGGCCCCGGACATGGGTGTGATCGGCGTGGGTGCGGGCCAGGCGTCGCGCGGGACGGATCCGGCGGTGGGCGCACCCGCCGGATCCGCCCCGGGCGCGGTGGTCGGGTGCCCGAGCTGCGGCGTGCAGCCGCAACCCGGCCACAACTTCTGCGAGGCGTGCGGCTACGAGCTGCGCCACGCGCCTCCGCCGCCGGTCACCGAACGCGCGCCGCGCAGAGGCGAGTTCGCCAGCGCAACGTGCCGATCGTGCCGGACGTCGTCAATCGGTGCGGACGGCTGGTGCGAGTCGTGCGGCCGGGCCTACAACCCGCGCGACTCGGTCGTCACCGACCTGCGCATCGCCGCCGGCATGAGCGACCGCGGCCTGCGCCACCGCCGCAACGAGGACGCGATGGCCGTCGAGGTCATCGATTCCCCGCACGGCGGACCAAGCGTCGTGGCGGTCGTCTGCGACGGGGTCTCCTCGTCGCCGCGGCCCGACGACGCGTCCAGCACCGGAGCGCGCGCCGCCGGTGCCGCGCTGGTCGCCGCCCTGCGCGGCGGCGCCGGGCCGGAGGCGGCCACCCGGGCGGCGGCCGCCGCGGCGGCAAGTGCGGTGGCCCGGCTGGCGGGTCCGGGCGACGTGGACGGGAACGCTCCCGCGTGTACGTACGTCTCGGCCGTCGTCACCCCGGAGACGGTCACCATCGGCTGGGTCGGCGACAGCCGTGCGTACTGGCTCTCCGTCGACGACCACCCGGTGGGCGACCAGGACAGCACGCTGCCGGCCGGCGGCCCGTCGCGGCCGGCACCCGAGCCGGACCACACGCCGGTCCGCATCGCGCTGCCGGAGACCCCGCCGCCCGCGGCGTTCCCGGAGGCCGTGAGTGCGGACAGCACGATCCGCATGCCGACGCCTTCGGCGCTGCTGACGGAGGACGACTCGTGGGCCGCGCGCATGGTCGCGTGCGGCCAGTTGACCGAGGCCCAGGCGTACGCCGACAGCCGCGCACACGCCATCGTGTCCTGGCTCGGCGCCGACGCGGGCGAGGTACGGGCGCGCGTCATGACCCTCCGGCCCAACACGCCCGGCGCGGTGCTGCTGTGCAGCGACGGGTTGTGGAACTACGTACAGGCGGCGCAGACGCTCTCCGCCTTCGCGCTGCCCTACGGTCTCGCGCAGCCGATGCGCGCCGCACGGGCACTGACCGACTACGCCCTCCAGTCCGGGGGCGCCGACAACATCACCGTGGTCCTCGTCCCCTTCCCGCCCGCCGCCCACGTCGGGCCGGAACCCAAGGAGTAGCCGCAATGGCCGCCAACGAAAGCCCTTCCGGGGCGCCCGACTTCGAAGTCGAGGTCTTTCAGAACCAATACTTGCCGATGGGCGGGCGCGAGGTGCACGCGGTCGCCACGGTCACCGCGAAGGGCGAGGTGTCGGGCGGTGCCGCCCGCGGCGGCCTGGCCGCCGAGGTGATCCTCGTGGACACGTCGGGTTCGATGGACTTCCCCGGTACGAAGCTGAGTTCCGCCAAGCACGCCACCAAGGCGGCGATCGACGCGCTGCGTGAGGGCACGCTGTTCGCCGTCGTGTCGGGCACCGGCATGGCGTCGATGGTCTACCCGGCCGAAGAGCGCCTGGTCGTACTCGACGCGCACACCCGGCGTGAGGCCAAGCGCGCGGTCGACCGGCTGCGGGCGCGCGGCGGGACGGCGATAGGGCAGTGGCTGCTGGCCGCGAAGCGGCTGCTGGCTCCGTACCCGGAGGCGATCCGGCACGCGATCCTGCTCACCGACGGCAAGGACGAGAGCGAGACCGCCGCCGACCTGGCCGCCGCCATCGAGCAGTGCCAGGGCGTGTTCACGTGCGACTGCCGCGGCGTCGGCACGGACTGGGTGGTGGCGGAGCTCCGGCAGGTCGCCTCGGGACTGCTCGGCAGCCTGGACATCGTGGCCGAACCCGCCAACCTGGTCGCGGACTTCACCGCGATGATCGAGAACGCGATGGGCAAGGCGGTCGCCGACGTGGCGCTGCGGCTGCGCACCCCCGGCAGCGCGCGGGTCAAGTTCGTCAAGCAAGTACGCCCCTCCATCGAGGAACTGACGCACCGTCGCCACGACGCCGGGCCCAACATCGGCGACTACCCGACGGGTTCGTGGGGCGCGGAGAGCCGCGACTACCACGTCTGCCTGGAGGTCGAGCCGGGCGACATCGACGACCCGGTGCGCGTCGGCCTGGTGAGCCTGGTCTCGCGCGCCGCGGACGGCAGCGAGACGGAGTTGACCCGCATCGGCGTGTTCGCCGAGTGGACCGACAACGAGGAGCTGTCCACCAAGATCAGCAAGGAGGTCGCCTTCTACACCGGTCGTGCGGAGCTCGCGCAGGCGATCCAGGAGGGCCTGGAGGCGCGCCGGGACGGCCACGAGAGTGCGGCGACCGCGAAGCTCGGGCGGGCGCTCGACCTGGCGAAGGAGTCCGGGGACGAGCACACCGCCAAGTTGATCAAGAATGTCGTCGACGAAGACCCGGTGACCGGGACCATCAAGCTGCGGCGCAAGGTGTCGGACGAGGACGAGATGACGCTGGACACGGCATCGGTGAAGACGTCCCGGTTGCGGACCTCGTAACCTGCCGACCGGCAAAACACCCGAAATTCGTCCGCATGCCGAACCGCCGGGCCCCGGCGCGCGTCGTCGTCACGGAAGACAGGAGGCGCTGACATGGCGATATGCCCGCGCGGCCACAACTCGATCGCCGAGGACTTCTGCGACGCGTGCGGCAGGCCGATCGGTCGGCAGGCCATGCCCCAGCCGCAGTACGCGGGGTCGGCGCCGGAGTACGCCCCGGTGCCCGGCGAACCCTGTCCGGTCTGCCACACGCCGCGCGACAGCGCCACCCGGTTCTGCGAGGCGTGCGGGTACGAGTTCGACGCGGACCCGGGCCCGCAATACGGGGCGGGGCAGTCGTCGCAGTACCCGCAGACCGACGGCGGGCAGGGCTACGCCGCGACCGGGCAGAGCACCGGGTACGACTACTCCGCGGGGCAGCCGCCGCAGCCGGACTACCCGAGCCAGGGCGGCTACCCCGACCCGGGCGGTTACTCCACCCAGGGAGGTCAGAGCGGACAGGGCGGCGGTCAGGGCGGCCAAGGCGGCGGGCACGGCGTCCACAGCGCGCCGACCGGCCACGGCGGACGGCCGGAGCAGCCCGGTTACTCGGGGCAGAACACCGGCGGCAGCGGGCCCGGTCAGCCGACGGCGCCGCCCGGCCCGCAGCAGTACGGGTACACACCGCAGACCAGCACGCCCGCGGGCTACCCGCCGGGCGAGTCGTACTCCGCCGGGAGCTATCAAGAGCCGTCGTACACCGACCAGTGGGGCGGCGGCACGGTCGTCGGCTCGGGGCCGGTCGCGGTGCCGCCGCGGCCGCCCATGCTGCCGGCCGACTACCACCCCGGCACGGCGCCCCCGGCCACCCAGACCGGGTACGTCTGGACCGTGCGGGTCACCGCCGATGCCGAGTATTTCGAGCGGGTCGTGTCCCAGGGCGGCCCGGACGCACACGCGATGCGGTTCCCGCCATACCACGAGACGTGGACCGTCGCGCTGGAGGGCGAACGCATGCGCGTCGGTCGGCGGCGGGCGGGTGCCGCGGGGGCGGACGTCCCGGAGATCGACCTGTCCGGTCCGCCCTCGGACCCGGGCATATCGCACCTGCACGTGGTGCTGATGGGCCGGCAGGACGGATCGTGGCAGCTCGTCGACCCCGGGTCGACGAACGGCACGACGCTGAACGGCGGCAAGCGGGCCATCGAGTTCAACCTGCCGGTGGATCTGCACGACGGCGACCGCATCCACGTCGGCGCGTGGACCACGCTCGAGGTCAATCTGCGGGCCCGGTGACCCCGTCCCGGAACTGATCGCCGTCTAGAGTTCACCGAACCGGCGTTCGGAATCGACCACGGGGGTGTCCATGCGCGGTGGCGCCAAGCGGATCTGGGCAGTTGCCGTCGCACTGCTGCTCATCGGGCTGGCGGCGTGGGGGACCACCGAGTTGGTCTCCGGCGACGACGGCTCCGGCGGCTCGGGTGGATCCGGCGGCGGCGCCAAGGGACCGGCGGCCGCGGCTCCCGCGCGCGTCCCGCCGGGGTACGACACGATCGTGCCGGCCCCCGTGAGCGCCACGGCCGCCCCCGGAGTCACCTGGACACTCGCCGACGACACGGTGCTCTTCACCGAGCCGGGATCCCCCGACGCCGCCCGGGTGGGCGCGCTGCTCGCCGGAATGCTCCGGCCCGCGACCGGATATGCGCTGCCGGTCCGAGAATTCGACGAGGACGCACCGCCGTCCGGCATCGCCCTCGTCCTCGAACCCGACGGCCCGGACGGCGTCGAGGGCTACCGCCTCACCGTGACCGCGGAGGCCGTCGAGATCCGCGCGGCACGGTCGGCCGGACTCGTCAACGGCGTGCAGACGCTACGCCAACTGCTGCCCGTGGACATCGAGTCGAAGACGCGGGCGGCGGGCCCGTGGACCGTGCCGGGCGGCAGCGTCACCGACATGCCGCGGTACGCGTACCGCGGCATGATGCTCGACATCGTGCGGCAGTACTTCACCCCCGAGGAGGTACGCCGCCTCGCCGACGGCATCTCCCGCTACAAGTTCAACTACCTGCACCTGCGCATGACCGACGACCAGGGCTGGCGCATCGCGGTCGACGGGCTGCCCAGGCTGACCGAGGTCGGCGGGGCCACCCAGGTCGGCGGCGGACCGGGCGGGTTCTGGACGCAGCAGGACTACCGCGAGGTCGTGGCGTACGCGGCGGAGCGCGGCCTGACGCTGGTTCCGGAGATCGCGCTGCCGGGGCACACCAACGCGGCGCTCGTGGCGTACCCCGAACTGGGCTGCGACGGGCGTGAGTACGAGCCGTACACCGGCATCGACGTCGGCTTCAGCACGCTGTGCGTGGAGAGCGAGAAGACCTACGAGTTCGTGGACGAGGTGATCGGCCAGATCGCCGCGCTGACCCCCGGGCCGTACGTGCACATCGGCGGCGACGAGGCGCACACCCTCAAGCCCGAGCAGTTCGCGGCGTTCATGCGGCGCGCCCAGGCCATCGTGCAGAAGCACGGCAAGACGGTCATGGCCTGGCACCAGCTCGCCGACGCGCCGCCGGTGCCCGGGGCCGTCGTGCAGTACTGGAACCAGCAGGGGCGCGAGGCGGACATGATCGTCGACGCGGCACAGGCGGGGGCGAAGGTCGTGCTGTCCCCGTCCGACCACGTCTACCTGGACATGAAGTACGACGATGCCGACGAGCTCGGCCTCACCTGGGGCGGGACCGTCGACGTCCGGCAGTCCTACGAGTGGGAGCCGGCCACGCTTCTCGACGGAGTGCCCGCCGAGGCGGTCATCGGCGTCGAGGCCCCGCTGTGGGGCGAGACGCTGAACAGCTTCGCCGACGCCGAGTACATGGCCTTCCCCCGCATCGCGGGCGTGTCCGAGATCGGCTGGTCGGCCCCCGAGGCACGCGGCTGGGACGGCTACCGGACGCGCCTGGCGGCCCAGCTGCCGCGCTGGGACCTGGCCGGGATCGGCTACGCGAAGCGCGACCTCGACTGACGGCGACCGCGTCCCACGGGGCGCCCCCGCGGCGGCCCCGTCAGGCGGACGGCTGCTTGCCCAGCTCCTCGGTCACCTGCTCCAGCACCTGCAGGAAGGTCGCGGTCTCCTGGGCGCCCTGGACCGCCCACTTGCCCTGGAAGACGAACGTCGGGACGGCCGTCACCCCGATCTCCCGGGCCTCGTCGATCGCCTGCCGCACCTGCGCGAGACCCTCGTCGGACGCCAGGAACGCGGCCGTGCGGTCGCGGTCGAGCCCGGCCTCGGCGGCCAGCTCCGTCAGCTTCCCGTGGTCGCCGACGTCGAGGCCTTCGCCGAAGTAGCCCCGCAGCAGGCGTTCCTTGAGGGCGGCCTGCGTCTCCCGGCCGTACTCCTCCAACGCGTGCCAGAGCAGCCGGTGCCCGGTGAAGGTGTTGGCCGACAGCGCGCTGTCGAAGTCGAAGGCGATGCCCTCGGCCTGTCCGATCTCGTTCAGCCGGGCGTGCATCGCGGGCAGTTGCTCGCGGCCGAACTTGACCGCGAGGCGCTCCGACAGCGGCTCGGCCTTCTCGGGCGTGGACGGATCGAGCTGGTACGGGCGGTACACGACCTCGACGCCGGCACCGCCCGGGAAGGCGGCGAGCGCCTTCTCGAAGCGCCGTTTCCCCACGTAGCACCAGGGACAAGCGATGTCGCTGTACACCTCGACCTGCAACACGACAGTTCCTTCCGGTACGCGTCCCCGACCAGGCGCGACCGGCGGCGACCGGCCCGCATCCCCGTTGACCAACAGGGCCGCGTCCGGATTTGTTCCGCCCGGTGGCGGCGGCGTTGGCGTAGGTTCAGGGGTGAGCGCGTGCCGGGCCGGAACGATCCCTGGGGGTACGTCATGGCGGAGCGGGGCCACTGGATCTTCGCGGCGTTCTACCGCCGCATCTGCGACGTGAGCGACCGGGCGGGCTTCGGGAAGGTGCGCGCGAGGCTGATCGGCGGCGCGACCGGCGACGTCCTGGAGATCGGGGCGGGTGTCGGCGGCAACCTGCCGTACTACGCGAACGCCGACCACGTCTGCCTGGTCGAGCCGGATCCCGCGATGCGCAAGGCGCTGGCGGCGCGGCTCGGGCGCTCGCCGGTGGCGGCCGAGATCGGGACGGGCACCGCGGAGGAGACGCCGTACCCCGACGGGCGGTTCGACACCGTGGTGTCGTCGCTCGTGCTGTGCACCGTCGACGACATCGACCGGTCGGCGGCCGAGGCGCGGCGAGTGCTCAAGCCCGGCGGGACCTTCCTGTTCGTCGAGCACGTGGGCTCGCCCGATCCGAAGGCGCGCCGCCGCCAGGAGCGGGTGGAGCCGGTCTGGCGGCGCCTGTTCGGCGGGTGCCGACTGACCAGGGACCCGGTCGCGGCGCTGGAGAAGGCCGGGTTCACCGAGATCCGCACCGAGACGGTCGACCTCGGCCGGCAGCCCGGACTCACCAAGCCGGTCATCCTCGGGAGCGCGCGGGCGTAGGGCTGTGTGTTCGATCCCGCCGGGGTGTGGGCTGCGCGTAGCCTGACGCTGTGCCAGACCCTCCCGCGTCATCCCCGTCGTCGCCGGCCTCGCCGGCTCGCCCGACCGCGCCCCGGACCGGGGCCGCGCCCGCGTCGGCCGCGCCGGGGGAGGCGGACGGCGTCGACTTCCTCTCGTTCGTCGATTTCGCGGTGCGGCGCGCGGCGCGCCGGCAGCCGGGGATCGACACCGAGGCGCTGCGGATGATCCTGCTGATCAACCGGGTGTCGAACGTCGTGACGTACGACCTGGAGTCGGCCGTGCACCGCCCGCAGGGCTGGACCTGGTCGGCCTTCCGGCTGCTCAACGTGCTGTGGCTGGCCGGGCCTACCGAGGGCAAGCGCATCGCCGAGATGTCCGGGATGAGCCGTGCGGCGATCTCCAGTCTCGCCAACACGCTGGAGAAGCAGGGTTTGGTCGCGCGCGAGCCCGCCCCGCACGACGGCCGGGCGGTCACCCTGCGGCTCACCGAGGCCGGCGAGGGCGCGCTGGCGGCCGCCTACCGCGCGCAGAACGCCCGTGAGCGCCAGTGGGCCGAGGCGCTGACGGACGCCGAGCGGGCGACGTTCGTCGAGCTCCTGGGCAAGGTCGCGGCGCACGCGACAGGCGACTGGGTGCGGCGCAGGGACTGACCGCGGTACCAACATCGCCGTTCCGCGAGGCTGGCGGAGGCCGCGAACCCGGTGCTAGAAATAGTAAAAGGTTTTACAGAGTGATCCGATTGGATCCGGCGGATGCCGGGAACGGGACAACGCAGACCGGCACCCGGCGACGAGGACGAAGGTGTGAGTCATGGCCTACTACCGGCGACTGGGGTCCGTGCCGCCCAAGCGGCACACCCAGCACCGCACCCCGGAAGGGGGCCTGTACTACGAGGAGCTGATGGGTGAGGAGGGCTTCTTCTCCGACTCCTCGCTGCTCTACCACCGCGGCATCCCCTCCGCGATCGTCGACGCGCGCGTGTGGGACCTGCCCGACCAGGCCACCACCCCCAACCATCCGCTCAAGCCCCGGCACCTCAAGCTCCACGACCTGTTCCCCGGGCAGGAGTGGAAGGCCGCCGACGCCGTCACCGGCCGGCGCCTCGTGCTCGGCAACGCCGACGTGCGCATCTCGTACGTCGTCGCGGGCGCCCCCAGCGAGCTGTACCGCAACGGGCTGGGCGACGAGTGCGTCTACATCGAGTCCGGCACCGCCCTCGTGGAGACGGTCTTCGGGGCGCTCACCGTCGGCCAGGGCGACTACGTCCTGCTGCCGCGCTCGACCACGCACCGGTGGGTGCCCACCGGCGACGAGCCACTGCGGGCGTACTGCATCGAGGCCAACAGCCACATCGCGCCGGCCCGCCGCTACCTCTCCAAGTACGGCCAGTTCCTGGAACACGCCCCGTTCTGCGAGCGCGACCTGCGCGGCCCCGAGGAGACCCTGACGGCGGAAGGCGCCGACGTCGACGTGCTGGTCAAGCACCGCGGCGCGCACGGCGGCCCGGTCGGCACCCGCTACACCTACCCGGAGCACCCCTTCGACGTGGTGGGCTGGGACGGCTGCCTGTACCCGTATGCCTTCAACATCGCCGACTTCGAGCCGATCACCGGGCGGGTCCACCAACCCCCGCCCGTACACCAGGTGTTCGAAGGCGACAACTTCGTCGTCTGCAACTTCGTGCCGCGCAAAGTGGACTACCACCCGCTCGCGATCCCGGTGCCGTACTACCACTCGAACGTGGACTCCGACGAAGTCATGTTCTACTGCGGCGGCAACTACGAGGCCCGCAAGGGCTCCGGCATCGGGCAGGGCTCGATCTCCCTGCACCCGGGCGGCCACGCGCACGGCCCGCAGCCGGGGGCGTACGAGCGCAGCATCGGCGCCGACTTCTTCGACGAACTCGCCGTCATGGTCGACACCTTCCGCCCGCTCGAACTGGGTGAGGGGGGCACGGCGGCCGAGGACCCCGGGTACGCCTGGACCTGGTCCGGACGGGGGCCCGCCCGATGAACCCGCCCGAACCCGCCGTGATCCCACCGCTGTTCACCGAACTCGTCGACGACGCCGCCATCTTCCCGCCCGGCAACCTCCCGCTCGCCGAGGCGGTCGAGGCCCACCACGCGCACCGCGCCGCCTGGTACGCCGACCTCGTCGGCCAGTTCCTGGTCGGCTCCGCCCGCACCGCCGACCTCGCGGCCCTCGCCGACCCGGAACGCCCGCTGCGGGTGGGCGTCGTGGTCGCGGGCGGCGCGGCGGCCGTCGGCGACGCGGTACGCATCGTGCTGGAGACGCCGGGACTCGTCCTCGCCGGCGTCGAGGCCGCCGGCGACCCGGCCGACATCGTCCGGGCGTACCACGAACACCTGCCCGAGGGCGTTCCGGGAGCCGTGGAGGTCGCCGCCGACGAGAGCATGCCGGACGCCCTCGACGCCCTCGCGGAGACCCGGCACCGCGCCAAGTTCCGCACCGGCGGCACGGTCGCCGACGCGTTCCCCGAGGACGGCCGCCTCGCCGCGTTCCTCTCCGGATGCGTCGCGCGCGAACTGCCCTTCAAGCTGACCGCCGGACTGCACAACGCGGTGCGCCACACCGACCCCGTGACCGGCTTCCGACACCACGGCTTCCTCAACGTCCTGACCGCGCTGCGCATCGCGCAGGCCGACCAGGCGGCCGGCCTGCCACCGGTCGTGCACAGCATCGCTGCGGCCCTGGGCGAGGCCGACCCGGCCGTCGTCGCGGAGCGGATCGGCCGTACCGCCGCCGCGCACGGCGCCGAATACCGGGCCGCGTTCACCGCTTTCGGCTCGTGCAGCATCGCCGAACCCCTCGCCGACCTCGTCGCCCTGGGCCTGATCGCCCTGCCCGCGGACCCGAAGGAGCACACCCCGTGACGTCCACCTGGCTCGCGGTCCCCGCCGACCACCCGTTCGGCATCGGCAACCTGCCGTACGGCGTCCACACCACGACCGAGGACCCGGCGCCGCGCATCGGCGTCGCGATCGGCGACCACGTGCTCGACGCCGGGGCGGTCGCCCAGGCCACCGGCTCCGACCACGCCCCGGTCCTCTCCGCGGCCGACCTCAACCCGCTCATGGCCGCGGGGCGCGCGGTATGGACCACCGTGCGCGCGGAGATCACCGCTTGGCTGACCGACACCGCGTACCGCCGCGAGGTCGAGGCGAACCTGACGCCCCGCCAGGACGTGGCGATGCGGCTGCCGTTCGCCGTCGGCGACTACGTGGACTTCTACGCGTCCGAGAACCACGCCCGCAACATCGGCCGGATCTTCCGGCCGGACGCCGAACCGCTGACACCGAACTGGAAGCACCTGCCCATCGGTTACCACGGTCGCTCCGGAACCGTCGTGGTGTCGGGCACGGACATCGTCCGCCCGTCGGGCCAACGCAAGGCTCCGGCCGACGCCGCCCCGACCTACGGCCCGTGCCTACGCCTCGACATCGAGGCCGAGGTCGGCTTCGTCGTGGGCACGCCCACCCAAATGGGCATGCAGGTGCCCCTAAGCGCCTTTCGCGACCACGTCTTCGGCGTCTTCCTGGTCAACGACTGGTCGGCGCGGGACATCCAGGCGTGGGAGTACGTGCCGCTCGGCCCGTTCCTCGGCAAGTCCTTCGCCACCTCCGTCTCCCCGTGGGTCGTGCCGCTGGACGCGCTCGCCCACGCATGGGTGGAACCACCCGCGCGCGACGTCGAGCCGCTGCCGTACCTCGACGACCGGGCGGGCGAACCCGGCGGCCTGGACCTGGCGATCGAGGTCGCACTCAACGGACACACGGTCTCGCGGCCGCCGTTCCGCACCATGTACTGGACCGCCGCGCAGCAACTCGCGCACATGACGGTCAACGGCGCGTCGCTGCGTACCGGCGACTTCTACGCCTCGGGCACGGTCAGCGGGCCCGAGGTGGACCAGCGAGGTGCGCTCATCGAGATCACCTGGAACGGCCGCGAGCCGGTCAAGCTGCCGGACGGGTCCACGCGCGCCTTCCTGGAGGACGGCGACGAGGTCGTCGTCACCGCCACCGCGCCGGGACCGGACGGCACCCGCATCGGCTTCGGCGAGGTGGCCGGCCGCGTCGTCCCGACGCGCGGCTGACGCACCGGACTTCGGCGGCAGGCGTCCGTCGGCGGATGGCCGTCGGCGGATGTCCCGCGAGCCCGCCGACGGCGACATTCGACGACAGGAATCCGGCAGGGGAATCCCATGAACAAGGTGGCGGCCTCGGCGGCCGACGCGGTCGCGGACATAGCCGACGGCGCGACGATCGCCGTCGGCGGATTCGGGCTCTGCGGCATCCCGTCCGTACTCATCCGAGCGCTGTACGAGCGGGGCACGGGCGCCCTGTCCGTCGTCTCCGACAGCTTCGGCGTGGACGACCTGGGGCTCGGACTGCTCCTCGGCGCGGGCCGCATCGCCCGCGCGACCGGCTCCTGCCTGGGTGAGAACAAGGAGTTCGCCCGGCAGTACCTGGCCGGCGAGATCGAACTCGAACTCACCCCGCAGGGCACGCTCGCCGAACGCCTGCGGGCCGGCGGCTGCGGCATCCCCGCCTTCTACACGCCCGCGGGCGTCGGCACCCCGGTCGCCGAGGGCGGCCTGCTGCTGCGCTACGGCCCGGACGGCGGCGTGGCGGTCGCCTCGCCGCCCAAGGAGGTCCGCACCTTCGACGGCGTCGAGTACGTCCTCGAACACGGCATCACCACCGAGTACGCCCTCGTCCGCGCCGCGCGCGGCGACCGGCACGGCAACCTCGTCTTCGAGCGCTCCGCCCGCAACTTCAACCCGCTCGCGGCGATGGCCGGACGCGTCACCGTCGCCGAGGTCGAGGAGATCGTCCCGCCCGGTGAACTCGACCCCGACGAGATCCACCTGCCCGGCGTGTTCGTGCAGCGCGTCGTCCCCCTCACCTGGGAGCAGGCGGCCGACAAGCACCTGGAGAAACGCACCGTCCGCGCCGTTCCGGCGGGGCCGCGCTGATGGCCTGGACCCGCGACCAGATGGCGGCCCGCGCGGCGGCCGAACTGACCGACGGAACGTACGTGAACCTCGGCGCCGGACTGCCCGCCCTGGTGCCCAACCACGTTCCGCCCGGCGTCGAGGTCGTCGTCCAGTCCGAGAACGGCCTGTTGGGGGTGGGCGGGTACCCGGCCGTGCACGACGTCGACCCGGACCTGATCAACGTGGGCAAGGAGACCGTCACGCTGCTCCCCGGCGGGAGCACCTTCGACTCGGCCCTCGCCTTCGGCATGATCCGCGGCGGCCACATCGACGCCGCGATCCTCGGCGGGCTCCAGGTGTCCGCGCGCGGCGACCTCGCCAACTGGGCCGTGTCCGGCAGCCTGGTCAAGGGCATGGGCGGGGCCATGGACCTGGTCCACGGTGCCCGCAAGGTCATCGTGCTCATGGAGCACGTCGCCCGCGACGGCAGCCACAAGATCGTCGAGGAGTGCACACTCCCGTTCACCGGCCGCGCCTGCGTCCAGCGCATCATCACCGACCTCGCGGTCCTGGACGTCGCGCCGGACGGCCTCCACCTCGTCGAACTCGCCCCCGACGTCACCGAGTCCGAACTCCGCGCCAAGACCACCCCCGACATCCGCACCCGCTGACCCGCCGCTACCTCTCGTCGCCGGCCCGGCTGCGCCAGGCGCTCGGGGTGACGCCGTACGCGGCCCGGAAGCGGCGGCCGAAGTGGGTCGGGTCGCTGAAGCCCCAGCGGCGGGCGATCACCGCGACGGTACGCGTGGCGGCGGCCGGGTCCGCGAGTTCGTCGCGGGCGCCGCGCAGGCGCTCGCCGATGACCCACTGTTCGAGGCTGAAGCCGGCCTGGGCGCAGATCTTGTACAGGTAGCGGACCGAGATGTTATGGGCGGCCGCGACGGATTCGGGGGACAGATCGGGGTCGGTGAGACGGGCGCGTACGTACTCGCGGACCCGGGTGAGCAGGATCTCGGCGAGGACGGGACGTCCCGATGCGCCCGAGCGGCCGGCGGAGACGAGTAGCGCTCGGGCCAACTCGATGCTCGCGGACCCCAGTTCCAAGGCTCCGGCGTCGTCGGACAGCAGCGCCGCCTCGGCGGTGATGCGCCGCACGTGCTCGATCACCAGGTTGTAGACCGGACTTGCCGGCAGCCGGGTCATGGCGCGGCGGATGACGTCGACGGGCACGCCCAGCTGGTCGATCGGCACCTGGAGCGTCGCGGCGCCGCCCGCGCCGGACCACGAGAAGTCGTACGGGGCACTGAGGTCGGCGATCATCAACCCGCCCGGCGGCACCAGCTGTTCGGCGGCGTACTGCACATGGCGGCCGGCCGCGCGGGTCTGCACCGATAATGCGATCATCGGCGACATCGATTTGCGGGACTGCTTGGGGGTGCGCAGGAGCCGGAAGCCCGAGGACGAGGTGCGCAGCACGCGGGCCCCGCCGAGCTGCCATTCCTCGACGCGTGTGTGCAGCGTGTGCGCGGGTGCCTCGTGGATGACGTAACAAGGCGCGACAGCCTCGACCATCGCGGTGTACACCGCGTCGACCCTTTCCGCGACGGGTAGTTCCGTCGTGTCGATGAGGACGGTCATCGCACACCCTTCCGAACGAGGCGCCCCCGTGATCCGGATGTTCCCGGTGCCGGGCGGGTCCGACCGGTCGTGGCCGGGAGTCCCGACGGCGGGGTGCGCGGCCTGATGCACGCGCAGCCGACAAGTGTGCGTGCACAGCCCAGTAGACCGCGAATCCGGCCCGTATGGTCGGAAACGCCGACGCTCGCCGGGTGGCGGATCGGGCGTGTCCGTCGGCGGGCCGCGCGGTCGTGGCGGCCCTCGAATCGCGTCCGTCGCCGCCTCCAGGCCCCGCTCCGCGCGTGGAAAGGGGCTTGCCTGACCGGGGGAGGCGCCGTAGGACGCACGTGGGTCGCGGTCCGCCCCCGGACCGCGACCCACGCATGGCGGTTCGTCCGCCGATTTCACCCCGTCGGGTGACGACCCGTCAGACCGCCGACTTCGGCTGGGTGAGGTCGTACAGCGTGGTGCCGTCGACGGTCTGGGCGGTGAAGTTGTCGGCGACCCACTTCGCGATCTCCTCCGAGGCGCCGCTGCCGCCCATGCGGGTCATGGACATCCCGTTGCCCTGGCCGATGAAGTAGTGCACCTTGCCGTCCGCGACGATCTCCTTGAACCGGTCGAGGGACGGCGCCGGGTCGCTGCCGTTGAAGCCGCCCATCGCCATGACCGGCTCTCCGGTCGCCAGTTGGTATCCCGAGGCACTGTTGGAGCCGACCGCGGCCGCCACCCAGGTGTAGTCCGAGGCGTTCTTCTCGAGCAGGTCGGTGACCGCCTTGCTCGGCTTGCTGCCGTCGAGGAGGCCGCCTGCCGGGCTGTTGCCGGGGCCGCCGTTGTAGCCCCGCACGTTCGGCATGCCCTGCGGACCGCCTTGTCGGGCGCCGTCCTGACCGGTGCCGCCCTGCGGGGCACCCGGCGAACCGTTCTGCCCGTCGGGCGTCTGGCCTCCGGGGACCTGCCCGCCCGGCGCCTGGCCGCCAGGTACCTGTCCATTCGGAGCCTGACCGCCGGGCATCTGCCCGTTCGGCGCCTGGACGGCCTGGCCGTTGGGACCGACGAGGAACAGCCCGGGGCCTCCGCCGCGGCCCGGACCGCCGCGCCCGCCAGGACCGCCGAAGCCCGCCGGACCGGCCGTGGGGATCGAACCCTCGTGCGGCGTCTTGGCCGTCTCGACGGAGTACGCGACCGGTGCCGCCAGGATCGCGGTGAGCGTCAGTCCGGCCGCGCCCACCGCCACGGTGCGGGCCGCGAACCGGGTCGTCGCCAGGAGGGCGACGGCCGCGAGCCCGCCCGCGACGAGGACGGCGTACCGCAGCCAGGGGTGGAAGTCGGGCGTGCGGTCCAGCAGGACGTACGCCCACCAAGCCGAACCCGCCACCGTCGCGGCCAGGAAGACCGCGGCCTTCCACGACCGGCGCTTCTGCCACAGCAGCACGCCGCCCATGCCGACCAGCGCGCCCACGGCCGGGGCGAGCGCCACGTCGTAGTAGGCGTGGAAGATGCCCTTCATGTAGCTGAACACCACGAGCGTCGTCACCAGCCAGCCGGCCCACAGCACGAACGCCGCGCGCTGCCCGTCGACCCGCGCCCGGCGGCGCGTCACCCACAGGCCGGCGAGCGCCAGCGCGAGGGCGGCCGGGATCAGCCAGGCGACCTGCCCGCCGTTCTCCGTGTTGAACATTCGGTCCCAGCCGGTCTCCCCCCAACCGCCTCGAATGGTCGGCATGTTGCCCGCCTCGGGCGTCGCGCCGTTCGGGAAGGTCACCATGCCGCCGCCCACGCTGCCGGTCTCCTCGCCGTTGAGGCGCCCGAAACCGTTGTAGCCGAGGGTGAGTTCGAGGATCGAGTTGTCCTGCGAGCCGCCGATGTACGGGCGCGAGGAAGCCGGCCACAGCTCCACGGTGAGGATCCACCAGCCCGCCGACGCGATCAGCGCGCCGCCCGCGGCCAGGAGCTGCCAGCCGCGGCGCCACCACCCGGTCGGCGCGAACAACAGGTAGGTGACGGCGAACGCGGGGACCACGACGAACGCCTGCATCATCTTGGTCAGGAAGCCGAAGCCGAGGAACACCCCGGCCCAGACCAGCCACTTGGTCGACGCCGTCTCCTGGGCGCGCAGCACCGCGTACGCCGCGGCCACCATCAGGAGCACGAGCAGGGCGTCGGGGTTGTTGAACCGGAACATCAGCGCCGCGACCGGCGTGCACGCCATCACCGCGCCGGCGACCAGCCCCGCGGCCGGCCCGAAGCGCCTGCGCACCGTGAGGTAGAGCAGGCCGACCGCGGCCACGCCCTCGAGCGCCTGCGGCACCAGCATGCTCCACGAGTTCATGCCGAAGACCCGGGCGGACAACGACATCACCCACAGCGACGCCGGAGGCTTGTCCACGGTGATGAAGTTCGCCGCGTCCGACGAACCGAAGAACATCGCCTTCCAGCTCTCGCTGCCCGCCTGGACGGCGGCGGCGTAGAACGAGTTGGCCCAGCCCGACTCGCCGAGGCTGTAGATGTAGAGGACCCCGGTCAGCAGCAGCAGCCCCAGCAGCGACGGGCGGACCCAGCGCGGATCGGCCTCGTTGCCCCGGACGAACCGCGCGCTGCGGTCGCGGGCGATCTGAGGTGCCGTCAATCTCGGGACGGCCGCGGTGTGTTCGGGATGGGTCGTGGTCACTTGGAGACCTCGGCAGTGGTGTCGGGCCGCGCGGCGGTGCGGAACACCCATACGCGCAGCAGGAGGAAGCGGACCAGTGTCGCGAGTGCGTTCGCCAGGACGAGTACGGTCAGCTCGACGCCCCGCGACGCACCGGGGGCGAACAGGTGCAGGCCGCTCAGCGCGAGGCTGGTGGCGGCGAGCCCGAGGGCGAACGCGATGCCGCCCTGGGCCTGGTGGCGCAGCGCGTTCGACCGCCCGCGGACCCCGAAGGTGAAGCGCCGGTTGGCGGCGGTGTTGGCGACGGCCGTGACCAGCAGCGCGAGGGCGTTCGCGGCCAGGGCCGGCATGCCGGTGCGCAGCACCGCGTAAAGGCCCATGAACGCCAGCGTGCTGAGCACCCCCACCACCGCGAAGCGCGGCAACTGCCGGCGCATGCCGGTGGGCAGCCGGGCGGCCTGCGTCCGGGCGGACATCGGGGCGCGGAACGTCCCGGCGAGGATCCGGCGTCCCACCCGGGCCATGCCGCGCAGGTCGTCCACCGCGGTGCGGACCACGTCGACGCGGCTGTCCGGGTCGTCCACCCAGTCCACCGGGACCTCGTGGATGCGCAGGCCGGACCGCTGCGCGAGAAGCAGGAGTTCGGTGTCGAAGAACCACGCCTCGTCCTCGACCAGCGGCAGCAGCTCCCGCGCGACGTCGCTGCGCGCGGCCTTGAAACCGCATTGCGCGTCCGAGAACCGCGCCGCCAGAGTCGTGCGCAGCAGCAGGTTGTACGTGCGCGACACGAACTCCCGCTTGGGGCCGCGGACCACGGCGGAGCCGCGAGACAGTCGGCTGCCGATCGCCACGTCGCTGTGCCCGCTCAGCAGCGGCGCCACCAAAGGCAGGAAGGCGTCGAGGTCGGTGGACAGGTCGACGTCCATGTACGCCACCACGTCCGCGTCGCTCGCGGCCCAGACATGGCGCAGCGCACGGCCCCGCCCCTTGAGGTCGAGGTGCACGGCGCGCACGTGCGGCAACTCCCGGGCGAGCCGCGACGCGACCGCCCAGGTGTCGTCGACGCTGGCGTTGTCCGCGACGGTGATGCGGAAGGCGTACGGGAATTCGGCCAGGAGGTAGGAGTGCAGCCGGGCGACGCTCCGCGCCAGAACGTGCTGCTCGTTGTAGACCGGCACCACCACGTCCACGAGTTGTTGGCGGCGTGGTGCGGAGTGCGCCGGTACGCCGGGCGGTTCGTCCGTCCCGGCACCGGTGTCCAGTGCTGTCGAGTGTGCGGGCGAGTGGTTCATGGGCCCCAACGCTCGGGGCGGGGGCTGGGAGGCGCCTGAGCCGATCCTTAACGGCGGATGAGAATGCCGGGACGAGACGGGACGGGACGGGACGGGACGGGGCGTGGCGATGCGTGGCGGTGCGGAGCGCGGGGCCGGTGCGCGCGCCGTGCCGGCGCCTCCCGGCCCGACGATCCGGACCTACACGATCAGTAGCGCCGCGTCAACGGGGAGTGCCGTGTGGCTTCCCGGGCTGCGGCTTCCTAAGGTGGGGGGCCGGCCGAGGGGAGCCCGCTCCATGATGCCTCGCACGACACCGCAACGACTGCGGGTGCTCGCGATGTTGCTCGTGTCCGCCGTTCTCCTGGTGGCGGCGGCATCCTGGACCCGGGTGGCGCAGGCCGGACAGGACGCCGACAACCTGCGTGAGCGGCGCCTGCCCGCCGTCCTGGCGCTGGAGCAGGTCGCCGAGGCGCTCACCGAGGCCGACCGGGCCGCGGTCGGCCAACTGGCTTCCGGGGCCTTCCCGTTGACCGGGCCGGGAACCGACTACCAGGACGCGGTCAAGACCGCCGGGCAGGCCCTCGCGGACGCCCGCGAGCGCATGGACGGCTCCGACCGCGCGTTGTCCCGGCTCCGCGCCGTGGACGGGCTCATCATCGAGTTCACCGGCCTCGTCGGGATGGCCCAGTCCGGACGCGAGGGACCGCAGGCGGTCGCCGGGATCGCCTACGCCTCCGAGCTGTTGCACGCACCCGACACCGGAATCCTGGCCCGCGTCGCCGAGTTGCGCGACACCGAACTCGCCGCGATCCGCGACACGCGGGACGGCTACTGGACTTCGACCGTCGCGGCCGTGCCGCTCGCGGTCGGCGCGGTCGCCGCACTGCTGCTGCTGGTCGGAACCCTGTGGTACCTGCGGCGCCGGTTCCGCCGCCACCTGAACCTGCCGTTAGTGCTGGCCCTGGCGGCGCTGCTCGCGTTGGCGGTCTGGGACCTCTCGAACGCCGCACGCACGCGTGACCGGATCGACACCGCGGCCGGCCCCGGGGTGACCCGCCTGGCGGAGCTGTGGCAGGCCCGAACCGCCGTGCAGCGCGTGGTCGGAGCCGAGTCGTTGGCGCTGGTCACGCGCGGGGTCGGCGTCGACCACCGGGCGGCCGCGGACGTGGCGCTGCGCGAACTCGCCGACCCGGCCCTCCCGGAGGCCACGGTACGCACCCGTGCGGCGGAAATGGCGGGCATCGTCGCCCAGTTGCGCGGCAGAGGCTTCGGGCCCGAACCCGACGGCATCGACCTGACGCCCCGGGACGAACGGTCCGTGCAACTCCTGATCGGCGGCGGCACCGGCACGCTCACCGTGGTGGCCGCCGCCGCGGACAACGGGATCGCCGACGCCATCGCCGCGGCCCGCCTCGACACCGAGCGGCGGCTCGCCGAGGCCGCCGACGACGAAGGCCTGGGCCTGGGCGGCCCGTTGCTGTGCACCGGCATGCTCGCCGCGGGGCTGTGGGGGCTGTGGCGGAGGTACGACGAATACCGGACGGGGGGCTGAGCCGTGGGATTCCGGATACGTGCCCGGTTGCGCCGCCGCACCGCGCTCCTGGTCGCCTTCGCGGCGTGTGCGACGGGCGTGGTGGCGTGCGCGGGCGACGACGACCGCCCGACGGTCACGGTGCTCGGCACCTGGACCGGGGCCGAGGCGACCGCGTTCGAGCGGGTCGTGGCGCCGTTCGAGCAGCGAACCGGCATCGACGTGGTGTACGAGGGCACCCGCGACGTCGACGCCGTGCTCGCCGCCCGCGTCGACGACGGCACGCCCCCGGACCTCGCCGCGCTCTCCTCGCCCGGGAACCTGATCCGGTTCGCCCAGGCGGGCCGCCTGGTCGCGCTGGACGACCTGCCCGGGCTCGCGGCGAGCGACCGGGACTACGCGGCGGACTGGGTGACCCTGGGCCGGGTCGGCGGCAAGCGCGTCGCGGTCGTGGTGAAGGCCGCGCTGAAGAGCCTGATCTGGTACGACCCGCGGACGCTTTCCGAACGCAGCCTCCGGCCGCCCGCCACCTGGTCCGAAATGACCTCGGTGGCGCAGGCGTTGGCCCGGGACGGCATCCGCCCGTGGTGCGTCGGCCTCGCGTCCAGCTCCGCTTCGGGCTGGCCCGGCACGGACTGGATCGAGGACATCGTGCTGTCCCGCTACGGCCCGGCGGTCTACGACCGGTGGGTGGAGGGCGAACTGGAGTGGACGTCGGAGCAGATCCGCGGCGCCTGGCGTACATGGGGCGACCTGCTCGCCGTCGGCGCCGACGGCGGCACCGGAACCGGCACCGGAACCGGGTCGGGCGGACCGATGCGCGCGCTGCTGACGCCCTACGACCGGGCGGGCGCCGATCTCGTCGCCGCCGAGCCGGGCTGCGGCCTGGAGCACCAGGCGTCGTTCGCGGCGGGCTGGTACGCGGCCGCCCCCGGCGGACCGGTGCCGGGCGTCGACTACGACTTCGTGCCCTTCCCGGCCTTCTCGCCGCCGGGAGCCTCCGGAGCCGGTCCCGGCGCGCCCGCGCGCGAAGTGGCCGGCGACGTGATGGCGATGTTCGACGACACCCCGGCGGCACGGGAGTTGATCGCCTACCTGGCCGGCACCGAGGCGCAGACGTTGTGGGTGCGCGAGGGGGCGTTGAGCGCGAACCGCGGCGTCCCGCCGACCGCGTACCCGTCGCAGCCGGTCGCTCAGCGGCTCGGCAAGGCGCTCGCCGACGCGGAGGCGATCCGGTTCGACGCGTCGGACCGGATGCCGGGGCCGATGCGCGGGGCGTTCCACCGTGCGGTCCTGGCCTACGTCGCCAACCCCGCGGACCTCGACGCGATCCTCCAGGACCTCGAGCAGGCGAGGCTCGCGGCCTACGCCTGACCCGGCGCCCTGCCGGTCCCGGGGAGCCGGACGCGGGCCAGCGTACCGCCGCCCTCGGCCGGTTCGAGCCCGACCGTGCCGCCGCTCTCCGCCACGGTGCGGGCCACGATCGCCAGCCCAAGGCCGGAGCCGGGCAGGGCGCGGGCGCTCGTGGACCGCCAGAACCGCTCGAAGACGTACGGCGCGTCCGCGGGGTCGATGCCTGGTCCGTGGTCGCGCACCGTCAACTCGCCGTCGCGCAGCTTCACGCCGATCACGCCGTCGGGCGGTCCGAACTTGACGGCGTTGTCGAGGAGGTTGAGCACGGCGCGCTCCAACTCCTGTTCCTCACCCCGCACGTGCCACGGTTCCAGGTCGACGGCGAACTCCACCTCGGGTCCGCGGAGCCGGGCACGCTCGACGGCGTTCCCGACGGCCGTGTGCAGGGCCGCGACACCGCTCGCCGGAGCGTTGCGCGCCCGATCGGGGCGGGCCAGTTCCAGCAGGTCGACCACCAGTCCCGAGAGCTCCCGGAGTTGCCCGCGTACGTTGCGCAGCAGGCGCTGCTTGTCGGAGGTCGGCAGGGGACGGTTCTGCTCCTCGCTGAGCAGCAGCAGATCGGTGTTGGTGCGCAGACTGGTCAGCGGCGTGCGGAGTTCGTGGCCCGCATCGGCGATCAGCCGCTGCTGCCGCTCGCGGGACGCCTTGAGCGCGCTCGTCATGGCGTTGAACGACGTTCCGAGGCGGGCGATTTCGTCCTTGCCCTCGACGGGGATGGTCGTGTCGAGGTCCTCGGTGCGTGCGATGTGCTCGACGACGTCCGTGAACTTGTCGACGGGCTTGAGGGCTGCCCGGGCGACAAGGACACCGGTCGTCGCGGCTCCGAGAATGCCGATGCCGGAGACGATCCCGAGGAGGATGCCGAGGTTTTCGAGGGACTTGTTGATGTCCGTCATGGGCCGCGCGACGGTGAACGTCAGCGTGGCGCCGTCCGGCCCCTTGTCCTGTCGTGTCAGGACCCGCATCTCGGTGCCGTTGGCATCGGTGGCATTGTGCAAGGCCTCGCGGCTACGGCCCTGGGCGACGTCAAGATCCGCTTGTGTCGGCGCGATCTCGTAGGCGAAGGGTGAGGCGCACACGGTGCCGTCGCGGAAGAGGATTTGTCGCGTCTCGGGAAGCTTCAACTTGCCGTTCTCATCCGGCTCCCCGAACAGTGGGGCTCGTTCCCCGATTTGGCAGCCGGAACTCTCCGGGACGAAGAGAACGCGCGCGGGTGGTGCAGCGGTGCGCAGGGACTGGTCCAGTTGCGACACAAGTTGGTCCCTCGTCAAGAACCAGCACGCGACCGACGCGCCGATGATCGCGATGGCGACGGCCGAGGCGGTCATCATGGCGAGCCGGGCACGCAGCGGCAGCCGCCGCTTCACGACGAACCCTCCGGCGCTCTCAGCACATAGCCCACCCCGCGCACGGTGTGCACGAGGCGCGGCATGCCACCCGCCTCGGTCTTGCGGCGCAGGTACATGACGTACACGTCGAGCGAGTTCGAGGACGGTTCGAAGTCGAACCCCCAGACGTTGCGCAGGATCTGCTCGCGCGTCAGCACCTGGCGCGGGTGCGTCAGCAGCAGTTCCATCAACGTGTACTCGGTGCGGGTCAGCTCGATCGTGCGGCCCGCGCGGGTGACTTCCCGGGATCGGGTGTCCATGCGCAGGTCGGCGAACTCCAGGACCGCGTCGTCCGCCGTCTCGCCGCCCGCCCCGGCCATCGCGCTGCGCCGCAGCAACGCGCGTACCCGGGCGAACAGTTCGTCCAGCTCGAAGGGCTTGACCAGGTAGTCGTCGGCGCCCGCGTCGAGCCCGGTGACCCGGTCGCCCACCGCGTCGCGCGCGGTGAGCATGAGGATCGGCACCGTCTCGCCGCGTCCGCGCAACCGCCGGGCGGTCGTGAGGCCGTCCATGCGCGGCATGAGCACGTCGAGGATCACCAGGTCCGGGACTTCGCGTTCCAGCGCGTCGAGCGCGGCGAGCCCGTCGGGGGCGAGCGCGACGGTGTAGCCCTCGTAGCGGAGGCTGCTTTCCAGCGCCTCGCGTACGGCCGGCTCGTCGTCGACGACCAGGATCCGGGCGCCGGGCGCGGGGCCGCTCATCGGGGACTCACGGGATTCATCGGGGACGGGATCTCCTGTCGGGCGCGTGGCCGCGGGCGCGTGGTGGGCGGCCGCGGTGTCCGGTGGTTCACGCTGCCATGCCCCGGCACCGGTGCGCCGGAGGGCGCACGGTGCCGGGGCGGTGTGTCGCGGCTCGGCTCGCACGTTTACTCACGCCTTGGCACCGGACTCCAGGTCGCCGAGAAGGGCCTTCACCTGGTTGACCGGGATCGCGAAGCCGAGGCCGACGCTGCCCGCGTCGCCGCCGAGCGCGCCCGAGGTCGGCGAGTAGATGGCCGAGTTGATGCCGATGACGCGGCCGTTCATGTCCAGCAGCGGCCCGCCGGAGTTGCCGGGGTTGATGGAGGCGTCGGTCTGGATCGCGTGGTACGTCGTCCCGTCCGACTGGTCGGCGCTTTCGTCGGTACCGCCGAACGGCAGCCCGCTGCCCTGGCCGGAGTCCGACGACGGCACGGTCACCTCACGGTTCAGCGCGCTCACGATCCCGGACGTCACGGTGTTGGTCAGGCCCTCGGGGGAGCCGATCGCCACGACCGAGTCGCCGACGGCGACCGAGTCCGAGTCGCCGAGGGTGGCCGGATTGAGGTCGTCGACGCCGTCGACCTTGATGACGGCCAGGTCGCTGGCGCTGTCGGTGCCGACCACGGTGGCCTCGGCGGTGCGGCCGTCGGTGAACTTGACGGTGATGGTCCCGCCGTCCGAACCCTCGACGACGTGGGCGTTGGTGAGGATCTTGCCGTCTGCGCTCAGGACGAGGCCGGAGCCGCTGGAGGAGGTGCGGCGCGTCGTGACGCTGATCTCGACCACGCTCGGCAGGACCGCCTTGGCGACCGCGGCGATACCGGTGGCATTCATGTCGGCCACCGACTGCACGGGCGCGCTGCCGGTGGCCGTGTAGGTGGCGGACGGCGAGTCGTCGGCGAACTCGCCGCCGACCCAGCCGCCCGCGATGCCGCCGAGCAGCCCGGCGGCGAGCGCGGCCGCGACGGCGAGGGCCACGCCGCGGCGCTTGAGCGAGGGCCGCTTCGCGGTCGAGCCGGTCGTGTCGGCCGGGCCGGATGTACCGGCAGCCGTGCCCTCGGTGCCGTCCGCGGCCCCCGGGCCGACCGGCGGCGGTCCGAGCGGGTACGCCCTGAACCGGTGCGGGTGCGGGGTCAGGCTCGGGTTCGCGTTCGTGTTCGAGTCGGGCCCGGCCGGTGCGCCAGGGGCAGACGTACCGCCGACCGAGCCCTCACCGGCCGCCACGCCCGCACTCGCCACGCTTCCAGCCGCCGCGGCTCCGCCCGTCGGAGCTTTGCCCCACGCGGCCCCGTCGCCCGCGTCGCCCGCGGCACCCGCGGCCGCGTGGTCGCCGGGCGTCGGCGAGTCGATGACGAATATCGGGGCCTCCTCGACGGGGGCCGGAGGCGGAGGCGATGTGGGGGCGGCGCCGAAAGCCGCCTCCTGCGGCACAGCAGCCTCAGACGCCCCATCGGCGTACGGGTCCTGACCGGGGTTCCGGGGTGTCGTGTCCATGCATCAGAGCTTCGGCCCGGTTTCTGAGAATCCGCTGAGCGCGCCATGAAGTGTCGCCTCAATCTCCGGGCCGTGCCCGCCTCGCGGCCACCCCGCCCGCCACCTGCGCCCACTCCCCGATGTCGGGTGACGGACGCCCTTGACCCTTGCAGGGGCCGGTGGCTAAATCGGAGCCGGTCGCCTGGGGATCTCCGGGGGCCGATCGGCTAGGAGGAGAAGTACATGCGCGCGATCCTGCACACGGACAAGGGTGTCGAGACTCGGGACGACGTGGAGGTGCGCGACCCCGAGGCCGGCGAGGTCCTCGTACGGATCGCCGCGACCGGTGTGTGCCACAGCGACGTGAGCGTCCTGGAGGGCGTCATCGAGTGGCCCGCCCCCGCGGTGCTCGGCCACGAGGGCGCGGGCATAGTCGAGAAGGTCGGTGCGGGCGTCACCGCCGTCGTGCCGGGCGACCACGTGGTGATCACCACCATCGCCGCGTGCGGCATGTGCCGCTACTGCCAGACCGGCCACCCCAACCGCTGCCGCCAGACGCTGGGCAATCGCAGCACGCCGTTCTCGATCGGCGGCGAGCCGGTGTGGAACTTCGCGGGGGCCTCGACGTACGCCGAGATGACCCTCGTCAAGGAGATCCAGTGCGTCACGATCCCCAAGGACGTGCCGCTGACCTCCGCGTGCCTGGTGCCCTGCGGCGTGGTGACCGGCGCGGGCGCGGTGCTCAACCGCGCGAACGTGCTGCCCGGTCAGACCGCCGCGGTCATCGGGCTGGGCGGCGTCGGGCTGGCCGCGGTGCAGGCGCTGCGCCTCAAGGGCGCCGGGCGGGTCGTCGGCATCGACACCGTGCCCGGCAAGTTCGACCTGGCCCGGCAGTTCGGCGCGACCGACTTCGTGCAGGCCGGCAAGGGCGTCGACGTCGCCGACGAGATCCGCACGCTGTTCCCGTACAGCGAGGACCAGAAGGTCGGCACGTTCGGCGCGGGCGGCGTCGACTGGATCTTCGAGTGCACGGGTGTTCCGGCGGTTCTGGAGAACGCCCTCGAAGCCCTCGACTGGGGCGGCACGTTGATCGCCGTCGGCCAGCCCTCGCAGACCGCCACCGCGAACATCCGCATCGCCAACCTTCTCCAGTGCGACCGGGGAATCCTGGGCACCCGGGCCGGCGGTGTTCGGCCGCACGAGGACATCCGGGCGATCGTCGAGCTTTACCGGCAGGGGAAGTTCGACCTCGACGCGCTTGTGTCGAAGGTCTATCCGTCGGACGCATTCAACGACGTTCTCGACGACATGCACAACGGCCGCATCGCGCGCGGCGTACTCGCTTTCTGACCGGGTTCCGGTCGGCCGTGTCCGAGTGGTGAGAACGCGTTCCACCGAGCTTCGGGGAGGATCAGATGGAACAGCAGTCCGGCACGGCCATCGGCAACTGGGGTCGCTGGGGTGACGAGGACGAGCGCGGCACGCTCAACCTGATCGAGCCCAAGGGCGTCGCCGCGGCGGCGCACGAGGTGCGGACCGGTCAGGCGTACGCGCTCGGCCTGCCCATCCAGCGTGAGGGCGCGCCCATCTTCGACTACCGGGGCGCGCCCCAGCGGCTGACCCTGACCAGCCAGACCGACAACATGTTCGACGACTTCCCCGGCGGCAAGGAGGTCGGGGCGAACGAGGACGTCCTGGTCATCGCGTCGCACAGCATCACGCACATGGACGCGCTGTGCCACGTGCAGCACCGGGGCAAGTTCTACAACGGGTTCGACGCGTCGACGTTCCGCACCCACACGGGTGCCGAGCGTTGCGGCATCGAGAAGCTGGGTGCGTTCGCCACGCGCGCGGTGCTGCTCGACCTGCCGCGGCACCAGGGTGTGGACTTCCTGGAGCCGGGGGCCACCATCACCCGCGCCGACCTGGAGGGGTGCGCCGAGGCGCAGGGGGTCGAGGTACGCCCGGGCGACGCGCTGCTGGTGCGCACCGGCCACCTGGACAACTGGCGTACCGAGACCTCCGCCGGGCGCGAGGTGTCGTTCGCGCAGGCGGGACTCGGGCTCGACGCCGTCTCCTACATCCGCGACCACGACATCAGCGCGGTCGGCTCGGACAACAGCGCGATCGAGGTCATCCCGTTCGACGCCGAGACGTTCCTCGCGGTGCACATCGCGTTGCTCGTGGAGTCCGGCGTACCGCTCATGGAGCACCTGTGGCTGAGCGACCTCGCCGCCGGGATGGCCGAGGCCGGCACGTGGTCGTGTCTGCTGACCGTGACACCGCTCCCGGTGACCGGGGCAACGGGGAGCCCCATCAACCCGGTTGCCATTGTCTGAACGGTCGGGCGCTGCCATAGTTCGGAGATGGTTCGCAGGGGCCCCGAATTTTCGGTGTGCCGGACGGAATGACCCGTGCGGCGTACCGTGACCGACAGGCCGTCTCGGTCTCGTTTCCTCCGTCGAGACCGAGACGGCCGCCGGGGATTGCGTACGGCGATAACCCGGTCCGGTGTAACGTTCCGGAAATCGGTTTATTAAATTGACGAAGTCAAGTACTGGTACGATGGCATCGTGAACTCCACCGACAATGTCGACGCGATCCAGCGGGCACTGGAAGCCCTCTTCCGCCGCAATGCCAGCCGCCGAGTCTACGCGCGCCAGGCAGCGGTCGCCGGGGCCACCATTTCGCAGCCCGCGTATGTGCTGCTGCGCCGCGTCAAGAAGGCCGGTCCGCTTCCGATGGGCGAGCTCGCCCGGCTGACCAACATGGACCCGGGCGCCACCGCCCGGCAGGTCGGCCAACTCGAGCGCGAGGGCTACGTCAAGCGCTCGCCGAGCCCCGACGACGGCCGGGTCAGCCTCGTGTCGCTGACGCCCCGCGGGGACGCGGTCCGGCGCCGCCTCACATCGGTGATGGACCAGCATCTGAACGAGATGCTGTCGAAGTGGAGCGAGGAGGACCGTGCGGCGTTCGCGGTGCTCCTGAACCGCTTCGTCGAGGACATGGCGGCGACCGAGCTGCACGCGACCGTGGAGGACGAGACGGCCTGAGGCCCGGGGTTCCCGGGCGGGGATCCGGCCCGCAGCCGCCGCAGCCACCGGTGGCCCGGCCGAGCCAAGGCCATCCGGGTATTTTGCCGAACGGACAACCGAACGTTCATGCGGCAACGGGCAGTTGCCCGTAGCATCGCGGGATGTGACCCTCGACCCCTGAGTCCTGCGCCGCAGTTTCGCCATCGTCGAACGCTGCGCGGACCGGATGGCGAAGTACTTCTACGCTCGTCTCTTCCGCGAACACCCGGGCGTACGAAGCCTGTTCCCGGACGACATGGCCGACCAGCGCGACCGGCTCTTCGGCGCCCTGACCGCCGCGGTCGCACACGTGGACGACGCCGACGTGCTGGTGCCGTTCCTGCGCGGCCTCGGGGCGGACCATCGGCGGTTCGGTGCGGTGGCCGCGCACTACCCGGCGGTCGGGCAGGGCCTCGTGGCGACGATCCGGTTCTTCTCCGGCGATGCGTGGAGTGCCGAGGTCGAGGCCGCGTGGAAGGCGGCGTACGACGTCATCGCGGGGGTGATGGTCGAGGCGGCACGGCAGGCGGAGGCGGCGGGGGAGCCCGCGGTGTGGGACGCCAAGGTGCCGCGGCGCGAACGGCCCGCGCCGACCGTCGCGACGTTCACGCTCCAGGTCGAGCCGGACTACCCCTTCCGGGCCGGGCAGTACCTGAGCCTGACGCTGCACGAGGCCGAAGTGCGCAACGTATGGCGGGACCGGCTGGGGAGCGGTCAAGGCGCTCGTCGAGGGCTACGCGCTGCGCTGCCCCGACCGGCACGCCACACTACTGCTCGCGGCGCGCGGCAGCGACGACGTCTACGACGCGGCGGCCGTCGAGCAGTTGCTGCGCCGCTGCCCGCGCCTTGAAGCGTGGGCGATCCTGCCGGCGCGGGACCGTCCCGGCGACGAACTTCCGGTCGCGTTGCGTCGGCACTGCCCGGGGCCGGAGACGGAGGCGTACCTTGCCGGGCCGGCCGGGATGGTCGGGGCCGCGCGCTCGAGGCTCAGCGGCCTCGGCGGGCTCCCGGCGGAGCGCATCCGGCACGACTCGCAGCCCGAGGAGGTCGGCGCGTCCCGCGCGATGACGCCCGCGGACTGGTTCCTGCAGCGGCCCCCGGTGCCCTGGATCAGGCGCCCGGAACCGGGTCTCTGATCGCGAACGGGCGGCCGGGGGCCGTCGGTTGCCGGAATTCGGCGGGCATGTGCCACGCCGGCGCCAGGCGCTGTGTCGGGGCTACGCCAGGCCGGAGAAGTCGACGTTGCCGACCGTGAGACTGGCGTTGAAGCCGCCGTCCAGGTTGAGGTTCACGCCGTTGACGAAGACGGACGCGTCCGCTCCCAGGAACGCGAGGCCCAGCGCCACGTCCAGGCCGGTGGCGAGGCGGCCGTTGCCCTGCGACACGTTCCAGTCGATCACCTTGTCGGACATCGTCTTGCGGAAGTCCGGCAGCAGCGGCGTGTCGATCGGCGACGGGCAGATGCTGTTGACGCGAAGTCCCTTGGCGGCAGCGGTCTTTGCGTAGTGCATCGTGTAGACCTGCACGATCTCCTTGGAGTAGGAGTACGCCTCGACCTCGCGCGTCGCCAGCTCCGCCTGGGCCTCGTCCCAGCCGTCGATCGCGATGAGGGCCTTGATGTCCTCCAGGTGCGGCGCCCAGCCGAAGCCCGCGATGGAGGCGGTGTTGACGATCGCGCCGCCCGTACGGATCGTGCCGTTGTCCACCAGCGCCTCGGTCAGTCGGCGCAGGCCCAGGTAGTTCACGCCGAAGACGACGGGGGCGGGCAGCGTGCCGGCCACCCCCGCGTTGTTGAACAGGACGTCCAGCGGCCCGGCGGCGGTGATCGCGGCGATGGCGGCGTCCACGGACGCGGGGTCGTTCAGGTCGGTTCGCAGGAACGTGTGGGCCGAACCCGTCGGCTCCTTCACGTCCAGGACCGTGATGTGCTCCGCGCCCAGGTCGGTCAGCAGCTCGACCAGGGCGGCGCCGACGCCCGAGTAGCCGCCGGTGACGACGACGCGCTTGCCTGCGTAGCTGAACGGGCTGGTCATGTGGGCATCTCCTCCGAGGTGGTGCGGGAGCCCGGTCAACGTATAACCGTCGCTTGACACGGTCAAGAGTGCTGCCTAGCGTCGCCGGGTGGGCACAACAGCGAACAATTCCGTGGACGGGCCGCCGGTCCGGCTCGACATCGCCGACGGCGTCGCCGTGATCACCCTCGACCGGCCGGACCGGTTGAACGTGTTCTCGGGCGGCATGGGCGTCGCACTCGGGGAAGCCTATGCCCGATGCGACGCCGACGACAGCGTGCGCGCGGTGGTGCTGACCGGCGCGGGCCGCGCGTTCTGCGCGGGGGCGGACATCGCGCCGTCGTCCGGCAGCTTCGACGCGCCCAGGTCGCCGGGGGAGTTCACCGCCTCGCCGGTTTCGCCGCCGGCCTTCCGGGTGCGCAAGGCGGTCATCGCCGCGGTCAACGGGCACGCGATCGGCATCGGCCTGACGATCGCCCTGGAGTGCGACATCCGGTACGTCGCGACGGACGCCAAACTGGCCGTGCCGCAGGTGCGGCGCGGCATGGTGCCGGACGCGCGCTCGCACTGGACGCTGGCCCGGGCCACCTCGCAGGCGGTGGCCGCCGACATCCTGCTCACCGGCCGCACGTTCCTCGGGACGGAGGCAGTCGCCCTCGGCGTCGCGTCGCGGGCGCTGCCCGCGGACGAGGTGCTGCCCGCGGCGCTGGAGACCGCGCGCGACATCGCGGCGAACGTGAACCCGCTGTCGTCCGCGCTGAGCAAGCGGCTGCTGTGGCTCGACGAGGCGGGGACGGGGGACCGGGTCGAGGAGTTGGAGACGGCGTACCACCGCCTGTTGATGGGCACCCCGGACGCCAAGGAGGGGCCGCGCGCGTGGATGGAGCGCCGGACGCCGGACTGGACGTCGCGGGTCTCCGAGCAGTGGGACCGTGTGCTGGAGACGGAACGGGACGGACGCAAGTGAACCAGGAGCCGAACGTGTCGAAACTTCCCCCGCTCGACGTCATGGCCGCGGGCAAGGGCCTGCGCGAGACGGGCGCGACCGCCGCCGACGCGGAGCGCGCCGGCTTCGACGGCCTGTGGCTGACCGAGGGCGGCCGTACCGCCTTCGGTGCCGCGACCGCCGCCGCGCTCGCCACCTCCTCGCTCACCGTCGGCACCGGCATCGCGGTCGCATTCGCGCGAAGCCCGATGGTCGCCGCGGCTGCCGCCCGAGAGCTCCAGGAGGCGACCGGCGGGCGCTTCGTCCTCGGCCTCGGCACGCAGGTCCGCGCGCACGTCGAACGCCGCTACTCCGCCGAGTTCGACCGCCCCGGCCCCCGCCTGCGCGAGTACGTCGAGTCGGTACGTGCCATCTGGCGGGCCTTCCGCGGCGAGGAACGCCTGCGCTACCAGGGCGAGTTCTACCGGTTCAGCCTCATGACGCCGGAGTGGTCGCCGGGCCCGACGGACCTCCCCGACCCGGAGATCTATCTCGCCGGCGTCAACCCGTGGATGCTCCGCATGATCGGCGAGATCGGCGACGGCCTGCACGTGCACCCGCTGCACAGCACCCGCTACCTCGACGAGGTGGTACGCCCCGAACTCGCCGCGGGAGCAACCCGATCCGGGCGTACCGCCGCCGACGTCACGGTGGTCGTCCCGGTCATGACGGCGACCGGCGAAACCGACGAGGAGATTGCCGCGCAGCGCGACAAGCTCCGCATGCGCCTCGCGTTCTACGGGTCCACGCCCGGCTACGCGAAGGTGTTCGAGACGCACGGCTGGGACGACCTCCAGCCCTCCCTGAACCGGCTGTTCGCGGCGAAGGACACCGCCGGCATGGCGGCGGCCATCAGCGACGAGGTGCTCGACGCGCTGACCGTCTCGGCTCCGTGGCACGAACTCGCCGCGGCCCTCGCCGACCGCTACCGCGGCGCGGCCGACCGGCTCATCGCATACTCGGCGGTGAGCACCTGGAACTCGCCCGCGGACGTGGAGCGTTGGGCGTCGGTGGTGGCCGACTGGCGCAAGCTGTCGCAGTAGCCCGGAGCAGGTGGCGTCCGTCCGTCCGGCCCGAGCCCGGACCGGACGGACGGACGGACGGACGAGCACACCACCACCCGCGCACCGCTACCCCGCCGCCGCGGAGGCGGGGTGCCCGTTCGCTACTCGCCCTGCGCGAGGTGCGCCTTGGCCTCTTCGTACCCGGCGTCCGCGGGCGCCTCGGCCGGGCCGTACACGAGGTGCACAACGCCGGTACTGAACGCGGTCGACGACTTCAGCGCGAGCGGCAGCGTGGTCTCCGCCTCGTCGAACAGCCGCAGCCCCTTGCGGACCGCGATCGGGTGGACCAGCAGGTGCAGTTCGTCCAGCAGCCCGGCGGCGAGCAACTGACGTACCACCGACACCGATCCGCTCAGCGAGATGTCGCCGCCCGGCTCGTTCTTCAGCGCCGTGACCGACTCCACGAGATCGCCGGTGAGCTGCTCGGAATTGCGCCACGTCAACTCGAGCGCACGGTTCGACACCACGATCTTGCGCATGTCGCCGAGCGACTTGGCGAAGCCCGCGTCGTCGCCGCCCTCGGCCTCGCGCCCGGGCCACGCCCCGGCGAAGCTGTCGTACGTCTCGCGGCCGAGCAGAAGGGTGTCGGCCGACCCCATGAGCGACCCCACCGCCTCGCCCATCTCGTCGTTGAAGTACGGGAAGTGCCACTGGTCCGGCGCCTCGACGACGCCGTCGAGCGAAATGAACAGGCCGGCGGTGATCTTCCTCATGGCGGTTCCTCCGAAGGTTCGTGCGTGGTGGTTGCCGTGTCATGAGATAGGACGGCAACGCGGGCACGGACTCATCGGTGCACGGGGACCCTTTTCCGTGCCTCTTCCCGATGTCGCCCCGACGTCTTCCCGACCTCCTCGCCCGACCTTCCGTACGACTCCCGCTATGCGGCCGACCGACCCCGTTCGTGAAGCGTGGCTTAACGGTCATTGCGATAACTGCGGTTGTTGCGCGCACCGGCGCTGAGCAGGATGAACGTCGTGAAGAACATCGAGATCACGCCACTGGCGCCGGAAGGCGGCGGCAAGTACGCGGGCCCGTGCTGCGGCGAGGGCTCGGCGTAGGGCCGCTCCGCGGCCGGTCGTGGACCGTACCCCACGACCGGCCGCGCGCAGCAGGCCGCCGAGACCGGTGCGTCGTCGCTCGGGGACGACGCACCGGTACCGCCGCACGTGTTCGGTATAGCGAGCGTCAGACCGGCAGGACCTGGTCCGGCCGTACCGTGACCGTCACCTGGCGCGTGCCCCCCATCACGCCCGGGACCGTGAACGCGACCGAGACCCCCCGGAACCCGACGCTGGTGACCACCCCCTCCGCGTACTGCGGCACATAGGGCTTGCTCCAGCTCTCGATGTCGGAATTGGCGATGACCGGGTCGCCGATTTTCATGCCGCGTCCCCTCCTTGGGAATGGACCGGAAGGCAGTGAGCGAATCAGTCAACCCCCGAGGCCCGGAACCGGCATGCGCTTTTCCGGAAACCACCCCATCGGGTGAAGGGCCATGACACGCTCCGAACGGCGTTGCCGAAAAGCGCCCCTGCGCGCCCCGCGCGTCGCGGCGTACCAACGCCCGTCCACGACAAGCCCGTTGCCGTGCGCGGTCACCCGGCGCCGTCGGGCTCGATGTACTGGCTGAGGACGACGATCGGCAGGGCCGGGAACTCGGCCCGCAGCGCGACCCGGGGCACGCACGCGGGCGTCGCCGGCACCGATCCCGCGTGCGGTACGCCTCGGAGCTACAGCGCCGGGTCGCGGAAGCCGGCGGGCGGCTTGACCCCGCCGGCCGGGCCGGGCACGCCGCGGAACTTGTACGGCAGCGGCTCCCGGCCCGCCTGCACGACCCATGCCCGGCCGGTCTCGGCGGACGTGAGGCAGCCCAGCACCGCGGCGGCGATGTCCTCGGCCCGGATCAGCGGCATGCCCTGGTCCTCGAGGTAGGCCTTGGCGCCGCCGAGCAGCGGCGTGTCCGTGAGTCCCGGGCACACCGCGTTGATGGTGACGCCCCGCTCGGCCAGGTCGGGCGCCAGGGCCCGGACCAGCCCGATCACGGCGTGCTTGGTCGCGGTGTAGACGGGATCGCGCGGGAACGCGACCAGGCCCGCGAGGGAGGACGTGGCGACCAGGCGGCCCCCGCCGCGTGCCTCGAGGGCGGGGAGAAGCGCCCGGGCGCCGAAGACGACGCCGTCGACGTTGATCGCCATGATGCGGCGGTACTGGGCGTCCGAGAGCGAGCCGATACCGGCGCCGCCGGTGTCCACACCGGCGTTCAGGAACCCGATGTCGATGCCGCCGAAGACCTTGGTGACGTTCTCGACGAGACGCGTCCAGTCGGCGGGAGAGGTGACGTCGAGTTCGGCGTACCAGGCCCCGAGGGAGTCCGCGGCGCGGTGTCCGGCCTCGGTGTCGATGTCGGCGACGACCACCTGGGCGCCGGCGTCGATGAGTGCGCGGCAGGTTGCGTAGCCGATGCCGGAGGCGCCGCCGGTGACGACCGCGACCTTGTCGGCCAGGTCGTACGGGGCGGGATCCGGGGAGGTCTCGGGGTCGCCGTCCGCCCCGCCGTCAACGCCGTCCACCACGCGTCCCCCTCCGCCTGCGGGCCGTTGCACGGACACGACCGCCCTGGATTGTGCCCCTATGGCGGGTGTCACGTCCAGACCTTGACTTTTGCCCGGCAGGAGTGATGCTGTTCACCTGACGGTGTGTCAGTTATGACCGCGATCTCAGATGTGACACAACACCACTCTGCGCGTAGATGTGTCTTCACAGGACCGTGACGACATGCTAAACACTGTCAACCAGTCGGATCGGATTCCCGAACAGGGATTCGGTTGGCAGCTCCGGTAGAGCGCTGAACCGCCGTCCGTCCACCTTGTTTTGTCAAAAGCGGACACGTGCGCCCTCGTGGTGACACGTGTCACGTGCACGCCCGGCTCGCTCGCAGATAGCTCCATGCACAGCTTCACGCACAGCACAGAACGGACAGGCCCTCATGTCTGAGACCGCAACACCGAACGCTGGACCTCCACCACAGGTCTCGGACGACACAGGACGCCTCGACGGTGCTTCCAAGGGGAAGATCTTCGGCATCCTCGCGATCATCGTCCTCTTCTCCGAGGTCGTCCCGCTCCAGTACGCGATGATCTCGGCGGCGGTCCCCAAGATCGCCCCTTCGTTCCCCGACCAGGGCGAGAACATCTCGTGGATGATCGTCATCCTCGGCCTGACCGGCGGTGCGGTCAGCCCGCTGATCGGCAAGCTCTCCGACCTGTACGGCAAGAAGCGCATGCTGCTCGCGTGCAGCGTCGCCTTCCTGGCCGGGACGCTGCTGTGTGCCACGACCGACAACTGGACGCTGTTCCTGGCCGGCCGCGCCCTGCAGGCGGTCGCCTTCGGTATGACGGCCATCGTGTACGGCCTCATCCGCGACCTGATGCCGCGTAAGTTCATCCCGGTCGCCATCGGCGTCTCGGCCACCGGCCTCGGCCTGTCCGCCGCCCTCGCCCCGGTCCTCGGCGGCGTGCTGACCGACCACTACTCGTGGCGCTCGCTGTTCTGGTTCCTGGCGATCTTCATGCTGGTGGCCATACCGCTGCTGGTCATATTCGTGCCCGAGACGAAGCTGCGCGTGCACCAGAAGCTCGACTGGTTCGGCGCGATCGTCCTCGGCCTCGGCCTCGCGATGATCCTGCTGTACATCAGCCAGGGCGAGAACTGGGGCTGGAGCGAGCCCACCGCGTGGGGTTACGCGGTCGGCGGCCTGATCGTCATCGGCCTGTGGGTCGTGTGGGAGAAGCGCCAGGACCAGCCGCTCATCGACATGAAGCTGCTGACCGCGCCCAAGGTCGCCGCCGTCATCGCCATCGCCTTCGTGGCGAACATGATCATCGGCATGCAGAACTACCTGACCAGCTACATGGCGCAGACGCCGGAGGCGGACGAGCTCAAGGGCCAGATCACCGCCGGCACGCTCGCCCAGACCGAGGCCGGTGCCCGCGCCGCCGGCACCCCGGACGGCATGATCGCCGGGCTCCTGGACAACATGCGCCAGGGCATCAGCTTCAACGACGACCTGAACTACGCGCTCGGCTTCTCGATGCTCGCCATGGCCCTGCACCTGGCCATCTGGCAGTCCATCGGCAGCATGATCTCGGGCCCGGTCGCCGGCGCCTGGGGCCAGCGTCGCGGCCTGCGCCAGCCGATGATCGCGGGCATGTCGCTGCTGTCGGCCGGCATGCTGATGTACGTCTTCCTGCACAACAACTGGCAGGTCATGCTGATCTGCGGTGTCGTCTACGGCCTCGGCTTCGGCATGTACTACTCGGCGGCGCCGAACCTCATGATCGAGGCGGTCCCGCAGGAGCAGCAGGGCATCGCGTCCAGCATGCTCGTCGTCGCGCAGTCGTTCGGCGCCTCGGTCGGCGTCGCACTGCTGTCGCCGATCTTCACCCGGAACGCGTTCGAGGTCTCGGTGCCGAACCCGGCCACGGGGCAGATCACGACCAACGAGATCCCCCAGGTGTACACGACCGACGGGTACGTCCAGGGCTTCTGGCTCGCCCTCGTCGCCGGCCTCATCGGCCTCGCCATCGCGATCGTCATGAAGCACGGCCGCAACAAGGCCACCGGCGGCCTCGGCCACGACGGCGCCGTCCCGGACGGCGACCCCGGCGCGGCGGCCAAGGAGCCCGCGAACGCCTGACGTTCGCCGCGCAGGCAAAGCTTCGGACAAAAGGAGCTCCCGGGACATGGTCCCGGGGGCTCCTTTGCGCGGCCGTCGCACGCGCTCCTTTGCACAGCTTTTGCGTAGCCGTTACGCGCTGTGGGGTCAGCCGCGCAGCCGCTCCAGCTCGGCGACCAGTCGCGCGGCCTGCTCGTCCGGTGTGCCGTCGTCGGGGGTCAGCCGCAATTCGGGCTCCAGCGGGGCCTCGTAGGGCGCGTTGATGCCGGTGAAGTCCTTGATCTCGCCGGTCCGCGCCTTCGCGTACAGGCCCTTGGGGTCCCGGCTCTCGCACACCTCGATCGGGGTGTCGACGAAGACCTCCAGGAACGGTACGCCGTCGCGCTCGTGCAACTCGCGCGCCCGGTCCCGGTCCGCACGGTACGGGCTGATGACCGGGACCAGCGCGACCACGCCCGCGTCCGCGAACAGCCGCGCCACCTCGCCGACCCGGCGGATGTTCTCGGTACGGTCCGCCGCGCCGAAGCCCAGGTCGGCGTTGAGGCCGTGCCGCAGGTTGTCGCCGTCCAACCGGTACGCCGCTATCCCGCGCGCCACGAGCAGCCGCTCGGCCATCACCGACACCGTCGACTTGCCGGAGCCCGACAGGCCGGTGAACCACACCGTCGCCCCGCGCCAGGGGCGGTCCATGCGCCCCACGCCGCTGTCGTGCCACACCACGTTCGTGCTCATTCGCGTCCGCTCCGTTCCGCACCCCGCCTTGCACCGATGGCCAGGACGTTACCGGGAGCCGCGCGAACAATCCCGCGCGGTCCTACAGGCCCAGCAGCTCGATCGACCGCTCCCGCATCTCGACCTTCCGGATCTTCCCGGTGACCGTCATGGGGAAGTCCTCGACCGCGTGCACGTAGCGCGGGATCTTGTAGTGCGCCAGCCTGCCCGCGCAGAAGGCGCGTACGGACTCGGCCGTGGGAGCCTCCGCGCCGGGGCGTACCTTCACCCACGCCATCAGCTCCTCCCCGTACTTCGCATCCGGCACGCCGACGACCTGCGCGTCCACGATGTCCGGGTGCGTGTACAGGAACTCCTCGATCTCGCGCGGGTAGATGTTCTCGCCGCCGCGGATCACCATGTCCTTGATGCGGCCGACGATGCCCACGTACCCGTCCGCGTCCATCACGGCCAAGTCGCCGGTGTGCATCCAGCCGTCCGGGTCCACCGCCTCGGCGGTCTTCTCCGGCTCGTCCCAGTACCCCTTCATCACGGAGTACCCGCGCGTACACAACTCGCCCGCCTCACCACGCGGCAGCACCTCGCCGGTGTCCGGTGCGACGACCTTGATCTCCACGTGCGGATGCACCGCGCCGACCGTCGACACCCGCTGCTCCAGGCTGTCGTCCACGCGCGTCTGCGTCGACACCGGCGACGTCTCCGTCATGCCGTAGCAGATGGTCACGTCGGTCATCCCCATGTCGCCGATGACCCGCTTCATGACCTCGACGGGGCACGGCGCTCCGGCCATGACCCCGGTGCGCAGCGTCGACAGGTCGTACGACGCGAACCCCGGATCGGCCAGCATCCCGATGAACATCGTCGGCACGCCGTAGAGCACCGTGCAGCGTTCCGCCTCGACCGCCTTCAACGTGGCCTCCGCCTCGAAGGCCGGCGCCGGGACGACCATGCACGAACCGTGCGTCACCGCACCGAGGTTGCCCATTACCATGCCGAAACAGTGATAAAACGGCACCGGCAGACAGACCCGGTCCTCGTGCGTCCAGCCCTGCAACTCGGCGACGAACCAGCCGTTGTTCAGGATGTTCCGGTGGGTGAGCGTCGCGCCCTTCGGGAAGCCGGTGGTGCCCGAGGTGTACTGGATGTTGATCGGGTCGTCCGGGTGCAGCGTCGCCGCGACCTCCGCGAGCCGCGCCGGGTCGAGCGCACGCCCGGCCGCCACGACCCCGTCCCAGTCCGGGCCGTCGAGGAAAACCACCTGCTCCAACGCCGGGCAGGCGTCCCGCACTTCGCCCACCATGGCGCGGTAGTCGCTGGTCTTGAACACCGGTGCCGACACCAGCAGGCGGATGCCGGACTGCCGCAGCACGTACTCCAGTTCATGTGTGCGGTACGCCGGGTTGACGGTCACCAGCACCGCCCCGATCCGCGCCGTCGCGAACTGCGTGAGCACCCACTCGGCCCGGTTCGGCGACCAGATCCCCACGCGGTCGCCGGGCCGGATCCCGCGCGCCAGCAGCCCGAGGGCGAAGGCGTCCACCGCCTCGGCGAGCTCCCGGTACGTGTACGCCGTCCCCGCGGCCCGGTCCACCAGCGCCGCCCGGTCCGGACCGGCCGCGACCGTGCGCGCGAAGTTCGCCCCGATGGTCTCGGTCAGCAGCGGCGAGTCCGTCGGCCCGGAGGCGTACGACAGCGCTTGATCCATGGGTGCCCCTCCAACGTGGGTGGTCCGGCGGCCGCGTACTGCCCGGTCAGCCGGGCGGCGGAACCCGACGTTATCGGGCGCGGGGGGTCAGAAGGGAGGGGTCGGCGGCGTCTTCAAGGCGATCTCGACAAGCGCGGGAGCGGGCGGCTCAGGGGTGGGGTGCGCGAGGCGGGCAGCCCTTCTTGTGGCTTGCCGCGTACTCGAAGTGCCAGGGCTCGTTGTCGTAGGTCCGGCACCACCCGTACTGAGCGCCGTTCTTCTCCAGCCATGTCTGCGCGGCCTTGGGGGCGATGTCGATCGCGGTGCCCTTCACGTGCGAGGACTCGTCGGGCGGCAGGACGCGCTTGCGGGCCGCCGCCTCCGAGCCCTTGCAGGCCACCTCGGTCTCCCACAGCAGCTTCTGGTGGTCGTACGAGCGCGCACCCGAGCGCAGCGAGAGGTCGATGCCCGCGTCGGCCATCTTGTCCTCGACCGTGCGGTACGCACTGCGCGCCCCCGATGCCAGCTTGTCGGGGTTGGTGGCATCCGGCTCCGGGATGTCGCCGCCTTCGGCGCCGTCGTCGCAGCGCACGGTCATCGTGGTCGCCGGCGCCGGTACCGCCCCCGGAGGGCGGGCGGTGCCGGTCCCGGACGTGCTGCTGCCCGACGGTCCGGGCGACGCCGTGACGGCGATCTCCACGACGCGGTCGCCGCTGCCGAACACCGTCGCTCCCACGGCCGTGCCGATGCCGCACGACACCGTGATGCTCCCCGCCCACAGGATCGCGACGGGTATTCGCCGCCTCCGCCTGCTTGCGTCGCGCCGTCCTCGGTCGGGGTCGGGCGTGAGTGCGAACCTGTCGGTGCCGTTCGCGGCACCTGTCGTCTCAGGGTTGTACGCGTTCACAACAGTCCTTTCTCCGATGCGGAATCGCGAGATCGCGGGGTTGCCGAATCCGGGATCGCGAGGTCGCGGGATCGCGAGGTGTTGGGGTGTTGGGTCTCGGGGTCTGGGGGTCGTGTGGTCGCCGAATCACCGGGTGAACGGGAATCAGGGCGCGGAGCCCGGCAGGGGACCGGGCGGCACGGGGCAGCACGGGGCGGCACGGCGGCACGAAGGGGCGTGCGGCCCTGCGACGCGATCCGGGTTGTGCGGTGGGTGGGTGTGAAGTTGTGGAAGAACGCCGGGAGTTGCCGCGGCCGCTACCGCGTTGCCCCGTTACACCCTCACTCCGTGCGGAGGTTGTCCGGCCGTACCAGCCGCCACAGCGGGGGCAGCCCGACGAGTGCGACCGCCAGTACGGCGGTGCCTCCCAGGCCGGCGACCGATCCGACGTACGCCCAGTCGACTTGCGGTGGTCGCGCCGCCAGGCTCAGCAGCAGCGAGCCCAACCCGATGCCGCCGGCGACGGCGAGGACCAGGCCCACCGCCAAGGGCACGATCGTCTGTGCCAGCACGGACAGGGCCAGAGTGCGGTGCGGCGTTCCCAATGCGGCCAACACGGCCAGCGGACGCCGCTGTTCGCGCAACTGCTCCAGGGTGGACACGAGCATGCTCGCGGCGATCAGCATCAGCGTGACCGTGGCGCCGACGAAGAGGCCGCGCTTGATGTTGGTGTACTTGCGTGCCTCGGTGCTCGCCTCCAGCGTGGAGACGTAGGCGCCCGGATCGGCCCGCATCACCGCGGTGCGCAGGTGTTCGAGGCCGTCCGGGACGGTCAGGTCGACCTTCACGTAAGCACGGGCCTCCAGGATCCGGTACCCGCTCCCGGCAAGCGCCTCCGGCGTGGCGTAGAGGCCGCCCCCGCTCGCGAGCATCTGACCGCGGACCGATTCGATCCGCTTGGCGGTCGTGGGCACGGTCCACTCGATCTTCCGGTCGGGGGCGCCGGGAAGGTCGAGTGTCACCCGTGACCCGGGGCCGAGAGCACCCGCTTCCGTGAACGACGGCCCCCACTCCGGGTCGACGCCGTCCACCCGGGGCTCGCCGAGCACCGGGGCGCGCCGGCTGTCCGGTGCGGGGGGCATGGTGAACACGTCGCCGGCCGTGCAGTCGGTGATGTCGGCGATCTCGCGCAGGGCCGGGCAGTCGGCGACCACGACGGTCTCCGTGGGGGCGGCGTCGGCCGACTTCGAGGCGGCGCTCTCGGCGTACGGCACGAACGAGGCGACCCCGGGGGTCGTGGCGAGTTCGCGGAGACGGGCCGCGCTGTCGTCGCCCGTCGAGAGGCTCACATATGAGTCCGCGAGGTCGACCCGCTGGCCGGTCGGCGTGGTGAACGTCGACTCAAGCCCGGTGAGCAGCGTCTGTACGGCGATCGCGCCAGCGACCGCGACCGCGATGCCGTTCACGACGCGCACCGATGCCGCGGTCTCGGCGTGCAGCCTGCGCATGCCGAGGAGCCAGGGGGTCGGCCCCGCGCCGAGTCGCGCGGTGAGGGTGCGTACCGCCCACGGCAGTATTGCCGTCACACCGATGAGCACCAGCAGTATTCCGCCGGAGAGTTGGTAGACGTTCATGGCCGTGTCGGCGCGGGCGTCGCGCAGCAGCGGCAAGAGCAGCGCCAGGCCGAGCCCGGCGGGGAGCAGGCGCAGCCACGCGTGCCTCGGCGCGGGCGCGGCGCGGCGCGCGACACCGAGAGGCTCGACGGTGAGGCCGCGCAGGGCCAGGAGCCCGGCGGCCACCGAGACCGCCGGGACCGCGACCAGGACGAGCGCGCCGAGCCCGATCGGCGGCTTGATGTCGCCGGGGAACACGCTGACGTCCCACAGTTCGATCCCGCGGACGAACTGCCGTCCGACGAGGAAGAACGCGAGGCCGACCACGGTGCCGCCCACCGCGGTCGCGAGCGCTTCACCCGCGACGAGGCGCCGCATCATGCGTCGGTCGGCGCCGACGAGTCGCAGCACGGCCATGCGGCGGTCCCGAGTGCTCGACCCAAAGCGGGACGCGACGGCGACGAACACTATGACGGGGGACAGCAGCGCGACGAATACGGTCACCGCGAGCAGGGTGAGGAGCGGGCCCAGCGGCTCGGGGGTCTCCCCGCTGCCGAACCCGTCGACCCGGTCCGCCTGTTCGGGTGTGAGCGACGCGCTCCCGACGTAGTACGCCAGCTCGGCCGGCCCGGTCAGACCGGCGTCGCCGATGTGTCCCGCGATCGGGTACGGCAGCCGCTCGCGGAGCAGCGTGCCCGAGGAGGACCGCAGCAGGTCGTCCAGGGCGGGCGAGACCAGCATCGTTCCGGCGCCCGGCAGTTCGCCCAGCCCCGGTGGCACCACGGGCCGGTCGCCTTCCGCCTGAAGGAGTCGGCCGCGGATCTCCTGGCCGCGGAACTTGGTGTCCGCCTTGACCACCAGCAGTGTCTGCGGCCCGGCCGGAGTGCCCTCCGCGACGATCTGGTCCATGCGCTCGGAGCCACGCGTGTTGCGCGCGTCCAGCATGTTGGGCACGGACGTCGCGAGCAGCAGCAGTCCGGTGCCCAGGGCGATGCCCAGCATGGTGAGTGCCGTACGCAGCAGGCCCGAGCGCCCGCCCGAGACCGCGAACCGGGCGCCCATGCCGACGTCGTGGAGCCACTGCCGGGGCCTTGCGGCCTCCCTGCTCACGCCGCCCACCCCAAGCTGCGGGTGCGGCCGTCGCGCACCACGACCTCCCGGTCCGAGTACGCCGCGACCCGCGCGTCGTGCGTCACCAGCACCACCGCGGCGCCGGAATCCCGGGCGGAGTCGGTGAGCAGGTTCATCACCCGCTCGCTGTTGAACGAGTCCAGTGCGCCCGTCGGTTCGTCGGCGAACACCACGCGCGGCCCGGCCGCGAGCGCGCGGGCGATCGCGACCCGCTGCCCCTGGCCGCCGGACACCTCGCCGGGCAGCTTGCCGGACACGTCGTCGACCTCCAGCCGGGCCAGCCACTCGGCCGCGCGCCGGGCCGCCTCACGGCGGCGTACGCCGTTCAGGCGCAGCGGCAGCGCGGCGTTCTCGGCACAGGTGAGCTCGGGCACCAACTGGCCGAACTGGAACACGAAGCCGAAGTCGCGGCGGCGCAGCGCACTGCGCTCACGGTCGGACATCGCGGCCACGTCGCGCCCTTGGTACCGCAGTTCGCCCGCGTCGGGCGCCACGATTCCGGCGAGGCAGTGCAGCAGTGTCGACTTGCCGGACCCGGACGGGCCCATCACCGCCACGATCTCCCCCGCCGCTATGTCGAACGAGGCGTTCTCGAGGGCGGGCGTCGGACCGTACGTCTTGCGCAGTCCGCGAGCGGTGAGCAGCGAGCCGGATTCGTCGCCGGTGCGGGCCTGTGGTGCGGTGGTGACGGCGGTCGGCCGGCCCGCGCCGACCGCCCCGAGGCCCCCGGCCGGGCCGGTGCCGCCGGCACCGGACGACTTCTTCCGCTTCATCGGGTTCACAGGGCCACCTCCGCCTTCAGCCGGTCGAGGCGCGCCTCGGTCAGTTCCAGCCAGCGCAGGTCCGCCTCCAGGTGGAACAGCGCGTGATCGCAGATCAGCTGGTCGGCGAGGTCGCCGCCCTTTTTGCGCTCGGTCAGCTCGCGCATCAGCCGCAGGTGCTCGGCGCGCTGCGTGTCGAGCAGGTCGCCCGCGCTGCGCCCGGTCATCAGGGCGATGACGACCTTCGTGTAGAGCGTGCTCTGCAGATAGGGCTCGGGCTTCTCCGGCCGCGCGAGCCACTGCTCGACGTCGGTCAGCCCCTCGGCGGTGATCGCGTAGCGCTTCCGCTCCGGGCCCTCGCCGTGCTCTATGCCGTCGACTTCGACGAAGCCGTTCTTCAGCAGTCGCGACAGCGTCGCGTACACCTGCCCGTAGGCGAGCGGCTTGCCCTGCCCGAAGCGGTCGTCGAACGCGCGCTTCAGGTCGTACCCGTGGCGTGGGCCGGACTCCAGCAGCCCGAGGAGGGTGTGGCTAATCATGTCGACGACTATACACGCGGGATATACACCGAGTGTATAGACGCGGTGAATAGCCTCTTCGGAGGACGCCGGAACGCCCGGACGGGGTGCCCGACCGGACTGGCGAACATGGGTTTGACCTGCGGTTATGCTCCACCGCTCAGGAACTCGGAAACCGCCAAGGATTCCTTCTCGATCACCGAGGCGAGTGAAGGGCCCCAGGAGTCGAACGCCGCAGTCCGAACCTCGCGCCCCTTGCGTCCCCACGTCCCCACGGCGACGCCGTCGGCCAGCACCACGGGCCGGATGACCCCGCCGCCGGGCCACACATCTCTCTCATGGGCGGGTGGCACCACGAGGCGGCGGTCGCGGTAGGCGAGGAGGTAGTCGTCGTACGCGGGAAGCAGCCGGACGTCGGGCCCGACCGCGTCACCGCCTCCGACCGCGCCCCGACCGTCGACGTGATCCCCGGCCTCCCCTTCGTCAGGGGCCGCGTCCTCCGGGCGACGCGTCTTCGCCGGTCCGGCCGCCCAGGCCCGCCGGGCGAGCGACAGAGGCAGGCCGGACCAGTGCGCGAAGTCCTCGGCGTCGGCGGGGCCGTGCGCCCGGGCGTACCGCAGCGCGAGCTCGGCCGCCGCCGCGTCGCCCTGCGGCCCGCGCCCGTGGGCCGGGATCCAGTCGTCGAGCAGCACGAAGGTGCCCTCGCCCGCCCGCCGGGGACCGTGGCAGACCACACCGACCAGCGCGGCGTGCCTGATCAAATGGAACGGCGCCTGCCCGGAAGGCGGGACCCCGATGGCCGCCAGGCGTTCGGCCAACTCGCCGCGGGTGAGCGGCCCGTGCGTCGCGACCGCCTCGCGGATCACGCGCGCGGCGCGTTCGCGAAGTGCCTCGTCGAGGTCCAGTTCACGGTACCGGCGGGCGTTCGCCGCCTCGTTCCGTGCCCCGAACACGCCGAGCAGCCAGCGCAGGTCCTCCGCGGGCACGGTGTGCAGCGTGCCGCGCATGAACCATCCGGTGGCGATCGAGCGTTCGTCCTCGTACGCGGCCCGCACCTCGGCCGCCGAGACGTCGTCGGCGCGCACCCGGACGCCGAGGTCGGCGGCGACCGCGTCCTGCGCCTGGATCGCGAAGACCCGCCGCACCACGCCCGCGGCGGTGTGCTCCCGGACACCGCCGGCCAGCGCCTGCGCGCGGGCCCGCGCGAGGCGCAGCGCGCGAATCGTCTGCTTGGTGGTCACGCGCACAGTCTCCCGCGTCGGGCTGACGCGCCGACCGCTACGCCCGACGGCTACGCCCGACCGCTACGCACCCGAACGCGCTACGCACCCGAACGCGCTACGCACCCGAACGCGCTACGCGCTGACCGCGTCCGGCTCCGCCGCCGGGCGGGCCTCCTCGACCGGCTCGGCCTTGCGCATCGTCGCCGCGGCATCCTCGTCGCGCACGGTCAGTGCCACGAGGGCGCCGACGAGCGCGATGCCGGCCGCCGTCCAGAACGCGGCGCGGTATGCGTCCAGATTCGGAGCGGCCAGGCCCGCCGAGGTGGTGGTGAACGCGCCCACCCCCGCGATCACCGTGCTCAGCAGGGCGACGCCCAGTGCCGAGCCGAGCTGGCGCTGCGTGCTGAACAGCGTCGACGCCGCGGCGCTGTCGGAGGGCTTGGTCTTGGCGAAAGCGGCGGCCTGCATCGGGATCATGTTGAACGCCAGCGCGACGCCGGTGAAGAAGAGGATGCCGACGAACACCGCGGGAGGGGTGTTCTGGTCGGTCCGGCTGAGCATGGCGGCCGCCGCGGCTATGCCCGCCAGGCCGACGGCCATCAGGCGGCGCGGTCCGACCTTCGGGTAGATGCGGGAGACGACCTGCGAGGTGATCATCACGCCGAACGCCTCGGGGAAGGTCAGCAGACCGGTCTTGAGCGCACTCCAGCCGAACGCCTGCTGGCACATCAGCGGGTAGACGTACAGAAGGCCGAGGAAGCCCGCGGAGCCGAGCAGCGACACGGTGTTGGTGCTGGCGAACAGGCGGTCGCCGAACAGGCGGAGCTTGAGAATGGGTTCGGCGGCGCGGAGCTCGTACCAGACCATCGAGACGAGCAGCACCGGCCCGGCTATGCCGGTGCCGATGATGAGCGGGGACCCCCAGCCCTTGCCCGGGCCCTCGCTGAGCGAGTACATCAGCAGCGCGAAGCCGACGCCGGCGAGGAGGAAGCCCGGCAGGTCGAAGCGGCCGACGCCCGGCTCGCGGTGCTCCTTGAGGAACAGCGCGCCGAACACCAGGGCCACCGCGCCGACCGGCAGGTTGATGTAGAAGACCCAGTGCCACGACGCCTTGTCGACGAGCAGGCCGCCGAGCACCGGGCCGAGCGCGGGGGCGATCGCGGTCGGGACCATCAGGACGCGGGACGCGCGCACGCGCTCCTCGGGCGGGAAGGCGCGGAACATCATCGCCATGCCGACCGGGGTCAGCAGGCCGCCGCCGACACCCTGGAGGATGCGGAAGAGCACGAGTTGGTCGAGCGTCTGCGCGAGGCCGCACAAGGCGGACGCGCCGGTGAACACCGCCAGCGCGAAGAGGAACACCCGCTTGCTGCCGAACCGGTCGCCGAGCCACCCGGACGCGGGGATGAACACCGCGAGGCTGACCAGATAGCCGACCGCCACCGTGCCGAGCTCCGAGGGACCGACCCCGAAGTCCTTGCCGATGGCCGGGAGCGCGACGTTGGTGATCGTGATGTCGAGGATGTTCACGAACATCGCGGCCACGAAGACCGCGCCGACGACGAACTTCTGGTTGAGGTCGGGCAGACGCGATCGGCCGGGTGATGCCATACGGGCGGACTCCTGGGAGCGGAACGGATAGAGCGGGAGCGGTCAGGCGCGGGCCGCCCCGGTACGTGTCGTGGTGCCGGACCAAGGGCGGTGTACCGGGAAGCGCGGTGCACCGCGGTGTGCGTCGTAACGCGACGCCGGCCGGCGCCAAGCAGACGCAACGAGCGCGGCCCGGGAGGAATTCCTCCCGGGCCGCGACGGTGGCACAGGCCACACCAGG
>NZ_JBSFVE010000013.1:88853-268280 GCF_053592165.1 Streptodolium elevatio
CGGGCCGGGGGGCCGGCCCCCCCGCCCCCCCGGCGGGGCGGCGGGGCCTCAAGCCCCCCCGCCCCGCGACTGTGGCACAGGCCACACCAGTTGCGTCGCCCATCACCCCGGCGGCGCCGCCGGTACGGCGTGTCTCAGTGTTCGCCCTCCTGGCGCGGCTCGATGCCGAGGGCCGCGCAGGCCTCGTTGTAGAGGCGGACGACCTCGACGCGCACCTCGCGCCGCTCGGTCAGCTCGCGCTCCCAGGGGATCCGGACGTCGGTCTCGGCACCGTCGACCACCGCGACGAAGTCGGCGCCGAGGCCGTCGAGCCCGCTCATGCGCGCCGAGGTGGCGGTGTCCTTGCCGCCCAGGCCGCGCACGATCAGCAGGTTGTCGGCGGGGTGGTCGTCGTTCATGTGCTTGCTGATCGCGGCGACGACGTCCGGACCGAACGGGTTCGCGGTGCCCTGCGGGGAGGGGGTGGTGGTCATGGTCGCCTCCGAAGGCGGTCGGGCGGGTGGTCGGGTGCGGAACGGCGTACGGGCGAGGCGGCGCCGGGTGGTTCGGGGCCGTGCGAAGCGGTTCCCGGCCGTGCGAAGCGGGGCCGGCGACGCCGAGCTGTGCCGGGCGGGCGGGCCCCGGTCAGTGCGCCGCGCGGCGGCGTACGAAGACGAAGGTCCCGGCGCCGACGACGATGACGACGGCCGCCACGACGCCGACGACGATCCACACCGAGGAGTCGGAGTCGTCGTCCTTCTTGTCGGCGCCGGGAGCGGTCGAGGCGTCCGGTGCCGTCGAGGTCTGCGGCACGTTCGGCATGGCGCCGTCGATTCCGGTCGGCGCGGGGCCGGAGCTCGGCGCGCCCGCCGCGTCCGTGCCGGGTGCCGCGGGGCTCTCGGTGGCTCCGGGCGGGCCCGCGTTCTCCTGCGGACGGTTCGGCAGCGACGGGGCGACGCCGCCGGTGAAGCCGATCGCCGCGACGCCCTCCTGGCTGCGGTCCTTGCCGTTGCCGACCCAACTGGTCTGCAGCGCACACGGTGTCGCGAGGCAGTCGGTGACGCCGAACTTCGCGGCCGGCTTGTAGTCGGCCACGAATCCGCCGCTCGCGTCGGTGTCGACCAGCTTGAAGTTGACCACGTCACACGCGCGTCCGGCAGGCTGGGCCGGGTCGCATACGGTGAGGAAAAGCTTGATGCCCGGCTTGAAACCCTTGCCGGTGACCGTGATCACCTCGCCGGCCGGGTCCAGACCCGTGGTCTTGGTCGCCGACAGGCTGACGTTCTCCGCATGTGCGGTGCCGGCGCCGGCGAACAGCGCGAGCGGCAGGCCGAGGAGCATGCCGAGCAGCAATACGGGCAGGGACGCCGCACGGCGGCGGCGGGTTCGATGTGTGCTCACGCTGCTTAACTCCCAGGTCAACGGCCTGTACTCCGGCGTACGTTCGTTGTGGAGGTTAGGCTACCCTCATTGCCGTGGTGCACATCGCCGGGGCCGCCCCCGGAACCCCTTGGAGCCCAAGGATGCACCCTCCGACATCGTTCCGACAAGATGTCGGTAAGTTCTTGACGCCGGCATACGGGGCCGCACACACTGCGGTTCGGCAGCTTGTCGTACCGACGCCGCCAAGGGCCGTTCCAAGGGGACTCAACGATGACCACGACCGACACCGCCGAGACCGCCGAAGAGACGTTCTCCGCGACCATCCGCAAGCGATCCTGGGGAAGCCACCAAAGTGCCGAGGGCGAGGGCTTCCTCGACGTTCTGATGCGCGGCGGCCTCACCCGGGACGCCTACACCGCGATGGTCGCCCAGCACTACTGGGCGTACGAGGTCCTGGAGCAGGCTTCGGTCGTGATGCGCGGCGACGAGGTCGCGGCGCCGTTCTGCCCCGAGAGCCTGGACCGCATGGCGGCCCTCGAAGCCGACATGCTTTTCCTGGCCGACGAGGGCTGGCGCGAGAAGTACCCGGCCAACGCGGGCACCGAGCGGTACATCCAGCGCATACGGGAGAAGTGCTTCGACTGGCCCGGCGGCTATGTCGCGCACCACTACACCCGGTACCTCGGCGACATGTCCGGCGGCCAGCACATCGCCAAACTGATGCGCCGTCACTTCAGCCTCGAAGGCCACGAGGGCACCGAGTTCTACAACTTCGACGCGGTCGGCGACCTCGACGCGTTCAAGACCGGCTACCGCCGCGCGCTCGACGTCGCCCCGTGGGACGACGAGGAGAAGGAGCGCATCATCGAGGAGGTGCTGTACGCGTACGAGGTCAACAGCGCCGTACTGCGCGACCTCGGCGCCGAAATGGACCGGTGGCGCAAGGACGGCTGACCCGGCTGCGCCCGCGCATGCGCCGTGGGGTGGGATAGCGGAGCAGGCGGAGTAGTCCGGATGTCCCACCCCACAGCAGTTCGCCCGCAAGGAAGCACGGAAGCAAACAAGGAAGCACGGCACGGCGGCACAGCACCGCACGGCGGCAAGGCACAGCACCGCACAGCCGCACGGCACAGCGGGGCTGCACGGCATGGCACGGCAACTCAACAGGAGCAGACGATGGCCACCTACATCCTGCGGCGCGCGGTAGGCGTGCTCGTGGTGATGTTCGCCGTCGTCACCGGCATGTTCATGCTGCTGCACGCCTCACCCGTCTCGCCGGTCAACCAGCTCGCCCCGCAGGTCGCCGCCGACCCCGTGGCCCGCGCCGCCGTCGAACACCGCATGGGCCTGGACCGCCCCCTGGTCGTGCAGTACTTCGACTATCTCGGCGGCCTGGTGACCGGAGACTTCGGCACCTCGCTGTACGACGGCTCCTCCGTCGCCGACCAGATCGGCCGCGCGCTGCCCGTCTCGCTCGAACTCGGCCTCCTCGCCGCCCTGCTGGCCGTCGTCCCGGCCATCCTGCTCGGCACCTGGTCCGCGCTGCGCCAAGGCCGCGCGGTGGACCAGGCCACCCGCGTCGTCACCGTCGTCGCCATGTCCCTGCCGGGCTACTGGATCGCCGTCGTGATGCTCGTCATGGTCGACAACCCCGACTTCCTGCCCGGCGCGGGCGGCTTCGTCACCTTCTCCGAGGACCCCGCCCGCAACCTCCAGGTGCTGCTGCTGCCCGCGGTCGTGCTCGGCCTCGGCGCGTTCGCGATGATCACGCGCTCGCTGCGCGGCGGGCTGGTGGAGGCGTACACCTCCGACCACGTCGCCTTCGCCCGCGCGATGGGCTCGTCGCGCACCCAGGTGCTGCGCCGCGTGGCGCTGCGCGGGGCGGTGGTGCCGACGCTGACCGTCGCGGGCGTGCTGATCGGCGGCCTGCTGTCCGGGACCGTGCTGGTGGAGAGCGTCTTCCAGATCCCCGGCCTCGGGCAGATGATGGTCACCGCGTTCCAGCGCCAGGACTACCAGCTCGCGCTCGGCGGCTGCGTCGCCACCGCCGCGATCTTCCTGGTGCTCAACCTGGTCGTCGACCTCCTGTACCTCGTCGTGGACCCCCGCACGCGACAGGGGCTGGCCCGTGCCTGAGAGCAAGCCGGTGGAGCCTGTACGTCCGATACCGCCCGAGTCCGCGGTCCCGGCGGGTTCCGCGGGCGGCTCGGACGCCGTCGGTGCTACACCCCCGGCGCCGCCCGAGCCCGCGCCGTCCGGCCGGGCCCGTGCGCACGGACTGCGCAAGCACCTCGGGAACCTCGGCATCGCGGGCTGGACCGGGCTCGTCATGGTCGCCCTGTACCTGCTGGTCGCCACCGTGGGACGCCTGCACGGCAGCCCGACCGAGCTGGTCGCCCTCGGCCCCGAAGCGCCGTCCCCCGACCACCCCTTCGGCACCGACCACCTCGGCCGCGACCTCCTCGCGCGCACCGCCGAGGGTGCGTGGACGTCGCTGTGGATCTGCCTCACCTCGATCGGCTTCGCGCTCGCCGCCGGCACCGCGATCGGCGTGCTCGCCGGATACCGCTACGGCGGGCGCCTGGACGGGCTCCTCATGCGCACCGTCGAGACCGTGCAGGCCCTCCCGCAGTTCATCTTCGTGATGTTCGTCATCGGCCTCATGGGCACCGACGACATGCACTTCGGCCCGATCACGGTGACCAACGGCGTACGCGTCGCCCTCGCGATCGGCGTCGGCTTCATCCCGTACTTCGCCCGCGTCGCCCGCGCCGCGACGGTGGTGGAGCTGAGCGAAGACTACGTGGTGAACCTGCGTGGCCTCGGCGTGCCCCCGCGCGAGATCCTGTTCCGCGAGGTGCTGGTCAACGTCATGCCCCCGGTGCTCGGACAGGCGTTCCTCGCGATGGCCATCGCGGTCTTCGCCGAGGGCGGTCTGAGCTTCCTGGGGCTCGGCGTCCCACCCCCGCACGCGACACTGGGCAACCTGGTCGCGGACGCCGGCGGCCAGATCCTGGGCGACGCGTGGTGGTACGCCACGCTCCCCGGCGCGGTCCTGGTCCTCGGCATCCTCGGCTTCAACCTGCTCGGCGAGGCGTACGGGGAGCGGAACCGGAGCCCCCGTCTCGCACGTTCGAAGCGCGCAGGCACGAGCACGAGCGGCATCCCCGCCGCGTACGCGACAGAGGAGACGAAGTGACCCCCGGAGCGTGGAGGGCCCGTACGGCAACCGGCGGCACGGGCCGGACCGGCCAGACCGGCCCGAGCCGGCGCGGGTTCCTCGGCATGACCGCGGGTCTTGCCCTCGGCGGCACCGGCCTGCTGACCGCGTGCAGCTCCGCCGACTCCGGATCGCGTGTCGCCGACCGGCACAAGGACGGCATTCTGCGCATCGGCGTCGCGGCCGCGCCCAGCAGCCTCAACCCGCTCGACTCCGGCGCCGAGGTGACGCGCTGGATCGCCGAGCCGGTGATGGAGAGCCTGTACGCGTACGACGATCAGCTCAATTCCGTGCCGCTGCTCGCCGACGGCGAGCCGGAGGTCTCGCCGGACCAGCTCACCTGGACCGTGCGCCTCAAGAGCGGGATCGTGTGGCACAACGGCGAGCCGTTCACCGCCGACGACGTGGTGGCCACGCTCACGCACATGCTCGACATGTCGGCGGGCAGCGAGTGGATCACGTACATGCTCGGCTACGTCGCGTCGTTCGAGAAGGCCGACGAGCGGACCGTGCGCATCAGGCTCGCCAAGCCGTACGGCCTGCTCCGCTCGCACCTGACCAACCTGCCGGTCACGCACAAGGACTTCGTGTCGCGCAAGGACACGATGATGGGCACCGGCCCCTTCCGCCTGGACCGCTACGTCCCGGGGCAGAGCTTCACGATGTCCAGGTTCGACCGCTACCACGGCGGCCAGTACCGGGCGCCGTTCGCCGACATGCCGGCGGGCGCGGCCTTCACCGGCATCGAGTACACGGTCTTCACCGACGGCAACACGCGCGCGGTCAGCCTCAAGCAGGGCAAGGTCGACCTGATCACCGCACCCGCGCAGACCACCGTGCCGATCCTGGAGAAGGAGAAGGGCGTCGCGGTGGTCACCGCCGTCGCGCCCCTCGACGTGCTGACGTACGTCATGATCGAGCGCGAGCCTTTCGACGACCCGGAGTTCCGCAAGGCCATCGCCTACTCGATGGACCGCGACGGCGTGCTCCAGCGCGTGTACGGCGGCAAAGGCAAGCCCGGCCAGGGCCCCATCGGCCCCGGCGAGCTGGGCCACGACGCCGGGCTCGCGGTCTTCCCCGCGACCCCCGACCTGGCCAAGGCGCGCGAGCACCTGGACCGCGCCAAGACCACCAAGCGCTCCTTCACCATCACGATCGGCGCCAGCCAGACCATCCGCGACATCGCGCAGGTCCTGGTCGCCGGATGGGACAAGATCGGCGTCAAGGTCACCATCGAGCAGCTCGCGGGCGGCCCGTGGTCCAACAAATGGCTCTCGCGCGACTACGACATGCTCATGAACACCTTCATGTCGGGCTTCACCTCGGGGCCCGCGAACTACCTGACGCTCGCGCCCGCGTCCTCGACCAACGTGCTCGCGTGCGGGTACAAGAACCCGGTCGTGGACCAGGCGATCGACACCGTGTGGCAGACCACCGACCCCGCCGCCCGCACGGCCGCGCTCAAGGCGGTCGACCGCGCGCTCGCCGAGGACGCGGTGATCTTCCCGCCCGTCCATCCCGAGCTGATCGTGGCCCAGCGCCGCGAGCTGAGCCCGCTCAACACCGCGCAGCTGAAGGTCTGCCGCCTGTCGCCGCAGACCCTCCGCTTCACCGGCTGACCGACCGCCGGACCGGTACCCGGGATCCGGCCCGCACACTGGGAAGGAAAACCTCCGCCCACCCGCAAACGGACGGACACTCCATGGCCACGACTCTCGGATCGGGCACCAAGCCCGGCACGGCCGCCGCAGCCGCCCCGGACCCCGCCGCGGGCGGGGCGGACCCGGCGGCGCTGCTGCGCGTGCGCGGGCTGTCCGTGACGTACCCCTCCGCACGCGGACCGGTCACCGCGGTACGCGGGGCGTCGTTCGAGGTGCGGCCGGGGGAGGTCTTCGGCCTGGTGGGGGAGTCCGGCAGCGGCAAGAGCAGCGTGTGCACCGCGGTCATGGGCCTGCTGCCGGACGGCACGCGCCTGGAGGCCGACGGCATCGACTTCGAGGGCCTCGACCTCGCCCGGCTGCGCGAGCGGGACCTGCGGCGCGTACGCGGCCACCGCATAGCGCTGGTCCCGCAGCAGCCGATGACCTCCCTCTCGCCGACCACGCCCGTCGGCCGCCAGCTCCGCTGGTACCTCGGCGACCGGATGGACGACCCCGAACTGCGCGGCACGCTGGCGGCGATCGGCCTCGGCGCGGTCCTCGACCGCCCGCGCGACCTGCCCGGCGCGTTCTCCGGCGGGCAACTCCAGCGCCTCGTCATCGCCATCGCGGCGTTGTCGCACGAGCCGGCCCTGCTGCTCGCCGACGAGCCGACCACGACGCTCGACGCCACGGTCCAGGCGCAGGTCCTCAAGCTCCTGCTGACCCTGCGTGAGAACCTGGGCCTGGCCGTGTTGTACGTCTCGCACGACCTCGCCGTCGTCGCCCAGATCTGCGACCGCGTCGGTGTCATGTACGGCGGCCGCCTCGTCGAGACGGCGCCGGTCCACGAGATCTTCGCCAACCCCCGGCACCCCTATACCCGGGCGCTGGTCGCGGCGATGCCGTCCACCACGCAGGCCGACGAGCCGCTGCGCCCGATCCCCGGTACCGCGGAGGGGGCGAACCTGCTGCCCGGGTGCCCGTTCGCGCCCCGCTGCCCCAAGGCCACCGACATCTGCCGCACCGAGATGCCGGAGCCGGTCCGGTACGGCGACGCCTCGGCCTCCTGCCACTGGCCCTCCGACGGTGGTGCCAAGTGACCGACCGCGAACCACTCCTGACGGCTCGTCACCTCCGTCGCCACTTCACTCTGCCGCGCACGCTCGGCAAGCGCGGCCCCGGTGACCGGGTGCACGCCGTCGAGGACGTCTCGTTCGACGTCGCGGCGGGGGAGATCCTCGCGATCGTCGGGGAGTCCGGCTGCGGCAAGTCGACCGTGGCGCGCATGCTCGCGGGGCTCAGCGAACCGACGGCCGGGACGGTCGAGTTGGACGGCCGCGAACTGCCCGTGCACCGGGACGGCAAGGACCAGCGGCTCGTGCAACTCGTGACGCAGAATCCGCGCGCCGCGTTCAACCGGCGCCGGGGCATCCGGCACGCGCTGCACCAGCCGCTGCGGGTGCACGGGCTGGCCGTGGACAAGACGGAACGCGAGCGCCTGGCGCTGGAGACGGTGCGCCGGGTGGGCCTGTCCGACGAGCACCTGGACCGCATGCCGCGCGACCTGAGCGGCGGCGAGCTCGCGCGCATGGTGCTGGCCCGCGCGCTGCTGGTCGGGCCGCGCGTCCTGGTGCTGGACGAGCCGACCGCGAGCCTCGACGCGAGCGTCAAGGCGACGGTGGTGAACCTGCTGCTGCGGCTGCGCGACGAACTGGGCCTGGCGATCGTCGTCATCACACACGAGATCGACATCGCCCGGCGCCTCGCGGACCGGGCCGCGGTGATGTACCTGGGGCGGATCGCCGAGATCGGCACGGCGTCGCATGTGCTGCACACGCCGGCGCACCCGTACGCGCGCATGCTGCTGGCCAGTGTGCCGGAGCCGGACCGGGGTCGGACCGGGCCGGCGCGGTCGGACGACGCGGTGTCCGGGGCGGTGGGGGAGGTGCCGTCGGCGGTGGCGCCGCCGCCGGGATGCGCGTACCACCCGCGCTGCCCGCTGGCGACGCAGGAGTGCCGGACGGAGGTGCCGGTGCCGCGGCTGCTGGCCGGTGCCGAGGTGGCGTGCCACCACGCCGAGGAGGCCGAGGTCGCCCGCTGACGCGGTCGGCGGCCGACGGCCGAGCGGGTCGGCGGCTGATCCGGGCGAAGGCCGAGTAGGTCGACGGCCGGACGGGTCGACGGCCGAGCCGGTCAGCGGTTGAGGCGGCGTCCCGTCACGAGCTCCGGCTCGATGCGGAAGACGATGCCCTGCTCCGCCCACGGGATGGGCAGCCGGCGCGAGAGCCGGTCGATCTCGGCGGCGTCGTCGACGCGTACCGCGTTCCCGGTCGCGGTGACCGACCAGCCGCTCCGCCGCTCCATGTCGCACTCGTCGGCCTGGAAGGCGACGACGGACCTGTGCAGCGCCGAGGCGAGGTTGCGGTCCCCGATGACGCGGAAGACGATCGCCGTGGCTGCGGGGTTTGCCGAGGTCGCGGGGTCTGCCTGGTCCGCCTGGTCCGCTGCGTCCGCGGGGGCCTCGGGGCCGGCGGCCGGACCGGCGTCGCGGCCGCCTTCGACGAAGAAGTGCACCGGGCGGATCGCGGGCAGCGCGCCCTCGGTGAAGACGACACGGCCCACCGGCACGCCGGCCATCAGACGGAGCGCCTCGGCGGCCGTCAGCTCTTCGAGCCCGGGTGCGGGTGTCGTGGTCATGTGTACCAGGATGGCCGCGCCCCGCAGCGGTGTTCAGGGGCTAAGGTCCCGCTTTGCCCGGTGGATCGGTCCAGAGTCGGTGGGACCCGGTCGGTGCGGTTGTCGGCGTGCCGTCGGCACGGCTGCCCGACTTGCTCCGAGTAGTCGCCGACTTTGTGTCGAGAACCACACTCGCCCGTTACGTCAACAAAACGATTCCTATTTCGCCAATTGATCGCCCGGCGGAATTAGCGGAATCGCAACCTCCGGTTGGTCCGAACGCCGGACAAGCCTCGGAAAATCGGGGCTCCCGATGAAACCGCGCCCCTTGATCCGGCGTCCTGACAGCCAAGGGGGTGACAGGCGCCCGCGCCCGAGGATAGCGGGTTCCGTGGCCATGGATAACGGCGGGGTTTCGTCGCGGGAAAGTCGCGGATGCGGGCTGACACGCGTCATCCCGGTGCTTGATCGGCACATCGGTGATCAGGCAAGCTGAACCGTCAGACCGACCGGGACAAGCCGAGTTCCTGGCCAACTGTCGTGTTGGAATCGAAGCCGGGGCGCGATCCGCTGCTCCCGGGACAACGGTTCCCAGCAGTCCAGGGAGAGAGATGGAGCGCAATTCCGGCGGTCAGGCAGGTCCCGATGACACCGGAGGCGACGCTGCGGGAGTCGGCACCGGGGAACTACCGGACCGCGCGGTCGTCGACCCCGCGGTGGTCATGGCCCAGGCCAAGGACGAGAACTTCCCGGTCGCCTCGCGCGTGCTGCGTCCCGAGCACCGGCGCCACCTGCTCGCGGTGTACGGCTTCGCCCGGCTCGTCGACGACATCGGCGACGAGGCGACCGGCGACCGGCTCGCCCAACTCGACGAGGTCGAGAAGGACGTGCGCCGGATCTACGACGGCGCCGCGCCGCGCCTCGAAGTGCTGCGCCCGCTGCGTGCCACGGTCGCCCAGACGCGCATGCCGGCGGACCCGCTCGTCGCGCTGATCGACGCGAACCGGCAGGACCAGCGGGTGCGCCGCTACGAGACGTACGCCGACCTGGTCGACTACTGCAAGCTGTCCGCCGACCCCGTCGGGCGCATAGTCCTGTACGTGTTCGGCCGGGCCAACGAGCAGCGGTTCGTCTGGTCCGACCAGATCTGCACCGCATTGCAGATCGTCGAGCACCTCCAGGACGTCGCCGAGGACCTCGGCAAGGACCGCATCTACCTGCCGACGGAGGACATGGCCCGGTTCGGGGTCGCCGAAGCCGACCTGACGGCCGGGTCCGCGGGCCCCCACCTGCGAAAACTGGTTGCGTTCGAGGCGGGGCGCGCGGCTAACCTGCTCCGCGCCGGTGCGCCCTTGATCGATTCGCTGCGCGGACGGGAGCGGCTGGCGGTCGCGGGATTCGCCGCCGGCGGACGCGCCGCACTCGCGGCGATCGCCGCCGTGGACCACGACGTGCTGGGGCATCGTCCCCGGCCGGGAAAGGCCGGCCTGCTGCGGGAACTCGTCCGCGTGCTGGCCCGGAAACGGTGAGGAGCCACATGGACGTCGACGCGTCGTACGCGTACTGCGAGCGGCTGACCCGCAATCAGGCGCGGAACTTCTACTACGGCATCCGGTTGCTGCCCGAACCGAAGCGCCTCGCGCTCAGCGCGGTGTACGCCTTCGCCCGCGAGGTCGACGACATCGGCGACGGCGACCTGCCGCTGGAGACCAAGGTCGCCGAGCTGGGCCGGATGCGCGCGCAGCTGGAGGACCTGGCCGCCTACCGCGACCCGGTCTGCACCGCGCTCGCGGACGCCGCGCACCGCTACCCCATCCCGCTGTCCGCGCTCGACGAGCTCATCGACGGCGTCGAGATGGACCTCAAGGAGACGCAGTACCAGACCTTCGAGGAACTGACCGTGTACTGCCGCTGCGTGGCGGGCGCGGTCGGACGCCTGTCGCTCGGCATCTTCGGCTCGACGGACCCCGAGCGCGCGCCGGAGCTGGCCGACACGCTCGGCATCGCGCTCCAGGTGACCAACATCCTCCGGGACATCAAGGAGGACAAGGACAACGGGCGGGTCTACCTGCCGCGCGAGGACCTCGCGAAGTTCGGCCTGGAGGACGCCTGGGAGCCGGAGGGCGCCTTCGTGCCCGGGGCGGCGTTCGACGACCTGGTGCGCTTCGAGGGCGAGCGGGCCCGGCGCCTGTTCGACGAGGGCCTGCGCCTGCTGCCGCTGCTCGACCGGCGCAGCGCCGCCTCCGCCGGTGCGATGGCCGGAATCTACCGCCGCCTGCTGACCCGCATCGTCGCCGAACCGTCGGTCGTGCTCACCGGCCGCCAGTCGCTCCCCGGTTGGGAGAAGGCCGAGATCGCGGTGCGCGGGCTGTCCGGACTGCCGGTCGGCGAACGCTCGGCGTTCACGGCCGTACCGCAGAACGTCGCGCGTGTGACGCGGTCCACGGAAAAATTCCTCATGCGGGGAACACGTTCCGGCGAAAAACACTTCAAGGGGGAGTAGGCCAAGTGATCTTCTGGGTACGTGAGGGCTCATGACACGTCGTCTGATCGTGGTGGGGGGAGGACTCGCCGGCATCACCGCCGCACTCACCGCGGCTGATGCGGGCGCGTCCGTGACGTTGCTGGAGGGGCGTCCGCGCCTCGGCGGTGCGACGTTCTCCTTCCGCCGTGGCGGACGGTGGCTCGACAACGGGCAGCACGTGTTCCTGCGCTGCTGCACCGAGTACCGGTGGTTCCTCGACCGCATCGGATCGACGGGCGACACGGTCCTGCAGGACCGGCTCGACGTACCCGTCCTCACCCCCTGGGGCACGACCGGGCGGCTGCGCCGCAGCGCGCTGCCCTCGCCCCTGCACCTGTCCGCCGCACTGTCCCGCTACCCGTTCCTGACCCTCGCGGGCCGGGCCCGGGTCGGGGTCGCGGCGCTCGCGCTCAAGCGCCTCGACCCCGAGGACCCGCGCCTCGACGAGGTCACCTTCGGCAGCTGGCTCGACCGGTTCGGCGTCACGGCCCGCGAACGCGCCGCGATGTGGGACCTGGTCGGCGTCGCCACCATCAACCTGACGGCCGAGCACGCCTCGCTCGCCGTCGCCACCAAGGTCTTCCGCACCGGGTTGCTCGACACCAACGACGGCGCCGACATCGGCTGGAGCAAAGTGCCGCTCCAGAAGCTGCACGGCGACGCCGCACAGCGCGCGCTCGAGGACGCGAAGGTGGACGTACGCCTCCGCTCCCGGGTCGCGGCCGTCGAGCCGCTGCCCGGCGGCGGCTTCACCGTCGACTCCGACGGCGGCACCCTACACGCCGACGGCGTCGTCATCGCCGTACCGCACGAGGACGCCGCGCGGCTGCTCCCCGCCGGCGCCCTGCTCCTCGACGACCGGCCGGCCGACCCCACCGTCCTTGCCGGACTGGGGAGTTCGCCGATCGTCAACCTGCATGTGGTCTACGACCGACCGGTGTTCACCGAGGACTTCGCGGCCGGCCTCGGCAGTCCCGTGCAGTGGGTCTTCGACCGCAGCGACAACCTCGGACTCGAACGCGGCCGGTACCTCGCGGTGTCGTTGTCCGCCGCCGAGGACGAGATCGATTTGACGCAGCATCAACTCCGGGACCGGTTCCTGCCCGCGCTCGAAAGGCTGATTCCCGCCACGCGTTCGGCGCGTGTCGAGGAGTTCGTCGTGACCAAGGAGCGCACCGCGACCTTCCGAGCCGCACCCGGCTCGGCCCGACTGCGACCGTACGCGCGCACCGCCCTGCCCGGACTCGCACTCGCCGGCTCGTGGACCGCCACCGGGTGGCCCGCGACCATGGAGTCGGCTGTCCGAAGCGGCCTGGCCGCGGCCCACGTCACCCTGCCCAGCCTGGACTTGGATCCCGGGCGTGTACTGCCGACGACTCCATCTGGTGCCTTCCCGGAGAGGACGACGACACCGTGACCGTAGCCGACAGCTCACTCGCCCCCGTTGTACTTGACCGCGCCCGCGAGGCCACGCAGCCCGCGCTCCGCACCGCCGTCGCCCGCCTCGAACCGCCGCTCGCCCGGGTCTCCGCCTACCACATGGGATGGGCCGACACCGAGGGCCGCCCGGTCCCGGGCAACGGCGGCAAGGCGCTGCGCCCCGCGCTCGCGCTGCTGTCCGCCGAGGCCGTCGGGGCGCCCACCCGGGCCGGTGTCCCCGGTGCGGTCGCCGTCGAACTCGTCCACAACTTCTCGCTCCTGCACGACGACCTCATGGACGGCGACGAGGAGCGGCGGCACCGGCCCACCGCCTGGAAGGCCTTCGGCCCCGGCCTCGCGGTCCTGGCCGGCGACGGGCTGCTCGTGCTCGCCGAGCAGGTGCTGATGGAGTCGTCCGGCCAGGGCGACCGCGCCGCCAAGCTGCTCACCGACGCGACCGCCGCACTGATCGACGGACAGTCCCAGGACCTCTCGTTCGAGACGCGCATGGACGTCACGGTCGAGGAGTGCCTGTCGATGGCCGGCAACAAGACCGGTGCGCTGCTCGCCTGCGCGAGCGCCATCGGTGCCGCGCTCGCCGGCGCCGAGCAGGAGACCGTGGATCGGCTGTACGCGTTCGGCCACCACCTCGGCATCGCCTTCCAGGCCGTCGACGACCTGCTCGGCATCTGGGGCCGCCCCGAGGTGACCGGCAAGCCCGCCTGGAACGACCTGCGCCAGCGCAAGAAGTCCGTCCCGGTCGTCGCCGCGCTCACCTCCGGGGGCGCCGCGGCGGACCGGCTGGCCGACCTCTACACCACCCCCGGTGACCTGACGGAGGATCAGTTGGCCTTGGCCGCAAGGCTCGTGGAGGAGGCGGGGGGCCGCGTCCGAACCGAGGTGGAGGCGCAGCGACACCTGGAGCTCGCGCTCGGCAGCCTCGACGGACTCGGCATCCCGGAGGTGACGCGTACCGACCTGGCGGCCCTGGCGGCATTCACTACGACTCGGGAGTTGTGAAGATGACGGTGACGGTCCAGACCGGTTCCACCGACGCGCCGGAGCGGGCGAAGGACACGCTCGACCGCGCCGTGGCCCACCTGCTCTCGCTGCAGGACGAGACGGGCTGGTGGAAGGGCGAGCTGGAGACCAACGTCACGATGGACGCCGAGGACCTCCTGTTCCGGGAGTTCCTCGGCATCCGCACCGCCGAGCAGACCGAGCAGTCGGCCCGGTGGATCCGTGCGAACCAGCGGGAGGACGGCACGTGGGCGTCCTTCCGGGGCGGTCCCGCGGAGCTGTCCACGACGATCGAGGCGTACGTCGCCCTCAAGCTCGCCGGGGACTCCGTCGACGCCGACCACATGCGGCGCGCCGCCGCGTACATCCGCGAGCAGGGCGGCATCGCGCACAGCCGGGTCTTCACGCGCTTCTGGCTGGCCTTCTTCGGCTGGTGGTCCTGGGACGAACTCCCGGTGATGCCGCCCGAGTTGATCTACCTGCCCAAGTGGTTCCCGCTCAACGTCTACGACTTCGCGTGCTGGGCGCGGCAGACGATCGTCCCGCTCACCATCGTGAGTTCGCTGCGCCCGGTCCGGCCCGCGCCGTTCGGCCTCGACGAACTGGAGCCGACCGGGCCGGTGGCCGCCAAGCCGGTGGCCGACGACCCGTGGTCGCGGTTCTTCCGCGCCCTCGACCGGGTCCTGCACGTCTACTCCAAGCGCCCGGTGATGCCGGTGCGCCGGCACGCGATCCGCCGCGCCAAGCAGTGGATCATCGAGCGCCAGGAGGCGGACGGCGGCTGGGGCGGTATCCAGCCGCCGTGGGTGTACTCGCTCATCGCGCTGCACCTGACCGGCATGCCGCTCAACCACCCGGTCGTGGCGCAGGGCATCAAGGGCCTCGACGGGTTCACCATCTGGGAGGACACCGACGAGGGCACGGTGCGGCGCTTCGAGGCCTGCCAGTCCCCGGTGTGGGACACCGGCCTCTCGCTCGTCGCGCTGCGCGACGCCGGGCTCGCCGCGGACCACCCGCAGGTCGTCAAGGCCGCGGGCTGGCTGCTGGACGAGGAGATCCGCGAGTACGGCGACTGGGCGGTCCGCCGTCCCGGTCTCGAACCGGGCGGCTGGGCCTTCGAGTTCGCCAACGACTACTACCCGGACACGGACGACACCGCCGAGGTCGTGATGGCCCTGCGGTACACCGCCCACCCCGACACCGAGCGCATGCGCGAGGTGCTGGGCCGTGCCGAGGTGTGGACCGCCGGAATGCGCAGCAAGGACGGCGCGTGGGGCGCGTTCGACGCGGACAACACCGCCGGGCTGCCGCTCAAGCTGCCGTTCTGTGACTTCGGCGCGGTCACCGACCCGCCGTCGGCGGACGTCACCGCGCACATCGTCGAGATGTTCGCGGAGTCCGGCCCGGAGTACCGCGACCAGGTCGTCGAGGGCGTGCGCTGGCTGCTGCGCAACCAGGAGGCGGACGGCTCGTGGTTCGGCCGCTGGGGCGCGAACTACATCTACGGCACCGGCGCCACCGTCCCGGCCCTCGTGCTCGCGGGCGTCGACCCGCGGCACAGCGCGATCCGCCGCGCGGTCCGCTGGCTCAACGGGATCCAGAACCCGGACGGCGGCTGGGGCGAGGACCTGCGCTCGTACGTCGACCCCGCGTGGTCCGGCAAGGGCGACTCCACCGCGTCGCAGACCGCGTGGGCGCTGCTGGCGCTCCTCGCGGCCGGCGAGAGCGGTGCCGCGGTCGAACGCGGAATCCGCTGGCTGACGGAGCATCAGAACGAGGAAGGCGGCTGGGACGAACCGCAGTTCACCGGCACCGGCTTCCCCGGCGACTTCTACATCAAGTACCACATGTACCGGATCGTGTTCCCCATCATGGCGCTCGGACGGTACGTGAAGGCGGCGGGCTGAGCCGTGGCACGGAACGCCGACGGAGGCCGCGGACACACCGGCGGTGCGCCCGCGGCCCAGGCCGCCGAAGAGGCGGCGCAGGCCGTCGAGGACGGCCCCGCGCGGCCCCTTCTCGTCGCCCCCCTGCGCATCGAGCGCCGCGCCCTGGTGCGCGGCGGCGCCGGGACCGTGCTGCGGTCCGGCATGGGCGAGGCCAAGTCGCTCGCCTGTGCCGAGTCCCTGACCGGCGCCCCCGCGGTGGCCGTGGCGGGCATGGGCGCGGGCATGGAGGGGCTGCGGCCCGGCGACATCGTGGTGGCCACCGAAGTGCGCGGCCCCGACGGCGAGGTGCGGCCGTGCCCCTGGGCCGACTCCCTCGTGAAGGCCCTGCGCCCGCTGCCCGTCCCGGTGTACGCCGGACCGGTCGCGACCGTGCGCAAGCTGGTCCGCCCGGCCGAACGCGGCCCGCTCGCCGAGGCCGGGGTCGTCGCGGCCGACATGGAGTCCTTCTTCCTGCTCACCGAGTGGTGGACGCGGCCCGGCCCGGAGCGGCCCTGGGCCGTGGTGCGCGTGGTCAGCGACTCGCCGAAGCACGAACTGCTGCGGCCGGGCATCGTGCGCAACGGCCTGACCGCGTACCGGTCACTGAAAGCCGCCGCGCGCACACTCTCCGAGTGGCTCGACGCGGCCGCGGGCCCGGATTCCGGCCCGTTCCCGACGGCCGGGGCACGCGAGGGGGCAGACTTGGGCGTGGGACGCGGCACGGCGGATGAACAGGACGGTGGCGGATGACGTTCGATCTCGGTGAGACGCTGGCGGAGTACGAGGGGCGCGGCTTCGAGCTGACCGCCAAGCACCTCAATCCGCAGCTGCCGCGCGTGCTCCAGACCATCGGCTTCCACCGCGACTACGTGCGCGCCGAGGGCCCGTACCTCTACGACGAGACGGGGGGCGAGTACCTCGACTTCCTGTCCGGCTTCGGCACGTACGGCGTCGGCCGGCACCACCCCGTGGTCCGCAAGGCGATGCAGGACGTCATCGCCCTCGACCTGCCGGACATCGTGCACTTCGCGACGCCGCCGCTGGCCGCCGCGCTCGCCGACCGCCTGCTGCGCACGACGCCGCACCTGGACCGGGTGTACTTCTGCAACAGCGGCACCGAGGCGGTCGAGGCGGCGCTGAAGTTCGCGCGCTTCGCCACCGGGCGCAAGCGCATCGTGTACGTCGACCACGCGTTCCACGGTTTGACCACCGGCTCGCTGTCGGTCAACGGGGCCAAGGAGTTCCGCAAGGGCTTCGAGCCGCTGCTGCCGGACTCCGCGGTGCCGCTCGGCGACCTCGACGCGCTGGAGCGCGAGCTGAAGCGCGGCGACGTCGCGGCGTTCATCGTCGAGCCGATCCAGGGCAAGGGCGTGCTGATCCCGCCGCCCGGGTACCTGGCGGCCGCCCAGAAGCTGCTGCGGCAGCACGGCGCGCTGCTGATCGCCGACGAGGTGCAGGTCGGCATGGGCCGCACCGGCAAGTTCTGGGCGTACGAGTGGGAGCCCGGCGTCGAGCCGGACATCGTCACGGTGGCCAAGGCGCTGTCCGGCGGGTACGTCCCGATCGGCGCCACGCTGACCAAGGACTGGATCTTCAAGAAGGTCTACTCGACCATGGACCGCGTCCTGGTCCACGACTGCACCTTCGGCGGCAACAACCAGGCCATGGCGGCCGGCCTCGCGACCCTCGCGGTCATCGAGGACGAGGACCTGACCGGCAACTGCCTGCGCATGGGCGACGCCTTCCAGTCCGCGCTGCGCCCGCTGCAGGAGAAGTACGAGCTGTTCGCCGACGTCCGCGGGCGCGGGCTGATCGTCGGCCTGGAGTTCGGCAAACCGAAGTCCCTGAAGCTGCGCGCCGGTTGGTCGACCCTGAAGGCGGCGCGCACCGGGCTGTTCGCGCAGATGGTCGTCGTCCCGCTGTTCCAGCGGCATCGCATGCTCACGCAGGTGGCCGGCGACCACATGGACGTCATCAAGCTGCTGCCGCCGTACGTGATCGGGCAGCACGACGTCGACAACTTCACCGCGGCCTTCGTGGACGTCATGGACGACGCGCACAAGGGCACCGGCCTCATGTGGGACTTCGGCCGCACCCTCATCAAGCAGGCGTTGACGAAGTAGCCGCGCAGGCCCCCCGGTCACCGTGTCGGTGACCTGCACGTCGACCTGCACCAGGCCGGGGGAGGCCACGCCGTCGCACGCCGTCGAAGACCACGGCGGCCATGTCCCGTCCGCACGGCGGCATCAGCAGACGTGCCCCGGGAAGACGGGGATCCCGGCAGCCGAGCGCATGGCGGGTGCCCTCGTGTTGCCGACGGCCAACTAGGGCCGGTTTGCGGGCGGAGTCCCACCCGACCGACCCGGGCGAAGACGTCGTCCTTGCCGGTGCCGACGCGCGCCCCACCCGCCCCTGCCCCGCGAGGAGTTCGACGAGCACGTCGGCCGCGCGGTCGGCGCGCGGGTTGTCCACCGGCACGGCGAACTCGGGCCGCGGCGGCGCGGCAGGGTGGCCGGCCCCGCCGGCAGCGTGACGCGCAGTTCCGGGTCGCCGCCGGAGGGTGCCTCGGCGTGCTCCACGTCGCTGTCCGCCGGCCCCGGCGTCTCCGTCGAGCCCCTCCTGCGGCGCCGTCCAGGTACGCGTCGACCAGGACGCGGCAGGCCCTCCGTAGAAGTTTCCGGACGGTTCCGTACGGCGAATAGGTTGACAGAGTCAATCAACTAAGTAGCATGAAGCGGGTAGCCGCAGAGGCCTGGAAAGCCAGGCCCGACAAGGAGGTTCGCGCGTGCCAGGTTTCCCGTCCGATGTCGGCGCAGTGGACTTGATGATCGGATTCCCGAGCGCGCAGGCCCGCAGCCACTACGACTTCCTGAAGCCGCAGCTGCGCGACGCCGAGAGCGCCGGCATGGAGTTCCCGGCCGAGTACATGTTCAAGGGCGTGCCCAACCACCTGGACGAGGGCGTCGACCCCGTCGGGGTGACGCTCGCGCAGATGGACGCCTGCGGTGTCGCCGTCGGCCTGGTCGGCATGGGCGAGACCGCGCAGCGTGCGGTCAAGGAGCACCCCGACCGGTTCCGGCTCAGCCTGGAGGTCGACCCGAACGACATCACCGCCACCGTGCGGCGGATCCGGGAGGCGCACGAGGAGCACCGCATCGCCGCCGTCACGACCTTCCCGGCGGGCTGCAACCCGCAGGTCCCGGTCAGCGACCGCCGGTACTACCCCGTCTACCAGACGTGCATCGACCTGGATATCCCGATCATCTCGAACGCCGGGATCCCCGGGCCGCGCGTACCGGCCGCATGCCAGGACGTGATGCACTTCGACCAGGTCTGCTACGACTTCCCCGAGCTGCGCATCGTGATGCGGCACGGCGCGGAGCCGTGGGAGGACCTCGCCGTCAAGCTCATGCTCAAGTGGCCCGGCCTCTACTACATGACCTCGGCCTTCGCCCCCAAGTACTACCCGAAGGCCATCGTCGACTACGCCAACACCCGCGGCGCCGACAAGATCATGTACGCCGGCTACTACCCCATGGGCCTGTCCCTGGAGCGCATCTTCCGCGAGCTGCCCGACGTGCCCTTCAAGGCCGAGGTGTGGCCCAAGTTCCTGCGCGACAACGCGACCCGCGTCTTCAAGCTCTAGAGCCTTCGGAAGCTTCGCAGGACCCGGAAGCTTCGCAGGCCCCGCGGACCCCGGATCCCTCCGAGGCTCCGGAGGACCGCGACGCCCCCGCACACGCACGCATCCCCACGAGACCAGAAAGGCCGCGCGATGAGTGACCGCTACACCATCATCTCCGCCGACGGCCATGCCGGCGCCAACATGGAGACGTACCGCGAATACCTCGACGCCGCATGGGTCGAGGAGTTCGACGCCTGGCGCGACAAGTACCGCAACCCGTTCCGCGACCTCCAGGCCGACGGACGCACCCGCAACTGGGACGACGAGCGCCGGGTGCGCGAGATGGCGGCTGACGGCGTCGTCGCCGAGGTCGTCTTCCCCAACACCGTGCCGCCGTTCTTCCCGACCGGCCAGCTCGTCGCCCGGCCGCCCACGGAGCGCTCGTACGCCCGCCGCCTCGCCGGCATCCGCGCGCACAACCGCTGGCTCGCCGACTGGTGCGGCGGCGAGCACCGGCACCGCCGGGCCGGCCTCGCCCAGGTCTTCCTCAACAACATCGACGACGCGGTCGCCGAGGCGAAGTGGGCCAAGGAGCAGGGACTCGCCGGGATCCTCATCCCGACCACCCCGCCCGACGCGGCCGGCATCACGCCGATCTACGCCCCGGACTGGGACCGCCTGTGGGAGGTCTGCCAGGACCTCGACCTCGTCGTGGTCAACCACGGCGGATCCGGCTCGCCGGACTACGGGCCGTACCCCGCCTCGAAGTTCCTGTGGATCGCGGAGGCCGCGACGTTCTTCCGCAGGCCGCTCACCCACATGCTGGTCTCCGGCGCCTTCGAGCGGTTCCCGCGCCTGAAGTTCGTCATCACCGAGCAGGGCGCCTCGTGGATCCCGCCGCTGCTGCGCCAACTCGACGCGTACCACGAGCAGATGGGCTCCGGCCGCATCGGCGAGCTGAAGTACGACGAGGGGGACCGGCTGCCGCTCAAGCCGAGCGAGTACTTCGCCCGCAACGTGTGGGTCGGGGTCAGCTTCCCGAGCCCTGTCGAGGCCGAGTCGCGCCACGAGCTGGGGGTCGACCGCTTCCTGTGGGGCAGCGACTACCCGCACGACGAGGGCACCTACCCCTACACCCGCGAGTCGCTGCGCCGCTCGTTCCCCGGGGTGGACCCCGCCGACCTGCGCCGCATGCTCGCGGGCAACGCGGCCGGGGTCTACGGGTTCGACCTGGACGTGCTCGACGGCTACGCCGCGGAGTGCGGGCCGACCCACGCCGAGATCGCGGAACCGCTCGAGACCGTGCCGTCCGACAGCAACAGCCCGGCGTTCACCCGCCCCTGAGGAGGCATCACATGTCCGACAAGCGGTTCGCCGGGCGGCGCGCACTGGTCACCGGCGCCAGCCGGGGCATCGGTGCCGCGGTCGCCCGGCGCCTCGCGGCCGAGGGCGCCGACGTCGCCATCACGGCCCGCAGCCTGGACACGGCGTCCAAACTCGCCGGCACGCTCGCCGAGGTCGGCGCGCTGCTCCGGGCGTACGGCGGCAAAGTCGCACTGATCGGCGCGGACCTGTCCGACGAAGCCGACCGGGACCGCATCGTCCCCGAGGCCGAGCAGGCCCTCGGTGGACCGCTCGACATCCTGGTCAACAACGCCGCCATGGGCGTGTACGCGCCGCCGTCCGACTACCCGCTGCGCCGCGCCCGTCTGCACTTCGAGGTGAACGTCATCGCGCCGCTGCACCTCGCCCAGGCTGCGATCCCGGGTATGCGGGAACGCGGCGAGGGCTGGATCGTCAACCTCTCCAGCGCCACCGCACGGCCGTGGGCGGGGCCGCCGTACACCCTCGGCGGAACCGGGACCGGGACGACCGTCTACGGCTCCTCCAAGGCCGCGCTCAACCGGCTCACCAACGGCCTCGCCGCCGACCTGTACGGCAGCGGGATCCGGGTCAACACGGTCGAGCCGCGCGCCGCGGTGATGAGCGAGGGGGCCCGCGAGCTGGTCGGGCACATCGTGCGCGAGGACCAGATCGAGTCGATGGACGAGATGGTGGAGGGCGTCGTCGCGCTGTGCGACTGCGCGCCGGAGCGGACCGGTCGCGTCGAGGTGAGCCTCGACGTCATCGCCGAGCTGGGGCTCACCGTGCGGCGGCTCGACGGCGCTCCGTGAGCCGGTGCGGCGGCTCGCGGCCCGAGTCGGTCCGGCGGCTCTGTCCGAGGTCAGAGGCGATGTGGTGATCCCGACCCGCCGATTCCATTGCAAAGTCAAACACTGATTGCATACGCTCCGGGACATGTCGACGGATCAGCGCAACGAAGAGTTCATCGAGCCCAGCCCCGAGGAGATCGTGGCCTTCACGAAGGAACACGTGAAGGGCATGGAGGGCTCGGACGACGACGAATGGTGGAACGTCGCGGGCATGCTGCACGTGCTCATCCAGACGGTGGGCCGCAAGACCGGCAACGTGCACAAGGTCGCGCTGCCCTACTGGGTGGACAAGAACGGCCACCGCGTCGTGGTCGCCTCGTTCGCCGGGGCGGACAAGAACCCGTCGTGGTTCGTCAACCTCGCGGACAAGAAGGCCAACCCCACGATCCTGGTCCGGGTCCAGGGTGCGACGTACTGGAGCGAGGCGGAGGTCCTGGACGGTGACGACTACACCGACACCTGGGCCGGCCTGACCGCCGACCGCGCCTACTACAACAACTACCAGAGCCGCTGCGAGCGCCGGATCCCGCTGGTCCGCCTCCCGGAGAGCAACCTCGTCGCGAAGCGCGGCTGACCTCCGCCGCACCGCTCCACCACGGCCCGGCCCCGACTCCCGGGGGCCGGGCCGCCCGCGTTCCGGCAACCTTCCCGCGGCGGCTCCTGCGGACTGCCGCGGGCCTCCCGACGGCATCACGTGGGGGACTTGCCTCAAGTACGTGCGACCCCGCCCGGCAGCTCCCGCCTCTGGCCTACCATCCGAGCAGCGGCCACCGGGGAGCGGCCGCTGCTCGCGTCGGAGGTGGGGACCTGTGACGAGTGGGGGAAGCGGCGGCAAGTGGGCCGTGTTCGGGGCGGTCGTGGGCACGGTGGCCGCATTGGTGGGCATTCTGCAGTTCGCCCTGGGGGTGGTCGACCTGGGCGGAGGCAGCGGTGACGGCGGCACGTCGGCGCGGGCGGAGAGCGTCGGAACGCAGACGCCGGGAGGCGACGCCGGCGGCGGTGGCGATCCGGTCGAAGCGGATGAGGTGGAACCGGGCCGGGACGGCGGCGGGGACGAGGTCACCCCCTCGACGTCGTCGGTGGCCGACCGGTGCCTCGTCGGCCGGTGGAAGGCCGCGGCGTTTCCCACCACGGAGATGCTGCCGGACGGCACACTGCGGCAGCTGACGGTGACGGGGTACGCGTACGTCAACTACGCGCCCGACGGCACGGGCAGCTTCGAACTCGACCTGGCCACCGACTACTTCGACCGCGGCAAGAAGGTCAGCCTGCGGGACTCGGGCATCGCCCGCTTCGCGTACACCACCCGCAACGGCCGGATCACGTACGCCGACGACAGCAGCACGGTCACGAGGACCACGCGGGAGAACGGGGTCGTGGTCTCGACGAAGGAGATGGACCCGATCCCCGACGGCGGGGACTACACCTGCACGTCCAAGACGCTGACGCGGCAGGTCAACGGCGCACTCAACCTCTGGAACCGGCAGTAGCCCGGATCGCCGCCGCCCGGGCTCCACGGTGACGCCCGTGGGCGGCGGCCGCCGACGTGGGCTACGTTGAGCGCGGTGCTCCGGCGTTCGAGCCGCGACGAAGGGGGAACGCATGCCGCACTGGGCCGTGTTCGACTACGGCGAGGTCCTCTGCCACGCCTCCGCGGTGCTTCCGGACATGGCCGCTTCGGTCGGGGTCGGAACGGCGGAGTTCGAGGCCGGGTACTGGGCGGTGCGGGACGCGTACGACCGCGGCATGCCGGACGACGCCTACTGGACCGAGGTGGGCCGCCGCGCGGGATTCGCCGTCGACGCCCGCCGCGTCGCGGAGTTGACCGAAGCCGACGTCGCAGGCTGGCTGGAAGCGGACCCCGAGTCGATCGCGCTGATCGCCGAACTGTCCTCGCAGGGCGTGCCGTTGGCGCTGCTGTCCAACGCCCCCGCGTCGTGCGGGAAAGCCTTTGCGGCCCAGCCTTGGGCGAAGTACTTCCGGCACCTCGTGGTGTCCGCCGACCACGCGACGGCGAAGCCCGACGCGGAGATGTGGCGCGTGCTCGCCGAGCGGCTGGGGGCCCGTACCTCCGACTGCCGGTTCCTCGACGACCGCGAGGACAACGTGGCCGGGGCGACCGCCGCCGGACTGGTGGCGCACCGCTGGACCGGTGTCACACCGGCCCGCGCCTGGCTGGTGGAGCAGGGCGTGCTCCGCGCCTGACGCGGCATCGAGCGCGCAGACCAGGCGGGGCCGGTAAAGGCAAGGTCGGACCAGACCGGGCAAGGCCGGTTGACGCCACGTCAGTTGCCCGGCTTGGTGGCGAGGAACGTGTTCGTCACGTGGCTCACGTCGGCCGGGTCTGGCTGGTCCGCGAGCAGTCCGCGCAAGCGGTCGAGCACATCCGCACGCTCCTCGGGCCGCATCGCGTTGATGTAGCTGATCGTGGCGACCCGCGCCAACCGCTGTTCGCGGGTGAGGCGTTCGATCCAGGCGAACTCCCGCGACCGGACCGGTCCGAAGTGCCCGGAAGCGCCGATGTCCGCCGCGAAGTCGTGGCGCACGTCGTACGGCTGCGTCTTCGTCGACGCGATGGCCTTGCTCACCGCGGCGTCGAACTCGGTCGCCTCGTCGCGCTCGTTCCACAGCAGCGCGAGGCCGCCGCCGGCGCGCAGCACGCGGGCGATCTCGCGCAGCGCCGCCGGTCCGTCGAACCAGTGGAACGCCTGCGCGACGACGACGGCGTCGAAGGACCCGGCGGGGAACGGGATCTCCTCGGCGGTCCCGTCGACGACCGCAACGCCCGGCACCGTCTCCGCGCACACCGCCCGCATCGCCTCGGACGGCTCCACCGCCGAGACGTCGGCGCCCAGTTCCACCAGACGTGCCGTCATGTGCCCGGTGCCCGAGGCGAGATCGAGGACGCGGACACCCGGCCCGAGCCCCAGAGCGTCGCCCAGGTACGCCATCACCTCGGGCCGGTACGACGGACGCTCCCGGTGGTACCGGTCCGCGCCCGAGCCGAATCCCCGGCGTGCCACGTCATCCACAGCCATGCCGGGCATTCTGCCGCTCTTACCCGGGGCGGGACACCGCCCGGGCCCGGTTCATGTGTAGAGCGGGGCCAGGGACGTGGACACGAAGCGGCGGGCGGCGCGCATTTCGCCGATCGGGTCGGGCACCATGTCGAGTTCCAGGAGGGTGGGCGCGGTGAAGCCGATCTCGCGCATGAGGCGGGCCCAGGCGAACCAGTCGACGACGCCGCTGCCCAACGGGCAGAAGTACGGCTGGTGCGCGACGAAGATCTTCTCGTCGATCTCCACGTCCATGGGCGCGGGGCCCAAGGCGTCCTTCCAGTGCGCCAGCACGATGCGCTCGCGGTGCCGGGAGACCACCTCCACGGGGTCGGCGCCGGAGAGCGTCAGGTGGGCGGTGTCGGGGCAGAGGCCGACGTACATCGGGTCGGTGAGGAGCATGAACAGGTCGACGTCGCGGCCCGTGCACAGCACCGAGTGGGCTTCGGTGTGCAGCGCGAGCCGGACGCCCTGACGCAGCGTCACGTCGCCGATCTCGTTGAGCAGCGCCGCCAGCGGCTCGGCGGCGGCCATGTCGACGAACACCGCGGGTTGGGCACCGACCGTACGCCGCAAGGGCAGTCCCGCCACCAGCACACTGCCGCCGGCGCGGTGCAGGAAGTCGGCGTACTCCCCGGCCGCGCGGAGGATGTCGCGGCGGCCTTCGGGGGTCCGCCACTCGTGGCGGTCGATGTCCGCGAAGAAGCCGCTGACGAGGGTGAGTTCACGCTGCGCCAGGGCCTCGGCGAAGCCTTCGGGGGAGCCGTACGCCGCGACTGCGGACCGCCAGTCGCCCGGCGGAAAGGTCAGTTCGATGCCCGGGACGCCCGCCTCGCGCAGTGCGTCGAGGCAGCGCTCCCAGAACCACCGCGGCTCGGCGACGGTCTTGGCGACGAGCGCGTCGTAGCTGTCCAGGCCCCAGAACTCGGGGTGGTAGAAGGTGATCAGGTCGACCGCGTACAAGGGTTCGTGCCGGGACTCGGGCGCGGGGGTGGGGCCGGTGGCGGGGGAGGGATCGGGCACGGTCGGTTCCTCTCGGTCGGGTGTCGCGTGGGTGCGGCGCCGGTTGCGCCGCGAGTCGGGGGCGCGTCCACATGCTCTGCTTGCTCGATTCAGCGAAGGGCCTCCGGGCGCTCGCACGTCGTCGTCATGGCCAGCGGCGCCTTCGCCGCACCCGACGCCGTGACGGCGCCGAGAACTTCAAGGACGTGCAGCGCGAGGGACGCGGAAGCGCGGTGCGGACCGCCGCGCAGCGAGGCCGCGAGGTCGGCGACGCCGGGCCCACGCAGCAGCTGGTGTTCGAGGGAGTCGGCCGGCCCCTGAACCGGCAGCACCGGCGGGCACACCGCCCATGCGTCGTCGCCATGCAGCCGCACCTTGACATCGCCGTCGTACGTGTTGGGGTCCGGGACGGCGAGAGTGCCGTGCGTGCCGTAGATCTCGATGAAGGGCAGTTGGTGGTCCCAGATGTCGAAACTCAGGGCCATCGTGGCGAGTACGCCCGACGCGAAGGTCAGCACGGCCGCCGCGTGCGTGTCGACCTCGACGTCGATCGACTCCACGAGGCGCCCGGGTGCGGTGACGGTACGCACCGCGGCGCCGACACGCGTCCGGCCGTACACCTCCGCCATCGGCCCGAGGCAGTTCACCAACTGCGTCACGTAGTACGGGCCGAGGTCCAGGATCGGGCCACCGCCGGGCTTGAAGAGGAAGGTGGGGTCCGGGTGCCAGGTCTCGGCGCGGCTGTGCGTCACGAACGCGGTGGCGCCGACCGGGTCGCCGATCACCCCCGCGTCGATCACCGCGCGGGCGGTCTGGCCTGCGCTGCCGAGGAACGTGTCCGGCGCGCCGCCGAGGGCCAGGCCCGATTCCCTTGCCAGCACGAGCTGTTCGCGCGCGATGGCGAGGTCGGTGGTGATCGGCTTCTCGACGTACACGTGCTTCCCGGCGCGCAGCGCGGCGTCGGTGACGGCCGCGTGCGCGGTCGGCGGCGTGATGTTGACGACGATCTCGACGGCGGGGTCGGCGAGCAGGTCCTCCAGGGTGCCGTACGGCGTTCCCGGGCCGACGAGTTCGGCACCGCGCCGGGCCCGGTCGGCATCGACGTCGGCGACGCGGACGACGCGCAGTTCCGGGAAGCGCGCGAGGCCGCGCACATAGCGCTCGAAGATGTTGCCGCAGCCGACGATGCCTGTGCCTGTGCCGGTGGCGTGTGCGTTGCTCACTGGTCCCCTCCCGGGCTTCGGTGGAAGGGAAGCTATTCGCGCGACAAGTTACGTACAAGACCACGCGTACTTATTTCGGACATGGACAAAAGTGCGAGTGCCGCCTGCGACTGCCCGGCGGGATGGCATGGGGGAGCGCGCAGGATTGGGGGCGCGCAGGGTGCAACGCGAGAGCGTGCACGCGGAGTCACCATAGGCGACGGGGTGTTCACCCCGAGTCTGGAGAACGACCGCATGACCGTAAGCGCGCTTGTACATCCCCGTCGTCGACTGCGCCGGCTTGTCGCCACGACCGTGATGGCGTCCGCCGTCGCGGTCGGCGGTGCGCTCCCGGCGGCCGCGGACGAAGCGGCGGAATCCGCCGCCCAGCGCTGGACGCCCGCCAAGCTCCCCGCCGGTGCCGCCAGCCTCACCGGCGTCACCAAGCCCGACGCCGCCACGACCTGGGTCGCGGGCTTCCGCCTCGTCGACGAGGGCGGCGGCCTCGACTTCCAGCCGGTGGTCTACGAGAAGAACGGCGGCGGCCGCTGGACCGAGATCCCCACCGCTCCCGGCGAGAGCGGCCGGATCAACGCCATCGCGTCCACCTCGAAGAAGGACGCATGGGTCGTCGGCGACCAGAAGGGCTACGACCCCGGCGGACCCATCATGGCCCAGCACTGGAACGGGCGTTCGTGGAAGTCCGTGGACGTGCCGACCGCACCCGACTCGACGGGCGGCGGCCTGCTGAGTGTGTCCGCGGTCGGCCCGAACAACGTGTGGGCGGCGGGGTGGACGCAGATCCAGGACAGTGTGACGCCGGACCCCGACGACGGCCCCCCGCAGATCGAGACGCACAGTGAAGGCATCGTGGCGCACTGGGACGGAAGGAGCTGGAAGAACGTCCGGGTGCCGCAGCCGTACCCCTCATGGGCGTTGAACTCCATCAGCGCGTCCGGGCCGAACGACGTATGGGCGGTCGGCAGCGGCTACGGCGACGACGACCAGCCCGTCGCGCTGCACTACAACGGGTCGAAGTGGTCGGTGCTGCCGACACCCCCGCACGGCGGCGAGTACGGCGAGTTCAACTCGGTCGTGGCCAAGTCCCCGACCGACGTGTGGGCGGTGGGCCGCGTACTCCTCGACGACAAGGACCGCGGACACGCCCTCGTCATGCACTGGGACGGCAAGGCGTGGACGAAGGTGGCCACTCCGGAGACGGCCGGCCCGATGTACGGCGCGGCCCCGGCACCGGGCGGCATCGTCGCGGCGGGGAAGACGAACGACCGGGTGAACGGCTACGCCCTGCGCGTCGTCGGGAACCGGGCCACCTCGCTCGGCATCCCCACGGACCTCCCCGAGGGCAGGACCTACGCGCCGTGGGCGGTCGCCACGGACCCGAAGACCGGCAAGGCCACAATCGTCGGCGTGATCGAGAACCCGCAGGGGTACCCCGACCCGATGGTGCTGACCGGCCGCATCTGAGCCGTTCGGCGGCGGCGCGGTGGCCCGGCCTCGACGAAACGGCGGCCGGGCACCGCGCCGCGCGCCCCGCACGTCGGGCCGCACGTCGCGCCCCGCACGTCGGGCCCCGCTGGTCGCGCCCCGCGCGTCGGGCAGGGCGCGGCAGCGCGCCGGCTCCATGACAAGCTGGGGCCATGGGTTTGTTCACTGTCGACGAGGCACGCGAAGTGCTCGCCGAGCTGCTCCCGGTCCTCGACGAGATCGTCACGCTGCGCGGCCGCGCGGCGGAGTTGTCCGCCGACCTAGCGTCGGGGGCCGGACCGACGCCGGACGGCGGCCTGCCCGAGCTCAAGGGCATGCACGCGCGGCTGGACGAGCTGATGACCCGGGTGCAGGAGACCGGCGCCGAACTCAAGGGGTTCGCGCCGCTGCTCGTCGACTTCCCGTCCGACCTCGCCGACGGGACCCCGGTCCACCTGTGCTGGCTGGAGGGTGACCGGGAACTGGCCTGGTACCACCGTCAAGACCTCGGCTTCCCGGGCCGTCGACCGCTGGCCTGACCGGCGTCCGGCATCTGGCGTCGGCATCTGGCGGGCGACCGCCGCCGACGTCACCCGGGCGAGGCAACTCGGCGTTCCCCCATGCGGATCAACGACTTGATCCGATCTCTGTCGCGGCAACAGAGTGGACCCATGAGCTTCATCCCTACCGTCGACCTCGCGGCCTGGCGCACCGGGGACCCGGCCGTACGCCGTGACATCGCCGAGTCCGTCGACGGCGCGCTGCGCACCGCCGGTTTCCTGCAGGCGACCGGGCACGGCGTCGCCCTGGAGGAGCGCGCGGCGATCCGCCGGGCGGCACGCGGGTTCTTCCACCTGCCCGCCGAGGCCAAGCAGGCGTACGCCGTCAAGGTGGGGGACCGCGGCTGGCTGGGACCCGGTGCGGAGGCCAACGCTTATGCGGAGGGCGGCGAGAGCCCGCCCGACATGAAGGAGTCGTTCTCCTTCGTCTCCGACGAGCCGACCGGTGACCCGGCGGTGGACGCCGAGTGGTTCCGCCCCAACGTCTGGCCGGACGAAGTCCCGGAGCTGCGCGCACCGGTGGAGTCGTACCTGCGCCGGATGCGGACGTTGTCCGACCGAATCCTGGAGCTCCTGGGCACGGTGCTCCGCGATGACTCGGGCTTCTTCACCCGGCACACCAAGCACCCGACGTGGGGCTTCAACATCAACTGGTATCCGGGAACCGGACGCGTCGGGCCCGCGGCGCCGGGACAGTTCCGCATCGGCCCGCACACCGACTTCGGCACGGTCACGGTGCTCGACCGGGAGCCGGGGGCCGGGGGACTGCAGGTCTACACGGACGAACACGGTTGGCAGGACGCGCCGTACGATCCGTCGGCGTTCACCGTCAACGTGGGCGACCTCATGGCCCGCTGGACCGACGGCCGCTGGCGCTCGGGCCGCCACCGCGTGCTGCCGCCGCCGGAGCACGCCCCCGACGAGGAACTCATGTCGCTGGTCTACTTCTACGACTGCGACCCGGGGACCGACGTACGCGGCATCGACTCACACGCGTACCTGCGCTCCCAACTGACCGCCATCACAGCAGACTGACCGACCCCCCCACGCTCCCCGGCCCCCGGCCCGTCGCCTTCCCACTCCTGCTTGCGCCTTCTCCCTTCCCCGGTGTTACGTGTGTTCGAGTGTGCTGGCGCTACGTTGTTTCGGGTGGTTGGGGGGCGTGCCCGGCACCTTGGGGTGGCGGCGGACGTTCCCGAGATGTGGAAGGGGCGGGAGGAGGGGGCGGGTTGGGAGCGTTGTGACCCGTGCGTTGTGACGCTTGCATCGTGACTCACCCGCTTGCCGCGGTGCCGCAGGCTTCTGGCAGAGTTCGCCCGGGGCGTGGTCAGGTCAGGGGGCTGTGGTGGGGAGAGTTTGGGGTGCGAAGGGCGGGGCGGGCGACTTCTGGGCGTCCTTCGAACTCGCCGAGCGGCTCGAGGATGACCGCCGGTTCGCGGAACTTCTGGCGCTGACCGACCAGTTGCTGGCGCACGGAGCGGCCTGGACACCGGCGCTCGGCGAGCACATGGGCCGTGTGCACCGGTACCGGCTGGTCTCCCTCGGCGAGTTGGGCCGTGGGCCCGAGGCATGGGCGCACTTCGGCGTCGTGCTCTCGCAGTTCCTCGCCGCGCCGCAGGCCGGGGACTCCGTACGGGTGCTGCGCCAGACCATGGGCGACGTTCTGCTGCGCCTGGGCCACGACGGGCCGGCCCAGGAGCTGTTCGCCCTGGCCCTCGCAGACTCTCGGGCGAACGCCTCGCCCGCGGACACCGTGGAGCTGGAGTCGACGATCGCGGCAATCGAGGTCAACGCGGGGCGCTACGCGGAGGCCGATCGGCGTCTGGACGCCTTGACGTCGCGGCTGGCCATCATGCAGATCGCCGAGGAACAACGCGCCCGGCTGCGTGCCCTCGTGCTTTGGATGCAGGTTGTCGTCCGCAACGGGCAGGAACGGTTCCGCGAGGCCGAGCAGGTCGGCGTCGCGGCGGTGGCCGCGTGCGTCGCGCACGAAGGCCCGGGCGGCGACGTCGGCCGCAACGCGCGCATCGCCCGGGCCCGTGCGCTGGTGGGGCTCGGACGCGCCTACGAGGCCGAGACGGAATGCCGCCTCGTCCTCGACCACGAGATCGACGTCGACGAACCCGCGTACGCCGGCCAGTTGTGCGTACTGCGCACCGTGCTCGGCCGCGCGTTCACCGTGCAGCGCCGCCACGATCAGGCGGTGGCGGACCTGGAAGCGGCCGTGGCCGACGGATGCCGGTCGCTGGGGGCCGGCGACCCGCTCACGCTCGACGCGGTCCTCGCCCTCGTGGCCGCGCGTCGCGCCCGGGGCGGGGCCGACGACGCGGGCGAGGTGCTGCGGTTGCTGGAGACGGCCGTACGCGAGGGCGAGGCCGGGCCGGACTCCGGCCACCCGCTCGTGGGAGCCGCGCGCGAGCGGTTTGGGGAGGCGAAGTTCCGCCCCGAGGCCGAAGCCGCCGGGAGGGCACCGGTGCGGCCGTGGAGGGCCCGCGTGCAGCCGGGCCTGCGCCCGTGCTGGAACTGCGGCGGCACGATCTGGCACGACCACAGGTAGCCGAACTGTGCCGAGCGTTCCGGGTGCGTCGGGCGCTTGCCGTCGGTGTCGATGTCGGCAACCGGTACGAAGTGTTGCGTGCCGCGAGCGCGGGCTCGTAACATCCCGACTCTTGGTATGTATCTGGAGGTCCGGGTGACCCGTACGCGTGATGTGATCGTCGTCGGGGCGCGGGTGGCGGGGGCGTCGACGGCCATGCTGCTCGCCCGCCGGGGCCTGGACGTCCTCCTCGTCGACCGGGCCGCGTTCCCGAGCGACACCATCTCGTCGCACCAAGTCCAGTTGCCGGGAGTCGCGTTGCTGAACCGGTGGGGCCTGCTCGACGCGATTTGCGAGGCCGGCACGCCGCCGACGCGGCGGGTCCGCTTCGACGCCGACGGTACCGTCCTGACCGGCGTGTTCCCCGAGCACGACGGTGTCGACGCTCTCTACAGTCCGCGGCGAACCCTGCTCGACCGGCTCCTGCTCGACGCTGCGCGGGCCGCCGGCGCCGAAGTACGCGAGCGCACCCGCGTCGACGAACTCCTTTGGGACGAAGGACGGGTGGTCGGCCTACGGCTGCGCGGGCGCGACGGCCGGCACGTGGACGAACGGGCCCGGTTCGTGGTCGGCGCCGACGGCAAGCACTCCTCCGTCGCCGCGGCGGTGCACGCGCCGGTCTACCGGGAGCGCCCGGTAAGCGCGTTCGCCTGCTACGGCTACTGGTCGGGCCTGGAGATGACGCACGGAGAGCTGTACCAGCGCCCGGGCTGTTCCGTCGCGGTGTTCCCCACCAACGACGACCTGACGATGGTCTACATGTCCGCCCCGCTCCGCGGCTTCGACGCCTTCCGCACCGATATCGAGCGGAACTACCTTGCCATAACAGCCCGTTGTGGAGACCTCGGTGACCGCCTCGCATCCGCGTCCCGCGTCGAGCGGCTGCGCACCACACCCGATCAGCCGAACCGCTTCCGCAAGCCCTACGGCCCCGGGTGGGCCCTGGTCGGCGACGCGGGCGTCGTCATGGACTCCGTGTCCGCGCAGGGCATCAGCAACGCGCTGCGCGACGCGGCGAATCTGTCCGAGGCGTTGGTCGGCGAACTCGACGGGCGCACCGCGCTCCCCGCGTACCAGACGCAGCGCGACCGATCGCTGACCGCGATGTACGACTTCACCGTGGCCATGGCCGCGCACTCCCAGGGGTGGCCGGAACGGTTGTTCCTGCGGACGGTCGCCCGGCGCCCGGACGAAGTCCCCAGGCTGCTCGCCGCGTTCGCCGGAGTCACGAGGCCGGACGAGTTCTTCGGCCCGCGGACGCTGCTCCAGATGCTGCTTCGGCCGCGCCGACGGGACACGGGCAGGCGTGCGGGCGGGGATACGGACGGGCTTGCGGCCGCGGAAGGTCCGGGAGCTACTCCGTCAGCCGGCGCTTCTGGACCTTGCCCATGGCGTTACGGGGGAGGTCCTCGCGCAGGAGCACCCGGCGGGGCCGCTTGTGGACCGACAGCGAGCGGGCGACGAAGTCCGCCAGTTCGGGGCCGGTGACGCCGTCCGCGACGACGAAGGCGACGATCTCCTGGCCCAGATCAGCGTGCGGGAGACCGACGACGGCGGCCTCGCGCACCGCCGGGTGGGCGAGCAGGGCCCCTTCGACCTCGCCCGCACCGACGCGGTAGCCACCGCTCTTGATGAGGTCGGTCGACGCCCGGCCCACGATGCGGTGCCATCCGTCCGGTGCCACGACCGCCACGTCACCGGTGCGGAACCAGCCGTCGGGGGTGAGGGATTCGGCCGTCGCGTCGGGGCGGTTGAGATAGCCGTCGAACAACGTGGCGCCCCGCACCTGGAGTTCGCCGACCGTCTCGCCGTCGTGCGGAACGGGGGTGCCGTCGTCGCCGACGAGGCGGGTCGCCACGCCGTCGACCGGGGTGCCGACCCAACCCGCCCGCCGTTCGTCGTCGGCACGGGTGCTGACGGTGATCAGCGTCTCGGTCATGCCGTACCGCTCGACGGCGCGGTGGCCGGTCAGCTCGGCGAGACGCGCGAATATCGGTACGGCAAGCGGCGCGCTGCCCGAGACGAGCAGCCGTGCCGATGCCAACTCCCGTGCTGCCGCCGGGTCTTCCGCGACCCGCGACCAGACCGTGGGGACGCCGAAGTAGAGCGAACCGCGGGCCTTCGCGTACGCGGCGGGCGTCGGACGACCGGTGTGCACCAGCCGCGAGCCGGTGCGCAACGCGCCCAGCACGCCGAGCACGAGGCCGTGGACGTGGAACAGCGGCAGCCCGTGCACGAGAACGTCGTCTGGCGTCCATGCCCACGCGGAGGCCAAGGCGTCGAGGTCGGCGGCGAGCGCGGCGTGCGACAGGAGGACGCCCTTGGGCGCGCCGGTCGTACCGCTGGTGTAGAGGGTGAGCGCGACGGAGCCGGGGCCGGGCTCGGGGAACGTCGCCGCCGAGCGCCGGGTGAGGTCGACGGGGACGACCGGGAGCCCGAGGTCGTCGGCCGCCCACGCGCCCGTGCCACCGGGTTCGAGGAGCAGCGCAGCGCCCGAGTCGCCCAGAATGTGGCGGCGTTCCAGCGGCCCCGAGTCGGGCGGCACCGGGACGACCGGTACTCCGGCCACCAGTCCGGCGAGCGTCGCCGCGACGGTGCCGAGGGACGCTGTCGCGCGCACCGCCACCGCGGAGGCACCCGAGATCCGGTCGGCCATTGCGGTCGCCGCGCCGAACAGGTCCGCACGGCTCATCGCGATCCCGTCGACGACCACCGCGTCCGGGCGGTCGGGCACGGCGGCGGAGACGGGGACAAGCGGCGGCACAGCGGACCTCCGAGAACAGGGCGCCCGGCAGAAGACGGGCAGCGGGGCATTACCGGCCGATGCTAATGGACGCCGAACGAGCCCCCGAGGAGCCGAGGTACGAGGAACCCACGGATTGACGGTCCGAGGGGTGGAGCCCCAGGGCCCTGGGGCTGAGCCCCGGCCCCGGACCTGAACCCCAGAGCCCCGGACCGGAGCCCCGGCCCTGAGCCCCAAGGCCCGGGGCTGAGGACCTGACCCCCGGGAGCCGTGGGACGGAGCCCGAAACAGCTGCGGCGCCGAACGACTGAGCCCCGGCGACCTGCGCACGCCCTGGTTCCTGCGAGCCGAGTCGGCACGAAGCGACTCCCCCTGGTTGCCCGCCCGGAGCTGCCCCCCGAGCAACCTGGAGTCGCCCCCAGCCGAGCCCCCGCGACCTGCCTCCTCGTCTCCACACCCGCACCCGCCGGTCCGCGCCAGGGATCCGCCCCGCGGGTCGGCGGAGTCCGCCCGGCGATGGGAATTTCGTTTCGTCCCGGCGGGCCGCCGTGGTTGGCTTGCGCCGTAACGATCATTGGTCGATGCTGCGCTGACGCATCGTCAAAACTGCGGCGACGCCGCGTATTCGGGGGATTTCATGGGGCAACGTGCCGTGCGCGCGACCGCGGCCGCGGTGACTGTCGTGACGGTGGTGACCGCGCTGGCCGGGTGCGGGCGGCTGGAGACGCGGCGCCATGCGTTTCCCGATTCCCTGTACGAGCCGACGCCGTCGACGGGCGCCTCCGCCACGCCGTCCGCCACCCCGAGCGCGGCCGCCGGGACGGGGAACCCGCCCGCCGCCACCGCACCTCGGGCCACCACCCCCGGCACCGGAACCGGCGCGCCGGGGGAGCCGTACGCCGACCTGACCGCCGCGCAGCTGCTGCAGAAGGCGGAGGAGGCCGCGGCGGAGGTGCGGACGGTCCGTGTCGTCGCCGCGTTCTTCGAGGACGGTGAGCAGTCCTCCCTCGACCTCCGCTACGACCTGGACACCGCGGACGTCGTGGGCTCGATCGAGGCGGAGGGCCATACAGTCGAGATCCTCCGCCGCGGGGACGACTCCTGGTTCAAGGCGGAGGCGGCGTACTGGCGCGCGTCGGGCGCTCCGGCGGATACCGCGCGGCAGATCGGCGGCAAGTACCTGCACGTTTCGTCGGACCACAAGGCGTTCGGCGAATTCGAGCAGCTGGCGGGCATCGCCGATCCCGGCTCGGTCCTGGAAGCGCTCACCAAGCCCCGCCGGCAGGCGCCGGTGGCCGCCGCGGGCGGGACGCAGATACCGGTGGCCGGTTACACCGGCGGCCGGTTACACCGGCGGCGACCCGACGACGGTGTACCTCTCGGTCGAGCTCGGGCTGGTCCCGGTCCGCGTCGTCGACCCGGGATCGGGGAGCGCGGTCGACTACCGCGAGATCGACAAGCCGCTGGTCGTGCCGACCCCGCCGTCGAGCCAGGTCGTCGACATCGAGGAACTCTCGGCCGACGTACGGCTCCCCACGGCGTAGCCCGCGCCTGTCCCGGCCGTCCCGAACCGCACCGCGCGCAAAACGAGGGGTACACCCAATACGCCGCGCGGACGCCCGGCGTACCGTGAAGCGCAAAGGCGGATCGGCCGTGTTGCCGGACGGCGGAACCGCCGCGCGGGCGCGCCCGTCCAAGGGGCCGCACGGGGGCAGGGACAACCGAGGGGACGGGACACAAGGTGCGTCGCATCGCCAGCATAGGAGTGGTGGGGGTTCTTCTCTCGGCGGCGTTGACCGCGTGCGGCCAGGTCGACGGCGCGGCGCGGTCGATCAAGGACGCCGCGAGCCCGTCGCCGAGCTCGGGCGGACCGACGACGGCGCCGCCGTCGAAGTCCGCGTCGCCGTCGCCGACGAAGACCACCCGCAAGCCGACCACGAGCCGTCCGCCGACGTCGGCCTCGCCGACGCGCGGTCCGGTCACGTCCGCCGAGGTGCCGAACCTGTCGGTGGGCGAGCTGATATCCCTCGCCCGTACCGCCGCCCGTACGGTCAAGACCGTGCACGTGCGCGCGACGATCAAGCTCGACGGCACCAAGAAGATGCTGATCGACGTCTACGTCGACCGGGAGACCGAGAACTTCACGGGCAGCGCGAGCACCGACAAGTACGTGCTCCAGATCGTGCGCAAGGGCGACGCCGTCTGGTTCAAGGGCGACGAGCAGTACTGGGTGGTCGAGGGCAAGGGCCAGTTCAGCGCCGCCGACGCCAAGACGCTGGCGACCAAGTGGTTCCGCACCAGCGACACCGACTCCTCGGTGTCCGGCATCGTCACGGGTGTGCTCGGCGCGTCGAACCCCGAGTACGTGTTGGAGCACCTGAACTCCAGCTCCACCAAGCTGCCGCTCCAGCAGTTCGAGGGCTGGACGGTCATCCCGATCAGCGCCAGTACCGGCACCGGCTACCTGAACGCCGCGCTCCCGGTCTACCCGATCCGGCTCATCACCAACGGTCCCGAGCCGGAGGCGGACAACTACGACAAGTTCAACGAGCCGGTCAACATAGCCGAACCGCCGGCGTCCGAGGTCGTGGACCTGCCGAAGTCGTAGCGCGCTCCCGACCGGCTCGCGCTCCCGACCGGCCCGCCTACCGTGCGAGGCCTCGCGCGAGCCGCGCGAGGTCCTCGGCACGGTCCTCAGGGCGGCGTCCCGGGCAGCTGGTGCACATCGGCTGCCCGGGCGCCCGGTACAGCAGGCAGCAGGACGTGCGGTGCACGAAGCGCGTGCGGCCGAAGTCGACGTAGCGGGGGCGGGGGACCGGCAGGCCCGCGGCTTGCGCGGCGGCCGCGACCAGCGGGGCCGCGAGTGCGGTGGCCGCCTCCGGCTCGCCGCCCGTCGTCCCGGCCCGCAGCAGTACGCCCGCCACCGTGTCGACGGCGATCGCCCAGGCCGCTCGCGGGCGTACCGGGGCCGCGTCGGCCAGCGCGCCCACGTAGGCCGCGATGCCGAGGCCGAGAGCGGCGCCGGCCTCGGACGGTGTGCCGCCGACCGCCGCCGTCGAGCGGGCGCCGGACGGGAGGCCGTCGCGCCGTACGAAGAGCACGGTGGCCTCGGGGCGCGGGTCCACGGCCCGGCCGGTCACCGCGTACGTCGCCAGCGCCGGGGTCAGCAGCACCGTGCTCGCCGAGTACCACCACAGGATCGCCGCCACGCGCGCATCACCAGTGCGGTAGCGGCGGCCCGATTCGGCGAGGCGGGCGCCGAGCCACGCGGGGTCGAGGACGGCGGTCGCGGGGACGACGGCGTCGCCGGGGCCGGGTGCCAGCTGAGCGCGGTACTCCGGGCAGCGGTCGGTCAGCGTGTTCTGGATCCGCTCGGCGTCAGGGGACGGCGGCCCGGGTTCGTTCGTGGACACGGCCCTGACGGTACCGCCCGCGCGGTGCCCGAACGCGATCGAAAATCTTCCGTCAGGACACTCTTCGGGCGAGCGGAAATGTGATCAACTGACCGGATGTCACTATGCGTTCACAAACTGGGCCGACTCGCTGACGGGCCGTGACAATTGTGATCAACTCTGACATATGCCTGTAACAGTCGGGTCGTACCCTGCGGGAATGGGCAGCGGCAGCGCTGGTGCGACTCGCTCGGTCACCGTCGGCGTCGAGGAGGAATTCCACCTCGTCGGGCTCGACACCAGACATCTTGTGCCCGGCGCTCGTGAAGTGCTGGAGCGGCTGCCCGGGAAGGGCTTCACCGCGGAGCTCCAGCAGTCGGTGGTCGAGACCAACAGCAGTCCGCACTGCGGACTCGCAGAACTGCGCGAGGAACTGGTCCGCTCCCGGCGCGAACTCGCGGACGCCGCCGAGCGGTCGGGGCTCGCGATCGTCGCCGCCGGGACCGTGCCGCTGGCCCGCCTGGAGGAGATCTCGGTAACCCCCGACGCGCGCTACCTGAACATGGTGGACGCGTACCAGCGGGTCGCGCACGAACAGCTCATCTGCGGCGCGCAGGTCCATGTCGGGGTGGACGACCGTGACTTGGCGGTGGCGGCGCTGCCCTGGCTGTCCCCCTGGCTGCCGGTTCTTCTCGCGGTGTCCGCGAGTTCGCCGTACTGGCTCGGCTCCGACACCGGCTACGCGTCCTGGCGTACGAGCGTGTGGCAGCGCTGGCCCACCACCGGGCCCGCCGGCTCCTTCGGATCAGCCGCCGAGTACGACGAGATGGTCGAGGGCCTGCTGCGCTCCGGCGTCATCAGCGACCCCGGGATGGTCTATTACGACGTGCGCCCCTCCCGGCACGTCCCGACCCTCGAACTGCGCATCACCGACGCCTGCCCCAACGTCGACGACGTGGTGCTCATCGCGGGGCTGTTCCGTGCGCTGGTGCTGCGCGGCTGCGCGTACGCCACCGAGGGCCGCGAGCCCCCGCGCATGCGCGACGAGTGGCTGCGCGCCGCGACCTGGCGGGCCGCGCGCTCCGGCCTGGAAGGCGAACTCGTCGACCCCGTCTCGCTGTCCGCCGCGCCCGCACCCGACGTCGTACGCGGCCTCCTGCACACCGCCCGCCCGCAACTGGAGGAACTCGGCGACTGGGACGGCCTGGTCTCCGCCGTCGACACCGTGCTCGGGCACGGGAGTTCGGCCGCCCGGCAGCGCGCCGCGACCCGGCGCGGCGGATCGCTCGCCGACGCCGTCGACCTCGTCGTCGCGCAGACCCGCACCAGCCCCGTCTGGCCGCTCGGCGGCACCGTCCCCGCGCTGCGCACCCCCGGGATCTTCGAGGGCTACACCGCGCCGGTGGACGAGGCGCTGGACCCGCAAGGCCGGGTGCGACCCCAATACGCGGCACCCGTCGCCGCCCTCACCCGGCTCGGCGCCGCACGGCTGCGCGTCCGCGCCCGGGCCCGCGACGAACGCCAGCGCCTCGACGGCACCCTGTGCAGACCCGAGGGCGCCGATGAACCCCGCCTGTTCCCCTACGACTTGCTCCCGCGGTTGATCCCCGGCGAGGACTGGGCGCTGCTGCGCGGCGGGCTCGCCCAGCGGGTCGCCGCACTGGAGGCGTTCCTGCACGACGTGCACGGCGAACGCCTCGTCGTCCGCGATCGCATCGTCCCCGCCTGGGTCGTGGAGGACGCCCCCGGCCTGCGCGACACCGGCGCCCGGCTGCCCGCCGACACCGTGCGCATCACCCTGGCCGGAATCGACCTGGTCCGGGACGGCTCGGGGGACTGGATGGTCCTGGAGGACAACCTCAACATGCCCTCGGGCATCGCCTACGCCCTGGCCGCCCGCCGCCTCTCCGCTGAAATCCTCCCCGAACTCCAGCCCGGGGAACGCATACTGACGGTCGATCAGGTGCCGTCGCTGCTCAAGAGCGCGCTCGTCGCAGCGGCTCCGAGACGGTCCGAGCGGGACCCGGTCGTCGCCGTGCTCAGCGAAGGCCCGGACAGCCCCGCGTGGTTCGAGCACCGGCTCCTCGCCGACGAGATGGGCGTGCCCGTCGTCACCCCCGCCGAGCTGCGACTGGTCGACAACCGCGTGGTGGTGATGGGCGGGCGGTACGGCGCGTACCCCGTCGACGTCCTCTACCGCCGCGTCGACGAGGACCGACTCGTCTCCGCACTCGGCGCCGACCGCCGGCCGCTCGGCCCCGGCCTGCTGGACGCCGTCCGCGCCGGACGGGCCGCCGTCGCCAACGCCCTGGGCAACGGTGTCGCCGACGACAAGGTCCTGTACGCGTTCGTGCCGCGCCTGATCGAGTACTACCTCGGCGAGCGCCCCCTCCTCCGGTCCGTGCGCACGTACGCCTGCGGCGACCCCGACGAGTGCGCCCACGTCCTCGACCATCTCGAAGAGCTGGTGGTCAAACCGGTCGACGGCTTCGGCGGCGAAGGCGTCGTCATCGGCCCGGACGCCACCGAGCAGGAACTGAAGCAGGCGCGCGCGGACATCGTGGCGGCCCCGCGCCGCTGGGTCGCCCAGGAGACCGTCGCGCTGTCCACGCACCCCACCTTCACCGGCGAGCGCTTCGAGCCCCGAGCCGTCGACCTGCGGGCGTTCGTCTGCCAGTCCGGCGGCCCCACCGTCCTCCCCGTCGCCCTCACCCGGTCGGCGCCGCGCCGCAGCCTGCTCGTCCACTCGCTGCGCGGCGGCGGGGCCAAGGACACCTGGATCATGCGGTGACCAAGCTCACAGCCCCTCCGACACCCCGTGAGGGAACGGCGTTCCCGCTGGTCAGCCCTGTTGTTCCGTAGTCACGCACGGTGCCCGGCATATGGGACCGACCTGCGGGGGACCAGTACACGTGTCCTATGGTTCGGGGCATTCCGACCGGAATCCCCGGGCGACCGGGCAAGGAGGGTAGGTAGCTCGTGATCCGCAAGTTGCTGGTGGCCAACCGCGGTGAGATCGCCGTGCGGGCGCTGCGTGCCGCAACCGAGCTGGACATCACCACGGTGGCCGTCTACGCGTACGAGGACCGTCACTCGCTGCACCGCCAGAAAGCCGACGAGAGCTACGAGATCGGGGAGCGCGGCCACCCGCTTCGCGCGTACCTGGACGTGGACACCATCGTCGGCGCCGCGCTCGCGTGCGGCGCGGACGCGATCTACCCCGGCTACGGGTTCCTGTCCGAGAACCCCCTCCTTGCCGAGGCGTGCGAGGCCAACGGCATCCAGTTCGTCGGCCCCAACGCCGCGGTCCTGTCCCTCGCGGGCAACAAGGTCCGCGCGCTGGAGGCGGCCAAGAGCGCCGGCCTGCCGACGCTGCGCACCGCCGACCCGCGGGACGACATCGACGGGCTGCTCACCGCCGCCGACGAGATCGGCTTCCCGATCTTCGTCAAGGCCGCGGCCGGCGGCGGCGGGCGCGGCCTGCGCCGCGTCGACCGGCGCGAGGACCTGCGCTCCGCGATCGAGACCGCGATGCGCGAGGCGCAGACCGCGTTCGGCGACCCGACGGTGTTCCTGGAGGAAGCCGTCGTACGCCCGCGCCACATCGAGGTGCAGGTGCTCGCCGACGCCGACGGCAGCGTCGTCCACCTCTTCGAGCGCGACTGCTCGGTCCAGCGCCGCCACCAGAAGGTCGTCGAGATCGCCCCGGCGCCGCACCTGGACCCCGACATCCGCGCGCGCATGTGCGCGGACGCCGTGCGCTTCGCCGAGACGATCGGCTACCGCAACGCGGGCACCGTGGAGTTCCTGCTCGACGAGCGCGGCCGGTACGTCTTCATCGAGATGAACCCCCGCATCCAGGTCGAGCACACCGTCACCGAAGAGGTGACCGGCGTCGACCTCGTGCAGGCGCAGCTGCGCATCGCCTCCGGCGCCACGCACGCCGACCTCGGGCTCGCCCAGGAGACGATCCGGGTGCAGGGCGCGGCGCTGCAGTGCCGCATCACCACCGAGGACCCGGCGCACGAGTTCCGGCCCGACACCGGGACCGTGTCCGCGTACCGCTCGCCCGGCGGCGCGGGCGTGCGCCTGGACGGCGGCACGTTCACCGGCGCAGAGGTGCTGCCCTACTTCGACTCGATGCTGGTCAAACTGACCTGCCGCGGCCGGACCTTCGCCGACGCGGTGGCCCGCGCCCGGCGCGCGGTCGCCGAGTTCCGCATCCGCGGCGTCGCCACCAACATCCCGTTCCTCCAGGCGGTCCTGGACGACGCGGAGTTCCGTGACGGCCGCGTCACCACGTCGTTCATCGACGACCGTCCGGACATGGTCCGGGCCCGTGCCGGCGCCGACCGCGGTACGCGCCTGCTCGCGTACCTCGCCGACGTCACCGTGAACCGGCCGCACGGCCCGGCGCGCGCCCTCGCGGTGCCGCGCACCAAGCTGCCGCGGCTCCCGGAGGGCGACGCCCCGGCGGGCGGCCGCCAGAAGCTCCTGGAGCTGGGCGCCGCCGGGTTCGCGCAGGCGCTGCGCGCGCAGACGGCGCTCGCGGTGACCGACACGACGTTCCGCGACGCGCACCAGTCGCTGCTGGCGACCCGGGTACGGACGTTCGACCTCGCCGCGGCGGCCCCGCACATCGCGCGCCTGACGCCGCAGCTGCTGAGCGTCGAGGCGTGGGGCGGGGCGACGTACGACGTCGCGCTGCGCTTCCTGACCGAGGACCCGTGGGAGCGGCTGGCCACGCTGCGCGAGGCGATGCCGAACCTCAACATCCAGATGCTGTTGCGCGGCCGCAACACCGTCGGGTACACGCCGTACCCGGACAAGGTGTGCGTGAAGTTCGTCGAGGAGGCCGCGGCCACCGGCATCGACATCTTCCGCATCTTCGACGCGCTCAACGACATCGAGGCCATGCGGCCCGCGATCGAGGCGACGCTCGGCACGCACGCCGTGGCCGAGGGGACGCTCTGCTACACGGGCGACCTGGCGAACCCGGGCGAGACCCTCTACACGCTCGACTACTACCTGCGGCTCGCCGAGCAGCTGGTCGAGGCCGGCGTGCACGTGCTGTGCGTCAAGGACATGGCGGGCCTGCTGCGCGCCCCGGCCGCGCGCACGCTGGTGACGGCCCTGCGCGAGCGGTTCGACCTGCCGGTCCACCTGCACACGCACGACACCGCCGGCGGGCAGCTGGCGACGTACCTCGCCGCGATCGAGGCGGGCGTCGACGCGATCGACGGCGCGTCGGCCGCGCTGGCCGGCACCACCAGCCAGCCGCCGCTGTCCGCGATCGTCGCGGCCACCGACCACACCGAGCGCGCGACCGGGCTGTCCCTGGACGCGCTGTGCGACCTGGAGCCCTACTGGGCCGCGGTCCGCGAGGTGTACGCGCCGTTCGAGTCCGGGCTGCCGGCGCCGACCGGCCGCGTGTACCGCCACGAGATCCCGGGCGGCCAGCTGTCCAACCTGCGGCAGCAGGCCATTGCGCTGGGCCTCGGGCACAAGTTCGAGGAGATCGAGGACGCGTACGCCGCCTCGAACCGGATCCTCGGCAACATCGTCAAGGTCACCCCGTCGTCCAAGGTCGTCGGCGACCTCGCGCTGCACCTGAGCGCGGTCGGCGCGGACCCGGCGAAGTTCGAGGACGACCCGGCGGCTTTCGACATCCCGGACAGCGTCATCGGGTTCCTGCAGGGCGAACTGGGCACGCCGCCCGGCGGCTGGCCGGAGCCGTTCCGCACCCGGGCCCTCGCGGGCCGCAGCACGACCGTGTCGCGGACCGTCGCGCTCACCGAGGAGCAGGACGCGGCGCTCGACGGGGACGACGTACGCGGCACCCTCAACCGGCTGCTGTTCCCCGGCCCGGCGCGCGACTTCGAGGAGGCGCGCCGGCTGTACGGCGACGTCTCGGTGGTCCCGACCCCGGCCTTCCTGCACGGCCTCAAGCCGGGCGAGGAGCTGACCGTCGAGCTGTCGCCCGGCGTCGCGCTCTACCTCGCGGTGGAGGCGATCGGCGAAGCGGACGAGCGCGGCTTCCGCACCGTCTACTGCCGCATGAACGGCCAGCCCCGCGTCCTGTCGGTGCGCGACCGCTCGGTCAAGCCGGCGCGGCCGGAGAGCGAGCGGGCCAACCCGGAGAACCCGGCGCACGTCGCCGCGCCGTTCAGCGGTGTCGTCACGCTCCAGGTGGCGGTCGGGGACGCGGTCGAGGTCGGCCAGACGGTCGCCACGATCGAGGCGATGAAGATGGAGGCGTCGATCACGGCGTCGGCGTCCGGCACGGTCGAGCGGCTCGCGATCGACTCGGTGGCGTCCGTCGAGGCGGGCGACCTGCTGGTGGTCGTCGGCTGAGGCGGGAGGGCGACCCGGGCGGTACTCACCGGTTGCCTGAAATTTGATAAATGTGACATACATCGCCGCGCGGTGGTGTTTGTCCGGCAGGGTCCTCGACTCCGCCGGGCGGACACCCCCGCGCGGTGTCGTTTTGGGGCCGGTCGGGGTCTGGGTTGGGCCGAACGGACGGCGTCTCATCAGTTTTTCCGACGCTCTTTGCGCGCGTTTACGCCCGTAGAGGGGCGTTTTGTGGTGTTTTGGATGCTTCCGTAACCCGTCGGGCCTCTTGCCCTTACGTGTCCGGCGTCACAGACTCAGTGTCCGCTCGGGGTTTCGGTGTCTGTCCGTCCGGTTTGGGAGACCTGTATGGCTGTGCGCCTCGAGTACGACGCCGCCGTGGCCCGGGGCAAACGCCCGTCGGCCACGGCGACCGAGCCCGCGAGCGTGCCCGCTGCCGACCGCGCCGCCGACCCCGGCGGGCACTCCGCCGAGCCTCCCGCCGAGCTTCCCGAGCCCGGGAAGCCGCGCGGGACGCGCGCCGCCGCGCCCTCCGACGACGAGGAGCCGGCACCGGTCACGTCTGCGGTCAACATCGACGAACTGCTCGCATACCCGCAACTGCTCAACCACCTGCCCACACCGCTCGCCCGCGAGGCGGGCGACGCACTGCTCGCCCGCCTTGCCGCCCTGGAGGCCGGGACCGCCGAGCACAGCTACGTGCGCGGCCTGCTGGTCGAGCTCAACCTCCCGATGGTCCGGCACGCCGCGGGGCGCTACCGGCGCCGCGGCGAACCGGTCGAGGACATCGTGCAGGTGGGCACGATCGGCCTCATCAAGGCCATCGACCGCTACGAGGCCGATCGCGGAAGCAGCTTCATGGCCTACGCGATGCCGACCATCATCGGAGAGATCAAACGATTCTTCAGAGACACGTCGTGGTCCGTGCGGGTACCTCGCCGCCTGCGCGAACTGCGTACCGAACTCCTGCGCGCGACCGACGAGCTCACCGCGACCCTCGGCCGCACCCCCACTCCCCGGGAACTCGCCGAACGCATCGGCATCACCGAGGAGGAGGTGGTTGAGGGCCTCGACGCCTGCACGGTCTACACGGCCACGTCGCTCGACGAGACCGCGTACGGCGACGCCGAGGGGCAGGAGACCGTCGGCGACCGGCTCGGCGCCGAGGACCACGAACTCGACCTCGTCGAGTACCGCGAGGCCCTGCGCCCGCTGCTCGCCGAACTGCCCGGCCGCGAGCGCGCGATCCTCGTCATGCGCTTCTACGGCAACCTCACCCAGGCCCAGATCGGCGAGCGCGTCGGCATCTCCCAGATGCACGTCTCCCGCCTGCTGGCCCGCACCCTCGCGTCACTGCGCGAACGCCTGATGGTCCCGAGCTGACGGCGCCGACTCGCACGAGAGCACGAAGGGGCGGTGCGGCCACCATGTGGCCGCACCGCCCCTTCGGCGTGATGTGGATACTCCGCGCGCCGGGCGGATGGTGCGTGGACGACTGTGCGGCGGTCGGCCTAGGTTCCTGGCGCCGGACCGCACGACCGGCGCGTCCCGCCGCAGGTCCGGCCGAAATCGCTCGCATCCACAAGCGTTCGGAAGGGACAGACCATGGGCCTTTCGGGAATCCGCCGGCACAAGGCGGCGGCGTCCGGAACCGCATTACTGCTCGCCTTGGGCGCCGCGGCGGCACTGCCGTCCTTCGACGCGGCGGCGGACGGCACCGCCGCCGCGGGCACCACGTACTACGTCGACGCCTCCGCCGGCTCGGACAGCCAAGCGGGAACCTCCGCCGCCACGGCCTGGCGCACCCTCGGCAAGGTCTCCGCAGCCGCGCTGCGGCCGGGCGACACCGTCCTGTTCAAGCGCGGCGAGGAGTGGAACGGCACGCTCGCGCTGTCCCGCAGCGGGACCGCGGGCCAGCCGCTCACCGTCGGCGCGTACGGCACCGGCGAACGGCCGGTCGTCGGCGGCGGCGCGAACTGCGTGTGGCTGACCGGCTCGTACTGGACCGTCCGGGACCTGCGGCTGACCGGCTGCGACTGGGCCGGCGTCGAGATCGAGAAGGGCCACCACAACACGCTGGAGGCCATCCGCGCGGACGACAACGTCGTCGGGGTGTCCATCGCCGACACCGCGCACCACAACACCGTGCGCGGCTCCGAGCTGATCGACAACAACAAGATGAGCGTCGACGACCCGGGCGGCGACGACGACTCCGGCGCGTTCGGCGTGCTGCTCAACGGCGACGACAACCTCATCACCGGCAACACGATCGCCGGGAGCTACGCGACGAGCCACGACTACGGGTACGACGGCGCCGCGGTCGAGATCTACGACGGCGACCGCAACCGCATCGAGTACAACGTCACGCGCGACAACGAGACCTTCACCGAGCTCGGGCACGACACCGACAAGACGGCCGACGGCAACGTGTTCGCGTACAACGTCGTCACCTCCAAGTACGAGCGCGGCAGCTTCCTGGTCACGCGCGGCCCCGACACCGGCCTCGGCCCGGTGCGTGGCACGCTCGTGGTGAACAACTCGGTGTACCTGCCGGGCGCGGAGTCGCAGGGCTGGGTGTGCCACGGCGGCTGCGACACGGACATCCTCAAGCTGCGCAACAACGTCATCGCCGTCGGCTGGAAGAGCGGGTACGAGGACGGCGTGGGCGCCGACGAGGACACCGGCGTCTACGACGGCTCGCAGCACCAGTTCGACGCGGGCCCCGACTCGGTGTTCGCGGACCCGCGCTTCACCGGCCCCGACGACCTGCGGGTGCGGGCCGGCAGCCCGGCGATCGGGCGCGGCGAGCCGACCGGCTACACGGTCGACATCACCGGGGCGCCGGTCCCGGAGGAGGGTGCGACGGCCGGGGCGTACGAGTACCGGCCGTGAGCAGGGCGTACTGCTCCTGAGTGGTGTGTGCGGTCCGGGAGTCCGGGCGATTCGTGCATACGGTTCCTGATCCGGCGTCAGCCGGCCGAGGCCGTGGCGCCGGCCGCGTCGTGTGCGGGGCGCGGCGCGGCCGGTGCCACCGCTCCGATTTCCGGTGCCGCCTTGCGCGCCGGGATCAGCAGTGTGACCAGGGTGGCCGCGACCGCCGCGGCGCAGCCGACCCACAGGCTGGTCCGGAAGGCGTCGAGGGACGGGATCGCCCGGCCGCCCAGGGACACGGTCATGCTGGCGAGGACCATGCTGATCACCGCCGCCGAACTGGAGGTGCCGATCGAGCGCATCAGGGTGTTGAGCCCGGTCGCCGCGCCGGTCTGCTGCGGCGGGATGGCCTGCATGATGAGCGCCGGCATCGCCGAGTACGCGAGCGCGCAGCCGGCCGCGGACACCGACGCCGCGACGACGATCTTCCACACCGCGTCCAGCATCGCCAGCGAGAGCAGGTAGCCGAGCGCCGTGATTGCGCTGCCGACCAAAAGCGAGACCTTGGGCCCCTTGGCCGCCGACAGCTTCGCGGACAGCGGGGACACGAACATCATCACGAGGCCCGCCGGGGCCATCACAAGACCGGTGACCACCATCGACTTGCCGAGGCCGAAGCCGGTCTCCTCGGGCAGCATGAGGATCTGCGGGAAGACGAGGGACTGCGCGTACATCGCGAAGCCGATCACGATGGACGCCAGGTTGGTGAAGAGCACCTGCGGCTTGGCGTTGACGCGGAGGTCGACCAAGGGCGCGGTGGTGCGCAGTTCGCCGAAGCCCCACAGCGGGAGGATGACCAGCGCCGCGAGGAAGAGTCCGAGCGTACGTCCGCTGCTCCAGCCCCAGTCGGCGCCCTTGGAGATGGCCAGCAGCAGCGAGACGAGGCCCGCGGACAGGCCGAGGGTGCCGATGAAGTCGAAGGGCGCGGGGGTGCGTACCGGCGACTCGGGCACGAGGAGCAGGACCAGGGCGATGTCGACGACACCGAGGGCGGCGGCACCCCAGAAGAGCATGTGCCAGTCCGCGTTCTGCGCGACCAGCGCGGCGACCGGCAGGCCGACCGCGCCGCCGATGCCGAGCGTCGCGCTCATCAGCGCGACCGAGGGGCCGAGGCGGGCCGGCGGCAGTTCGTCGCGCATCAGGCTCATGCCGAGCGCGATGACCCCGAACGAGGCGCCCTGGAGGATGCGGCCCGCGATCATCGGCAGGATCGAGTCGCTCAGCCCGCAGATCACCGAGCCGGTGGTGAGCATGCCGAGGCACAGCGCGAGGATGCGGCGCTTGCCGTACATGTCGCCCAGGCGTCCCATCACCGGGGTGCACACCGCGCCGGAGAGCAGGGTCGCGGTCACCACCCACGAGGCGTTGGAGGCCGAGGTGTCCAGGAGCCGGGGGAGTTCGGTGAGCAGGGGGACGACGAGTGTCTGCATCAGCGAGACGACGATGCCGCAGAAGGCCAGGACCGTGACGATGACCCCGGGGCTGCGACGTGCGCCGCCGGGGCCGGGGTGGATCGCGTCTACGGGTGGTGCGGCGTTCATGTGCCCTCCGAAGCTCCCCGCCCCGAATCGGCGGGTGGTTCCGTATGCACGATACACATATTGTGTATCGTGCATACTCTGGGGGCGCCAACAAGTGGAAAATGCCCGGAACCTCGTGACACGGACGGGCGTTCCGGCAGTAAGCGACCCGAGGGAGGACGACGTGTTGGACCACCTGCTGGCCCGCATCGAGCGTGAGTGCATGCTCCTGGCCCGGCATCAGGTGATGGTCAACCGCAATGTCGAGGGGCAGCCGCTCGAACGGTCGGCGTACCTGCTCATCAGCCGGCTCGAAGCCGAGGGGCCGATGTCGATCGGCCAACTCGCGGACGCCTTCAAGCTCGACACCTCCACCGTGAACCGCCAGGTGGCCGCGCTGCTGCGCGGCGGCCTCGCGGAGCGCATCGTGGACCCCGACGGCGGGCTCGCGCGCAAGCTGCGGGCGACCGAGGAGGGCAGGCGCCGCCTCGCGGCCGACCGGGAACGCTACTGCCGCGGCATCGAACGCGTCCTCGGCGACTGGAGCCCGGAGGAACGCCGCGAACTCCTCGACGTACTGACCCGCTTCAACCGCTCCATCGAAGACGCCCAGGACACCGCCTGGCCCCGCCCCGACCTGGCCACCGGCGCCCGCACCGCGGATTAGCCCGCGCCGCTTGCCACGCGCGGCGGGGGACTCCGCAATTCAAGGTGACTGGGCAGTCGCGCTTTCCATGAACTCCCCGATGACCTCCGTCAGGGGGGAGAGGGCTTCTGCCGGCGGCTTCCCCGTGTCGATGCCGATCACTTCAATCGTTCCGTAGGCGCGCCCCGACGCGGCCACTTGCAACGTCCGCCGCGACGGGCCCGACGCGCAAGGGTGGACGATCACGGCCATGGGCGCCGAAGGGGGCGCATACCCGCCGATGTACGTGAGCATCTGGTGCCGTCGCACGGGGTGTTCGTTCTTGTTGCGTTGGTCAGGTCGGCTCGGTCGGCGGACGGTCCTTCTCGCTGATGTCCGAGGCCTTGTTTTTCTCCGCTTCACTCGTGCCCTGGCCGTCGTTGTCGGCCTGCTTGTCGGCGCCGGAGTCGGTGTCCTCGGTTTCGTTGGTGTCCTGGCTGTGGGTTGGTGGGTTCGGGGACTTGTCGGGCGGGTGGGTGGTTGTGGCGTTTGCGGGTTCGGGCGGTGCCGGTTGCTCGGGGTCTGTCTGGGGCCTTGCCTCTGACGTTGCGTCAGGCCCCGCTTCCGGCGCCGTCTCGGATGGCCGGGGCGGAACTGCGGGGGATTCGGGGGTGGTTGCTTCGGGGGTGGGGTCTTCGTCGTCGTCCCACTCTTCGTCGTCCCAGAGTTCGTCCTCTTCGGCCGCCGCGGCGGCGCGGGCCGCGCGGAAGCGGGCGGCGCCGACCACGACCGCGCCGCCGAGGAGCATCGCCACCCCCGCGGTGAGAATGGCCTGTTCGTTGCCCGACGCGCCGGTGTCCGCGAGGACCGGCGGCGGGTCCTCTTGGAGGCCGGGTACCGCGCGTACGGTCACGGGTGCCGCGATGGCGATGACCCCGGCCGCTATGGCGACGGCCGCGGCGCGGCGGAGCGTCTTCGATGACGTGTTCTGCTGCATGCAGTCGCTCTTCTGTCCGATCCCCGACCAACTGTCAGCGACCTTCCTAGCAGTCGGGCGGCCGGAACGGGGAGTCAGGTGGCCACGGGGCGCCTCCGCGCAGGTTCGCGCGCGGTGGATTGCGGTGAGTGGGATGACTTGCCCGGCGCGCGCTCCGTACGAGAAAGTGACGGCCCCCACACCGGAGGCGACCATGACCGACGACCGTGCCGCCGACGCCGGGGGTCCGTACGGCCACGGCCCGGACCCCCGCCGGTACCCCGGTCGGGCACCCGGGCAGGGGCCCGGGCCGGGCGGGCCGGGGCAAGGTCCGCGGCAGGTCCCCGGGCAGGGTCCTGGACAGGTCCCCGGGCAGGGGCCCGGACCGACACCGGGTCGAGCTCCGGGGCGGATTCCAGGGCAGGGGCCCGGGGCCGGGCAGTATCCCGCGCAGGTGTCGGGGCAGGGGTACACACGCGGGGTCGGCTACGGTCCCGACGGCATGTCGAGCGGACGCGTCGCAGGCCCGCCCGCGGGGCGGCAGCAGCCCGCCTCACCGCCGCGATCGGCCCCCGGCGACGAGCCGCGTCCGGCGACGCACCGCGAGGGGGATCGCGACGCTACGCCGGGCGGGGGAACCGACGTACCGTCCGGCCGCCGGGCCGCGCGCGGCGGCCGCGAGGGCGGCGGACAAGGCGGACATGGGGGGCATGGCGATCGCGGAAGTCATGGAGGTCACGGCGGCCACTCGCACGCCCACTCGCACGGTCCGGCCATCCCCGCGTCCAAGCGGGTACGCCGACTGCTGGCGCTGATCCTGGTCCCCTTCGCGGCCGTGGTCGCGCTCGGCATGTTCGTGCTGTGGCCCGACCAGGACACCAAGTCCCATCGCGCGGACCAGGGGAAGGTCGCAACGGCGTACGGCGAAGTGACGTCGACCGCGGCCGTGTCGTGCGACCCCGCGGTGTCCGGCGCCGATGGCTCCGGTCCACCGGCCGGGGCTGCTCCGCCGGGTGCCTCTCCCGCGGAGGACCCGGCGGCGGCCGAAGGCGGTCTGCCCGGCGAAGGCGCGGGGCCCGCTTCGGGATCGGCACCCGCCGACGGCTCCGCCGCGGACACCGACCGGGGCTGCACCTCCGTGGCCGTCGACGTCACCAAGGGGCCGGGGCGCGGTACGACGGTCCGTCAACTCATCAGTCCCGGCGCCGGGTTGGCGGGCCTGAAGGTCGGTGACGAGGTCGTGCTCGACTACGCGGCCGACGCCCCGCCCGAAGCCCAGTGGACCATCGTCGACTTCCAGCGGGACAAGCCGATGCTGTGGCTCGCCGCCATCTTCGCCGTCGCCGTCGTCGCCATAGGCCGACTGCGCGGCCTGATGGCGCTCGTCGGCCTCGCCGGCAGCTTCGCCGTCCTGGTGTGGTTCGTCCTTCCCGCGATACTGCAAGGGAGTTCGCCGCTCCCGGTGGCCGTCGTCGGAGCGTCCGCGATCATGCTCGTGACGCTGTATCTCTGCCACGGATTCAGCGCGCGCACCTCCATCGCGGTCCTGGGAACCCTGGCCAGCCTGGCCCTGATCGGTGTGCTCGGCGAGGTGTTCATCGGCCTGACGCGGCTCACCGGGATGGCGTCCGAGGAGGCGTCGATGGTCCGGGCGCTGCACGCGGAGGTCGACGTACGCGGCCTGCTGCTCGCCGGCGTCGTCATCGGATCGCTGGGCGTGCTCGACGATGTGACGGTCACTCAGACATCTGCGGTGTGGGAGCTGAAGCACGCCAACCCGGCGCTACGAGCCCGCGATCTCTACCGCGCGGGGGTGCGCATCGGGCGCGACCACATTGCCTCGACCGTCAACACCCTTGTCCTCGCGTACGCGGGCGCCTCGCTGCCGCTGCTGCTCCTTTTCTCCGGATCCGACCTAGGCACCCAGGACGTGGTGACGAGCGAGATCGTCGCGGAGGAAGTGGTGCGTACTCTCGTCGGCAGCATCGGCCTGGTCGCATCCGTCCCGGTGACCACGGCACTTGCCGCGTTCGTCGCGTCCCGCGAGCAGGTGCCCGCGACTTCCGGCCACCACGGGCACGCCGCGCCGAAGCGCCACCGCCGCAAGCAGAAGGCGTCCGCCTGACCGTCCGTCGCAAGATCGAACTCGGGCCCGCGTGTCAACCGGAAACCGAACCGAGCGATGAAGTTTTCACAGCCGTAACACGGCGTCGAAAGGCTGTCCGCGCGGGGGCGATTCGTGGGCGCGGATCCCGGAGTCGCGCAACCGGACGAGAGGACCGCGATGGGTGCGATGGCGACGCAGGCCGCTCCGGGATGGGAACGCCAAATCGACGATGTGCCCGCCGCGTTGGCGGTATCGGGCACATTGTGTGTGGTCGCCTGCCAAAGCGGGCCCGCACATCTTCTCGACGCCGCCACAGGGCAGTTGCTGGCCCGGCTCGTCCTGCCCGGCGGGGCGCGGCGCGTACGGTTCTCGCCGGACGGCAGCGTGGTGGCGCTCGCGGGCCCGCGCGGGTACGCGCTGTGGCGCGTCGCCGACGGCGCGGTGATGACGCGTACGACCGACACCCCGGCGGAGTTCGCGTGGTCGGACGACAACCTGTGCGCGGTCGCGTGCGGCGGCACGGTACGCATCTTCGAGGCCGACCGCGGGCTCGAGCAGTGGCGGCCGGTCGACGGCGCGGTGACCGTCGACGACGTGACGTGGTTCGACCGGGGCAACACGGTCGCGGTGGCGCTCGGCGGCGAGGTGCACGCGTTCTCGCCGCGCGGACGCGTCGCGGCGTGGTCGTACCCGTCGCCGGTCCGGGTGCTCGCGGGCGGCACGGACGGTGCCTGGCTCTGCGCGGCGGGCGACGGCCCCGGCGTCTACATCCGCGGCATCGGCGGCACCCACGAGGACCTTCCGACGCAGGGCCCCGGGCTCATCGACGGGCTGTCCGTGGACGGTACGGGCCAGTGGCTCGCGGCCGAGGTGGACGCCGGCCTGACGGTGTGGGACCTCGCCGCCCGCGGCGGCCGGGTACGCCCGCGCCCGCGGCGCCTGGAGGCGCGCGTGGCCATGGGCGTGGCCGCGTGGCGCCCGGCCCGGGGCGCGGTCATCGCGACCGGCGGGCTCGACGGCGCCCTCTCGCTGTGGGACGTCAGGGCCGGCTCGGCGCGGCGTACCGCGACCCCGGTCGCCCGCCGCTTTGCGGGCGCGCCGGTGACGGCGTTGGCGTGGCTGCAGTCGGACGTCCTCGTCCACGCGGACCGCTCGGGCCGCGTCACCGCCCAACACCTCGCCGAACTCGCGGGCCGCTGACCACCTCGGGTCACCTTGGCCGGTGACCGCCCCGGTCACGCGCGCACAACGTCGCCGACGACTGTCGGCACCCGAATCGTGACTGGGCGTCACTTCGCTGTTCCGCAAGGAATCGTGCCGTTTCCGTCAGGTGATCCTTGACCCCGGCGGGGGTGTGCCCATCAATGGGGTGGGGACGCGGGCGCGCGTACGGTGCGCGAGTCCCGTCCCACCGGGATGACCTGCGCCACGGCACACCTGGGGGTGTGTCCGGTAGGTTGCCTAGGCAATGTGACGGTGGGTCAGATCCGGTCGGCCCCCCGCGGTCCGCGTGGCGTGCCGTACCGCCCGAAACGGCGGCGGACGCGGTGGCGAAAAGATGAGGTGGGCGATGTTCGGCAGGAAGAAGGCGGCCTCGGTGGGCAAGGCGGCCGACGGCACGGGCAAGGACGTCGCGGCGCTGGTGCTGCGTGCCACCCTCGGCCCGATGCTCTTCGCGCACGGCTACAACAAGGTCGCCGGCCCCGGCGGCCTCAAGGGCACCACGGGCTGGTTCGAGGCGCTCGGCCTCAAGCCCGCCGAGGTGCACGCCAAGATGGCCGCCGGCACCGAGATGGCCGCCGGTGTCGGCCTCACGCTCGGCATCGCGAACCCGCTGCCCGCGGCCGCGACGGTGGGCCTGATGTCCGTGGCGGCGCGTACCGACCACCGCGGCAAGGGCTACTTCGTCTTCAAGGGCGGCTGGGAGTACTGCGCGGTCGTCGGCGGCGCGGCGGTCGCGCTCGCGGGCCTCGGCAACGGCAAGTACTCGGTCGACCGGCTCTTCGGCCGGGACTCGTCGGGCGCCAAGCCCGCGCTGGTCGCCGCGGGCCTCGGCATCGCCAACGCCGCGCTGCTGCTGAAGCTCTGCTACAAGCCCGAGCAGAAGGACGAGAAGCCGGACGAGACGGTCTGACGCGTCCTCAACTCCGCATGCGGGGGCGGCGCCCGCCGGTCGATGCACCCGAACCGGCGGGCGCCGCCCCCGTTGTCCGCTCGGGCGACTACGTTTGGGAGCACACCAAGTCGCCCGGCCGGACCGCCGTCCGTGGACCGGGCCGACGGCCGTACCAATGCGTGGAGGTTGTGCTGTGCAGACGTTGCCCGAGTCGTGGCGCCCGGTGCTCGCGGAGGAACTGACCGCGGACTACTACGCCGCACTCACCGCGTTCGTCGACGCCGAGCGCGCGGCACACCAGGTCTTCCCGCCCGAGGCCGAGGTGTTCTCCGCCCTGGAGGCGACCGCCTACGACGACGTGAAGGTCCTCATCGTCGGGCAGGACCCGTACCACGACGACAACCAGGCGCACGGCATGTGCTTCTCGGTGCGCCCCGGGATCAAGGTCCCGCCGTCGCTGCGCAACATCTACAAGGAACTGGGCACCGACCTGGGCCTGACCGTTCCGAACAACGGCTACCTGATGCCGTGGGCCGAGCAGGGCGTGCTGCTGCTCAACACCGTGCTGACGGTACGCGCGCACGAGGCCGCCTCGCACAAGGGCCAGGGCTGGGAGCGCTTCACCGACGCCGTCATCAAGTCGGTGAACGACCGTGAGAAGCCTGTGGTGTTCGTGTTGTGGGGTGCGCACGCCCGCAAGAAGGCCGCGCTCATCGACACCGGGCGCCACGTCATCGTCGAGGGCGCGCACCCGTCGCCGCTGTCCGCGAAGAAGTTCTTCGGCAGCAAGCCGTTCTCGCAGATCGACGCGGCCCTGGAGAAGATGGGCCACGACAAGATCGACTGGCAGATTCCGAACATCGAGCAGTAGCCGGTTCGTTCGCCCCTTCGCGGCGTGCGTGCCGGGCCGACCCGTCGGCATTCGGTCGCATCCGGTCGTGGAGGGGCGTTTCCCGAAGCGGCGACCCCGGTCCGCCGGGGTGGACGCCGCCGGGAACGATCGACTTGCGACCAGTTCCGAAGAACGACGAAAAACCGTCTTGTAGTGCCGAATTACGACGCCGCGGTGTGCGAAGCTGTGGGGCTCAGCCGACCGAGTCCGAGCACCTCACTGGCGGTCCCCGTGGCATCACCCGTCGTTCAGCCGTCCGCACCCCTCGACCTGACCACGGGCTACGTCGCGCACCGCGCCCTGCGCGAGGAGTTGGCGCGCCTCACCGTCGCCACCCGCGAGGTCAACCCCGCCGACATCCGGCAGTCCAGGGCCGTCGAGGACCACCTCGCCCTGGTGCTGCGCTTCCTCGCCGCGCACCACCGCGAAGAGGACGCGTTCGTCTACCCGCGCGTGCGTGCCCGGCTGCGGGTCCCCGCGGCAGGGCGGGTGTTCGTCGCACTGGAAGGCGACCACGACTCCCTGGACACCCTCATGCGCCGGGCCGGCGACGTCCGGGTCCCGCTGCGCGAGCGTTCCCCGGTCGTCGGCCGACTGCACGACCTGGTGGCCCGCCACACCTACCAGGAGGAACGCGAGATGTTCCCCCTGATGCGCCGGCACGTCGGCAACCACGAGCAACGCCGCCTGCTGCGGCGTACGTTGCGGACGTGGGGCCGCGACATGCCGGCGTTCGTCGCCCTGTACCTCCACCACGCCGACCCGGTCGAGCGCATCCGCATCCTGCGGGTGGCCCCGACCGGGGCGGGCGTGATGTGGCACCTGTCGTGGCGCCGCAGGTACGCCCGCCGCCGCGCCGAGGCGTACGGCCTGGTCTAGGTCGCGGGCCGGACCGGCGGAGCCGGGGAGCCGGACCGGGCCGGCCCGGACCGAGCGAGCCCGGGTGCGATCCCGGGCAGGGCCCGTCGGCTGATCAGGCCGGGATGATGCGTACCGGCATGTCCTTAACGCCGTTGAGGAAGTTCGACCGCATCCGCCGTGCCGGGCCGGTGAGTTCGACGCGCTCGATCTTCCGCGCCAGCGTCTTGAACATGATCTCGAGTTCCAGCTTGGCCAGGTGGCGGCCCAGGCAGAAGTGCGGACCGCCGCCGCCGAAGCCGAGCATCGGGTTGGGGTCGCGGCCGATGTCGAAGGTGTGTGGGTCGGCGAAGACGTCCTCGTCGTGGTTCGCCGAGCTGTAGTACACGATCACCTTGTCGCCGACCGAGATCTTCTGGCCGCCGAGTTCCGTGTCCTGCACGGCGGTTCGCCGGAACGCGTTGACGGGGGAGACCCAGCGCACGATCTCGTCGGCGGCGGTCGGCGCCAGGCCGTCCGGGTCCTCGCGCAACCGGGCCCACTGCTCCGGGTGTTCGATCAGCGCGAGCATGCCGCCGGATATCGCGTTGCGGGTGGTCTCGTTCCCGGCGACCGCGAGCAGCATGAAGAAGAGGTCGAACTCCAGCGCGGTGAGCTCGTTCCCGTCGCGGTCCGGCTGCACCAGCTTGGAGACGATGTCGTCGACCGGGCACGCGCGCTTCTCGGCGCCGAGCTGGTCGGCGTACTGGAACATCTCCATCTGCACCGCCTGGCCGGCCTCCAGGCCCTCGCCGAGGTCGGGGTCCTCCGCGCCGACGAGCTTGTTGGACCAGTGGAAGAGCTGGTGCCGGTGCTCTTGCGGGACGCCCATCAGGTCGGCGATCACCACGAGCGGCAGCTCGGCGGAGGCCATCGTGACGAAGTCGCCCTCGCCCTGCGCGACCGCCTCGTCGACGATGCGCTCGCACGCCTCCTCGACCTTGCCCCCCAGGGTCAGCGTGGTGCGCGGCGTGAAGCCGCGGTTGACGATGTTGCGCAGCCGGGAGTGCTCCGGCGGATCCATGTTGAGCATCATCAGGCGCTGCGTGTCGAGCGCGTCGCCCACGGGTTCCTGGAGCAGGGACAGCCGTTCGTGGGACGAGAAGATCTCCGGGTTGCGGGACACCGTCACGACGTCGGCGTGCCGCGTCACCGCCCAGAAGCCTTCGGGGACTTCGGGGTCGGGGTGGCGGTGGACGGGCGACTCGCGGCGCAGCGTCGCGAAGGCGGCGTGCGGGATGCCGTCCTCGTAGGCGTCGGCGGAGTAGACGTCGAGGTCGGCGACGTCGGATGCGGCGGGTGCGGGGTGGGGCACGGCGGACCTCTCAGGACGGAAAAGGTACGGGCGGTGCGCGAGGTGGTACGGCTCGTTGGAGCGGTGCCCGGAGCATGCCACGAGGCCTGCGCACGGGGAAGACAGATTCCCTGACGGTCCGGGCGTACGGGTGATCTGTCCGGGACACGCCGTCGCCGGGTGCGCCGCACATCGAGGGAAAGATGACGCTTTGCTACTTTATAGACACTTTCGGTAGTCGTTCCGATGCTGTGCCGCAAGCGCCACAAGCGCCCCAGGCATGGGTCAAGCCACCAAATCCCCGGTCGCGGCAAAGCGTGCCGTCCCCAGCGCTTCCCCCTGCGCCCTTTCGAGGAGTCCCCATGGCTTTGAACATCTCCACCGTCGTCCTGCTCGGCGTGATCATGTTCCTTTTCATCCGCAAAGGCGGCATGAAGATCTGGCACGCCGTCGTGTGCGTGCTGCTCGGCTTCTACGTGGCCGGCACCGCCATCGCGCCGAGCATCCGGACGAGCGGCAACAGCGTCGCGAACCTCCTGGGCAACCTCAACTTCTGAGGGCCCCGCGGCAGGCACGGGTACGCCGGGTCCCACCGGCGTACCCGGCACGCCGCCCCCCCGCGAGTACGGCCCGCCCGACCCCCCGACCCGACCCACCCGGCTTATCCGGGTCACACGACGAGGCGCAGCCGCTTCCCGGCCGTGCCGACGTCCACCCGCTCCCCCCACGACAGGACAAGGCGGTCCGCCTCGATCCCGTCGCCGAACGCCACCAGCCCCTCGGACTCGACGGTCAGCGACAGCGTCGCCGACCCGTTCAGCGTGCCGTGGGTCAGGCCGGTTGCGGTGGTGGGGGAGGCCCACGCCTCGCGTACGAACCACGCCAGTTGCTCCTGCGTGGGCGTGGGCAGCGCGGGCGCGCCCGGGCGTTCGCGCTGCACCGAGCCGCACCATCCGGTCGACCCTGTCCCGGTGCCGACCAACACCCCCGAGGACGCCTGCCGTTCGGAGCGTCCGTCGGGGGTGGTGATGCGGTAGCGGGCGGTCTGGTGCGTCGGGTGGCCGAGGAACACCTCGTTGAGTGCGGTGAGGGTACGCCCGTCGTCGGTGCGGGCCTCCGCCATCGTGCGCATCTCGCAACGCGCCCGGCCGCCTTCGACCTCGGCGAACAGCCGTACGCAGTCGTCGGCTTGATGCCGGGTCAGCAGTCCCTCGCCGCCCGGGTCGGCCTTGACCCCGATGACCGGCTGCCCGTCGAGGTACTTGGCGACGTTGGCAACCAGGCCGTCCTGGCCGACGACCACGACAACGTCGTGCTCGTCGAACAGGAAGCGGTCGAGGTCGCCGCGCTCCACGCTGCCGCGCCGCCAGTGCGCGGGCACCGAGGCCCCCGCGCGGGCCAGCGCGTCCTGGACGACGTCGGCCCCCTTCTCCAGACTCGACGAGCTGAGGCCTTTGTTCTTGAGGAAGAACCGGCCCTGGTTGACCGTGCCGTGCCGGTTGATCAGGTCCTGCAGTGCGGACTGGCGGTGTACGAACACCGCCCTGGGCACCTGGGCCATCAGGCGCGGCCCTGGTTGATCGGGTCGTCGTTGTACGGGCTCTGCGGATTCTGCGGGCTTTGCGGACTCCGTGGACTCCGCGGGCCTTGCGGGCCGAGGGCGTTCGGAGCCGCCGGGCCGTCGGGGCCGGGCGGCCGCGACCCGCCGAGCCGGGCGAGCGCTCCGCTGATGAGGTCGGGCGTGATGTTGAGCGTGCCGATGTTCGGGAACTGCTCGGCGAGTTCCTGGGCCGCGAGGGCGAGCAGCACCGCCGGATCGGCGTTCGCGTACGCCGCGACATGCGCGGCATGCGCCTCCGCCTCCGCGGCGCCGAGTACGCGCCGGTTCTCCGCCGCCGTCGCGGCGGCCAGCCGGTCGCGTTCCGCCCGCGCCTCGGATTCGATGCGGGCCGCGGCGGCCGTCTCCTCCGCGCGCCGACGGTCGTTGAGGCCCTTGCGCTCGACCAACTGCTCCTCGCGCCGGGCCAGTTCGATCTGGTTCTGGAGTTCGTTCTCGGCGATGGCCCGCTCGCGCTCGACGGCGAGCGCACGCCGCTCGAACCCGGCGGCGTCGGCGGCCTGTTGCACGCGCTCGCGGGCCGGCGCCTGGAGGGCGCGCTCCAGGTCGGCGTCGGGGCGGATCGAGGTGATGCGTACCCCCAGGACGGAGACGCCCGAGTCGCTGAGCCGCGCGTCCTCGGCCAGGCCCGTGGCCACGCGCGTGCGTACCTCGGTCAGTCCGCGCGTGACCGCCTCCGTCAGGTCGAGCCCCGCGAGGGTATCGACGGCGTGCTGCTGCGCGCTTTCGGTGAGCAGGGACGCGAGCTGGTCGAGGGGAGTGGACCGCCATTGGCCGGTGCCGGGGTCGACGCCGAAGTCCAGCCGGGTGGCGGCGACTCCGGGGTCGGTGATGCGGTAGGTCACGGTGCCCTGCACGGTCGCGTCCTGGAAGTCGCGCGTGCGGACGTGGAAGAGCACCGGCAGTTCGCGGTCGTCGATCGGGACCTCGCTGAGCGCCGCGATCAGCGGCCGGAACCAGAACGCGAGCCCGAGGCCCTCGTGGACGACCTCGCCGCGGCTCTGGTGGCGTACCCACTGGACCGGATCGGCGCGCAGGTGGCTGACGAACGGGCGGCGCTGGATGTGGACCATCGGAACTCCCCCGGGGGCGGGTGGACGGATCAGGCTGATCTCATGTCGTCATGATGACGATAACCAGGGCGCGTGTTTCTCGTCAACGAGACGAATTCGGTCGGCGGTCGGTTCCGGTCACCGGGTCCAAAGTCCCGCCCGGCCGGGACCAACGACCGGGGCAGGCGCTCAGATGTGGTGATACCCATCGGAACGGGTACGCGTCCCGCTGTCCGCCAAGACGCGCGCACCCTGCGCCGACCTGTGCGCCCGAGCCGTGGAGGAACACGTGAACACCGCAGTCGAGACGGCCAAGCCGTCGATCCCCGGTCCCGCAGGGGCCTCCCCGGGGCTCGTGGTCGTCGGTACCGACGGATCCGATCCCGGCATGCGCGCGGTCATGCGGGCCGCCGCCGAAGCGGTACGCCGCGGCGCGATGCTCCGCATCGTGCACGCGGTACGCGTCCCCACCGCCGCGCCCCCGCACCCCAAGGGCAGCCCCGAGGGCCGCGAAGTGCCCGACGCCCCCGCCCAACAGGCCGCCGCCCGCCTCGTCGAAGCCGCCGCCGCCCGCGTCCTGCACCGGCACCCGGAACTCTCCGTCGAGGGCGATGTCGGCGTCGGCCTGCCGGGCGACGTCCTCCTCGAAGCAGCCGGAGAAGCCGAGTTGATGGTCGTCTCGTCCCGGGGCCGCGGCGGGTTCGCGGACCTGCTGCTGGGCTCGGTGGCCCGCTTCCTGGCCGCCCGCACGCCCTGCCCGCTCCTCGTCGTCCGCGGCGAGCACGGCGATCCGAGCGAGGACGGCGACCTCGTCCTCGACGGGGGCAAGGTCGTCGTCGGCATCCAGGGCGAGGGCGACGCACCGACCGCCCGTGCGGCGTTCGGGGAAGCGCGGCGGTGGGGGCTGCCGGTCTTCGCGGTGCACGCGTACGCCTGGCCCGGCTACGTCGGCCTCTCCGGCCCCAGTCCCGAGGACCTCAAGGCGGTCACCGAGGCGCACGCCGTCTGCCTCGACAGTGCGCTCGGCCAGGTCCGCGGGCTCTACCCGGACGTCCTGAGCACCGAGCAGGCGGTCCTCGGCGACGCGGCCGGCACCGTCGTCGAGGCCAGCTCGGACGCCGCGGTCGCGGTCGTCGGGGTACGCCACCGCAACGGCCTTTTGCGGCACTGGGTCGGCCACGTCGCCCACGCCGTCATCGAACACGCCCGCTGCCCGGTCCTGATCGTCCCCCTGGCCTGACCGCCCCTCCCGCCGACCCGGCCACCCGCGGCCGCCGACCGGCCCACCGTCCCCCGTCGGACCCTTCCTCCGGACCTTCCGGCCCGGCCGCCCGGTCCGACTGTCCCGGTCCGGCTACCCCCGGCCCGGCCACCCCGCCCCGGCCAACCCCGGCCAGGCCCCGCCTTCCGTCTGGCCGACACCCTCCGGAGCGCATCCGCCGGTACACGTTCCCCCGGTCCTTCGCGGGAGCTTTCAATCAGTGATTGAAAACTCTCGCGAACCGTGCTGTCATGGCCGCCCATGAGCACCCGCGGCAGGACCACCGGAACCACCGGCCGAGAGCGCGTACCGAACGGTGCGACGGCCGCGACCCGGGCGCGCCTGCTGGCCGAGGCCGAGCGCCTGTTCCTCGCGCAGGGCTACGAGAAGGTCTCCGTGCGCGCCGTCAACGCCGCCGCCGGCATGAACCCGGCCGCCGTGCACTACCACTTCGGCTCCAAGGAGGCCCTGGTCGTCGCGCTGCTCCAACAGCGCCTCGGCCCGCTGTGGGCGGACGGCCTCGACGCGCTCGGCGCCCGCCGCGCGGCCGGCTGGGTGCCCGAGGCCGCCGAACTGGCGGCGATCATCGTCCGCCCGTTCGACCGGCTCGTGCGGACACCCGACGGCCCCATGCTGCTGCACCTGCTGGCGCGCGTTGTCCTCAACAACGACAAACTCCCTTGGAACGAGCCGTGGTTCGGCCACCGGCCGTGGCGCGAACTGCTCCAGCTCATGCGCCCGGACCTCGGCGCCGACGCGGTGCGCGACCGCTGGCGGCTCGCGTTCACGCTGCTGCTCCAGACGTACGGCGAACCCCTCGCGCCCGCCGACCGGCTCGGCGCCACCCCGCCGCCCGACCCCCGCCAAGTGGTCGCCTTCATCGCCGCCGGGCTCGACGCCCCCGACCCGGCGGCCGACGACCGTCCCGGCGCGCCCGGCGGCACGTCCGCCGGTGTGCCCACCGATCCGTCCACCGCCCCCGGTCCCACCCCCGATCCCGCCCCCGAAGGGTGAACGCCTTGACCACGCCCATCGACACCCCCGCCATGCGCACCCCCGCGGACGCCGCACCCGACGTCCTCGCGCCCGCCAAGCTCGGGCCACTGACGCTGCGCAACCGCATCATCAAGGCCGCCACGTTCGAGGGCGTCACGCCGGACGCACTCGTCACCGACGCGCTGATCGACTACCACGTCAAGCCCGCTGCGGGCGGCATCGGCATGACCACCGTCGCGTACTGCGCCGTCGCACCCGAGGGACGCACCGACCGGCACCAGATATGGATGCGGCCCGAAGCGGTGCCCGGCCTGCGCCGCCTCACGGACGCCGTGCACGCCCAAGGCGCCGCGGTGTCCGCCCAGATCGGCCACGCCGGCCCGGTCGCCAACGCCAAGTCGAACCGGCTGCCCGCGCTCGCGCCCGGCCGGCTCTTCAGCCCGATCAGCATGAAGACCAGCAAGGCCGCGACCGAGGAGGACATCCGCCGGGTCACCGAGGCGCACGCCAACGCGGCCCGCACCGCGGTCGAGGCCGGGTTCGACGCCGTCGAGATCCACCTCGGCCACAACTACTTCGCAAGCGCGTTCCTGAGCCCGAAGCTGAACCGCCGCAAGGACGCGTACGGCGGCGCGCTGGAGAACCGAGCCAAGGTCGCCCGCGGCGTCGTGCGCGCGGTGCGCGACGCGGTCGGCGACCGCATCGCGGTCACCGCCAAGCTCAACATGGCGGACGGCGTGCCGGGCGGCATCTGGCTCACCGAGAGCCTGCAGACCGCGAAGTGGCTGGAGGAGGACGGCGGCCTCGACGCCCTCGAACTGACCGCCGGAAGCTCGCTGTTGAACCCGATGTACCTCTTCCGCGGCGACGCGCCCATCCCGGAGTTCGCGGCCACCTTCCCGCAGCCGACGCAGCTCGGCATCAAGCTGATGGGCAAGAAGTTCTTGATCGCGTACCCGTACCAGGAGGCGTTCCTGCTGGAGTACGCCCGGCAGTTCCGCGCCGAGATGAAGCTGCCGCTGATCCTGCTCGGCGGCATCACCAACCGCGAGACGATGGACCTCGCGATGGCCGAGGGCTTCGAGTTCGTGGCGATGGGCCGGGCCATCCTGCGTGAGCCCGACCTGATCAACCGGATAGCCGCCGACGAGTCCCGACGGGCCGTCAAGTCCCTGTGCATCCACTGCAACAAGTGCATGCCGACCATCTACAGCGGTACGCGCTGTGTCGTCGTGGACCCGGAGCCGCCCCGCACTTGAGGCGCGTTACGCTCGGCTACTCGGGACCAGCGGGTCCGACGGGCGCCGGGAGCGGCTTCATCGGGAGGGGCAGCATGTCGAGGACGCCACGGGGGAGTTCGCGCCGACGTGTGCGGGTGTCCGAAGCGGCCGCGGCCGCCGCGCTGTTCGCGGTGTTCGGTCTCACCGGATGCGCCGACGGCGGAGCCGAGGACCTGGTGAAGGGCAAGAACGAGGACGAGGCCGCGGCGTCGGCCACCGCGAAGGGCGACGGAGGCAAGGGCGGCGACGCGGGCAACGGCGGCACCCGGCCCAAGGTTTCCGGCAGCCCGGCCCCCGACGGCACTGGCGACGACTCCGGCTCGGACTCCGGGTCCGACGACCAGCCGGGGGCCACGGTCACCGACAAGGCGGTGCCGGCCTCGAACGCCGTCTCGCCGATCGACGGCGTCGTCGCGTACACCGTCGAACGCACCCACGAGAAGCGGCGCGTCGTCTATGACCTCACGCCTCCCGCGGGCGGCGTGCACAATGCGCGCTGGCTCAACTGCGGCATATACCGGACCGAGCAGGACGCGAGCATGGCCGTGCACTCGATGGAGCACGGCGCGGTGTGGGTGACCTACCGGCCGGACCTGCCGAACGACCAAGTGGCGGAACTGGAGACGCTGTTGGGCGGCCCCTTCGTGCTGTTGACGCCGTACGACGGTCTCCCCGCCCCCGTGGTCGCCAGCGCGTGGGGCGTGCAGCTCGCGTTGGAGTCCCCGGCGGACCCGCGCCTGGCGCAGTTCGTGTCGTACTACCGCGAGGGGCCGCAGACGCCGGAGCCCGGAGCGCCCTGCACGGGCGGGGTCGGCAGCCCGCGGTGACGACGGCGCGGCGTGGCGCGGCGGGCCGGGTGCGGCCCGCCTCCGCCCACGCCGCGCGCCGACCGTACGCCCGCCCGGAACACCTCGGACCCGCCGGTCACCCGGCGTCGCGGTCCGGCCGACGCCTCAGGCCAGGTAGCGCGTCAGCGACTCGATGATGCAGGCGGGCTTGGTCTCACCCTCGATCTCGACGGTGATCTTGATGGTCACCTGGATTCCGCCGGGGACATCGCTCACCGCCGCGATCTCGGCGCCGCCCCGGATGCGCTGGTTCACCCGCACCGGGTTCGGGAAGCGGATCTTGTCGACGCCGTAGTTGACGCCCATCGAGATGTTCTGGACCTCGACGATCTGCGGCAGGAAGAGGTTCGACAGCGACAGCGTCAGGTAGCCGTGCGCGATCGGCGCCCCGAAGGGGCCCTCCTTGGCCTTTTCGACGTCCACGTGGATCCACTGGTGGTCCCCGGTCGCGTCCGCGAACAGGTTGATGCGGTCCTGGGTCACCTCCAGCCACTCGCTGTAGCCCAGGTGCTTGCCCAGCGAATCCTTGATCTGCTGCAGATCCGTGAACGTGGTGACGGCCATGAAATCTCCCTGACGAACGGTCTCCGGCACCCCTTGTATAGCAAGCACGGCGCATCTGACGGTCCGCCAGGTGGCGCTTGTCATACGGGAATCCGGCGCACCGACGACCCGGCACCCGGCCTCGCCCGGCCTGGGACCTGCCCGGCTCCGTCCCCACTCCCGACACCCACGGCCCGATCCGCGTACCGGGTCCGCCCGACCCCGCACGCGGATGATCACGTTCGGTCGTCGGCGACCGATGAGTTTCGGTGGTTGGGGCGGTCTGCATAGGTGGGCCGGGATGTTCACGGCGGCCCGTGACTTGCCGCGTCCCGGCCGGTCCGCACACGTGTGCGGTTCCGGGTCGGCCGCGGCCTCGGCGGGAAGTCGGCGGAAGGGGTACGACGGTGAAAGTGCGTGTCGTCGCGGGGGCGGTGGTCGTGGACATCGGCGCGTTGGTGCGCGCCGATGTCCCGGGCCTGTGCGCGCGGGTGGACGAAATGCTGGCCCGGGTGCCGGGTGCCCGCCTGGTGTGCGACGTAGGGGCGGACTGCCGGGCCGATCTCGCACTGGTCGACGCGTTGGCGCGGCTCCGGCTGCTGGCGCGGCGCCGCGACCGGGCGTACCAGATCAGGGACGCCCCGCCCGCACTCACCGACCTGCTGGGACTCGTCGGCCTGCGCGGCGCCGTACCGGTCACGGGGCCGCCGGGGTTGCCAGGGCCGCTGAACCGCGCCCCGGCGGCCTCGGACCGCGCGCTACGACTCCAGGCGGTCCGGGAGCCCGAAGAGGGGGAACAGGTGCTCGGTGTCGAGGAACGAGTTGAGGCCGACGATCCGACCCTCTGAGATCTCGATGACCTGAAGCGCCCACGGCTCGTGCAGGCCGGGCCCGGCCGGACGGTACTGGCCGAACGCGGGTGTGCCGTTGGCGGCGACCACCGGGATCATGCGCGATCCACGGCATCCGTTGCCGACGCCGAGCATCCAGGCACGGACCTCGTCCGCGCCGCGCAGCCACAGCTCGAACGGCGGCATGGACAGCGTGACGTCCTCGTGCAGCAGGGAGGCCAGGCCGTCGAGGTCGTAGCTCTCGAACGCCTTGACGTACTTGGCCAGCAGCTCCCGCTGCGCCTCGTCGTCGGGCTCCTCGAGGTCGGTCGACGCGACGTCGACCGCGGCGAGGGTGGCACGGGCGCGTTGCAGGGCGCTGTTCACGGAGGCGACCGAGGTGTCGAGCAGTTCGGCGACCTCGGACGCCTGCCACGCCAGCACCTCGCGCAGGATCAGGACGGCGCGCTGGCGGGCCGGCAGGTGGTGGAGCGCGGCGACGAACGCCAGGCGCACCGAGTCGCGCGACACCACCACGTCGGCCGGGTCGCCACCGACCAGCACCTTGTGGTCGGGAGTCGGCGCGAGCCAGGTGTTCTCCGGATGCGTCGTCAGCGTGGGGTTCTCGGCGGACCCGACCGTCGTGAAGTCGGTCGGACGCGCCTTGCGCTCCTTGCCGTTCAGCATGTCGAGGCACACGTTGGTGGCGATCCGGTACAGCCACGACCGCAGGGCCGAGCGGCCCTCGAACCGGTCGTACGCGCGCCACGCACGCACCATCGTGTCCTGGACCGCGTCCTCGGCCTCGAAAGGCGAACCGAGCATGCGGTAGCAGTAGCCGGTCAACTCCACCCGGTGCTTCTCGAGTGCGAGTTCCAGCGTCGCGGTTCCGTCGGCGTCGATCACGATTCCGAGCTTAGGACGGCCCACCGACAAACGGCCCCCGGATGTGCGATTGACAACGCGGGGGCCGCCGGACGGCAACTCAGTGCCACCGTTTCGAGGCGTTTCGCTACGCTGTGCGCTCTTCCTCCGGGACGGGCGCCCAGGCGACCCCGTTGATGTGGCTGCCTCCGCCCACGAACAGCGTGTTCCCGGTGACGTACCGAGCGTCGTCGGACGCCAGGAAGACGGCGACCCCGCCGATGTCGTCCTCCGGGTCGCCCATGCGTCCCATGGGGTTGCGGGATTCCGCCTCCGCGGCGCCGGTCGGGTTGATCTTGGCGTACGCCGCGAACGCCTCGGTCTTGGCGCCGGGGCAGATGACGTTGGCGCGGATCTGGTGCGGCGCCCACTCGCGGGCGGCGGTGCGCGTCAGCGCGCGCAGTGCCTCCTTGGCGATGTTGTACTCGGCGGTGAACTGGTGGGCGTTCACGCCGTTGAGCGAGCAGATGTTGACGATGCTGCCGCCGCCCGCGCCGCGCATGTGCGGGAACGCCTCGCGCATCGTCCACCAGCCGGACCACAGGCCCATGTGCAGCCCGTGGTCCAGGAGTTCGTCGGTCTTGTTCTCCAGGCGGTTGATGCGGCCGCCGCCCCAGGCGTTGTTGACCAGGACGTCGATGCGCCCCCACCGCTCGACCGCCGCGGTGACCAGGCCCGTCGCCTGCTCCTTGACCGTGACGTCGGCGGGGACGACGAGCACGTCCACACCGAAGTCCTTCCTGATTTCCTCGGCCGCCGCCTCCGCGGCCTGCGGCCGGATGTCGTTCACGAGGATTCGTGCGCCCTCCGCGGCCATCTTGCGCGCGATGCCGCGCCCGATTCCGGCCCCCGAACCGGTGATGACCGCGACCCTTTCCCGCAGTCGTCCCATTGACCCGCCTCCCGTGCCCAATTATTTGACTTAGTTAAGTTCCTATGACGCTGCGTCAAGATCCGCAAGTACCTTGAGGACGCGGTCGCACGGCAACCGCGAAACCCCGGGGCCGGGAGGGGTGGTCCGCGCCTGGCGACGACAGCCCGGCTCGGGAAGGTGGGGCTGCGGGCGGGCGCCATACCTTACTATCTTTAGCAGGATAGAACCGCTCGTCAGAGCCCGTCAGACGGGAACCGGGACCCACATGCGTCAGCGGCAGATGCGCCAGCCCAGGCTGGCCGAGATGGTCTCCGACGACCTGCGCGAGGAGATCCTCGCCGGACGCCTGCGCCAGGGCGAGAGCCTGCCCCGGCAGGAGGACCTGATGGCGCGGTTCAACGTCAGCGGCCCCTCGGTCCGCGAGGCGCTGCGGATCCTGGAGACCGAGGGCCTGGTGACGGTACGCCGCGGCAACGTCGGCGGCGGGACGGTGCACCTGCCGACCTCGGCGCGCGTCGCGTACACCCTCGCCCTGGTCCTGGAGGCGGAGCAGGCACCGCTCGCCGACCTCGGGTCCGCCGTCATCGAACTGGAGCCGATCTGCGCCGCGCTGTGCGCTCAACGCGCCGACCGCGCCGACTCCGTCGTCCCCGCGCTGCGCGAAGTACTCGCCGAGCAGCGGGAGATGACGGGCGACGCACCCGCCTTCAACGAGGCGGCACGGCGTTTCCACGAGGTGCTGGTGGCCGGCTGCGGCAACGCCACGCTCTCACTCGTCGTCGGCGGCCTGGAGCAGGTGTGGTCGCGGCACGAGGAGGAGTGGGTGCGCGAGGCGTCGGCGGCCGGTTCGCAACCCGCGCGCGAGGCGTTCGACGCAGGCCTGCGCGACCACGAGAAGCTGGTCGACGCCATTGAGGCGGGCGACTCGGCCCGCGCGTCCCGGATCGCCGGCCGGCACCTGGACGCGACGCAGCGCTACACGGGCCGCGAGGACGCGGCCCGCAGAGTGCGGTCCCGACTCGTGCGCTGAGGCGCGCCGGTCCGTCGGGCCGCCCGACCTGGAGGCGGATATGCGCGAGGCGGTCATCTGCGAGCCACTGCGGACACCGGTGGGACGGTACGGAGGGGCGTTCCGCGACGTCTCCGCCGCCGAGTTGGGTGCGACCGTGGCACGCGAACTGGTGCGCCGCACGGCGCTGCTCCCCGAGCAGGTCGACGACGTCATCCTCGGCCAGTGCTACCCGAACGGCGAGGCGCCCGCGATCGGCCGGGTCGTCGCACTCGACGCGGGCCTGCCGGTGGAGGTGACCGGCCTTCAGATAGACCGGCGCTGCGGATCGGGGCTCCAGGCCGTGCTGTACGCGGCGATGCAGGTGGCGGCCGGGGTGAGCGACCGCGTGCTCGCGGGCGGCGTGGAGAGCATGAGCCAGACCGCGTTCTACTCGACGCAGATGCGCTGGGGCGCGCGCGGCGACGGGATCGCGCTGCACGACGGGCTGGCCCGGGGCCGGGTCACCGCAGGGGGCCGCAACTTCCCAGTGCCGGGCGGGATGCTGGAGACGGCGGAGAACCTGCGGCGGGAGTACGGGATCGGCCGGGCGGAGCAGGACGAACTCGCATACACCTCGCACATGCGCGCCGTCGCGGCGCAGAAGTCCGGGGCGTTCGCGCACGAGATCGTGCCCGTCACCGTTCCCGGCGGCCGCAAGGGGGATGTGCTGGTCGACACCGACGAGCACCCACGGGCCGACACAACCGTCGAAACCCTCGGCCGCCTGCGGCCCGTGATGGGGCGTCAGGACGCGGAGGCCACGGTCACCGCGGGCAACGCCAGCGGACAGAACGACGGCGCCGCGCTGTGCCTGGTGACCCACCGCGACGAGGCCGAGCGGCTCGGCGTGCGCCCGTACGCCCGCCTGGTCGCCTGGGCGGTGGCCGGGGTCCCGCCCGCGACGATGGGCATCGGCCCGGTGCCGGCCACCGCGAAGGCCCTGGAGCGTGCCGGGCTGACGCTGGCGGACATCGACCTGATCGAGCTGAACGAGGCGTTCGCCCCGCAGGTTCTCGCGTGCACGCGCGAATGGGGCTTCGGCGAGGCCGACTTCGACCGGCTCAACGTGAACGGCTCGGGCATCTCGCTCGGCCACCCGGTCGGCGCCACCGGCGGGCGCATCCTGGCGACCCTGCTACACGAGATGCGGCGGCGCGACGCGCGGTATGGCCTGGAGACCATGTGCATCGGCGGCGGCCAGGGGCTGACCGCCGTCTTCGAACTGCTGTAGCACCCGGCCCGCGCTCCGGCCGGCGTCCCACCCGGCTCTCCCACCTCGGCCCTCCAACCTCGGCTCTCCGGGACCGCACTTCCGCTGCGCGCATCTGGATCATTCACGCCGCACGCGCGAGGATGCCGCCGCACGGCTCGGCATGTGCACAGTACATATGCAGGACACGGCCCCACATGCAGTACACGACTCCGCACGACTGGCACACCGCAAGGAGAAACGATGGACCCGACGCCTCGTCAGGTACGGTTCTCGGCCCTCGAGTACGGGACCCGCAACCAGCAGGGCGCCCCCCTCGACGTGGTCGCCGACCGCTGGGACCCGGACGGGCCGCCGCAAGGCACCGTGCTGCTCCTGCACGGCGGCGGGCAGGCTCGGGGCTCGTGGACCCGCTCCGCCGCCGCGCTGGCCGCCCACGGCTGGACCGCGCTGGCGCTCGACCAGCGCGGACACGGCGACAGTGACTGGGCCGCCGACGGCGACTACACGATCGACGCCTTCGTCGCGGACGCCCGCGCGGTGGCCGACGCCGTCGCCGCGGAGCAGGGCCGTCCGCCGGTCCTGGTCGGCGCGTCGCTCGGCGGCTGGGTGTCGCTGCTCGCCGAGGGCGAGGCGCCGGGGCACGCGCGGGGGCTGGTGCTGGTCGACATCACGCACCGGACGGAGCGTCAGGGAGTGGACCGCATCCGCGACTTCATGCTCGCGCACCGGTCGGGCTTCGCCTCGCTCGACGACGTGGCCGACGCGCTGCACGGCTACCAGCCGGACCGGCCCCGCCCCACCGACCCGGCCAAGCTCGCCCGCAACGTACGCCGGCACGCCGACGGCCGCTGGTACTGGCACTGGGACCCGGCCTTCATGGGGAGCCTCGGCGCCGATGGCGGCCGCGGACCCGAGGTCACCCCCGAACGCCTCGCGGACGCGGCCCGGAAGGTCGCGGTGCCGACCCTGATCGTCCGCGGCCGCCAGTCCGACGTGGTGAGCGTCGAGGCGGTACGCGAAATGCTGGCGCTGATACCGGGGTCCACGTTCGCCGACGTCGCCGACGCGGGCCACATGGTCGTCGGCGACGACAACGACGTGTTCACCGGTGCGCTGGCCGGACTCCTCGACTCCGTGGCCGCCCTGGGTTAGCATCGGCCGCGCTCTTCTATTCTTATAAAGATAGAGATCTAAGGCCCCTGGAGGCAGTCGTGCGCAAGGACGACATGATCCTCATCAGCGTGGACGACCACATCTGTGAGCCGGCCACGATGTTCGACGCCCACGTCCCCGCCCGCTACCGCGACCGGGCGCCACGCGTCGTCCTCCGCGACGACGGCGTCCAGCAGTGGATGTACGGCGACGCGCGCGGCCGCGACCTCGGCCTCAACGCGGTCGCCGGCAAGCCGCCGGAAATGTTCAACATCGACGCCAGCCGCTACGACCAGATGCGCCCCGGCTGCTATGACGTGCACGAGCGCGTGCGCGACATGAGCGCGGGCGGCCAGCTCGCGGGGCTGAACTTCCCGAACTTCACCGGGTTCTCCGGCCAGGTGCTGTGGCAGGGGCCGGACCGCACGGTGAACGAGGTGATGATCCGGGCGTACAACGACTGGCACGCCGACGAGTGGTGCGGGGCGTACCCCGACCGCTTCATTCCGTGCGGCATCCTGCCGCTGTACGACGTCGAGCACGCCGTCGCGGAGCTGCGCAGGCTCGCGGCCAAGGGCGTGCACGCCGTGACGTTCTCGGAGAACCCCGAGGCGCTGCAACTGCCCAGCATCCACACGCGCTACTGGGACCCGCTCTTCGCGGCGGCGTGCGACGAGGGCACCGTCCTGTGCCTGCACGTGGGTTCGTCGTCGCGGCGGGCGCCGTCGTCGTCGGACGCGCCGGCGAGCGTCAACATGACGCTGTCGTCCACGATGTCGACGTTCTCGCTCGTCGAACTCATCTGGGCGGACCTCTGGGAGCGCTTCCCGGACCTGCGGTTCTCGCTCACCGAGGGCGACATCGGGTGGATCCCGTACTTCCTGTGGCGCGCCGAGCACGTGCAGCGGCGGCACTCCGGCTGGACGAAGGCGACCTTCCCCGAGGGGCTTTCCGGTCCCGCCGACGTGTTCCGCAAGCACATGCTGTGCTGCTTCATCAGCGACGCGGTCGGTGTCGACCTGCTGCACCACTTCAACACCGACAACGTGTGCTGGGAGTCGGACTACCCGCACTCGGACAGCAGTTGGCCCAGCGCCCCCGAGGAGCTGGAGACGCTCTTCGCGGACCTGCCGGACGAACTCGTGGACCGCATCACGCACGGCAACGCGATGCGGCACTACCGCTTCGACCCCTTCTCGACCCGTCCGCGCGAGCGCTGCACCGTCGCCGCGCTGCGCGCCGAGGCGCAGGACGTGGACACCGTCACGCACGTCGGCCGCCGCGCCGACGACCGGGACCTGGAGAGCTGGAGCCGGCTGACCACGGGGCGCGCGCCGCAGCCGACCACCGCTCCGGCGGACGCCTCCTAGACCGGCACGGCGCGCACGGCAGGTGTGTCGGGAACGGCTCCCTGATACGACAAGCACGACAAGCACGTCAGGTACCACAGGTGCGACGGCAGAACAGGCACGACAAGCAGCACGCGCATCACCGGCAGAACAGGAAGAACAGGCAGAACGGGCAGAACAGGCACAGCAGGTACGACGGTTCGACAAGGAGCGGCACGTGAGCAACACCGACAACGCGGCAACCCCCGCGACCCCCGCCATCCGCACCGGGGCGCGACTGCGCAGCCAGGTCTGCACGACCGAGGTCATCGTGGTCCGCCCGCCGGCGGGCGGCGTCGACCTCACGTGCGGCGGGCGCCCGATGGTGGCCATCGACGCCGAGGTACGCGAAGGCCTGGCCCCGGAAACGGAGTTGGCCGGTGGAGCGCTGCTGGGCAAGCGCTACACCCTCGCGGCGGACGACACGTTCGAGGTGCTGGTCACGAAGGCCGGCGCGGGCACCCTCGCCGACGGCGGCGAACCGCTCGTGGTCAAGGAGGCCAAGGCGCTTCCCGCCAGCGACTGACCGGACCGTGCGCGCCGCCGGGGGGTGTGCACGCAACGGCGGGCTCGGCGGCGGGGGGACCGCCGCCGAGCCCGCCGATTTCCGCGGCCCCGGCCCGGGGTTCGAGGGTGGGTCGTCGTGACGTCCTAGGCGAACGGCACCCAGGCCCGCTGGCCGAGGTCGTCCAGGTCGTTGACCATCACGCCGCCGGAGGAGACGGTCCACAGCGCGTCACCGATCACCAGCGAACGCCGCATGGAGTCGGCCGACGGGTGACTGATCCGCCCCACCTCGACGAAGGAGCCGCCTTGCAGTCGAAGGACCAGCGCCTGGGTGCGGGCGGGCGCGAAGTCGGGTGCGACCGCACCGGTGCCGCCGTCGGTGGTGCTGCCCGCGGACGGCGGGGCTCCCGGCCGAGTGGTGCCGTACCCGGCCTGCAGCGGAATCACCAGGGTCCCGGTGGCCGGCCAGTACAGGAACGCGTGCGGGTCCATCTCCGCCTCGGAATTGCCCTGCGAGACGGTGAAGTTCGCGATCCGGGTCGGCGCGGCCAGGTTCGCCACGTCGAACAGCGAGACCTGGGTGCCCAGTCGGGATCCCGAGTCGGTGGCGTCCTGGCCGACGCCGATGAGCTTGCCGCCGTCCACCGGGTGCAGGTACGCCGAGTAGCCGTTGATCTTCAGCTCCCCGACCACCCTGGGTGCCGTCGGGTTCGCCAGGTCGAGGGTGTAGAGCGGGTCGGTGCGGCGGAACGTCACGACGTACCCGACGGCGCCGGTGAACCGTACGGCGTAGATGCGCTCCCCGCGCCCGAGACCGTCGACCCGGCCGACCTGGACGAGTTCGGTGCCGTTGCGCTTGAGCACCGCCACGGCGCTCTCGGTCGCCAGGATCGGCGCCATCTCCGGCGCGACGACCGTGTCCGAACCGGAGTTGCCCGAACCCGACCCCGACCCCGAACTGCCCGAGCCCGACGTGTTCGGGACGGACTTGCCCGTGCCGCCGGAGCTCCCGCTCTTCGGCTGCGCGGTGGCACCGGGCTGACGCTGCAGGGTGGTGGCGACGCGCAGGTGGTTGTCGAACTCCGACAGCGAGTACTGGTTGAGCAGTTCGCCCTCGACGTCGCCGGACGCCACGTGCCGCGGCGCCGCGGTGCCCGAGATGTCGAACTGGTAGAGCGCGGTGCGGCTCGACATCATCGGTCCGCCACCGGGCTTGGACTTGGTGGTGTAGTACGGGTGGTAGTTCGCCGCCACGTAGAGGTTGCCGGACGACGCGTACACGGTGTTGGCGTCCGCGGCGATCGTCACCGGGCTGCCGGTGCCCAGGTCGCGCGCGAGGTCGAAGGACAGGACGCTGACGGTGGACGCGCCGGAGTGGCCCGGTGCCCCCGCCTCGGTGTCCGGCCGGCTGACGTTGCCGCACTCCACGAGCCGACCGCTGTTGGTGCGGTCCCCGGTCTTGAGGGTGTAGCCGGGCAGCCAGTCGTCGACCGTGGTCTTGGCGACCGCCTTGGTGTACTTGGACTTGTAGTCGTCGCCGCCCGGGGAGTCGACGACCGGGCCGCGCGGGTACGAGCGGATGACCACGCGCGCCGTGGCGCCGATCTGACGGGCATCCACATAGGAGCCGTCGACGGCGAGTTCGCCCAGGACCCTGGGTTGGCCGGACAGGTCGACGAGGACCAGCTTCGACCGCGTGGGCGGTGCCGCGATCCGGCTCGACGAGGTGGCCTCGCCGCCGGTGGGCATGTCGTACGCCACCTTGTCGCTCGGCATGATCACCAGCGCGCGGTCGCCGGACAGCAGCATCTCGGTCGCGTACCCGCCGGGCAGCGCGAGCTTGCCGGTCTGCGCGCGGCTCGTGACGTCGACGACGCGGAGCGTTCCGTCGGCGACCGTGACCACCCGGCGCCCGTCGGTCTTGACGAGGTCGGGCTCGTCCACGCCCTGCTCGTGCACGTTGGTGCCGGAGTAGCCGGGCGCGGTGCTTCCGTCGCCCGGGGCCTTGGCCCCGCTCTCGGCGTCCTGCGGTGCGGCGCCGGGCGGCGCGGCGGGTGCCGCGGCGGACCCGTTGGCGAAGTCCTCGGCCGACCGGTCGCCGGTGAGGCCGGGACCCGGCTCGCCGGCCGCCTCCATGACCGGGGGCTGCGCGGCCCGGGCGAGCGCGCCCTTGCGGAAGTCGTCGAGCAGCGCCTCGCACGAGTCGTACGCGGAGAGCTTCAGCATCTTGGCCCGGAAGTCCGCGGCCTCGCCGGTCAGTCCGGCCGATCCCGGCGGCGGGGCGGACAGCGAGGGCTGGATCTCGGGCTCGTCCGAGCCGGAGGTGCAGGCGGTGGCGACCAGGCCGACGCTGATCGCGAGCCCGGCTATCGCGCGCCGCCGGGGGCGGCGTCCGGGCGTTGCGGTGGACCGGCCCGGGGACGCGCCCGCCGGTCCGAGGGTGCCGTCGTCGTTTCGCATGGCGGTGTGACGGGGCGGGCCGGGGATCGGTTCCCGGGTCCGGTCCAGGTGGCGGAAACCCGGCGGGATCCGCGGATCGGGCCGGCTGCGGACGGGCGTGCGGAGCACGGAGAGCAGAGGCGGAGGAGTGTGCCGTGGGTGTGAGCGGAATCGACGAGCGCGAGGAATTGCGCCGGACCGTACGGGCGTTTCTGGCCGAGCACGCGGACGAGGCGGCGCTGCGGCGGGCCATGGAGTCGACGGTCGGCCACGACCCCGACGTGTGGCGGCGGTTCGCGGGGGAGTTGGGGGTCACCGGGCTCGCGGTGCCCGAGGAGTACGGCGGAGCCGGCGGGATCGCGGAACTCGGCGTCGTGTGTGCCGAGGCGGGCCGCGTGCTGATGTGCGGCCCGTTCCTGTCGACCGCGCTCGCCGGGCAGGTCATGGTGGCCTCGGGCGACGCCGAGGCCTGTGCCGCGTACCTGCCGGGCATCGCCGCGGGGGAGACCGTCGCCACGGTGGCGGTCGCCGAGGCCGACGGGCGGTGGCGTACGTCCGCCCACACCTCCGCCCACACATCCCACACGTCCGCCGCGCGGCAGGGTGACGGTGGTTGGACGCTGTCCGGCACCAAGTGGTTCGTCACCGACGGGATGACCGCCGACCTGGTGCTCGTCGCCGCGTCGACCGACGACGGCCCGCAGGTGTTCGCGGTACGCACCGACGCGGTCGGCCTGACCCGGCGTCCGCTCGCCACCCTCGACCTGACCCGTCGTCAAGCCCGCCTGGACCTCGACGCGGTGCCCGCGCGCCGCGTCGCGGCCCCGGACGGCGCCGCACTCGTCGACCACACGCTGGACGTGGCCGCCACCCTCTTGTCGATCGAACAGGCGGCAGGGGCACGGTGGTTGCTGGAGGCCACCACCGCGTACGCGCGTGACCGCGTGCAGTTCGGCAGGCCGATCGGCTCGTTCCAGGCCGTCAAGCACAAACTCGCCGATGTGCTGGTCTCGGTGGAGTCCGCGCATTCGGCCGCCTACCGCGCGCTCGACACGTGGGCCACCGGCGACCCGGAGTTCCCGTTGGTCGCGTCGCTGGCCAAGGCGTACTGCTCGGAGGCTTACCTGCACGCCGCCCACGAGGCGGTGCAGTTGCACGGCGGCATCGGCTTCACCTGGGAGCACCCCGCCCACCTCTACCTCAAGCGCGCCCGGTCGACCCACGAACTGTTCGATCCGCCGAGCGTGCACCGCGCCCGGATGGCCGAGCTGCTCAGTGTGGAGAGCGGCCTTCCCCATTGAAGATGCAATCATTATAAAGATAGCCTTGCGGCGGTGCGTCACGCAGGAGGTAGAGCATGCCCATCACGGATGCCGCGATCGATCGACTCCGTGCGCGTATCGGTGTCCCCGAGCCGCACACGGTGCCGCCGCACTACCGGCTGCCGGGCATCGACGCGTTCCGGCACGTGGCCGAGGCGTACGGCGACGACAACCCCCTCTGGTGCGACCCGGATTACGGCGCGCAGACCCGCTGGAAGGGCCCGATCGCGCCGCCCGCCCTGGTCGGCGGGGACTCCCTGATCGGCGAGGACGAGGTCGCCGAAGTCGCCGAGGAGCAAAAGGCGTTGATGAAGGGCGACCCGCTGCGCGGCGTGCACGCCTTCTACTCCGCGAGCATGCGCGAGTGGTGGGCGCCGCTGGTGCCCAACCGCCGGGTGTTCCGCCGCAACGCGCTGGTCGGCGTACACGACAAGGCGAGCGCATTCGCCGAACGCGCCGTGCACGAGTGGACCGGTCAGGTTTTCGGCGACGAGACCGGGGCGCTGCTGAGCGGCCAGTACCGCCTGATGATCCGCACCGAGCGGTCCAAGGCCCGCGGCACCGGCCGGGAGAAGGCCGTCGAACCCGCCTCCTACACCGAGGAGGAGATCGCCGCGATCGAGGCGCAGTACGAGGCGGAGCGCCCGCGCGGCGCCGAGCCCCGCTGGTGGGAGGACGTCGAAGTCGGCGACGCCATAGGCCCATTGGTTAAAGGGCCCTTCACCGTCACGGACACGGTCTGCTGGCACGTCGGCATGGGCATGGGCATGTACGGTGTCAAACCGCTGCGCCTGGCGGCCGCCAACCGGCGCCGCATCCCGCGCTTCTACCACCGCGACCCGCAGGGCATCCCCGACGTGATGCAACGCATCCACTGGGACCCGGAGTTCGCCAAGCGCTCGGGCAACGCCACCACGTTCGACTACGGCCGGATGCGGGAGAACTGGCTCATCCACCTGTGCACCGACTGGATGGGCGACGACGCGTGGCTGTGGAAACTCGACTGCGAGTTCCGCGCGTTCAACTACACCGGCGACACCCAGTGGCTGCGCGGCACCGTGGTCCGCAAGTACCTGGCCGAAGGCGGCCGCCCGGCGGTCGACCTGGACCTCGCGGCGGTCAACCAGCGCGGCGAGACCACCACCCCCGGCCACGCCACCGTGCTGCTGCCCAGCCGCGAGCACGGCGCCGTTCGCCTGCCCGACCCGCCCGGCGGCGCCACCGACCTCACCGGCGCACTGCACGCCGCCGCCGAGCAGTTCGCCGCCCGCGACCGCGACGAGGAGACCCCGTGAACGACGCCTACCGGCCCGTCCCCGGCCTCGACACCGCCCTCGACCCGGCCACCGGGATCCTGCGTCTGACCCTCGACCGGGTCGAGAAGCGCAACGCGCTCGACGACGTCATGGTCGCCGGCCTCATCGCCGCCCTCGACGCCGCGGGCCACGACGAAGCCGTCCGAGCGGTCCTCCTGTCCGCCCAGGGCCCGCACTTCTGCACCGGCGCGGACATCGTGCAGCGCAACGCCGCCGAGGAGACGCAGGGCGAGGGCCGCAAGCCGCGGGTCGGCAGCATCCAGCGCCGCCTGCCCGCCCAGGCGCACCGGCTCATCCCCCTCGTGCTCACCGTGCAGGTTCCCGTCGTGTGCGCGGTACGCGGCTGGGCGGCCGGCATCGGCCTCGCCCTCGCCCTCGCGTCCGATGTGACCGTCGCCGCCGACGACGCGCGGTTCTGGGCACCGTTCTCGGCCCGCGGCTTCACCCCGGACAGCGGGGTCACCTGGCTGCTGCCCCGGCGGATCGGCGAGGTCCGGGCGCGCAAGATGCTGCTGCTCGGCGAACGCGTCCCGGCCGATGTCGCCGACACCTGGGGGCTCGTCGACCGAGTCGTGCCCGCCGACGACCTCGACAAGACCGCTGCCGACCTCGCCGCACAGCTCGCCGCCGGGCCGACCGTCGCTCTCGGCCTGACCAAGTGGCTTATGCACAACGGTGCTTCGGCGACCCTCGACCAACAGTTGCGGGACGAGGGATTCGCCATGGAACTCTCCTCGCGCAGCCGGGACTTCCGCGAGGGCATGGCGGCGTTCATCGGCAAACGGCCCGCGAACTTCGAGGGACGGTGACCGCGGTGGCCGACCTCGTCGACGACGACGGCAGGTTGCTCCTCCCCGACCCCGCCCGGGTCGCGGAGACGGTCGCCGCGTGGGTGGAACGGTACGTACCCGCCGCGTGGATCGCCGCCGCGCCGCGCGGCCGGGCCGCGATCCGCGAGGTCCGCTCCCGCGCCGAATACGAGGCCTGGTACCCGGTCTTCGGCCGCTCGGGCCTCGTCGCCCCCACCTGGGAGCCGGAGTACGGCGGCCTCGGTCTGACCCGCGAGCAGGCGCGTGCCGCCGACGAGGTGCTGCGCCCCTACAACCTCGGCCGGCTCAACCCCCTCGGCCTCGGCAACGCGGCACCGGCGATCTTCGCGCACGGCACCGACGAGCAGAAGCTCCGGTTCCTGCGGCCGATCGTGCGCAACGAGGAGTTCTGGTGCCAGCTGTTCAGCGAACCCGGCGCCGGATCGGACCTCGCCTCCCTCGCCACCCGCGCCGAACAGGACCCGGCGTCGGGCGACTGGCTGGTGACGGGGCAGAAGGTGTGGACGACTTGGGGCTTCCGCGCCGACTTCGGAGTGCTGCTGGCCCGTACCGACCCCGACCGCACCAAGCGCAAGGGGCTCACGTACTTCCTGCTGGACATGCGTCAGCCCGGTGTTCAGGTGCGGCCGTTGCGGACGATGACCGGTGAGTCGGAGTTCAGCGAGGTCTTCCTCGACCGGGCCCGGATCCCGGACGCGTACCGCATCGGCGCGGTCGGCGACGGCTGGAAGGTCGCCGGCGCCACGTTGTCGGGGGAGCGGCAGATGGTCTCCGGTGCGGGGTCCGGCGGGGTGGACCGCATCGGCGGGTCCGGCGTCGCGCACCTGCTCGCCCTGGCCCGCCGAATCAGCGCCGAAAGCCGCCGCGGCGGCTGGGACGACCCGGTGGTACGGCAGGAGTTGATGAAGCTCTACAGCGAGGAACGCATCCGCGCCTGGACCAACGACCGCGTCCGCGACGGCGTCAAGGCCGGACGCGCACCCGGCCCGGAGAGCTCCATCGGGAAGGTCCACCAGGGCGAGCTGAACCAGCGCATGCAGGCCATGGCCGCGCAACTTCTCGGTGCGTCGGGGCAGGCTTGGGAGACCCACGACCCCGACGCGTCTTATGAGGACACTCTCCCGCACGAGGTCAAGGGCATGCTGCGCAGCCGCGCCAACACCATCGAAGGCGGCACCTCCGAGGTCAACCGCACCATCCTGGCCGAACGTGTCCTGGGACTGCCCCGCGAACCCGATCCCTGGCTCCACACGCCCTGGCGCGAGATCCCCCGGAGCTGACCCATGACGGCTGCGACCACGGGCACCACATCGGACCGGCGCTACACGCGCTTGGTCGTGGAACGCGAAGGACCCGTCGGCTGGCTGGTCTTCGACCGGCCGGACCGGGGCAACGCCATGGACGCCGCGATGCTGGAGGAACTGGAGTATGCATGGCGGGAGTTGGACGACGACCCGGACGTACGGGTCATCGTCAACACCGGCAACGGCGCCGCGTTCCAGACCGGACTCGACGTCGCGCAGCTCGCCCGCGACCCCGCCGCGCTGCGCGAGCAGTCCCGGCGTACGAAGCGCTCCGAGCTACGCCTGACAGGCCATCACAACAAGGTCGCCAAGCCCGTCGTCGTCGCCGTCAACGGCGTGTGCGCGGGCGGCGGACTGCACTTCGTCGCCGACGCCGACGTCGTACTGGCGGCGTCCGACGCGGTGTTCCTGGACCCGCACGTCACGGTGGGGCAGGTGTCCGCGTCCGAGGCCGTCACTCTCGTACGCCGCGCCGCGTTCGAACCCGTCATGCGCATGGTGCTGACCGGCCGTCACGAACGGCTGTCGGCCCGGCGCGCGCACCAACTGGGCATCGTCGGCGAGGTGGTCGAACCGCCCGAGCGACTGCGGGACGCCGCCCGGGAGTTGGCCCTGACCATCGCCCGCAATCCACCCGAACGGCTCGCGGCGGCCAAAGCCGCGTTGTGGCGGGCGCTGGAACGACCAGGTGAGCCCCGGCCTCCGTCGGAGCCTCCGGCAGAGCTCCTGACAGAGCGTCCGACAGAGCTTCTGACGGAGCATCTGACCGAGCCGCAGACAGAATCTCCGACGGAGCCTCCGACCGAGCCGCCGGCAGATGACGCGCGAGAGACCCGCAAGGGCGACGAAGGGACGACGCGGTGACCTACCCCGATCTGGAGTACCTGAGGTTGGAGCGGCGCGGCCCCGTGGGCTGGCTGGTCAACAACCGGCCGGACCGGCTCAACGCCATGAACAGCGCGATGCGCGACGAGTTCGCGGTGGCCTGGAAGGCACTGGACGCCGACCCCGAGGTCCGGGTGATCGTGCATACCGGGGAGGGGCGCGCCTTCCAGACCGGGGTGGACGTCGCCGAGATCGCCGGGGACGGCGTCGGCATGGAGCGCTACCGGCAGTCCATGGAGGACTTCGACGTGCACTTCACCGCCTGGCACCAGGGGGTGGAGAAGCCCGTCATCACGGCGGTCAACGGGCTGTGCGCGGGCGGCGGGTTCCACTGGGTGGCGGACGCGGACATCGTGATCGCGGCATCCGACGCCCAGTTCTTTGACCCCCACGTCTCGGTCGGGCAGGTGGTGGCGATCGAGGCGATCGGGCTGCTGCGCAAGATGCCGTTCGAGGCGGTGATGCGGATGGCGCTGACGGGCCGTCACGAGCGCATGTCCGCCCGGCGCGCCTTCGAACTCGGCATGGTCGGCGAGGTGGTCGACCCGCCCGAGCGGCTGCGCGACGTGGCGCAGGAACTCGCCGAGAAGATCGCCCGGAACTCGCCCGCCGCGATGGCCGCGACCAAGCGCGCCCTGTGGGGCGCGCTCGAACTCGGCCTCACCGACGCCTGCAAGGCCGGCGCCAAGGAACTCGTCTCCATGTGGGGCCACCCGGACCAGGAGGAAGGCCCCCGCGCCTTCGCCGAGAAGCGCGAGCCGCGGTGGGCACCGCCCCTGGCCGGGAACGACGCGGAGACATGAGCGGCCGCCAAGAGGCCGCCGACCGCCCCGACTTGCCGTCCGGAGGTGCCGCGTGCGGCTGACCGACCTGCTGGCGCCGCGCGAGGACGACGCGCGTACGACGGCCGTCTACACCGACACCCGCGAGGTGACCCGGGCCGCGCTCCGTGACGCGGCGTGGGCGCTCGCGGGGGTGCTGCGCGGAGCGGGCGTACGCGAGGGGCAAGCGGTCGCGGTCATGCCCGGCGACGGCGCCGAGGCGATCGCCGCGCTGTTCGGAGTGTGGCGGGCGGGCGCGGTGTACGTCCCGCTCAATCCGCGCCTGACCGACGCCGAGGTGGAGCGCGTGCTGGCCGAGGTACGGCCCGCGCTGGTCGTCACGGACCGGGCGGGCGCCGGACGCTTCCCGGGCCACCCGGTCGTCCTGGCCGACGCCGCCCCGTCCGGCGTGCCCGGCACGGCCGATAAACCGGTCACCACCGACAGGCCCGGCACACCCGGCACACCTGGCGCGCCCGGCACACCCGGCGCGCCCGACACGGCCGAAACCGGCGGTGTGCGGGCCGCGTTCACGTGGTCCCCGCCCGTCCCGGCACGCAGCCCCGAGCCCGGCGCGGACCTGGCTCCCACGCACGACCCGGACACCGCCCTCATCCAGTTCACCTCCGGAACCACCGGACGCCCCAAACCCGTTCTGCTGCGCCACAGCGGAATCTCGGCACTCCTGGAGCCGGTTCTCGCACGCCTGGTGGGATCCGGGCGCGCCCGCCCGGCCGTACCGATGCCCAACCTCATCCCCACCTCTATGTCCCTGTGGGCGGGCATCTACAACGTGCTCTTCGCGTTTCGCGTCGGCGCTCCGGTGGTGCTCATGGAGCGGTTCGACACCACGCGGTTCGTGGCGTACGTCCGCAGGTTCGGGATCCGCTCGGTCGTGCTGCCGCCCGCCGCGATGGTGATGCTCACCGACGACGAGGCCATCGGCGACCTGGCACCCCTGCGGTACGTGCGGAGCATCACCGCACCCCTGTCGCCGTTCCAGGCCCGCCGGTTCCGCGACCGCTTCGGTGTGACCGTGCTCAACTGCTACGGCCAGACCGAGATCGGCGGCGAGATCGTCGGCTGGAACGCCGCCGACGCCCGCGAGTTCGGCGAGTCCAAACTCGGTGCGGTCGGCCGCCCGCACGACGGGGTCGCGCTGCGCATCGTGGACGCCGAGGGCGGTGAGGCCGGTACCGGTGGTTCGGGTGAGCTGTGGGTGCGGACACCCGCGATGGCATCGGGCTACGCCGACGGGGGCGGTCTCGGCGAACGCCTCACCGCCGACGGGTGGTTCCGCACCGGCGACGTCGGCCGGGTGGACCCGGAGGGCTTCCTGTGGATCGACGGGCGGGTCTCCGACATGATCAACCGCGGCGGCCTCAAGGTGTTCCCCGCGGAGGTCGCAGAAGTTCTGCGGCTGGCCCCGGGGGTCGCCGACGCGGCCGTGGTGGGGATCCCCGACGACCGCCTCGGCGAGGTGCCCTGCGCCTTCGTCGTGCCCCGGGGACCGCGCCCGCCCGACCCCGCCGAACTCGACGCATGGTGCCGGGCGCACCTCGCCCCCTTCAAGGCTCCGGTTCGGTATGTCACGGTGGACGCCCTGCCCCGCAACGAGGTCGGAAAGGTCCTCGCCGACCGGCTTGCGGCACTCGGAAGGACACACCCATGAAGCAGACCGTCGCCCATCTCGTACGGTCGGCCGCCGACCGCTACGAGGACGCCGAGGCGGTGGTGGACGGCGACGTCACGCTGACCTTCCGTCAGCTCGGGGACCAGGTCCTCGACTTCGCGCGGGCCGCGATCGCGCACGGGGTCCGTCCCGGTGACCGGGTGGCGATCTGGGCGCCCAACTCGGCGCGGTGGCTGGTCGCCGCGCTCGGCACCATCAGCGCGGGCGCCACCGTGGTGACCGTCAACACGCGCTACCGGGGCGAGGAGGCCGCCGACCTGCTCCGCCGTTCCGCGGCCGTGGCGCTTTTCGTGCACCAGGACTTCCTGGGGTACGACTACTTCGGCGCGTTGCGCGACGCCGCCGGGTCAGCTGCTTCCGGGGCAACTGACGTCGCGCCGACTGCCTCTGGGGCAAATGCCGCCGCGCCGACTGCCGCCGCGGCGGCTGAGACCGGGTCGGGTGCGCCGGCTGCGGATGCCGAGGACGCTGAAGGCACCGGGGGCACTGAAGGCACCGGGGGCACCGAGGGAACTCCCGTACCGGGCCTGCCTTTGCTGCGGTACGTCGTCGACATCTCCGGCGCCGGTCCGCGCGTGGACGGTGACGGGCCTTCGCCGTGGGACGACTTCATGGCGGCGTACGACCAGGTGCACGAGGAACAGGCACTCGGCGTCCTCGACGGCATCCGGCCGACCGACATCTCGCACATCATCTTCACCTCGGGAACCACCGGGCGCCCCAAGGGCGTTCTGCTGCACCACCGGGCGCTGGTCCGGCTGTACGCGGCGTACAGCGGCATCTGGGGCATCCAGGAGGGCGACCGCTACCTCGTCCCGCTGCCGTTCTTCCACACCGGCGGCCAGTCCGCGATCCTGTCCTGTCTGATCCGCGGGGCCACCATCCTGCCGCTGCCGGTCTTCGACCCGGCGACCGTGCTGGAGCTGGTGGACCGGCTGCGGGTGAGCGTCCTGATCGGCGCCCCCACGGTGTTCTCCGCGCTCCTGGACCACCCGGACCGGTCGCGGTACGACCTGTCTTCGCTGCGCCTCGCCGCGACCGGCGCGGCCGTCGTCCCGGTGCGCCTGGTGGAACGCTGCCTCGCCGAACTGCCGTTCACGAACTTCATCACCGCCTACGGGATGACCGAGTGCCACGGCACCGCCACGATGTGCCGCGACGACGACAGCCCGGCGACGGTGGCCGCGACGAGCGGCAGCGCGCTGCCGTCCGTCGAGGTGCGCGTCGTCGACCCCGAGGGCCACGACGTCGGGGTCGGCGAACCGGGGGAGATCTGGGTGCGCGGCTACAACGTCACGCGCGGCTACCTCGACGACCCGGAGGCCACCGCCGAGGCGATCGACCTCGACGGCTGGCTGCACACCGGCGACATCGGACACCTCGACGCGCGCGGCAACCTCGCGATCACCGACCGGCTCAAGGACATCTACATCGTGGGCGGGTTCAACGTGTCGCCCGCCGAGGTGGAGCAGGTGATGGCCCGTCATCCGGCGGTGTCGGAGGCCGCGGTCATCGGCGTGCCGGACGACCGGATGGGCGAGGTGGGGCGCGCTTACGTCATCCCGCGCCCGGGGGCCGAGGCCGACCCGGAGGAGATCGGCGCGTGGCTGCGGGCGCGGCTGGCGAACTTCAAGGTGCCGCGCAGCATTGCCGTCGTGGACGTGCTGCCGCGCAACGCCACGGGGAAGGTGCAGAAGACCGAGCTGCGGGCCGCGTACCGCGATGCGGCGGCCGACCCGGTCGCTGACCGAAACTGATCGCATTCCGGCCGTTGCTGAACAGTGTGCGGAGGCAGGCTGGGCGGAAACGGACGCAAACGTTCCGCCAAGATGGCACAGAACACACCCAAGACCCCCGGTTGGGGTCTTTCCGTACGGTCGTGGCGTCGCTAGCATCCCGAGCGTTCCCGCAACCCCGTGACGTCCCCGTCTTGGCACGGTCGTACGCCCCGGCACCAGGGGGCAGGTGACGGAAGGGCTCGCTCGGATCCCGCCGGAGGCCGGCCATGCCGTACCGCTCTGTCGTGTCGCCCCTGCACGAGGTCGTGCAGGTCCCGCCGCACCCGCGGTTACGTCCCGGCGTGCAGTTCTACCGGGGCTTCCGCATCCACGCCGGGCGACCGCGCGAACGCCTCGAACTCCCGGTCGGGTTCGCGACCCTGCTGCTCGGCTTCGACCACCGCATCACCATCGGGGCCGTCGGAGCCGGCCGGGCCGCCGACCCGGCGGGCGCGCCGCGGAGGACGTACACGTCGCTGCTGGCCGGCATACGGACGAACTCGGTCATCGGGGTGCACTCGGGGACCGTGCACGGCATCGAGGTGGTCATGCTGCCGTGGGCGGCGTACGCGATGTTCGGCGTGCCCATGCACGAACTCACCGAACGCCTCGTCGACCCCACCGACGTCGCCGGGACCATGATGCGCCGCCTCACCGACCGACTGGCCGAAATCCCCGACTGGCCCTCGCGCTTCACCGAACTCGACCGCTCCCTGCTGCGCCGCGTGGAGGACGGCCCGGGGCCCGCGCCCCGCATACTGCGGGCCTGGGACCTGCTCGTCGGCTCGGCGGGCACCATGCCGATCGCCGACCTCTCGCGTGAGCTGGACTGGAGCGAACGGCAGTTGGAGCGACGCTTTCGCGAACAGCTCGGCCTCGCACCCAAGGCCGCCGCACGCGTGCTGCGCCTGCAACACGCGATGCGACTGCTCGTCGCGGGACGCCCGCCGGCCGAAATAGCCTCGCGCGCGGGCTTCTACGACCAATCGCACCTGAACCGCGAGATCCGCACGGCGACCGGCATGACACCGGGCGTGTTCCTCAGCCGCACACTGCACGCCCCGGCGGCCGCGGCCCGGGTCGACGGGACGGTGACCACCCTCGTCCTCCAGGCGTGACCCGCGTGACTCCGCAGCGTGGCACGGCGAGTTACGCGCCCGGCCCGCCGACCAGCAGCGGGCGCAGCAGGCCCGCCGGATCGGCGCTCGACGGCAGGTCGCTCACCTGGCCGTCGCCCACCTCGACGATCCGCCGGACACCGTCCGCGCGTCGGGCGAGATCGGTCGTCACGAACGAAGCGCCGAGCGCGCGTACGGCCGCCCGTACGGCAGGCGTGTCCAGAACGTCGGGAAGCGCGTCGGCCGGGGTGTCCGGAGCATCCGGATGCGGCGTCACCAACACCGGCTCCCCGTCGACCCACCACACGCGTGCCTCGGGCCCGGTGAACTGCTCGAAGGCACGGAGCACGACGCCGCCGACCAGGAACTCGCCCTGGCCGTCCAGGAACGCGCCGACCACCGACGCCAAGTTCGCGGTGTCCGTCAGGTCGGGTACGAAGCACGCTGTGTGCCACTCGTGCTTGCGGGACTTGACCCAGTCCTTCACGATCCCGGCCCCGGGAGGCAGGGCCGCCGCCTCCGCGGCGAGCCGGGCTGCGGCCGGGAGTTCGCGGGGGAGTCCGCCGGGAGGGAGGGGGATCATCCGGCTCGCCGGGGTGTGGTCGCGGAAGTGTTCGTACCAGCCCGGGAGTTCATGGGCCGATTGATAGGCGGCAGGGGAGGTGAGCGGCCGGGCGCCGCGGGACCGCAGCGCGGCGTCGAGCGCAGCGTAGGCCTCCGACGTGACCATCCAGCCCCGGTACCGGACATCGCCGAGCCCGCGCGGTACGCGGGCGACCGCCTCGGACACGTCGCCGCGTACCGCCGCATCGTGGTCGAGGTACGCCACCGCGCAGCCGAGTTCGCGCGCCGCGGCCGCCTCGCGGGCGAAGTGCGGGTCGGCCCGCCGCGGGTTGAGCGGGTCGCAGGGCAGCAGCAGGGCGGTCGGCATTCCGCCACGATAGCCGCGGCGTCCGCCCAGCCGCGGTGCGTCCGCGGTCACGCGGTGCCCCGAGTAAGCGACAGCAACTCCCGCGCCGGACCCGTCGGGTGCGTGCCGTGCGGCCACACCGCGCGCAGCGAACGCGACAACGCCAGGCCCGCGACCTCCACCGCGACGAGACGGCCCGAGGCGATGTCGTCGGCGACCGCGAGCGAACTGAGCACCGCGGGCCCGGCACCCGAGACGGCGGCAGCCTTCAGCGCGGTGGTGGAGGCCAGTTCGAGCAGCGGGTCGGCGGCCAGCGTGCCGTGCCGGGCCAGCGCCGCGGCCAACACCTCGCGCGTCCCCGACCCGGGCTCGCGCTGCACCAAAGGCGTTGCCGCGAGTTCCGCCGCCGGGAGCGGCGAGCGGCGGCGCGCCCACCGGTGCCCGGGCGCGACCACAACGGTCAGCCGGTCGTGCGCCACCACTGCCGAGTCCAGGCCGCCCGGCGCGCGTACGCCCTCGGTGAACCCGAGGTCGGCCTCGCCGGCCAGCACGCGCGCGGCCACATCGGTCGAGTTGCCGACCCGCAGCGACACCGCGACACCGGGCAGCGCCTCGCGCAGGGCGACCAGCCAGCGCGGCAGCAGGTACTCCGCGACGGTCAGGCTCGCCTCGACGCGCAGTCGGGTGTTGTGGTCCTCGCGCAGGGCGGCCAGCCCGGTGTCGAGTTCGTCGGCGGCGTCCAGCAGCGGCCCCGCCCACTCGGTGACCAGTACACCGGCCGGGGTCAGCACCGAACCGCGCGGCGTGCGCTCGAGGAGGGGCACCCCGGCCAGGCGTTCGAGCGTACGCATGCGCGCGCTCGCGGCGGGCTGCGAGATCCCCGCCTCCGCCGCGGCGCGGCCGAGCGAGCCCAGCCGCGCCACCGCGAGCAGCAGTTCGAGTGCGGGCAGGTCGGGCATGCGGGAAGAGAGGGGCACGGCACCAGCGTATGAGACCGGTCATAAGGCCGCCTTATGACCTCATCGACGCGAGGCCGCTACCGGGGGCCACCCCGCCGGACCAGGCTGGAGCCATGAGCACGACCGCCGTGACCCGCCCCCGCCTCCTCCGCGAGCTCGACCGCCCCGCCGACGCGTTCCGCGGCATCGGCCCCAACTGGTTCGCGGCCGTCATGGGCACCGGCATCGTCGCCAACGCCGCCGCCACGCTGCCCGTGCACATCACCGGGCTGCACACCCTCGCCTTCGCGGTCTGGCTGCTCGCCGCCGCGATGCTCGCCGCCCTCGTCGCGGCGACCGCCGTGCACTGGACCCGGCACCGCGAGACGGCCCGGGGACACGCACTCAACCCGGCAATGGCCCCCTTCTACGGCGCGCCGCCGATGGCCCTGCTCACGGTGGCCGCCGGCACCGTCACCTTCGGCCCCGACCTGCTCGGCACCTCGACCGCCCTCGGCATCGGCACGGTGCTGTGGACGCTCGGCACGCTCGCCGGACTCGCCTCGACCGTGCTCGTCCCGTACCTCATGATCACCCGACACACGCTGAACCTCGAAAGCGTGTTCGCCACCTGGCTCATGCCGGTCGTGCCGCCCATGGTCTCCGCCGCCACCGGCCCCCTGCTGATCCCGCACATCGCGAACGGGCAGGCCCGCCTGGGGCTGATGCTGGCCTGCTACGCGATGTTCGGCATCAGCCTGCTCGCGACCCTCGCCCTGCTGCCACTGATCTGGACCCGGCTGCTCCTGCACCGCATCGGGCCCGCGGTCATGGTGCCGACGCTGTGGATCGTGCTGGGGCCGCTCGGCCAGTCGGTGACCGCGGCCAACACCCTCGGGTCAGTCGCGCACCTGGCCGTCCCCGCCGAACAGGCACGTGCGTTCGAGGCGTTCGCCGTCGTGTACGGCGTGCCGGTGCTCGGCTTCGCCCTCCTGTGGCTGGCCCTCGCCGCGGCGATCACGCTGCGCACGGCCCGCACCGAACTCCCGTTCGCCATGACGTGGTGGGGCTTCACCTTCCCGCTCGGCACCTGCGTCACCGGCGCCGCCGGCCTGGCCGCGCACACCGGCTCGACGGCGTTCAAGGCACTGGCCGTGGCACTGTACGCGGCACTCGTCGCCGCATGGGTCGTCGTCGGCACACTCACCGCGCGCGGCTGCCTGACCGGAAGCCTGTTCCGAGTCACCCGGCCGGTCACTGCGCCGGGTGCTTCCTCCACCGCCTCGCCCGTCGCCTCGCCTGTCGCTTCGCCTGTCGCCCGGTTTGTCGGTGAGCCGGTTGCTTCGCCCGTCGCTCCGTCCGTTGCCGCGCCTGTCAGTTAGCCGGTTGCTCCGCGTGTCGCCCCCCGTGCCCGTTTGACCTGCTGGCCGGCCGTTTCGGGGATGACCGTGCGGATCCCGCGCCGATGCAGGCCTAGGGCGCGGTGTGCCCGTCGGGGTCGGCGACGGCAGTCCCAGGGGGTTGCCGACGTTCCACACGTGAGGCGATCAACGGGCCGAGAACCCGGGTGCCTGGGCCCACACGGCCGCCGGGCCCGGGAAGTTGGTCCGAGTTGTGCACCGTGAGGGGTTCACCGCAGTGCGTGCAAACTGCGACGGCGTTGGTGTCCCGTCCGCAGGTGGTGTGCCGTATGCGCGTCGGCGGCCCGGCGGGCTCGCCGTACCAGCGGTCGCCCCAGGCCATGAGGGCCAAGAGCACCGGGTACAGGTCTTCGCCTTTCGCGGTCGCCCGGTAGTGCTCTCGGGGCGGGTGGTCCTGGTAGCGCTCCCGGGTCAGTACGCCCTCGTCGACCAGCCGCGCCAGACGGGCGGCGAGGACCTTGCGGGAGACCCCCAGGTCGTGCGCGAGGTCATCGAAGCGCGTGACCCCGGCCAGCACGTCTCGCATGATCAGCGCAGTCCACGCGTCACCGAAAAGGTCGGTGGCTCGCGCGATGGAGCAGGCCACGTCGGCCAGCGGCTTCCTGGTCATGGCAGGCAGCCTAGCCAGGTTCCCTCTGGGAACCTAGGCTGTCGCTGACGAGTTCCTTCAGGGAACTCACCTTGTCAACGGGAGGCACTGTGGCCCATCCCCCGCTCGTCGAACTCGATTCCCTCGCGCCCAACGCCATCGACGGTCGCCACATCCGTGCGGTCACGTTTCAAAAGGTCCGGATGACGTACATCGAGGATGTCCTTGCCCGGCATCCCCTCGCGCCGGGCAGCCCGGTGCTGGTGATCGGCAGTGGGCGCGGCCTCCTCGCCAGGGCCCTCGCCGGGCGCGGGTTCTCGGTGACCGCCGCGGATCCCTCGCAGCGCGCCACCGACGCCGCTCTCGCCGCGGTCGACCAACCGACACCGCCGGTGCGCTACCTGACCGCGACGGCGGATGAGCTGGCTGCGGCAGGCGACACGTACGCCCTGGTCTACGTCGCCGACACTCTGGAGGTCTCCGAAGACCTTCACGAGGTGACTTCGGCCATCGGCGCGTTGGTGCAGTCACGAGGCCTGGTGATCTATGACACGGTGAACCGCACAGGCATCGCAAAGTTGGTGTACCTGGGCGCCTTCCAGAAATTTCCTCCGACACGCATCATGCCGCCGGACCGCTACACGTCCGCGAGGCTGCGTCCGCCGAGTGCCGTAACCGCCGCACTGGCATCCGAGGGATTCCGCGACCAGGAAATTGGCGGCTTCAAGCCTGTGAGTGGGTGCGCGCTTGTTGCAGCCACCCTCGCCCGCCGCCGCGGCAAGATCGACGACGAAGAGATCGCACGACGCGTGGATTTCGTCCTTGCCCCAAGCTCCCCGCCGAAGGTGACCTACTTCGGCCACGCTCGCAAAGCCTGACTCCCGGCAGGTTGATTGGGCGGTGCACCTCGTCGCGGCGGGGGCCGGGTGCGCTGGCTGGAGGGTCGGCCATGATGGTGCCGAGTCACGGCAGCTCCGAGGAAGGCGGCTTGGCATGACCTATGGCTACATCGGCACGATGAAGACCCAGCCCGGCATGCGCGACGGCGTCGTGGCGATCCTGCTCTCCGGAGTCGAGAGTCTCCGCGAGCTCGGCTGCGAGAGCTACGTCGTCAGCATGGCCGCCGATGATCCGGACACGATCGTGGTCATGGAGGTCTGGCAATCGAAGGACCACCACGACGCATCGCTGCAGTTGCCCGAGGCGAAGGAAGCGATCGCTGCCGCCATGCCCATGCTCACCGGCGAATTCGGCGGGCGAGAGCTGGTTGTAGCGGGCGGCCTCGGCGCTGACGACTGACGGATCACGGGTGGAGCCGAAGGAAGATGGCAGCGACGTAGCGGGCGCCTGGTAGTTCGTGGCGAGTTTGCCGGTGCAACCGTTCCGGTGAAAGGCCGCGGTGCGCGCGCCGCGACCCGCCGTGGCAGGCGCCTGAGGCAGGCCACCCGAGGTCTGTGCCGTCCACCGCTCCACATGCCGGTCAGGACCCGCCGGTCAGGCCATAGGCTGACGGCCATGAAGTCCCTGGTGCCGACGCCGCCCGAGGGGTCGGCGCTGGCCGAACCGGGTACGCGTCGTGCGCTGCGCGGATACCGGCTCCGGGCCTGGTCGCTGATCCTGCTCGGCGGAGCGCTCTACGCCGCGGCCTGGATCCTGGAGCGGCAGACGGACCTGCCGCCGGTATGGACCCTCGCGACCATCCTCGCGGCGGGCTGCGCCGGGGTGTTCGGCCTCGTGACGCAAGTGCAGGCCGCGCGCATGCACCGCGTGCTGGCCCGCCACCCGTGGGTCGCCTGTGCCTGCCGCTTCCACGCGCCCGCCACGTATCCCACCGCGGGGAACCAGTCGGTCGTGGTGCTCATCGACCCCGCACGCGACGGCGCGCAGCACGTGCTCGCGGTCGTCGCCACCGCACGCCGCGCGCGCCGGCTCGCGCCGTGCGACGGCTCGAAGGTGTGGTTCGCGGGCGATCCCGCGCGCGGCGGCGTCGTCTCGCCGCCCGGCGGCGGCCACTTGCTGTGGACCCGACCGGTGCTGCTGCGCCCGTGGAGCCGCTACGTCAAGCAGCAGGCAACAGGCACCAACCCCGCCGGAGCCTGACCGACGCCGGCCCCCCCGCGCCGAGCGCACCTCTACGACCGCACCAGGCGTGCGATGGCGGCCGAGGCTTCGCGTACCTTTTCCTCGGCGTCCTCGCCGCCACCCGCGATTGCCTCCGACACGCAGCACGCCATGTGCTCGTCCAGCAGAGCGAGCGCGAACGACTGCAACGCCCGTGTCACCGCCGACACTTGGGTCAGGACGTCGATGCAATACGTGTCGTTCTCCACCATGCGCTGGAGGCCGCGTACCTGGCCCTCGATGCGGCGCAGCCGCTTGAGCACGTCGTCCTTCTGATGGCTGTATCCGGTCATCGCCCGCCCCCTCCGCCGCGCAGCCGCCGAGCCCGCCCGGGCCCGGCCGGCCCCGCCGTGACCCCAAGTGTGCCCGTCCGCCCGGGAACGCGACGACCCCGCGGCGGAACACTCCGCTGCGGGGTCGCGCGGTTTCCGGGACGGCCCGGCCGCGGCTGTCAGTACGACAGCCCGTGGCCGAACTCGTAGACCGCGTCCGTGCCGTCGCTCGGTACGTCCGAGCGCTGCGCCTCGACGTCGGCCATCGAACGGGGGAGCTGGAACGGCAGTCGGCCCTCGGGCGTCCGGCGCCCGAACAGCACGTCCAGCAGCGGGCCGTCGGCCGCGCCGTAGTTGGCCACCAGCGCCGCGGACGCCTCGGCGATCTCCGGGATGACCGCCGGGCGCTCCAGGTAGATGTCGACGACGGTCGGCACCTTGCCGCACAGTTCGAGGATGCGGGCGAGCTCCGCTTCGCCGAAGGCGAGCGAACCGGAGTGGAAGAACGCCTCGAACGGGCCGTTCGCCGGGTCCCACGGGGTGCGCGTGCGCAGGATCGCCACGTCGGCGTCCTCGGGCGCGGCGACGACGGTGCCGTACGCGGCGGCCAGCTCGGCGTCGACGCCCTCGACGTACACCTTGGTGCCCTGCGCGAGCGGCAGGACCGGGGCGTCCGTGCCGTTCTTGAGCAGGGTGACCGACCGGGCCTGCGCGACGAGGCCCAGTTCGAGCGACTCGGGGGTGCCGACGATCGCGTCCGCGGCCTCGACGTCCACGAACGGGTTCTCGAACAGGCCGAGCACGAACTTCTCGCGCAGCAGGCGGCGCACCGAGACGTCGATGCGCTCCTCGCTCACCTTGCCGTCGCGCACCAGGGCGATGACGAGGTCGGGGCAGGCCTCGCCGCCGAACTGGTCGCAGCCGGCCTCGATGACCTTCTGCACGCGCTCGGGCTCGGTCAGGTGCTCGACGCCCCAGGCGCGGGCCGGGTACGCCGTACCGAAGATCTCGGCGTCGCTGATCAGGCCCCAGTCGGTGCACACGATGCCGTCGAAGCCCAGTTCCTCGCGCAGGAGGCCGGTGATGACACCCTTGTTGAAGCCGAAGGCGACCTCTTCCAGGTCGGTCCCGACCGGCATGCCGTAGTACGGCATCATCTGCGAGGTGCCCGCCGCCAGGGCCTTCTTGAACGGCTCCAGGTGGTAGGCGAAGTTGTCGCCCGGGTAGACCTGCTCGCGCCCGTCGGCGAAGTGCGGGTCGGTGCCGTCCTTCTGCGGTCCACCGCCCGGGAAGTGCTTGGTCATCGTCGCCACCGAGTCCGGGCCCAGCTCCCCGCCCTGCGCGCCCTCGATGTACGCCGCGACCATGCGCCCGGTCAGCTCGGCGTTCTCGCCGAACGTGGCGTTGATGCGCGCCCAGCGCGGCTCGGTGGCCAGGTCGATCTGCGGGTGCAGCGCGACGCGGATGCCGACCGCGAGGTACTCGCGGCGCATGATGTCGGCGAAGTCGCGGACCAGCTTCTCGTCGCCGATCGCCGCGAGCCCGCACGTCTCCGGGAACTGCGAGAAGCCCCCGGCCAGCATCGCGGTGCCCGGGTTGTCGGTGAAGTGGTGGCGCGGGTCGGTCGAGATCGTGACCGGGATGCCCAGGCGCGTGCCCAGCGCGATCTCCTGGACCTTGTTGTGCCACGCCGCTATCTGCGTCGGGTCGGCGCCGCCCATGAGGTTGAAGTGGTTCATCCGCCGCGCCTCGACCATGTCCCGCACGGTCGGCGTGCCCATGGGCGATTCGGCGGCGTCCTCGATGAGCTTTCCGTCCTCGCCCATCACGGCGATGGTCTGGAAGAGCAGGCCCGCCTTCTCCTCCAGCGTCATGCGGCCGAGCAGGTCCTCGACGCGCTCCGCGACCGGGAGCGAGGGGTCCTCGTACGGCGCGGTGGCGCCGCCGCGGAAGGTGTTGCGGGCCGAGTCCGCGCTGGTCTGGGTCATCTTCACTGCCTCCTGGGCGGGGTCGAGCACGTGGGCGCGACGGGGACGGCCCACCCACACATCGTCCCATGAAAACCTACTGACCACTAGGTTTTAGCACGAGGCGGCACGGGGGCGCCCGGGCCACCCGTACAATCGGCGGGTTGAGTGGCGCACGACGACCGGGTGGAGGGGGCGCACACATGGTCGACGCCGTGCGCGACCTTTTCGGCTGGGCGGCCGACACGGTCACGGGCATCCTCGACGCGCTGCGCGACTGGCTGACCCACGGAGCCTGGACCGAATACCCGACTCCCGTCGTCATCACCTTGTTCATCGTCATCTGCGCGCTCTGCGTGGCCTTTTTCGTCCCCAAGACGCTGCTGGCCCCCGCCGCGGGCGCGCTGTTCGGCGCGGTCACCGGCACCGCCGTGGCGATGACCGGCACCGTCCTCGGCAGCGTCATCGCCCTGGGCGTCGGCCGCCGCATGGGCCGTGACCGGGTACGCGGCTGGATGCACCGCAAGCAGGCCCTCGCCGACCTGGACGCCCGCCTGACGCGGCACGGCGTACTGCCCGTCGTCGTGCTGCGCCTCGTGCCGGTGATGCCGGGCTTCGTGGTCAACTACGGCGCGGCCGCCACCGGGATCCGGGTACGCCACTTCGTCGTCGGCTCGGTGATAGGCCTGCTGCCGGCCACGATGGTCCAGGTCGCGGCGGGCGCATCGGTACGCAACGGGCTCTCCACGACGGTCGTCGTGATGGCCACGGTCGGCGTCCTGCTCATCGCCGTGGCGACGCTGTACTTCCGCGGCCGGGGCAAGGAACTGGCCGAAGGGCACGCGGACGGATCGCCGGACGCGATTGCCGAGACCGGCGCGCGGCCCGACACGGACTCCGCGACCGAGCGCGGGCGTGGCGACGCGCAGGTGGACGACCCGGCCGCAGTGCCGGCTGACCGCCGACCCTGAGCCGAACTGTCACGCCTGAGGCTCGTCCGGATCCGAACCCGGCGCCGACTTCCCGGGCGCACCCGAGGAAGAGTCCGCAGGCGAATCCAGGGCAGAGCCCGGGGCGGAATCCGGAGCCGCCGCGGCACCCCTGCGGCGCTGCTTGATGCGGTCGAGCGCGACCGACACGCCCGCGCCCAGGAAGACCAGGTTGAAGACGATGTTCACCATCACCACGACGCGGGCGGACTGACCCGACGGGATGATGTCGCCGTAGCCCACGGTCGCCGTCGTCACCAAGGTGAAGTAGAGCCCGTCCGTCCGGGTGACGAGCCCGCTGAACTGCCCGTCGTCCTGCGCCAACCGGTAGTAGACGGTGGCGAAGAAGACCATGCTCACCACCACGGTCAGCAGCAGCCCCTCCGCGCGGGCCGGCAGCGAACTCCGGTTGTCGCGGGTGATGAGGAACAGGATCATCACGGCGAGGCCCAGCACGCACAGCGCGAAGACCACGGCCCGGAGCACGAACGACGTGTCCTCGGTGTCGTCCGGCAGCACGTAGTACGCCACGACGACCACGACCAGTGTGACGAGCGCCCGCAGCGCCACCCACCAGCCCGACTCGGTCGTCCTCGCCCGCGCGCCCATGCTCCCTCCAAAGCCGCTTCCATGCTGTGCCCGGCGGACCGATCCCGCCACACCAGCACCACGCCACTCTCCTGTTGCGGGCCTCCGGGGCCCGGGTTTGACTGATCATCAGGACGCCACCGGGGGATTCCGCGATGCCCGTGGCATTCGAGGTACTCGAGGCATCCGGGGTATCTGCGGTACTCGCTGTACGCGCGGTTTCCGGGGCGTTCGTCATGCCCGTGATGTCCGTGATCCCGGAAGGCGGCGGAGGCACGATGGATCTGGGACCTGTCGACTACATCGTGGTCGAGTTCCCCGGCAGCAAATTCCGAGGCGAGATCGGGCCCGCCCTCGCGGCCCTGGTCAACAGCGGCACGATCCGCATCCTCGACCTCACCTTCGTGCGCAAGACGGCGGACGGCGAGACGACCCATCTGGAGCTGGACGCCCTCGACCCCGCCGACGTCGCCGCGTTCGACGACGTCGACGGCACCATCGCGGGCCTCCTGAACCAGGAGGACATCGACCTCATCGCGGCCGACCTGCCCGCCGACTCGTCGGCGGCGGTCATCGTCTTCGAGAACACCTGGGCCGCGCGCATCGCGACGGCGATCGGGCGGGCGGACGGCCGCGTCGCGGCGTTCGAGCGCATCCCCGCCGAGACCGCGGAAGCCGCCCTGATGGCCGTGGCCGCCCAGGGCGCCTGACCGGCACGGGACGCGTCGCGGCCGCCACGGCCGCAGCCGCCACGACAGGCGAGACAGGCACGACTGGCACCACAGGCACGACACGCCCGACAGGAGCGAAGCCATGCTGATGCGAGGACCCATGATGGCCCGCCGCGGCCCCGGGCTGCTGGGGGCCGCGGTACGCACCGCCGTGGTCGCGGGAACGGCCTCCGCGGTGAGCGGACGCGTACGCGAGCACCAGGCGAACCGGATGGCCGAACAGGACGCCGCGGCGCAGTACCAGGCGGAGCAGCAGCAGGCCCAGGCGTACGCTCCGCAAGGCCCTTCCGCCCCGCCGCCGCCCGCCCAGCAGTCCGCCCCGCAGTCCCCGGCCGGCGACCCCGTCGTGGACCAGCTCGAACGCCTCGCCCGGCTTCGCGACCAAGGCGTTCTCGACGACGCCGAGTTCGCGGCGCAGAAGGCCCGCATCCTCGGCGGCTGACGTGGACGCGCTGGTCTCCGGCGGCGCGTTCCCCGCGCTCATCGCCGCCTGCCACGTGGCGTGGGGCGGCGTCGGGCGCGCGATGCGCCGCGGACGCCGCCCCGTCGAGGTGCGGGTGTGCCGGCGGCCCGGTCAGCCGTCGTAACCGAGGTTGAACGTGTCCGGGTCGGGGCCCGTACGGCGGCCCCGGTCCAGGTTCGCGATCGCCTCGTTGTCGGCCTGGTCGAGGTCGAAGTCGAACACCGCGATGTTCTCCGCGATGCGCGACGGCGTGACGGACTTCGGGATCACGATCGTGCCCTGCTGTACGTGCCAGCGCAGCACCACCTGGGCGGGCGTGCGGCCGTGCTTCTCGGCGATCCCGGTGATCACCGTGTCGGTGAGCAGCGCGCCGCCCTTCGCCAGCGGGCTCCACGCCTCGGTCCGCACCCCGAACTCGTCGTGGAAGGACCGCAGTTCGCGCTGCTGGAGGTACGGGTGCAGCTCGATCTGGTTCACCGCGGGGACCACGCCGGAGCCGTCGAAGAGGCGTTCGAGGTGCGGGATCTGGAAGTTCGACACCCCGATCGCGCGGATCCGCTGGTCGGCGTACAGCTTCTCGAACGCCTGCCACGTGTCGATGTACCGGTCGGCGGCCGGCATCGGCCAGTGGATGAGGTACATGTCGACGTACTCCAGCCCGAGCTTCGCCAGGCTGTCGTCGAACGAGGCAAGCGTGGTGTCGTATCCCTGCCGGCGGTTCCACAGCTTGGTGGTCACGAACAACTCTTCGCGCGGGATGCCGGAGGCGGCGATCGCGGCGCCCACGCCGCTCTCGTTCTCGTACGCCGAGGCCGTGTCGATGCTGCGGTACCCCGCGTCCAGCGCGGCGCGCACCGCCACCTCGGTCTCGGCCGGAGGCACCTGCCATACCCCGAAGCCGAGTTGCGGGATCGACACGCCATTGTTCAGGGTGATGCTCGGAACGCTGCTCACGGGTGGTTCCTCCGGACGTTCGGACACGTGGTCTTCCGATCATGGCCAATCGACCGCGCGAACTCCGGCATCCCGCGCCGGAGAACCCCCGGCGGAAGCAATCCGCGTTCGGTCCCGGGACGACGTCGGCCCCGGTGCCTGGCAAGGCAAATGCGTTGCCAGGCACCGGGGCTGACGGTGAATCAGGTAGCAATCCCGGGAAATCCCAGAGAATCCCGGGTAACCCCGGAGAATTCCCGGGCCGGACACCGGGAGATTCAGCCGATCAGAAGGCCCATGCTCCGCGCCCGGTTCAGCCAGTCGGGGTATTCCTCCATCATCAGGTCGAACAGCGCCTCGTCCGTGAGGTTCGCGGGGTCGGTCACCGCGAAGAACGCCGCATTGTCGGTGTAGCGGCCCTGAAGGTTGTCGAGTTCCTCCAGGAACGCGAAACCGCCGGTGAGCTTTTCGATGAGTTTGTTCTGCAGCCGCTCGGACAGTTTCGGCTTCTTCTTCGGCCCGGTCTGCACGGTGGCCGACGGGTCCACCTTGTCGACCGCCTTCGGCGACGGGCCGATGCCCATGAACTGCCAGAAGATCGGCTCGTAGCTGGAGTACGTCACCTGCTCGCGCGTCAGCTGCTCGGTGCTGGTCATGCCGTCCGTGATGAACATGACGTACACCGGAACGCGGTCGGCGAGGGGCGCGTGCCGCGGGCCCGACGTCTTGAAGTAGCTCTCGCGCAGCAGCCGCATCGCCGCGGCGTAGTCGGTGCCGCCCTCCAGCGGGTAGCGCTGGAGCATCTGGTTCGTCCAGCCCTGGTACTGCTTGAGGTTCAGCGTGCCGGCCTCGTGCCCGTTCTGGCCGAACAGGAAGACGTCCACCTCGCCGTTGTCGTCGAAGCGCAGGCCGAGCGACAGCACGCGCTCGACGAGCGCCTGCACCTTGCCGGACTGGAAGAGGTTCTGCATCGACGCGGAGATGTCCAGGCACAGCGCGACGCGCGCGGTGTGCTCGCCGAGGCCGCGCTTCTCCAGGCTGACCGCGGCCTTCTTCGTCAGGTCGAGGAGCCGCCCGTGGCCCTCCTCGCCGAGACGTTTCTCCATGTTGACGAGCTTCTGCTTCTTCAGGCTGACCGCACCCGACGCCGGGGCCGCCTGCTGCGTTGCGGGCTGCTGCGGCGCGGGCGGCGCCACGACGGGCGCGGCCGGCGCCGTCGGGAGCGTGCGCACGGCCGGGTTCGGGGCCGTCTGCACCGCGGACGGCGGCATCGGCGGCGGCGTGTACCCGGCCGCCGGGGCGGCCGGTGCCTGCGGGGCCGCGGGGGGCTCCGGCTCGGCGTCCACCGCGATGCCGAAGTCGGTGGCCAGGCCGGCCAGGCCGGACGCGTACCCCTGCCCGACGGCGCGGAACTTCCACGCGCCGTTGCGCAGGTACAGCTCGCCGAACAGGAACGCGGTCTCGGTCGTGGCGTCCGCGATGTCGAACACCGCGTGCTCGCGACCGGCCTCGTCGAGCAGCTTGAGGGCCAGGCCGGGCACCTGGCCGAACGTGCCGCCGTCCGCCGACGCGCCCACGACGATGCGCACGACGTCGGCCGGCACGCGGCTCAGGTCGACTCGTATGGCGTCGGTCGCGGTGCCGTCCGCGCCGGTCTGCTTGCCGGCGTGCGCGACCGCGCCCGACGGGTGCGTGGGCTGGTTGTAGAAGATGAAGTCTTCCTCGCCGCGCACCTTGCCCGTGTCGGCCAGGAGCAGGGCGGAAACGTCGACGTCCGGCGCACCGCCGGTCCGCCAGGAGACCACCGCACGCAGCGAGGTGGTCGGGACTGGGATGTTCGCGCCTTTGGACATCGTGGTCATGCAGCACATCATGCCCGTTCGGCGGCCCTGTCGGGCGACCGGTCCCGCCATCTCGGCGTGCCTCGTCCGCACGGTCGACACCGGCCTCCTACGTGCGGCCGATGAGCCGCGGCCGACGGGCTGCCCGCCCCGGTGTGCCACCTCCGCCGCGCCACTTTTGCCGCGCTATTTCCAGCGGTCGAACGGCCGGTCGAGGACGTACCGGCCGTCCGTGCCGCGCAGCAGCACGCGCGTCTCGCCGTTGCCCGGGTTCGACAGGCACTCGAACTCCTCGACCGACCAGTGGAACCAGCGCATGCAGAACAGCCGCATCGTCAGGCCGTGGGTGACCAGCAGGACGTTGCGGTCCGGGCCGTACCGCACCGCGTGCCGGGCGAAGTCGCGGTGCATGGTTTCCAGGAACGAGCTCACCCGGTCGTACACGTCCGCGCCGCTCTCGCCGTGCGCGAAGCGGTAGTAGAAGTGCCCGTACGCGTCCCGGTCCGCCCGCTGGCGCTCCATGTCGACGAGGTCCTGGATGTTGCCCCAGTCCTGCTCGCGCAGCCGCGGCTCCTCCTTGGCGCGGGTGCGCTCGGGGTCGAGGCCCAGCAGCCGGAAGGTCTCGCGGGTGCGGCGGTACGGCGACACGAACGCCGTCACGTGCTCGGTGCCGAACAGCGCGCGGAGCTCGCGCCCGGCTTCCTCGACCTGCTCGCGCCCGCGCTCGGTGAGCTCCAGCGCGTGGTCCGGCACCCGCTCGTAGATCATCGGGTCGACGTTGCCCTGCGACTCGCCGTGCCGGACCAGGACGATGCGCTTGGGGCGCGCGGCGGTGTCGATCATGCCCGGACTCTACGGCCCCGGGCCCGCTGCGACACGCCCCCGGCACGGCTGCGACCTGCGGCGATTCCCATATTTCGCGGTTGGCCGGGTGGGTGTGCTAACGTCTTACTCGTTGCAGTTGTGGTTCCCAGCGAAATCTGTGTGCACCTGTCGAGTTGTAACGACAGGTGCATTTTTTGGTTTCGGTGGATGTTTTCGGTATCGGTGCTTGCGCCGTTTCCCGAATTCAGGGTGATCATCACAGCGACACCGGATCCGCGAGGTGCGGATTCGTGGACCTTCCCCTGAAGGAGAGAAATATGGCTACCGGTACCGTCAAGTGGTTCAACTCGGAAAAGGGCTTCGGCTTCATCGCGCAGGACGGCGGCGGCGACGACGTCTTCGCCCACTTCTCCGCCATCCAGGCGAACGGCTTCCGTGAGCTCGTCGAGGGCCAGCAGGTCGAGTTCGACGTGGTCCAGGGCCAGAAGGGCCTGCAGGCGGAGAACATCCGCACGATTGGCTGAGCCTCCCGCTCACTCACCCGCAGGGGCTCGTACCGGCGTTTCGCCGGTACGAGCCCCTGCGGCGTTGTGCCGCCTTCCCCGCAGTTGCCGCGCCGCCGTACCGCGTATGCGCTACCGGTCGCTCTCCGCGGTCTCGCTCTCCTCCGTCCCGCGCACCAGCTCGGCCAGCTCGGCGTCCACCTTGCGGGCGTGTTCCTCCGCGTCCGCGCGCGCCTTGCGCGGATCCCAGCGCCCGGCCATCAGGAACACGGTCGGCAGGAACAGCGCCTGGCACGCGATGGTGAACCACCACCACCGCTCCCACTCGTCCGGAGCCCGCTCCTGGGCCGCGAGGACGTCAGGGGCGTACTTGTCCAACGTGCGCAGGGCCTCCGCCTTCTCCTGGACCTGGAGGAGCTTCTCCAGCCCCACGGTCTGGATGGCCCTGGCCAGCAGCTCCGGCGGGATGTCCTCCTGCCGGGGGTACGCGTCCAGTTCGGCGAACAGCCCCGGGTTGGCCTGCACCGTCTCGGCCGCGGGACCCGCCTCCGCGGCGGCGGCCTGGACCTTCGCGCTGTCGTTCACCAGCGGGGTGACCGCCGTGACGATGATCGGGGTGAAGATCGCCGACACCGACACGATGACGCGCAGCGTCCAGCCCCACACCGCCAGGCCGATCGCGGTCGCCGCCGGGTTGTGCCGCTCGACCGTCTCGGTGAACGCGGCCATCCACGGCGCGAAGGTGAAGCCGCTGAACACGCCGATGCCGACCAGCAGCCAGGCGGAGTGGTAGTAGCCCGTCCCGGGGTCGTCGGTGCGCATCAGGAACAGCAGGGTGAAGAACACCGTGCCGACGCCGCCCAGGATCATGAACGGTTTTCGCACCTTGAGCAGGTCGGACACGATGCCGACGAACACCAGCGACAGCGCGTTGGCCACCCAGTACCAGTTGGCCAGGGCGTTGGTCCGCTGTTCGGAGTAGCCGAACACGGTCGCGTAGTACACGACCAGGTTGCCGACCGCCGAGTAGTAGAACATCAGGTGCAGGCCGATGCCCACGGCCGGGCCCACGATGTCCGGCCGCATCATCTGCCGCCACTGGCCCTTGAGTATCTGCTCGGTGTCCAGGCCGCGGGCCTTGGCCTCGACGAGGGCCTGGTCGCGCAGGCTCACCATCAGCTGGTCGCGTAGCGGCGGCGACAGCTCGCGAAGGCCGAAGAAGGCGATCACGAACACCCCGAGGCCCGCGTACCCGGCGAACCGGAACTGGTCCTCCCAGCCGTGGGTGTCCAGGGTGTGGCTGGTCACGATCGTCGTGGTCAGCGAGCCGATGACCGGGCCCAGCGTCCAGAAGCCCATCGCCGCGGCCCGGCCGATCTGCGGCGAGAAGTCGCGGATCAGGGCGGGGGAGGCGACCAGGACGATGCCCTCGACGAAGCTCACGATGGCCATGTAGACCATCAGTTGCGTCTTGGACTCGGCGTTGGGCACCGCGAAGACGATGAGCAGGCCCACCAGGAGCAGGCCGTACACCACGAGGTTCGCACGGCCCCAGCGGTCCGCGAGCCCGGCCAGCAGCGACGCGAAGGCACCGGCCAGGTTGCCCACCACGGAGATCATCGTGGCGAACATGTACGTCATGCCGAACTCGGAGATCAGGGACGTCGACACCGAGTACTGCACGTACAACTGGTAGTACAGGACGATGCCGGCCAGGGTCGAGATGAACAGGTAGAAGACCCGCGGGCCGGTCCCCGGATAGCGGTCGAGCTGCCGATTCCACAGTGGCCCCAGGGGATTTCGGGGCGGAGCGGCCGCCGCGGCGGGCTCGGGTTCTCTTGCGCCGGCGTCACCCCTCGGCGACGTGGTTTCGGACATGCGGCCTCCTCGGAGCGCCCGGGACATGAGCGGTGCGGATTGCCGAACTGATCGGTGCCAAATGCGTGATGCGGCATGCACGGTGCGAAGAGCGGAGGCGAGCGTAGTGCCGGGCGGTTACACGTACCAGAGGCATAGCTAACGTTCGATCGGTAATTTGCCCGGTCGGTACGTTCCGGCGCTCCGGGCGGCTCCCCGCGGACCCGGTCCCGCTATTCGGGCACCACCAGCGCGGGCCTGCGCGGGTCGTCCCAGCGCACGACGAAGTCGGCCGACTCCTCGGGGAAGCACTCCGCGCGGTAGCGGTCGTACGCCGGCAGCGTCCACCGCGCGTCGGCGTCGGTGCGGCGTTCCAGCGCGCCCGGGGACAGGCTCAGATGCACCGTCAGATCGATCGGAAGGCCACGCCCGATCAGCAGCGCACCGTCGAGCAGCAACACGCCGCCCGGCGGGAGTTCGACGTACGCGGCGCGGGTGGCCCGGTCGCGCCCGACGTCCCACAGGCTCGGTAGCACCCGCCCGTCGCCGCCCGGGCCCAGGGGATCCAGCACCTCGCGCTGCAGGCCCTTCTCGTCGAGCCACGACCAGTAGAACGAGTCGGCGTCGTGGCGCCCGTGTTCGAGCCGGACCGACGCGGGGCGCAGGAAGTCGTCGGCGGACACCCGCTGCACGGGGTGCCCGGCGGTCCGCAACGGCGCCACCATCGCATCGGCGAGGACGCCCGGCGCCGCCGCCGCGGCACCGTCGACCGCGACGCGCAGCCATCCGCCCTCCGGTACCCGGCCGGCCACCACCTCGGCGAGATACTCGGCCAGCGCCGCGGGAGTAAGGGGACGTACGCGCACACCCCCATCCTGCCCGCTCGCCCCGCCCATACGTCGAGCGGCAGGCGGCGGGGCGGCGTCGCGATGCCTCTACCGCGGCTGCCAGGTCACCGCATCGGCCCGGATTGTCCGTCGGCTTATGCTTTCGAGATGAACGATCCCTCCGCCCTCCCGCCCGCCGAGTTCGGGTTTCCCGGCGCGCTGCGCGACAAGCTCGTGGCGGCGATCCTGGCGGGGGAGAAGACGTCGACGACCGGGCTGCTCGTCGACTACGAGGTCTGCGGCGAGTCGCTGCCCGTCGTGGGTGCGCGCCGCGCCGTCGTCGACTCGGACATGCGGCCGGTGGCGGTCATCGAGGTGACCGAGGTACGCACCTTGCCGCTGCGCGACGTCGACTGGCCGCACGTCCGCGACGAGGGCGAAGGGGACGACTCCATCGCCTCGTGGCGGGCGGCCCACGAACGGTTCTGGCACAGCCCGGAGATGCGCGAGGCGCTGGGCGACCCGGGCTTCGAGGTCGACGACGAGACCGTCGTGGTGGCCGAGCGCTTCCGCCTGGTCGAACGCCTCCAGGGCCCGGACGTGTAGTGCTGTGACCGGAAGGTTCACCGCTTCCGCCACAGCACTAGAAGTTCTGCTGGTAGACGATGAAGCCGCGGTTCTGGGCGACCTTGTCGTAGAGCTTGCGGGCGGTGTCGTTGTGCGCCTGGGTGTGCCAGTACAGGCGCGCGCAGTCGTGCGCCCGCGCCCAGTCGGAGACCGCCGCGATCAGTGCGCGTGCGACGCCCTTCCCGCGTACGTCCTCCGCGGTGAACAGGTCCTGGAGGTAGCACACGTCCGCGGACGTGGTGCTCGCGTGCACGAGGAAGTGCGCGATGCCGACGAGGCGGCCGTCGAGTGTCGCGCCCAGGGCGTGGATGCGGGTGTCGGCCTGGAACCCGGACCAGGCCCGGTCGAACGCCTCCGGCGGCAACACCCTTTCGTAGAAGGTGTTGTAGCCGGTGAACAGATCTTCCCAGGCGGGCCGGTCCTCGGGTGTCAGCTTGGCGATACTGATCATGCGCTCGATCCTCGGCCCTTCGGTGGTCGGTGGTCGCGGTCCAGATCGGTTGGTTCGGTCACGTCGGGGGCGAGCCGGGTCGGTACGTCCCGCTCAGTCCGCCCAGCGCGGCGGGCGGTGTTCCCTACGGGCGCGCATGCCCTCGGCGGCCTCTTCGGAGGCGAAGAGCTTGGCGGACAGGCGTACCGTCGCGGCGCCGTCGGCGGCCACGCGTTCCGCGAGCGCGGCGTTGAGCAGCTTCTTGGTCTCGACCAGGCCCTGACGGGACGCCAGGCGCAGGCCCGCGAGCAGGTGTTCGGCTGCGGCGTCGGTGCCTTCGACGCCGTCACCGGCCAGCGTGAGCAGCCCGATGCGCGCCGCCTCGGTGCCGTCGAACTCCTCGCCGGTGAGGAAGTACCGGCCGGCGGCGCGCGGGTTCAGGCGCGGCAGAGTGCTCAGCGAGATGATCGCGGGCGCGAGGCCCAGGCGAACTTCGGAGAACGCGAACGACGTCGACGCGGGGGCCACCGCGAGGTCGCACGCGCCGACCAGGCCCAGGCCGCCGGCGCGGGCGTTGCCGCGCAGGTGGGCGAGCACCGGGACGGGCAGCTCGATGATCGCCGCGAGCAGGCCGAGCAGCCGCTGCGTACCGCGCTCCATGCCGCCCGCGGCGGCTTCCTTGAGGTCGGCGCCGGCGCAGAAGGTCGGGCCGGTGTGGGTGAGGACGACCGCGCGTACGGACGCGTCCGCGGCGACGGCGGCCAGGTGCGCGTCCAGTTCGTCCATGAGCGCCGCCGACAGCGCGTTGCGGTTGGCGGGCGAGTCGAGCGTGACGGTGGCGATCGCGGCGTCGTGGGTGCGGGTCACCAGGGGCATCGGCATACGTCCTCGGGGTGTCGGCTGGGCTTCGGCGGGCGGGTCGACAGGGGCCGGCGGGAGTCGGTGCGGGGCTGCACAGGTCGGTGCGGGCCCACGCAAGGTGGAACGGCCCGTTCGGGGCGGTCGGCGCGCAGTGGTCAGCGGCCCGCCGCGGCGAAGGCGCCGAGGGCGAGAGTGCGCAGGAGGGCGGCCATCGTGTCGGGGCCGGGGGGACGCGGCCCGCGGTGGCCGGCGGCGGCGCTGTGCGGGGTCGAGTTGAGCAGTCCGAACACGGCGTGCACGGACGCGCGGGCCTGTGCCTCGGTGGCGGGCTGTGAATCGCGCGTGAAGCCCGGGTAGGCGTCGACGACCACGCCCACCCATATCTCCACGTACGCCCGCTGGAGCCGCCGTACCTTGCGCTGGTCGGCCTCCGGCAGGCTCGCGAGGTCGCGGTCGTGCAGCACGATCAGCGCGGGCTCCGCGAGGGCGAAGTCGACGTGCCGGGTGATGAGCGCGTCCAGCCGGTCGGCCGGCGCGCCGTGCTCGTCGACGCATTCGCGGCCACCGGAGAGCAGCCGTTCGCTGATGCCGATCAGCAGCTCGGCGAGCATCGCGTCCTTGCCGCGGAAATGCCGGTAGAGGCCGGGCCCGGTGATGCCGGACGCCGCGCCGATCTCGTCGACGCTGACGCCGTGGAAGCCGCGTGCCGCGAAGAGGCGCGCGGCTTCGCGCAGGATTTGCGCGCGGCGCGGACTGGTGACCTGCTCGACCGACATGGCCCCCATGCTAGACACGGATGTGAACGATCGCTAACGTCGGGTCCATCAAGTTCTGTTAACGCTCGCTAACAGGCGGCCGGTGGCGGGACGAGGCGACACACGGAGGCGGCGGCATGCGGGCAACCCCCACGACCACCGGCGTCCGCGCGAACGGAACCGCCGCGCGCGCCGGTGCGGCGCCCTCGGCGGGGCTGGGGCCACGACTGGGCACACGCGCGGACGGACACGGCGAGGCGTACCGGGCGAACACGCTCGCCCACATGGGTGAAGTCGCGGAACTGCGGCGACGGCTCGCGACCGCGGCCCTCGGCGGCGGCGAGACCGCCCGCGCCCGGCACGTTGCTCGCGGCAAGCTGCTGCCGCGCGAGCGCGTGGACACCCTGCTCGACCCCGGCTCGCCGTTCCTGGAGGTGGCCCCGCTCGCCGCCGACGGCCTGTACGACGGGGCGGCACCCGCGGCGGGCGTCGTCGCGGGCATCGGGCGCGTGTCGGGGCGCGAGGTCATGGTCGTGGCGAACGACGCGACGGTGAAGGGCGGCACGTACTACCCGCTGACCGTGAAGAAGCACCTGCGGGCGCAGGAGATCGCGTACGAGAACCGCCTGCCGTGCGTGTATCTGGTCGACTCCGGCGGTGCCTTCCTGCCGATGCAGGACGAAGTCTTCCCGGACCGCGACCATTTCGGCCGCATCTTCTTCAACCAGGCGCGTTTGTCGGCCGCGGGCATTGCGCAGATCAGCGCGGTGCTCGGGTCCTGTACGGCCGGCGGGGCGTACGTCCCGGCGATGAGCGATCAGACCGTCATCGTGCGCAACCAGGGCACCATTTTCCTGGGCGGCCCGCCGCTGGTGAAGGCCGCGACGGGCGAGGTCGTCACCGCGGAGGAACTCGGCGGCGGCGAGGTGCACGCCCGCACGTCGGGCGTCGTCGACCACCTCGCCGAAGACGACGCGCACGCGCTGCGCATCGTGCGCGACATCGTGGCCGGGCTCGGCCCGCGCGCACCGCGGCCGTGGGACGTCGCCCCGGTGGAGGAACCGGCCGTCGACCCGGTCGGGCTGTACGGCGTCGTGCCGGCCGACAACCGCACGCCCTACGACGTGCGCGAGGTCATCGCCCGCATCGTCGACGGCTCGCGCTTCTCGGAGTTCAAGGCCGAGTACGGCGCGACGCTCGTCACCGGCTTCGCGCGCGTGCACGGCCACCCGGTCGGCATCGTCGCCAACAACGGCATCCTGTTCTCCGAATCGGCGCTGAAGGGCGCGCACTTCATCGAGCTGTGCGACCAACGGGCCATCCCGCTGCTGTTCCTGCAGAACATCACGGGCTTCATGGTCGGCCGGGCGTACGAGAACGGCGGCATCGCCAAGCACGGCGCCAAGATGGTCACCGCCGTCGCCACCACGCGGGTTCCCAAGTTGACGGTGGTGGTGGGCGGTTCGCACGGGGCGGGCAACTACTCGATGTGCGGCCGGGCGTACTCGCCGCGCTTCCTGTGGATGTGGCCGGGCGCCAAGATCTCGGTCATGGGCGGCGAACAGGCCGCCACCGTGCTGGCCACCGTCAAGCGCGACCAACTCGCCGCGCGCGGCGAGGACTGGCCCGCGGAGGACGAGGCGGCCTTCCGGCAGCCGGTGCTCGACCAGTACGAACGGCAGGGCAGCGCATACTACGCCACCGCCCGGCTGTGGGACGACGGGGTCATCGACCCGCTCGACACCCGCACCGTCGTCGGTCTCGCGCTGACCGCGTGCGCCAACGCCCCCCTCGCCGACCCCGGCTTCGGCCTCTTCCGGATGTGAGCCGCCGCATGTTCGACACGGTCCTCATCGCCAACCGGGGCGAGATCGCCCGACGCGTGGCCTCGACGCTCGCCGACAAGGGCATCCGCACGGCGGTCGTCCACACCGACGCCGACGAGGGCGCGCCGCATGTGCTGGAGGCGGACGTCGCCGTACGCGTGCCCGACTACCTCGACATCGCCGCCGTCGTCGCGGCGGCAGTGCGGGTGGGCGCCGACGCGATCCACCCGGGCTACGGATTCCTCGCCGAGAACGCGGAGTTCGCGCGTGCCGTCGAGGCCGCCGGCATCGTCTTCGTCGGACCGCCTGCGACGGCGATCGAGTTGATGGGCGACAAGATCCGCGCGAAGCAGACGGTCGCCGCGTCGGGCGTGCCCGTGGTGCCCGGCAGCAGCGGCGCGGGCCTCTCCGACGCCGAACTCGGCGACGAGGCCCGCAAGGTGGGCTTCCCGGTGCTGCTGAAGCCGTCCGCGGGCGGCGGCGGCAAGGGCATGCATCTCGTACGCGACGAACGGCAGTTGGCGGACGAGATCGCCGCAGCGCGGCGCGAGGCGGCGGGCGCGTTCGGTGACGACACCCTGCTCGTCGAACGCTGGATCGACCGGCCCCGGCACATCGAGGTCCAGGTCCTCGCCGACACCCACGGCAACGTCATCCACCTCGGCGAACGCGAATGCAGTCTCCAGCGCCGCCACCAGAAGATCGTGGAAGAAGCCCCCTCCCCGCTGCTCGACGACCGGCAGCGCGCCGCGATGGGCGCCGCGGCCGTCGAGGCGGCTCGCTCCTGCGGGTACGTCGGCGCGGGCACGGTCGAGTTCATCGTGTCGGCGGACCACCCCGACGACTACTACTTCATGGAGATGAACACCCGCCTCCAGGTCGAACACCCCGTCACGGAACTCGTCGTCGGCCTGGACCTCGTCGAGTGCCAGATCGACATCGCGGCCGACGGCGAACTCCCGTTCGCGCAGGACGAAGTGGCGCTGCGCATGCGCGGACACGCGGTGGAGGCGCGCATCTACGCCGAGGACCCGGACCGGGGCTTCCTGCCGGGCGGCGGCCGCGTCCTCGTGCTGGACGAACCCCGGCACCTCGCACGCGTCGACTCCGGGCTCGCGGAAAGGGCCGAGGTCGGCACCGGCTACGACCCCATGCTCGCCAAGGTGATCGCGCACGGGGACGACCGCGACGAGGCGCTGCGCATCCTGCGTACGGCGCTCACCGAGACGACGGTGCTCGGCGTGCACACCAACATCGGCTTCCTGGCCCGCCTGCTGGCACACCAGGACGTGGTGGCGGGCCGCCTGGACACCGGTCTGGTCGAGGCGGCGATGCCGTCGCTGCTGCGGGGGGACACGCCGCCGACGGTCGCGGTCCTGGCCGCGTTGCTCGCGCACGCGGCCTTGGAACCGGGGGCGGGGGCGGGCACGGGATCGGGGCCGGAGCCGGGCGCGTCGGACGGATGGACCGATCCGTTCTCGGTGCCCTCGGGCTGGCGCCTCGGCGAACACGCGGCCACCGTCCACCGGTTCCGCGTCGAGGGCGCCGAACCGACCACGGTGCGGGTGCACGGGCGGGGGCGGCACACGGAGGTGTCGTACGACGCGGAGGAGAGCGCGGTCGAACGTACGGCGGTGCCCGCGCACATCGTGATCGTTGGGCCCGACCAGGTGCGGCTGACGTACGACGGATTGGCCGAGACCTTCCGCTACGCCCTTGCCGACGACGGCAGTTGGTGGCTCTCACAAGGAGCGGAGACGTGGCGGGCCGCCCCCTATGACCCCGTGGCGTCGGGGGCGGGGGCAGGGGGTGTGGCGGGGGACGGCACGCTGGTGGCCCCCATGCCGGGGACCGTCACCGTCGTGAAGGCGGCCGCCGGGGAACGGGTGACGGCGGGTCAGGCGGTCGTGGTCGTCGAGGCGATGAAGATGGAGCACGCGGTGACCGCGCCCTTCGACGGCACCCTCGCGGAACTGCGGGTGGACGTGGGGTCCCGGGTCGCGCTGGACGAAGTCCTGGCGCTGGTCCACCCGGAGGAGGGCGGCGGCGCGGAGAGCGGCACCGAGGCCGGCGGCGCCGACCGGGACGACGCCGTTCGGAGCGGGGCAGTCGAAGGCGAGGACAAGTCATGAACGCTCTGCCCATGGTCGTCCCGGAGGCCGGCCTTCCGGCCCGCGTCACGATCCACGAGGTCGGGCCGCGCGACGGGCTCCAGAACGAGTCGGCGATGGTCCCCGCCCATGTGAAGGCGGAGTTCATCCGGCGGCTCGCCGGGGTCGGGCTCACCACGATCGAGGCGACGAGCTTCGTACCGCCCGCCTGGGTGCCGCAACTGGCGGACGCGGCCGAGGTGTTCGCGGAGATCGAGGACCTCGCCGCGGTGGACCTCCCCGTGCTCGTGCCGAATCAACGCGGGCTCGACCGGGCCCTGGAGCTGGGCGCGCGGCATGTCGCGGTCTTCGCCAGTGCCACCGAGACGTTCGCGCAGCGGAACCTCAACCGCGGGCTGGAGGAGGCACTCGACATGTTCGCGCCCGTCGTGGCGCGCGCGACCGCGTCGGGCGTCCGTACCCGCGGCTACCTGTCGATGTGCTTCGGCGACCCGTGGGAAGGGGCCGTCGACCCCGCGCAGGTGGTCGACGTCGGCGTACGCCTCATCCAGATGGGCTGTTGGCAACTCAGCCTCGGGGACACCATCGGCGTGGCCACGCCGGGCCAAGTGACGGACATGATCGGCCGGTTCGCGGATGCCGGTATCGACACCGACCGGCTCGCCGTGCACTTCCACGACACGTACGGCCAGGCACTCTCCAACACGCTGGCCGCGCTCCGTACGGGCGTCGCGACCGTGGACGCGTCGGCCGGCGGACTCGGCGGCTGCCCGTACGCCAAGAGCGCCACCGGCAACCTCGCCACCGAGGACCTGGTGTGGATGCTCACCGGGCTCGGCGTCGACACCGGCGTCGACCTCGGCCGCCTCGTCGCCACAAGCACGTGGATGGCCGAACACCTGGGCCGACCCAGCCCGTCCCGTACCGTCCGCGCACTCGCGGGCGATCAGCAGAGGTAGGCGACGATCATGCTCGACCACAGACTCGACGACGACCTTGAGCTCCTGCGGGCGACCGTGCGGGAGTTCGCGCGCGACGTGATCGCGCCGGTGATCGGGGACTACTACGAGCGGCACGAGTTCCCGTACCCGATCGTGCGCGAGATGGGGAAGATGGGGCTGTTCGGCCTGCCGTTCCCCGAGGAATACGGCGGCATGGGCGGCGACTATCTGGCGCTCGGCGTCGCCTTGGAAGAACTGGCGCGCGTGGACTCGTCGGTCGCCATCACCCTGGAGGCAGCGGTCTCACTGGGCGCCATGCCGATCCACAAGTACGGGACCGAGGAACAGAAGCGGCAGTGGCTGCCGAAGCTCTGCTCGGGGGAGATGCTGGGGGCCTTCGGACTCACCGAGCCCGACGGCGGGTCGGACGCCGGAGCGACACGTACGACGGCGCGCCGCGACGACGCCACCGGCGAGTGGGTCATCAACGGCAGCAAGAGCTTCATCACCAACTCCGGGACGGACGTCACGGGACTGGTGACAGTCACCGCCGTGACAGGCACGAAGCCCGACGGCGGCAAGGCGATCTCCACGATCATCGTGCCCGCCGGCACGCCGGGCATGACCGTCGCCCCGCCGTACTCCAAGGTCGGTTGGAACGCCTCCGACACCCACGAACTGTCCTTCAGCGACTGCCGCGTGCCGGGCGAGAACCTGCTCGGGGAACTCGGCCGCGGCTACGCCCAGTTCCTGGGCATCCTGGACGAGGGGCGAATCGCCATCGCCGCGCTGGCCACCGGCTTGGCGCAGGGCTGCGTCGACGAGTCGGTCCGCTACGCCGGCGAACGCAAGGCGTTCGGACGGCCGATCGGCGCCAACCAGGCCATCGCGTTCAAGCTTGCGGACATGGAACTGCGGGCGCACACAAGCCGGTTGACGTGGCGCCACGCGGCGTCCCGGATGGTCCACGGCGAGTCGTTCAAGCACGAGGCCGCGCTCGCGAAGCTGTACACGTCCGAGGCGGCGGTCGACAACGCCCGTGAGGCGACGCAGATCCACGGCGGTTACGGCTACATGAACGAGTACCCGGTGGCCCGCTTCTGGCGCGACTGCAAGATCCTCGAGATCGGCGAGGGCACGTCCGAGGTGCAGCGGATGCTCATCGCCAGGACGCTCGGCGTCGGGGAGGCCCTGACCCCGCGCTGACATCGGCCGCCTTGTCGGCCATTCCCCCACTCCCCAAGCGATCGGCTCAGGCCGCCGCCGTCTCGTGGTTGCCCCCCTCGGCCACGAGGCGGCGGAGCGAGGTCACTTCGCCGGGAGCCATCCGGGCGGCGTCGGAGCCACGCGGGCGAACAGGGGGACTGTGCGCGGAACGTCGGGCAGCCCGGAGAGCCGTACCACGTGGTGCCTCGTGAACCCCCGTGGTGCGCTCTGCGTCGAGACGTGCCGATAGCCCAACATCCCGGCAACGCGGCACTTCGTGCACGGGCATGGCGGCGCGCGTGCGTACGGTCACCTCCGCGAGGCCGCCGAGCCGCTCTCCCCGCTGCCGTACGATCCCCCGTCACTCACCCGGCCTCCCCAGGGCCGAACCTGACACTGTGCAGAACACCCGCGAACACGTGTGCATAGTCCGGCCCTTCCTCCGCCGACGTGGCCTTGTTCATGATGGCGAGGCCGTCGTCCACGCGCTCGTGGAACTTCCCGCAGGCGTCGCCGAGTTCGTCGAAGCCGGTGCGGATCGGCCCGGTCTCCTCGAGAGCGCCGGGCTGTGGCGGCAATGGGGACGTCACCGGGGCCGTGTAGGTTCTCGCGGTCGGGGGCGGTCGGGGGCGGTCGGGGGCGGTCGGGGAGGGTTGGGGGCAGGGTGTCGGACAGTTTCATGCTGGCTGCGCGCGTACCGATGACGCGTGAGGGGTTCGAGGCGTGGTTGGACGCCCCGGTTCCGGGGGTCGAGGTGGTCGCCAACCCCGGTGAGATGTTCACCGGCTGGTTCTGGGACGGCTCCTCGTCGGCAGACCGGTGGGACCGGCTTGACGCGGACACCACGGCACGGGAGTTCTTTGCCGAGTGTGTCGAGGAGTCGTGCGCGGGGCGGTCGACGACGGTGGTGCTCCTGCACCGCGAAGGTGCCTTGGAGGCGTACCTGTTCGAGGTCGGCTACGACGAATACACCATGCACACGGCGATGTTGCTGTTGGCCGGGGCCGGTCGGTTCAGGTCGGAGCCCGGGGACGACTACGTGCTGTTCTGGGCCGAGACCAGCGGGGCGTTGCTGAAGCCGTCGTCGGACGCCTGGCTGGCGGTGCTCTCGGTGGGGCAGGAAGGTGCGCGATTCGTCGGGCGCGTCGATCTGGCCGAGACGGTCGCGGCGCTGAAGCCGGCCGAGGAGCGGTTCTACGCGTTGATCGAGCGCATGGCGGAGGACGAGGAGGAGTGGGACGCGGACGCCGGGGAGCCGTTCGCCGCCGAGACTCCCCGCGACACGTTGTTCGTGGATGCCGAGGTGTTGCGGTAGCGGGGGGAACTCGGCGGGACCGGGCGGGGTTCGCCGTCCGTGCCCGAAGGCGGCCGCGCGGCGCGGGCACGGACGACGACCGGGACGTCAGTGGCTGATCGCGGCGAGGCCGGCCTGGGCGTACTGCTCGTCGGAGAGTCCGCTCGGGGCACCGGCGACGCCGATACCGGCGATGGGGGCGCCCTGGAACTGGACGGGCACGCCGCCGGCGAGGAACAGCGTGCCGGGGATGTCGGCCAGGGTCGGGTTCTGTTCGAGGCGCCCGACCAGGACCGAGGTGGGGGCGTTGAAGGACGCGGCGGTGTACGCCTTGAGGCGTGCCGACTCGTACGTGTGGGGCCCGGCGCCGTCGCCGCGCAGCTGCACGATGGCGTTGCCGTTGCGGTCCACGACGGCGACGCTGACGCGTTGGCCGTCGGCCTCGGCCGCGTCGAGGGCGGCCTGGGCGGCCCGTACGGCCGCTGCCTCGGTGAGGTGGTGGGTGGTGATGACGTTGTCGCCCCGGACGCCGTCGCCACCCCGGGCCTGGCAACCGGCGTGGCAGTACTCGCCGGAGGCGATGGCGGCGGTGGCGGCGGCGGGTACGGCGGTCGCCACGCCCATGCCCAGCACCACAATGGAGGCGCCGACGGCGAGACGGGTCCGCAGGACGGGGAATCGGTTCACAGTCACTCCTGAGGGAGGTGGCCGCCACGAGCGGGCGTGCCTTCCCGACAGTGCAGCAACCCCCTCCCGCAACCGACCCGGCGCCGCGCGGCGATCCACCGGACCGGGCTACCCGGCCTGCGCCGAATGGTCGAGGACCCGCACGCAACGTCGCGGCGACGCCGGGGGCACGAAGCGCCGGTGGCCCGGTTGCCCCGGCCGGCCCCCGGACGGGACCTTCGCCGAACCCAACCGGGGCGACTTGCCGCCCGCCGCGCCGCCACGCGAACTCGTTTGCCCCGTCCGGAGTTTCATCGTGCGATCCCCGCGGCCGATGCGGGGCACCGGCCCCGGCCGGGGCGTGCCAGGAGCGACTAGGGCTTCCTGGTGACCAGGTGGAGGCGGAGGCACAGGGCGGCGGTGAGCAGGGCGAGGGCGGTGAGGACGGCCGCCACGGCGTAGGTGGCGTTGCGCCAGGCGTCCGGGTCGGGATGGTCGCCTGCCACCGCGAAGAGGGTCGAGCCGAGGATGGAGGCTCCGCTCGCCAGGCCGATTTGCAGCGCGGTGGACAGGACGCCGCCGGCGAGGCCGGCGCGGTCCACGGGGAGCGCGCCGAGGGTCAGGCCGAGCAGGGGAACGAGCACCATGCCCCATCCGACGCCCGCGAGGAAGAGCGGGAGGAGCAGTTCGGGGAGGGTGAGGCTCTCCTCGGTGACGCCTGCCACGGTGGCGAACGCGTCGGTGCCGAGCGCGAATACGAACGCGCCGACCACCAGGACCAGCGCGCCGTGACGCGCCACGAAGCGCTGGGCGAGAAGGGCGACCAGCAGGAAACCGGTGGCGGCGACGGCCATGGCGAGGCCGGAGCGGATCGGCGTGAAGCCGTGGCCGACCTGGAGGATCATCGCGAGGCTGAACATGAAGCCGCCGACGCACGTCCCGAAGACCAGGAGGGCCGAGAGCCCGAGCCGGGCGGCGGGGAGCCGCAGCAGGGACGGCGGGACCAAGGGCGTACGGCCGGAGCGTTCGGCGCGGGACTGCGTCGCGATGAAGAGCGCGGCCAAGGGGATCACGGCCGCGAGCGCGATCCAGGTCCAGACGGGCCAGTTCTCCGCGCGGCCGAGGGTGAGGGGGATCAGGAGCAGGGCGATCGTCGCGGCCAGGAACGTCGCGCCGCGTACGTCGATCGGCGCGGCGACCGGGGCCTTGGTCTCCGGGACCACGCGGCGGGCCAGGGCGAGGGCGAGGACGCCGACGGGGACGTTCACCAGGAAGAGCGGACGCCAGCCCGAGCCGAACAGGTCGGCGTGCAGCAGCAGTCCTCCGACGACCTGTCCGATGGCTCCGGCGGAGCCGACGACCAGGCCGAACACGCCGAGCGCCTTCTGCCGGTCGGCGCCCTCGAAGCCCGCCTGGATGGCGGCGAGGACCTGCGGGAACATCAGGGCCGCGGTCAGGCCTTGGAGTACCCGGAAGACGATGAGCGTTGTCACGTTCGGCGCAAGTCCGCACGCGGCCGACATCACCGTGAAGGAGGCCATGCCGAGAAGGAACAGCCGACGCCGTCCGTAGCGGTCGCCGAGGCGGCCGCCGGCGACCAGGGTGCAGGCGTACGCGACGCCGTACCCGGACACCGTCAGTTCGAGCTGCGCCTCGCTCGCGCCCAGGTCGCGGCCCATGTCGGCGAGCGCGACGTTGACGATGAAGGCGTCCAGGACGGGGAGGAAGGCGCCGAGGAGCAGGATGGGGAGGGCCCGCCACCAGCGGGCCGCGTCGGGTCCGCCGGTCGCCGGCGCGACGGAGGGGGTGGCCGCCGCACCGGCGGCCGAGGTCAGGGTGCTTTGTGGCATGACCCCACCCTGCGGGTGCCGCCACACGGGTACCGAGAGCCTGCTGATGCTGGTACTGACCGCACCTGGATAGCCGGGGCGGCCCGGGTGAGGATGGTGCACATGGACGGGGAGAACGGAGACAGGAGTATGGCGGACGTCGGTTTCGGGCTGGGGGCGCTGGTCGGGGCGCGTGTGCCGTCCTCTTCCGCGCAGGTGGGCCGCGTACGCCTGTCGCGCGAGCAGAACGAGAAGCGTCGGCGCGAGCTCGGCGAGTTCGTCCGCTCGCGGCGCGAACGCACGTCGCCCGAGGCGGTCGGCCTGCCGCCCGGTCCGCGCCGCCGTACGCCCGGGCTGCGCCGCGAGGAGGTCGCGCTGCTCGCCGGTATCGGGGTGACCTGGTACACGTGGCTGGAGCAGGGCCGGCAGATCAACGTCTCGTCGCAGGTGCTGCTGTCGGTCGTGCGCGTGCTCGGCCTCGACGACGTCGAACGCGCGCATGTCTTCCACCTCGCCGACGTCCCGGACCCCGAGCACATGGTCAGCGAGGCGCAGGTGTCCCCGGCGGTGCAGCTCGTGCTCGACCAGCTCAACCCGTACCCGGCCTCGGTGATCGGCCCGCGCTGGACCATCCTGGCGGGCAACCGGGCGTACCGGGCGCTGGTCGGCGACTACCGCGACCTGCCGCCCTGCGCGCGCAACACGTTGTGGATGTTCTTCACCGACCCCGAGTGGCGCACCCTGGCCGCGGACTGGGCCGGTACGAGCAGGCAGCTGGTCGCCAAGCTGCGCGCCGCGGTGGCGGCGGACCCGGGCGATCCGGGGTGGGGGCCGATGGTCGACGCGCTCATCGCCGCGTCCCCGGAGTTCCACGAGCTGTGGCGGCGGCAGGAGGTCGCCGGCATGGACAGCGCGGTCAAGTGCTACTACCACAGCGCCGTCGGGTCGCTCGACTTCGCCGTCACGCACATGGTGACCAGTGACGGCAGGGGCGCGCGCATGTCCGTCTACACGCCGCGCGACGACGAGACCCGCGAGCGGCTGGAGCGGCTGTCGGGGGTCACCCCGAGGCGGCTGACCTACGACGAGGACCACTTCGTCCACGAGGCGGGGAGGACGGGCACGCCGCTCGGTGTGCCGGCCTGAGCCTGCCCTTGACCATGTGAACGAAAACCGGTTTCCTCTCCCGGGAGGGTACGCGGCGACGGGGCGGCGCGCCCCGCGACGTGTGTGGAGGCGACCGTGACGCAGATCCGCTTCGACGGCCAGGCGGTCCTGGTGACCGGCGCGGGACGCGGTCTCGGCCGCGAACACGCGCTCGCGTTCGCCGCGCGCGGTGCGAAGGTCGTGGTCAACGACGTCGCCGACGCCGAGGGCGGCGGCCCGGCGGACGCCGTCGTCGCGGAGATCACCGCCGCGGGCGGCGTGGCGGTGGCCGACACGCACAGCGTCGCCGACGAGCCGGACGGCGTCGTGGGCGCCGCGCTCGACGCGTACGGGCGCCTCGACGTGGTGGTGAACAACGCGGGCATCTCGCACGGCGGCATGTTCGACCAGATCCCGGCCGAGATGTTCGACAAGATGCTCGCGGTCCACCTGACCGGCACCGTCAACGTGACACGTGCCGCATGGCCCCACCTGAAGGCCGCGCGCGGGCGGGTCGTCAACACCACCTCGAACTCGATCTTCGGCATCACCGGGACGAGCCACTACATCACGGCCAAGGGCGGCGTCCTCAGCCTGACGAAGTCACTGGCGATGGACGGCCGCGGCGACGGGATCCGGGTCAACGCGATCATGCCCGTCGCCTACACGCGGATGACCGCCGGCATCCCCGACCCGGTATTCCGCGGGTTCCTGGAGAAGAACTTCACCCCGGACAAGGTCGCCCCGTTCGTCGTCTGGCTGGGCAGCGAAGACGTGCCGGTCAGCGGCGAGATCTTCAGCGTGGGCGGCGGCCGGGCGGCGCGCATCGTGCTGGGCGTCGCGCCGGGCGCGCTCGCGGACACCCCCGAGGCGTACGCCGCACAGGCCGGGCAGCTCCTCGACCTCGACGGCGTGGTCTTCCCCGCGGACGCCACCCGCGAGGTGCTGTTCGCCGCCGCATCACTCGGCCTCGCGCAGGACGAATTGGAAGGCGCCTGGAAGCAGTAACACGTCGGAGCGCCCGTCTAGGCTGGCCCGCATGTCCGCATTGTTCCCCCGGCAACGCCGCGAGGTCGCGCCGGGGGCGGTGCACGTGCCCGGCTGGCTCGACGCGGAGGAGCAAGCCGCGCTGCTCGCCGCCTGCCGCGCGTGGGCCCGGCCGCCTGCCGGACTGGAGACCGTCGTGCTGCCGTCGGGCGGCGTCATGTCCGTGCGGTCGGTGTCGCTGGGCTGGACCTGGCAGCCGTACCGCTACGTGCGCGTGACGCGCGACGGAACACCGGTCAAGCCGTTCCCGGACTGGCTGGGCACGATCGGGCGCCGCGCGGTCGCCGAGGCGTACGGCGCGGGCCCAGGGCCGGACTTCGCTCCCGACCTGGCCCTCGTCAACTTCTACGACGACCGGGCCCGCATGGGCCTGCACCAGGACCGGTACGAGGCGGGCGACGAGCCCGTGGTGTCCCTCAGCCTCGGCGACACCTGCGTCTTCAGACTCGGGAACACCGAGACGCGGACCCGTCCGTGGACCGACGTCGAACTGGAGTCCGGCGACCTGTTCGTGTTCGGCGGCCCGTCGCGCTTCGCCTTCCACGGTGTGCCGAAGACGTACCCGGGGACCGGGCCCGCCGAACTCGGCCTGCGGGGACGCCTCAACGTCACCATCCGAGTATCCGGCCTCGCCGTATAGGGGAGTTGCACAGCGCACGCGGCGGCCAATCTGAGTAGGCGTACTCAGGAATTCCGCTTCGCCCGGCGCCACCATGCCTCTATGACAACGCCCTTGCAGCCCCGCAACACCGCGATGTTCTACTTCCAGGCCTGGATCTCGTTCGCCACGGCGATGACCGCCATGGGGATCGGGATCGCCTACCTGCCCGTCTCCGCGTGGGTGCGCGGATTCATCGGCCTCGGCGCGCTCTTCCTGGTGACGTCGTCCTTCACGCTCGCCAAGGTCATCCGCGACCGGCAGGAGACCGAGACCATGGTCAACCGCGTCGACCAGGCCCGCCTGGAGAAGCTGCTGTCCGACCACGACGTGTTCCGGCCCGAGACGGTGTGACCCGGTGGGCCGCGCGGCTCGGTGGCGGCACCAAATGCGGGAGCGCTCTCCCGGACCACCCAGTAGGGTCCTCGGCATGACCAACGCGCTCGACCGCGTCGTCGCGGACCTCGCCCGGCACGGCGTCACCGGCGCCGTACGCGAACTGCCCGACGACGTGCCCACCGCCGCCGCGGCCGCCGCGCACCTGGGGTGCGACGTCGGCGCGATCGCCAACAGCCTGATCTTCGACGCGGACGGCGCCCCGCTCCTCGTCCTGACCAGCGGCGCCCACCGCGTCGACACCAAGCGCGTCGCGGCCCTGGTCGGAGCGGCCGAAGTGCGGCGCGCCGACGCCGACTTCGTGTACGCAGCCACCGGTCAGCGCATCGGCGGCGTCGCCCCGGTCGGCCACCCCGCGCCGGTACGCACCGTCGTCGACACCTGGCTCGGCAAGCACGACCAGGTCTGGGCGGCCGGCGGCCTCGCGCACACGGTCTTCCCCACGACGATGGAGGAACTCGCCCGTATCACGGGCGGGACGGTCGCCGACGTCGGCGACTGAACGCCGGTCCGGCGACCGTCCGCCGCGCGTCCCCGGGTGTCTCCTCGTGTCCGAGCGCACCCGGGCGGGGTCCGGTGCGGCGCTCAGCCGGCCGTCTCGTACCTCGCCTTCACCACGCGCTTGAGCAGTTTGCCGGTCGGCGTACGCGGCAGCTCCGCCACGAAGTCCACGCTGCGCGGCGCCTTGTAGTGCGCGATGCGCCCGCGTACGAAGTCGATGAGCTCGCGCTCGAGTCCGGGCCCCGTCTCGACCCCGGAGGCGGCCTGCACGACCGCCTTGACCTGCTCGCCGAGGTCCTCGTCCGGCAGACCGATCACCGCGACGTCGTCGACCTTGGGATGCAGCGCGAGCGCGTCCTCGACCTCCTGCGGGTAGATGTTCACCCCACCGGAGATGATCATGTACGCCTTGCGGTCGGTGAGGAACAGGAAGCCGTCCTCGTCGACGTAGCCGACATCGCCGGTCGTGGACCACGTCTCGTGCACGGGGTGCTGCGCCTCGCGCGTCTTGTTCTCGTCGCCGTGGTACCGGAACGGCACCTCCTCGCGCTCGAAGTACACGGTGCCCACCGAGCGCGCCGGCAGTTCGGTGCCCTCGTCGTCGCAGATCCGGATGACCCCGAGGGCCGCCCGCCCGACCGACCCCGGCTTCTCGAGCCACTGTGCCGAGTCGATGAGGGTCACGCCGTTGGCCTCGGTGGCGGCGTAGTACTCGTACAGGATGGGCCCCCACCACTCGATCATCGCGCGCTTCACCTCCACCGGGCACGGCGCCGCCGCGTGGATGGCCACCTTGAGGGAGGTCAGGTCGTAGCGCCCGCGGACCTCCTCCGGGAGCTTGAGAGCACGGACGAACATCGTCGGCACCCACTGGCTGTGCGTGATGCCGTGCTCCTCGACGACCCGGAGCGCCGCCTCCGGGTCGAAGCGCTCCATGATGACCGCGGTGCCTCCGGTGCGGTGCACGAGGCTGATGAACCGCAGCGGCGCCGCGTGGTAGACGGGCGCGGGCGACAGGTAGACCGTGTCCTCGTCGAAACCGTAGATCGCGGCGAATACCGCGACGAGCGTGTCGCCCTCCTCGTTGATCCGGCGGTCCGGCAGCGGTGCGCGAACTCCCTTAGGACGACCGGTCGTTCCCGACGAGTACAGCATGTCCGCACCGGCGGGCTCGTCGTCGAGCGGGTCCGCCGAGACGCCCTTCAGGGCCTCCTCGTAGTCGCCGTGCCCGACCACCGGGCCGTCGAACGCGAGCCGGACCTCGACGCCCGGCGTCGGTGCGACGACCGCCTCCGCGAGGCGGCCTACCGCGGCGGACACGATCAGCGCGCGGGCCCCGCAGTCGTTGACGATGTACGCGATCTCGTCGGCCGACAGGTGGTGGTTGACCGCCGTCACATACAGCCCGGAGCGCAGTGCCGCCCAGTACACCTCCAAGGCGTGCAGGTTGTTGTCGGACAGCAGGGCGATGCCGTCGCCCCGGCGCAGCCCGGCCTCGTGCAGCAGGCGGGCCAGGCGCGTGGAGTTCTCGTCGAGTTCACGGTACGTGAGCGTGCGGCCGGAACCGCTCATGATCACGGCGGGCTTGTCGGGCGTCGTGCGGGCGTACGTTCCGGGGTACATCGGACTCCTCGCCGTCGCAGGGGCAGACGAGGAGACCGTACTAGCGCTCGCTCATGACAAACAGAGGTCGGACGGCGATCGTTTGCGGTCGTACGACCGGGTCGGAAACTGAGGCGGCGTACCCACACTTTGCGGGTACGGGTACTCATGTCCCGCAGCCACCCGCGGAGTTCACTGGCAGCATGCCTCTACCAGCCGCACCTCCCGTGGCCACGCAGATGCAGCGCCGGCCCAGGCGCCTGTGGGCGCTGGCCCCGATCCTGACCACCGTCTTGGCCGTGCCCGCCTCAGTCCTCCTGCTCATCATGTTCGGACTCTCGGCCATGGCCTTTGACTCCTGCGAACCTCCCACAGAGACGACGTGCCCGGCGGCGACCGCCGCCATCGAACGGGCGGTCGAGTTCGCGCTGCTGACGCTCCTGCCGCTGATCCTGGTGTGGGTATGGCCGCGAAGCGCGCGCTTCAACACCGTCCGCTGGATCATGGCGGCGGCCTACGTCGCCGTGGTCATGACCGCCGTGACGATGTTCCTCAACATCCCCGCGGGCCGCTGAGCCGATCGCTCAATTCCCTCGTGCCGCCGAGCTCTTCAGATCGCGGGAAGCTCCGGCGGCACGATGACACGGTCACACGCGTCCCGCGACGGCTTGACCCACTCGCCGTTCGCGCGGTCGCTGCACTCCACCCAGTCCCGGGCCGCCGGTTCGTCCCGGCCGCCGGCGAGCTGGCGGTCGACGAGACGGGCCTCGCGTACGTCGTCCGGCGCCTCGACGTACCAGAGCACGTCGATGTGTTCGCGGGCGGCACGCCACCCCGGGGCGTCCGCGGCAAGGTAGTTGCCCTCGGTGACGACGAGCCGGGCGGCGGGCGTCACGCGGTGCCGGGCGGCCACCGGCTCGTGCAGCGTGCGGTCGTAGTCGGGGACGTACACGTCGTGGTCGCGCTCGGCGGCCAGGCGCGCGAGCAGCGCCGCATAGCCCCACGCGTCGAAGGTGTCCGGTGCGCCCTTGCGGTCGAGGCGCCCGACGCGTTCCAACTGCGCGTTGGAGAGGTGGAAACCGTCGAGCGGAACGTACGCCGCCACGCCCGCGCCCAGCCGCCGCCCGACCTCCCGCACCAGGTGTACGGCGAGCGTCGACTTGCCGGCCCCGGGCGGCCCGGCGAGCCCGAGCACCGTCCGGCGGCCGTCCGCGGCATCCGGGACCAGCACCAGGACGTCCGCCACGAGGGCGGCGAGCGTAGGCACGGGCGCGTGGCGGCCGTCGGGAGCGTCGCGGTGGGACGCCGGCGCCCGGCGCGGGGCGGGGTCGGTGCTCATAGGTCGGCAGGATGCCATCCGCCCGGGCGGTGATGCGGCACCGCCCCGGACGCCCGCGCACGGCGCGGCATCCGGGGAGGCGCGGGTCGCACGCGACCGGCGGTCCGGCAAGCGGATCAGGCCGGCGGGGCGATCTTCGTGACGGCCGCGGTCAGCACGTTCACGATGTCCGTGGCCAGCGCGGTCAGGGCGGTCTTCACCCCGTCGAGGTTCGGCGGGACCTTGGTCGCCGCGGCGACCAGCGCCTCGGCGTTCTTCTTGAGGCTCGCGAGCGCGTCCTCCAGGCTCACGGCCGGCACCGGAAGGGCCTTGCCGGTGCCCGCCTGCACGGCACCGGGCAGCACGCCGCCGGTGTTCGGGACGACGGTGCCGGTGTCGGGCGCCACTGTGCCGCTGTTCGGGACGACGCTTCCGGTATCCGGCACGACCGGCGGCACGGCTCCGCCGCCGAGCGACTTGAGGAGCTTGTCGACCTGGGTGGTGAGCAGTTCGAGGCGGTCACCCAGGACGTCGGCGTCCGGCTTCTCGGCCGACGCCGCCGAGGTCAGCCCGGACACGGTCTTGAGCACCGCACCCAGGTCGCCGACCTGGCCGATCAGCTGCGTGGGATCCGGCGCCGCGGGGACCGCCGGGGCGACACGGGTCTGCGGGCGGTCGTCGACGAATGCCGTTGCGGCACCCGCGCCGACGCCCACCGCGGACACGCTGAGGGCGGTGGCCAGGGCGACGGAAGTCCACGTGCTGCGCATGACGAAGGCGTCCTTCGGAGGGGGTGGGGGGGTTCGGAATGGGGCCGATCGGCCTCAACCCACCCTTGACCGCGATTCACCCGGGCTGCCACCGCGAATAGCCCGATCGAGTCTCCGACTGGCGCGGATGGCCCAACGACACTCGGCCGTCGAACGATTGTGATCGAGAGTGGCGTGCTCCGATGGGATGATGCGTGGTCTTTGCGAGGTTGACTGATCGAATGTGATCGATATCAGGCCCTTGCTGTTCTCTCTCGCAACGCGCGCGTGCATCGCCGCGGCCGCTGTGGAGCAAGATGCCACCGACGATCGCCTGCGGCCACTTCGGTCCGTCGTGCGCCGGGCAGTGGACGCCAACTGGTCGCGTACGCGCGCCTGGTGGCCTCTCTGCTCGGTTGGCGGGACCGCAGGCGGCAAGGTGGCAGGGCGGCAACGTAGCGCATGTCCGGGAGGCTTCGTCCGATACGCGCAGGTGCGGACGAGTTCACCGCGCGGCGAGGAAGTCGTCACGGTGCCGATGCCGACGTGACGTACCGTTAGCTGATGGCTTCCGAAGCGTTGCGCCGGGTCTTGTCCGACACCGGTGACCCGGACCCTCGCCCTCTTCCCGACCGGGTGGTGGAACTGCTCTGCAAGGTCGGGGCTCCACCGCGCCTCGCGGCGCACCTGCGACTTGTGCACGACGTCGCCTGGCGAATCGTCAGATGGGTCGAACGGGAGTTTCCTGACCTGGAGTTCGATGCGGAGTCGGTGCTTTTCGGGGCGGCCGTCCACGACATCGGGAAGGCCGTGCACCGGGAGGAACTGTCCGGTCCCGGCCACGCACACGAGCTCGGCGGCTATGAACTCCTGTGCGATCACGGGGTGGAGGCCGAACTCGCGCGCTTCGCGTGTACGCACGGAACCTGGTCGGAACCTGGCCTGCCGCTCGAGGACCTGGTGGTGTGCCTCGCCGACAAGATCTGGAAGGGCACCCGCATTCCGCTGCTGGAGGACCTGGTCGTCGACCGCCTGGTGTTGTCCGCCGGGGGCCGCGAGCGCTGGGCCGTGTTCGCCGCTCTCGACGACCTGCTCGACGACATCGCGGCGGACGCGGACCTGCGGCTCGCGTTCCAGGCACGGCACCCGGTGACCGTCCGCTGAGGGCCCGTCGGGTGCAACTGACGAGGTGAGTGACGGGGGTGGCTGACGGGGGTGGCGGATCTGGCATAGGGTCGCCGCGCACGGCGCAAGGCGCACGGTCTGGTACGGGTCCGAGCACGTGGGCGACGGCGGGGAGTCGGAATGCGGCGGTTGCGTCGCGGGGCGGAGCGGGCTTCGCAGGAGGCGGTTCCCTCCGGTAGCGCAGATGGCGCAGAGGTCGTGCCCTATGACGCGGGGCCCGGCGGTGACGCGTCCATCGCCAGGTCCCCGGCGACCGGCAGCGTGTTCGGAGCCGGGGTGGTGCTGCCCTCCATAGGTGACCCTGCCGCGGACGCTTCCGGCGACGCGTCCGGCGAGTCCGACGCGGCCCCCGGAGGCGCCTCCGGCGGTGCGGCACGCGGCGCAGCCGGCAGCGGACGGCACGCACGCCCCCGCGGGAACCGCCCGCCGCGATCGTTCCGCACGAGGCTGCGCCGCCGCCGGATGAGGGTGTTCGGCGGCGTCGGCCTCGTCGCTGTCCTACTCGGCGGGCTCCTGGCCGCGAGCGTGGCGCTGGCCCCGGTGTTCGGGGGCGGGGACGACGGGCGCAGGCCGTTCGGTGCCGGGAGCGGCGTACCGGCGGCGGCACCTCCGGACACGGCAGGGTCGGGCTACTTCCGGGTGGAGCAGGGGCAGGACGGCCGTTGGTTGTTCCGCACGCCCGACGGCCGTCCGTTCTACTCGATCGGCGTCAACGCGGTGCGCACCCGGGAGGACCTCGAACGCGGCACCGGACGCTGCCCCTACTGCGAGGCCGTCGCGAACCGGTTTTCCGACCCGGTGGAGTGGGTCGAGACCACCACGCGGCGCCTGGACGAGTGGGGGTTCAACACGTTGGGCGCGTGGTCGGAGAGCGACCTGTTCAGCGCGCGGTTCGCGTACACGCCGGTGCTCGACCTGAGTTCGTCGATTCCCGCCGGATCCGCCGCTCGGGACTGGTTCGACCCGGCGTTCGCCGCGCACGTGGCGGACGTCGTCCGGGTGAAGGCCATGCCGCGCTCGACCGATCCGAACCTGCTCGGCTGGTTCCTGGACGACGAACTGCACTGGGGGCCCGACGGCGTGGCCCCGACGACCCTCCTGGACGAGTACCTGGCACGGCCGGAGGGCACGCCGGGCCGGGCCGCGGCCGAGGCCCGGCGCGGAGATCCCCAGGGCTTCCTGCAGGACGCGGCGAAGCGGTACTTCGAGGTGACGACGGGCGCGTTGCGGGCGGGGGACCCGAACCACCTGATCCTCGGCGTCCGCGCGACGTCGCACACCACACCGCCCGAAGTGGTTCGGACGGCCGGGGCGTTCGTGGACGTGTTCTCGGTCAACGCGTACCGTCCGACCCCCGAAGCCGAGGCGGTGTTCGCGCAGGCGGGCGGCTCGGTGGTGCCGGTGACGCCGGATCTGCGCGACTTCCACACCCTGAGCGGACGCCCGGTGCTGGTCACCGAGTTCTCCTCGCGCGCGGCGGACGCGGGCACGCCCAACACGGTGCCCGACGGGCTGCCGGTGGAGGCGACGCAGGACGCCCGGGCCGAGCGCTACGGCGAGTACGTGGGCCCGTTGTTCGCCGCGCCGTGGGTGGTGGGCCACCACTGGTACCGGTACGCCGACTCGCCGGCGGGCGGCCGGGTGCTGCCCGACGACGGGCAGAACAGCAACTTCGGGCTCGTGTCGGTCGACGACGTGCCCTGGGAGCCGCTGGTCTCGCGCATCGCCGCGACGAACGCCGGGGCCCCGGGCCGCGGGTGACTCGCGGTTAGGATCCCGGTATGACTTCCTTGGTGCGCCATGTGACGTTCGACTGCCGCGATCCTTACGCCCTCGCGGGATTCTGGGCCGAAGCGGTCGGCGGCAAGCGGTCCGACGAGGACGCGCCGGGCGACGACGAGGTCCTGGTCGAGGGCACGTCGGTCGGCCTGCTGTTCATCCGCGTCCCGGAGGGCAAGGAGATCAAGAACCGCCTGCACCTGGACCTCCAGCCGCAGGACCGCAGCCGCGACGAGGAGGTCGACCGGCTGGTCGCGCTCGGAGCGAAGCCGGCCGACGACCGCCGCCGCCCCGACGGGACCGGGTGGGCGGTCCTGGCCGACCCCGAGGGCAACGAGTTCTGTGTCGAGCGCAGCGTGGCCGAGCGGTCCGCGACGGGCGGCTGACCGGCGTCTTCACGCTCCGTCCTGCCCCCGCCACGCCCACGCCCGTGCCCGCTCCGTGCCCCCTCCGTGCCCGCTCCCCGCTCCCCGCTCCCCGCGCCGCGGAGCGTGAAGTCCCGACCTCACGGGTCAGAAGACCTAGTGCTGTGGCCGGGAAGGTTTGCCGGTTCCTGGTGTTCGGTGCCGTGCATCGCAAGGCGCAGGCCCGAAGCTCGTACTCGGTCGTACTCGCGAGGGTCTGCAACGCGGCGAGGTGGGGTGCCGGGCGCCGGGAACCGGTGAACCTTTCCGGTCACAGCACTAGGCCACGATCTCCTTCAACTTCCGTACATCGCCCAGCGGATCGTTGCCGACCGGCGAGATGTTGAGCACCGTCACCCCCGCCTCGCGGTACGCCGCCACCCGGTCCCGTACCCACCCCTCGGGGCCGATCAGGTTGGTCAGCTCGATGAGTTCGTCGGGCAGCGCCGCCATCGCCTCCTGCTTGTGTCCGGCGAGGTACAGCTCCTGCACCCGCTCGGCTTCCGCCTCGAAGCCGTACTTGCGCACCACGTCGTTGTAGAAGTTGCGGCCCTTCGCGCCCATTCCGCCCACGTACAGGGCGGTGTTCGGGCGCGCGAGGTCGCGCAACGCCGCGACGTCGTCGCCGATGGCCAGCAGGCCGCCCGCGACCGTTTCCAGCGGCCCCAGTTCGGGGTCGCGCCGGGCGGTGCCGTCCGCCAGCGCCTTGCCCCAGACCCGGTCCGCGCGGTCCGGCAGGAACAGGAACGGCAGCCAGCCCTCGGCGATTTCGGCGGTCATGCGGACGTTCTTCTCGCCAAGTGCCGCCAGGTACACCGGGATCCGGTCACGTACCGGGCGGGTCAGCATCTTCAGCGGCTTGCCGAGCCCGGTGCCCTGCCCGGCGGGCAGCGGCAGCGGGTACAGGCCCTCGTTCGTGACGACCTCGCGCCGCCAGATGCGGCGGCACAGGTCGACGATCTCGCGGGTGCGTTCGAGCGGCCGGTCGTACGGCACGCCGTGCCACCCCTCGACGACCTGCGGCCCCGACGCGCCGAGGCCGAGCACCGCCCGGCCGCCGGACACCGCGTCGAGCCCGGCGGCGGTCTGCGCGATCAGCGCGGGTGTGCGCGAGTAGATGGGCAGGATTCCGGGCCCGATCGACACGTGTCGGGTGCGGGCCGCGAGGAAGCCGAGGACCGTGGGCGCGTCAAAGCCGTACACCTCGGCCACGAACACCATGTCGATCCCCGCGTCCTCCAGGGCCACCGCCTGATCGACGGTGGCCTGGACGTCGCCCGCGTACTGAAGGAAGGTTGCCAGCCGCACGGATCACTCCTCCTCGGGCCTGCGCCCGTTTTCGTACCGATGGACGGCCGCCCGCGGAGCGCCGGGGTCGGCGTCCAAGGTCGGCGTACCGCGGTCGGCGTGCCGGTCAGCGCGCCCGGTGGATCACGCGCGTCTCGGTGAAGCCGTACAGACCCCACGGTCCGTTCTCCACGCCGATGCCGCTCCACTTTGCCCCGCCGAACGGCTGCGCGGGAGACAGCGACAGGTGCGTGTTGACCCACGCGGTGCCGACGTCGAGGCGGGCGGCGACGTCGGCGGCGCGGTCGCCGTCGCCGGACCACACCGATCCGCCGAGGCCGAAACGCCCGGCGTTGACGCGCTCGACCGTCGCCTCCAGGTCGCGGTACGCCACGACCGGCAGCGCCGGGCCGAACTGCTCCTCGTCGACGATGCGCGCGCCGTCCGACAGGCCCGCGAGGACCGTCGGCTCGAAGAAGTACCCGCCGCCTTCGCCGACGGTGAGCGCGCTGCCGCCCGCCGCGGCCTTGGCGCCGCCCGCGAGCGCGTCGGCGACCAGGCCGCTGACCCGCTCGTACTGCGGCCGGTTGTTGACCGGGCCGAGCTGCACGCCTTCGGTGGTGCCCTCGCCGACCTTGACGGCGCGGGCCTGCGCGGCCAGCGCCTCGACGAGGTCGTCGTGCAGCGCCTCGGGGACGTACACGCGCTTGACCGCGGCGCAGACCTGCCCGTTGTTGGCGAACGCGCTCCAGAAGATCTTCCCGGCGATCGCCGAGACGTCGGCGTCGTCGAGCACGATCGCGGCGTCGTTGCCGCCCAGTTCGAGGGTCACGCGCTTGAGGTCGGGCGCGGCCGACGCGGCCACGTGCTTGCCGGTCTCGACGGACCCGGTGAAGCTGATCTTGCGGGCCAGCGGGTGCGAGGTCATCCAGCGGCCGAGCTCGTCGCCGCCGCTCACCGCGTTGACGACGCCGGCGGGCAGGACGTCGCGCAGGATCTCGCCGATCAGGAGGGTCGACAGCGGCGTGTACGGGGACGGCTTGATCACCACGGTGTTGCCGGCCCGCAGCGCCGGGGCGATCTTCCAGAACGCCATCGTCAGCGGGAAGTTCCACGGGGTGATGGCGGCGACCGGGCCGAGCGGGCGGCGGACCACCTCGACGAGGCTGTTCTCGTCGTCCTTGATGATCTCGCGCGGCAGCTCCAGGTCGGCGTAGTAGTTCAGCCAGGCGGCGCCGGTGTGCACCTCGCGTACCGCGTCGCCGAGGGGCTTGCCCTGCTCGGCGGTGAGGATCGGCGCGATGTCGTTCGCGCGCTCGACTATCGCCTTCGCGCACGCGCGCAGCGCCTCGCGGCGGGCGTCCTCGTCGCGCCGCCAGGTGGTGAAGGCGTTCGCGGCGGCGTCGAACGCGGCGTCGAGCTGCTCGCGCGTGCAGTCCGGGGCCTCGGCGAAGACGGCTCCGGTGGCGGGGTTGACGACACCGATCGTGGCGGAAGCGGTCGCGGCGGCTCCGCCGATGGTCATGCCGGGGGCGGTGAGGGCCTGCGTCATGGGTGTCTCCGTTCGCTGGGTGGTGGTGCGTTCGGCGTGGTCTCCGGGGAGGCCGTGCCGGGTGAGGCAATCGCTGGAGGCGACGATTGCCGCACAGCCGTACGAAGTCCAGAGCGTGCGGTGTGAAGTCCGCCGGGGCCGACGATTCCCCGGTCGGTGGCCGTCGGTGCAGATCCGTGCCGGTCGGCGCTTCCGAACGGCCTTCGTTCGGCCGGGGTTTTGCTCCCGACCGAATGGTCGAATTTCCGTCCTGTCAGTCGGTTCACATCTTGACAGCCCGGACCCCGGGCGGGCTAGGGTGGGTTGAACGATCGTTCAATAACTCTGCGTCGAGGGAGACTCCGCCCCATGGCCACCGCAGTGATCGTCGATGCCGTACGCACCGCCTCCGGCAAAGGCAAGCCCGGGGGAGCACTGTCCGGCACGCACCCCGTCGCCCTCCTCGCGGACGTGCTCCGGCAGCTGGTCGACCGCAACGACCTCGACCCCGCGCTGATCGACGACGTCATCACCGGATGCGTCTCGCAGGGCGGCGACCAGGCACTCAACATCGCCCGCAACGCGGTGCTCGCGGCCGGTTTCCCCGAATCCGTGCCGGGCACCACCGTCGACCGGCAGTGCGGGTCCAGCCAGCAGGCCGCGCACTTCGCCGCGCAGGGCGTGATCGCCGGGGCGTACGACATCGCCATCGCGGCCGGCGTCGAGTCGATGAGCCGGGTGCCCATGGGCTTCACCGCACAGGGCCGCAACCCGTTCGAACCGCTCGCCGCGCGCTACCCGGACGGGCTCGTCCCGCAGGGCTACTCGGCCGAACTGATCGCCGCCCGCTGGAACTTCGACCGGGAGACCCTGGACGCGTTCTCCGCGCGATCGCACCGGCTCGCCGCCGAGGCCGCCGCGTCCGGGGCTTTCGACCGCGAGATCGTGCCGATCCACGTGGTGGGCACGGACGGCACCGACATCGCGTTCACGCGGGACGAGACGGTACGGGCGTCCACCACCACCGAGGGCCTCGCGGGGCTGAAGCCCGCGTTCTACAACGAGGCGATGAGCGCCCGCTTCCCCGAGATCAACTGGCACATCACGCCCGGCAATTCGTCGCCGCTCACGGACGGCGCCTCCGCGGTGCTCATCATGAGCGAGGACATGGCGAACCGGCTCGGCCTGACGCCGCGCGCCCGCTTCCACACCTTCGCGGTGACGGGCGACGACCCGCTACTCATGCTGACCGGCGTCATCCCGGCCACGCGCAAGGTCCTGGAGCGGTCCGGGCTCTCGATCGACGACATCGACGTCTTCGAGGTCAACGAGGCGTTCGCGCCCGTCCCGCTGGCCTGGGCCAAGGACACCGGGGCCGACCTGGAGAAGACCAACATCCGGGGCGGCGCGATCGCGATCGGCCACCCGCTCGGCGCGTCCGGCGGCCGGATCCTGGCCACGATGCTCGGAGTTCTGGAGTCGACCGGCGGTCGCTACGGCCTCCAGACGATGTGCGAAGGCGGCGGCATGGCCAACGCCACCATCATCGAACGCCTCTGATTGGCTTCGGAGTCGCGCCGACCTGTTCCCGAGCGGCTCCGCACCTGGCCGGTTCGCCGGGTCGGGCGGCACGAGCGGCAATGGGAACGTGGCGCCGCCGCCGCCCGCCGGACGGGCATCGCGTGAGGGGACAGGAACGCGGGGGTGCGTGAGGCCGGGGCTCGCGTACCCCCGCTCCCCGTCGGGCCGTTCGGGTACGTGGTGTGGTCGGCCCGGCGATGCTGTCATCGGTGTCGTCACTTGTTGTGTCGCCTTGGTGTTGTCGTCTGTAGGGTCCGGCTCCGGTCGAGGAGGCGCTCGTGCGTACACCGGTCACCGAACTGCTGCGCATCGAACTGCCGTTGCTGGCGTTTAGCCACTGCCGCGATGTCGTCGCCGCGGTCACGAACGCCGGCGGGTTCGGCGTGCTCGGGGCCGCGTCGCACACACCGGAACAACTGGAGCACGAACTCGACTGGATCGACGCCCACGTCGCCGGGCGCCCGTACGGCGTCGACCTCATCGCGCCCGCCACCTACGCAGGCAAGGGCGAGGGCGGCGATCCGGTGGGACTGTGGGAGCGCATCCCGGCCGCACACCGCGAGTTCGTCGACGACCTGCTCACCGCACACGGCGTCGAACCGCCCGAACCACCGCCCGTCGGACGCCGACGCCGCCCGGGACTGACCGAGGAACACGCCCGCGACTGCCTCGACATCGCGTTCGCGCACCCGATCCGGCTGATCGCGAACGCGCTCGGCGTCCCGCCGGACTACATGGTCGCGCGCGGCAAGGCCGAAGGGGTGGCCGTCGCCGCCCTCGTCGGCACCCGCCACCACGCGGTCCGCCAGGTCGAGGCCGGCGTCGACCTCATCGTCGCGCAGGGGACCGAGGCGGGCGGTCATGTCGGCGAAGTGGCGACCATGGTGCTGGTGCCCGAAGTCGTCGACGCCGTGGCCGAGGCCGCGGCGGCGCACGGCGAAGAACCGGTTCCCGTGCTGGCGGCCGGGGGCATCGTCAACGGCGCCCAGATGGCGGCGGCACTGGCTCTCGGTGCGGCAGGTGTGTGGACCGGATCGGTGTGGCTCACCTGCGAGGAGGCCGAGACCGCACCCGCCACCAAGGCCAAGTTCGTCGCCGCGACTTCCGGCGACACCGTGCGCTCGCGCTCGCGTACCGGCAAGCCGTGCCGGCAACTTCGTTCGGCGTGGACCGAGGCGTGGGACGGGCCGGACGCGCCGCCCGCGCTGCCGATGCCGATCCAGTCCCTGATCAGCGAACCCGCGCTGCGCCGCGTGGACCGGCTCGCGGAGGGCGGGCACGAGGGGGCGCGGGAGTTGGCGACGTACTTCGTCGGGCAGGGGGTCGGGATGATGAACCGGGTGCGGCCCGCGCGCGAGGTCGTCTACTCGATGGCCGAGGAGTTCGCCGAGGCCGTCGAGCGCGCGGGGGCGTTCCTGGAGGAGTGAGCGTTCCGGGGGCCACCTGTTGCCGAGGACGGCGATGCCGGTCCGGCGAGGCGGGTGCGGTGCAGGTGCGGGGATGTCGGGAGCGGGTGTCGGCTGCGGCGGAGTCAGCCCTTGGGACGGTGGCCGACGCTCGCGAGTGCGATCTCGACGTACCGGTCCGCGATCTGCTGGGGCGTCAGCGGGCCGTCGAGCCGATACCAGTTGGCCACCGCCTGCGCCATCGTGAGCACGGCGCGCCCCGCATCTATCGGGTACGGCGTGGTGAACTCGCCCATCTCCACCGCGTCGCGGACGCTGGACTGCACCAGCGCTTCCAACTCGTCGCGCAAGCCGATGTAGTGCGCCCGGTTCCCCGGCTCCAGGCTGCGTGTCTCGGTGTCGAGGAACGCCATCGGCGCGCGGTTCGCCATATAGAGCACGATGCACTCGACGAGTGACGAGAAGCGGTCGACCGGGTGGTCGCCGGCCTCGGCCACGGCGGTACGGCAGCGTCCCAGCACCGCGTTCATCGAACCCAGCAGCAATTCGACGAGCAGCGCCTGCTTGTTCTGGTAGTGGTAGTAGAGCGCCGGCACCGTGACGCCGACGCGGCGCGCGATGTCGCGGACCGTCGTGCCGTGGTAGCCGTGTTCGTCGAAGGCGTCCAGGGATGCGGCCAGGATCGGCGGCAGCCTGATCGGCTCGTACGTACGCCAGTCGGTGTGGCCGTCGGCCCGCAGATCCGTCACCAGCTCGGCCATCGCACGTCCTCCGATTCACCGCTGCCCGCCCGCGACGCGGGGGTTCGGTCGAGAGTCTAGCGAGCGTTCGCTACGGGTAGCCGGGGGAGACGGTGTGATCAAGGTGATCTTTGACGCACCGTCAGACCACGCTACGCGCACCGGGGAGGAGGGCCCAGAGGCGGAGGGACCCGCCGTGAACCCGCTACGAGCGCGCCGCGAGGTCCGGGATCCCCGCGAGTTCGGTGCGCGACAGGATGCCCAGCTTCGGATAGGCCTTGTAGAGGTGGTGCCCGACCGTACGCGGGCTGAGGAACAACTGCGCGGCGATGTCGCGGTTCGACATGCCCTGTGCGGCCAGGCGCGTGATCTGCAGTTCCTGCGGTGTCAGCACGGCGGCCGCTCCGTTGGGCGACGCCTGGGCGGCGGCGCTGCCGCGGGCCGCTCCGCCCGCCCCGGTGGCGTCGAGTTCGGTACGTGCCCGGTCCGCCCAGGGGCGGGCGCCGAGGCGTTCGAAGCCCTCCAAGGCGGCGCGCAGGTGCTCGCGCGCATCGGTCTTGCGGCGTACGCGTCGCAGCCACTCGCCGAACAGCAGTGCCGTGCGGGCGCGTTCCATCGCGCGGCGCTCGGGGTCGTGCAGCGCGAGGGCGGCCGTCCACAGTTCCTCGGCGTCGGAGTCGTCGGCGAGGAGGGCTCGGCAGCGCAGCACGAGCGCGTCCGCCCACGGGCGCCGAACGCGTCCGGCCCAGTCCTCGAAGCGTGCGAACTGCTCGGCGGCCCGGCCCGGTTCGCCGATCCGGATGGCGGCCTCGACGAGGTCCGGTGTGCTGCGGGTCGAGCAGATGTGGTGGCGCAGGGGTTCCCGGCTCAGCTGCTCAAGGCGCGTGACGGCGGTGGCGGCCCGGCCGAGTCCGAGGTCCAGGATGCCAAGTGCCCAGTAGGACCAAGGGGTTCCCGGAGCCATGGCCCCACCTGCGCCGGAGGCCAGCGACTCGTCCGCGGCACGGCGGCAGGCGTCTTCGTCGCCTTCGAAGGCGCGTACGACCGCCAGGACGCTGTGGAACTGGCTGACCCACTGCTGCTGTCCGGTGTCCCGGGCGAAGCCGAGTGCCTCGCTGGCGGTGGCCAGCGCGTCGGCGTGCCGGCTGTCGAAGATCTCGGCCTCGACCTGGAAGAAGAGCAGCGTGGGCAGGCGTCCGATGCCGCCCTGACGACGGCTTTCGGTGACGAGTTCGGCGGCGAGGTCGTACGCGTCGGTGTCGTGGCCCTGGGTGAGCGCGACGCCGCAGAGCATCTGGAGGACGCGGGCGTCCACGGTGCCGGCGGCTCGTGCGGTACGTGCGGCGGTGACGGCGTCGGCGAGCGCGGGAGCGGGGGTGGGGGCGGGGTTGGTGGGTTGCTTCTTGTCGGGGTGGTCGTCGTCCGGGTCGAGGTAGAGGCAGTCGATGAGGTAGCGCGCCACCGGGGTGATCGGGTCGTCCTCGGGCAGCGTGAGCGCGTTCAAACGGGCCATTGTGGACTGGAGTTCGTCCTCGTTGATGTACCAGGCCGTGTGCAGGGCCTGGACCAGCAGCCGGGCGGCGGCGCCGGGCTCGACGGCCGCGACGTCCTCGGCTGCGCCGACCAGCGTCTTGTGCGCGCTGGGGAATGCGCCGTGCCAGAAGTCCGCGAGGCCGTGCACGAGGGCCAGCGTCGCGCGTACCTTCGGGTCCTTGGCCTGGGCCGCGCTGCGGGCCGCGAAGTCCCGTGCCCGGTCCAGGTCCCCGGCCTCGGACGCCCACTGGGCGGCGAGTGCGAGCCGGTGCGTACGCCGGTGCTGATCCACCGTCAGGCGGGCGGCGAACTCGTACGCGCGTGCCGCAGCCGCGTACCCGCCGCGCTCTCGCGCCCGGTCGGCGGTCGCGTCCAGGGCGTCGGCGACCGCCTCGTCAGGCCCGGTCGACGCGGCGGCGAGTTGCCAGGCGCGGCGGTCCGCCTGGTCCGGTGCGTCCAACGCGTCGGCGAGTGCCCGGTGCGCCGCCATCCGTCGGTCAAGCGGCGCGCGTTGGTGCACGGCGGCGCGGATCAGCGGGTGGCGGAACCGCGGCGTGCCGTCGACGACGCTGAACAGCCCTGCGGCGTCCGCCGGTTCGAGGTCACCGGGGGAGGCCCCCAGGGGTTCGGCGGCGCGCAGCACCACGCCCACGTCGCCGGAGTCGTCGAGCGCGGCGAGCAGCAGAAGCGTCTGCGTTGCGACCGGCAGCCTGCTCACCTGGCCGTGGAACGCCAGCTGCAGGCGGCTCGTGAGCGGAAGCGCGCCGGGCCGGAAAACCGCTGACGGGTTGTCACCGGCGAGCGCGACAGGCAGCTCGCGCAGAGCGAGAGGATTGCCGCCCGCTTCGGCGAGGACGCGGTAGCGCGCGGTCGGCGACAGGTCGGCCGCGTGTGCGTCGAGCAGTGCCCCGGCGTCGGCGGGCGGCAGGCCGGTGAGCCGCAGCTCGGGCAGTCCGGGCGCGGGGAACGCGCCTTCGCCGTCGCGGGCCCCGAACACCATCACGACGCCCTCGGCGTGCAGACGGCGTGCGGCGAAGACCAAGGCGTCGGACGACACGCGATCCAGCCACTGGGCGTCGTCGACGAGACAGAGGAGCGGGCCGTCGCCGGCGTACTCGGACAGGAGGGTCAGGACGGCGAGGCCGACGAACATCGGCTCGGGGGCCTCGCCCGAGGCCAGTCCGAGCGCGGCGTCGAGCGCGCGGCGCTGCGGTTCGGGGAGCGCGGGGAGGTGGGTGAGGGCGGGGCGGAGGAGGAGGGAGAGCCCGGCGTACGGGAGTTCCGCCTCGAACTCGACCCCGCTGCCGCGTACGACCGGGAAGCCCGCCGCCTCCGCCGCCTCGACGGCGTACGCGAGGAGCGTCGTCTTGCCGATGCCGGGCTCGCCGCGTACGACCAGCACGCCGCTGGTGCCCTCGCGGGCGTCGGCGAGCAGCGCCTCGACGGCGGAGCGTTCCGTGGTCCTCCCGTGCATCATGCCCGGCACGTTACCTGCCGGGCGGAGGGCATACCTATTGGCTTGTCCGTCCTCCGCGGCAAGTACCTATACGCGACCGATTCCCGGCGCGGTCGTCGTCCGTAGCTTCTTGACCTGCGGGAAGCAGGGCCCTGGGACGGGGCCCACGCACCGAACCGAAGGACGGACGCCATGACCACCACCACCAACAACGCCATCGACTACGTCGCCGTCGTCGAGCGCTACCTGGCCGCCTGGAACGAGACGGACGCGGTCAAGCGCCGCGAGCTGCTGGCGGCCGCGTTCACGGAGGACGCCGCGTACACCGACCCGCTGGCCGACGTCGCGAGCCGCGACGCGCTCGACATGGTGATCGGTGCCGTGCAGGGCCAGTTCGCGGGGCTGGTGTTCACGCTGGGCGGCCCGGTGGACGGGCACCACGATGTGGTGCGGTTCACCTGGAACCTCGGCCCCGAGGGCGGCGAGGCGCTCGTCGTCGGGTTCGACGTCGCGCAGATCGCGGCGGACGGGCGCGTACGCAAGGTCAGCGGGTTCCTCGACAAGGTGCCCGCGGGACTGTGAGCTCCCCACGGACCGTGCGCACCGCGGGGTTGAGCTCCCGGGGCTGCGGGCGGTTCGTGGGGCGGGGCCCTGCCGGGTGAACGGGTCGGCGGGGCCTTGGGCACGGGGCGGCCCGCGGGGACCGACGACGCGGTTCGTTGCGGAACCGCCCCGTGTTCGCAGCCGCGCGGATTGATCGGTGCGGCGTGGCGTAGGTGGGGCGCAGGTGGGCGGCTTGTTCCAGCCCGACTTGAAACGTCTTGAAACGTCTTGAACCGACTTGAACCGACTCGATCCGACCCGACTGGGCTCGGCCTGGCTCGATCCGGCCGGGCTCGACTCGATCCGGCCTGACTGGGCTCGGCTCGATCCGACCGGGCTCGACTCGTACGCCCGGATTGACGGCCCGAAAACCTCATGTTCCGAAAGGACTTCCACAGTGTCGACCACCACGACGCCCCGCGGCGCCGCCGGCGCACCCGCCGCCGCGCCGTCCGCAGCCGAACGCGGCCCCTCGTGGGGAACGCTTCTGGTCCTGCTCGCCGGTGTCTTCATCACCACGCTCGACTTCTTCATCGTCAACGTCGCGATACCCGCGACGCAGGCCGACCTCGGCGCGAGCGCGGCGGCCATCCAGTGGGTCGTCGCGGGGTACGGCCTCGCCCTCGCCGCGCTGCTCATTACGGGCGGCCGCCTGGGGGACATGGTCGGGCGGCGCCGGATGTACATGACCGGCATGGCGCTGTTCACCCTCGCCTCGGCGGCGTGCGGCCTGGCCGGGAACCCCGAGGTGCTGATCGCGGCGCGGGTCGCGCAGGGCGCGGCGGCGGCGCTGCTGATGCCGCAGGTGCTCGGCATCGTCAACACCGTCTACACCGGGCAGCACCGGGCGCGGGCGTTCATGGCGTACGGCCTGACCCTCGGCTTCGCGGGTGTCTTCGGCCAGCTCATCGGCGGCGGCCTCATCGAGATCGACCTGTTCGGGCTCGGCTGGCGCAGCATCTACTGGATCAACGTTCCGGTCGGCATCGCGGCACTGCTGGTCACGCCGCGGTTGGTGCCCGAGTCGCGCGGTGCGCGCGGCACCCGGCTCGACTTCGCCGGCGTACTCATCGTGACGTCGGCGATGATCGCGATCGTGCTGCCGCTGGTGCAGGGCCGTGAGCAGGGCTGGCCGCTGTGGACGTGGCTGTCGCTGGCGGCGGCACCGCTGCTGGTCGCGGGGTTCGTCCGGTACCAGCGGCGGCGTGCGGAGCGGGGCGGAACGCCGCTGATCGACATGGTGATGTTCCGCGAGCGGTCGTTCTCCGCGGGGCTGGGCGTGATGCTGGCGTACCAGTTGGCGATGGCGTCGTTCTTCCTGGTGCTCGCGCTGTACCTGCAGATGGGCCACGGCATGAGCGCACTCGACTCCGGCTTGCTGTTCGTGGCGTTGGGTGCGGGCTACTTCCTCGGTGCCACGCAGGCCGAGAAGCTGGCGAAGCGGCTCGGGCGGCAGGTGCTCACTCTCGGTGCGCTGCTGACAGCCTTCGGCTACGGAGTGCTGGCGGAGACCGTCGGGTCGACTGGGGTGACGGGGTCGGTCGGCTGGCTCATCCCGGGCCTGATCGTCTCCGGGTACGGCATGGGGGTCGCGCTCGCGCCGATGTCGGCCATCGTGCTGGCCGGGGTGTCCGAGCGGTACGCGGCATCGGCCGCGGGGGTGCTGAACACCGCCCAGCAGGTCGGCAACGCGCTGGGTGTGGCGCTCGTGGGGATCGTGTTCTACGGGGAGCTGGGCGCGGGGCTCGACGCGAACGACTACGCGCACGCGTTCACGTGGGCGCTGATCCCGCTGGTCGCCTTCTGCGCGGCGACGGCGCTGCTGGTGCAGCTGCTGCCGCGGCGGGCGTCGGGTGGTCAGGCAGGGGAGCAGGAGGTCATGATCCCGGCGGGTTAGGCGAGCGGGCCGACGGTTCGGGCGGACGGTTGGGGTGGGCGGTTCGGGTGGCCGGTTCGGGTGGGCGGGGACAACGCGCGTAGAGCGTGACGGGACAGGCGCAGGGCAGGAATGTGGAGTGCCGGAGGGGTTCGCAGCCCTCCGGCACTTTGCGTTGGGTGGATCACCCTTCGACCCAGTCCGCGGCCGGTCCGCAATCAGTCACCGAGCGGCTACTTAAAAAGACCTATTCAGTGCCAAATGGGCTCGGGTTAGGCTGGATTTGATCGACTGCTCCAGGGAGGCCGGCATGGCGCGCACCGAAGTCCGTCCGCTCACCCCGGTCTCCGGGTTCCCGTTCCCTGTGCACGCGAGTCCGGGCTGCGAGGTTCGAGCCGAGGAACTCGCCGCCCGTACCGAGCGCGTCATCGCCTGGATGACCGACGCGCTGCACGTCGCACCGGAGTTGCGGCTCAACGTCGCTGATGCCGAGGACTGGTCCGGCGTCACGGACATGCAGCTGTACGGCATGCCGCGCACGATTGCGGGCGCGACCACGGTCGCGGTGGGCGAGGCCCCCTTCTACGCCGAGCAGCTCGCATCGTACGAACCGCACCTCAGCCCCGCCACGCGCGCCAACCTGCGCGAGGAGTACGGCGAGCCGGCCTCGCTGGTCCCGTACTACGAGGCCGTCCACGTACACGAGTTGACCCACCTGTACCACCAGCAGGACTGGGCGTCGTACCCCGACCTGTGGCTGGTCGAACTGCACGCCAACATGGGCATGGTCGGCTACATAGCCGAGATGGAGCCGGACATGCTCCCGGCCATGCACGCAATGACCACGGTCGTCTACGACTTGCCTGTCGACGCCCTTCGGTTCCGGGCGCTGCCGGACATGGAACGCGCCCTGGAAGAAGGGTTGTTCAACTACTCGTGGTATTTCTTCCACCTGACGCTCGCCGCCGAGGAGCTGTGGGAGACCGGCGGCACACCGTTGTTCCGGCGCCTGTACGAGTACGTGCGGGCTCGGCAGCACGCCGCCGCACCCGGGCCGGTGACGCGCGACGAGATGTGGGCGGTGCACCCGGCACTCGCACAGATCATGGACGAGTGGCCGGGTGGTTTGGGCGCGGCCGCCTCCGGTGGTGACGTCGGTGTCGGTGTCGGTGTCGGTGTTGGAGTTGGTGCCGGTGCCGAGGGTGGCGAGCGCGAGGGTGTCGCGGATGCCGTCGAGGTTCCCGCGCCGCTCGAACCCACGGACTGACTGACCGGGCCCGGAGGCGGCGGTCGTACCAGCCGCGGTCGGGGTCGCCGTGTCGGGCCGGCGGATGCCGCTCGGGGGTCTGCTGCGGATCCCGCTACGGGCCCTGCTGCGGATCCGGCTGTGGGTTCGGCTCTGGATCCGCCTTTGCACCTTGCTCCTCGTGCTGCACTGAAGCCTCGTCCTGGACCTGGAACGCTTCCAGCGCGAACACGCGTTCTTTTGCCGTGTCGTCCATGAGCTCGACCAGCGGGATCACCGCGTCCCACAAGTCCTGTTCCTGCACGGCCACCGCCATGCGGTCGAGGTCGGTGTCGTCCAACGCCCCGGCGGACTCGGCGACCAACTGCCTCGACTTCTCCGGCAGGACGTCGACCAGCGGAAGGAACTGCGACCACAGCCCGGTCGCGACGACGGCGCGGACGACGTCGGCGAGGATCTCCCGGGCCTGCAGCGAGGGCAGGACGGCGACCGCGCGGCGGTCGGCGTCGTCGAGCAGGGCGACGAGGGGGAGGAGTGCCTCCCACAGATGGTCGCGGTGGACCGCGCGTACCAGGGCGTCGAGTTGCTCGGTGTCCTGGCGCGCGGCAAAGCCGGCCATCTCGGCACGGCGTTGTTCTCCCACGAGGTTGGCCACCGCGAGCGCCTCTGCCCACAGCGCGCCGTCGGAGGCGGCCCGCACGACGTCGGCGAGCTTGTCCGGCGCCATCAAGCCCACGATGTGGTCGAGGCGTTCGGGCATGTCGACGAAGAAGCCGACGTGCAGGACCACGTCGTCGGCCACCTGGTCGAGGATGCGGCGCAGCGCGGGGTCGGACAGGTGGCCGACGAACCGGCCCATGGTGATGTAGTCGCCCTTCTTCGCCAGGACGACACCGATGCGGACGACCGTGTCCTCGTGGAGCCGTTCCACGAGATCGCGTACCCGGCGCGGGTCGAGGTGCGCGCACGAGTCGGCGACGAAGCCGATCGGGAGCTTCTCGATGATGTCGGCCGCGCGCGCCGGTTCGAGGCGCCCCGCGACGCGCGCCGCGAGCTTCGGGCCGAGCGCCTTCTGCGAGATCGTCGCCGCGATGGAAGTGGGGACCAGCTTGGTGGCCTTGGCGATACGGTCGAGCATGTCCGGCTGGTTGTCGAACAGGCCTGCGGTGACCTGCTCGCGGAAGCGGCGTACCTCGGACGCGGGGAGCGCGGCCAGGAAGGCCAGGCGCTCGGTGTCGGCGTCCAGGAAGCGGGCGATCTTCTCGACCTCGGCGCGGGTGCGGAGTGTGTCCATGCCGGTCACCTACCTGAAGAGAATGCGGCGGACGGGTCCGCGCGCGATCGCCGGGACCATCTTCAACGAATCCTCGGCGGCACGGTCGAGGCCTGCCGCCTGTTCCTCGCGGGCATGCCGCAGGGCGTCCGCCAGGAATTCCAGGTCTCGATCGTCGAGTTCGCAGAAGCGTTCCGTGGGTGGTGCGCCGAGTTCCGCCGTGAGTTTGTCCGCGGCTGTTGCAGCCATGATTCCTCCGGGCTTTGGTGGAGGGGGACTTGCGAGCGGTGGACGCGCGACTATGAACCTTGCAAGGACCTATTCCCGGTGTCAACAGTCACGGGGGAATCCGCGGGATTCGATGGGGTTCACCGGGATTCGATGTGCGGGAGAAGCGTTAGGGGTCGCGACTCGGGATCGTGCCTCGGCGCCGCAACTCGGGGGCGCAACTCGGGACGGTGCTTTCGGCGGGTGGCTCAGCCGTCGGCGGGCGGGGCTGGGTGGTCGGGCGCGAATCGCTCGATGGTGCGCAGAGTGTCGAGGAGTGCGGCCGCGAGCATCCTGAGGGCGAAGTCGCGTTCCATGTCGCGATGTTGGATCCAGTCGAGGGTGAAGCCTTCGACGTACGACAGCCAGCCGGTGAGTGCGGCGCGGGCGGGCGGAGCCAGTTCCGTGCGGCCGTACACGCCCTCGGCGATCGTGGACAGCAGGCGTTCGCGTACCCGGTCACGGATGGCCTGGACCTCCGTGTCGAAGCCGACGCCGCCGCTGACGATGGTGCGGTACGCCGCCTCGTGGCCCCAGGCGAAGCGCAGGTATCCGTCCAGGGTGTGCAACAGGCGCTCACGTGGCGGGAGTTGCCGCGCTCCCTCGGCGTTGCCGACCAGCTTGGAGACGGAGTCCTCGACCACGGCCAGGTAGTAGCCGCGCTTGCTGGCAAAGTAGTAGTAGATCAACCCTTTGGCGATGCCGGCGTGGTACGCGATGTCGTCGATCGACAGGGCATCGTAGGAGGTTCGGGCGAAGAGGCGGCGTCCGACGGCGATCAGCTCGGCGCGGCGCTCCTGCGAGCGAGGGGAGTCGCCGGCCCGGCCGGATGCCTTCGGCGACCTGCCCGGCGGCTGTTGACTTTTGTTCAAAACGGGCCCTAGTCTGCGGATACGAGACGACGCCTGCATTGTGCCAGAGGAGTCGCCCCGCGTACGGCGCGAGTTGCGGCTGCCCGGTAATTCCGGCCGACGTCGGACGGGCTGTCGGGCAAGGCCGGGAACGGCAATTCGGTGCGGCCGCGTGCGTCATTCCGCGGTCGAATGCAACGGCGGTCCAATCCTGCCCGGAATTCTCGATATCGGTGAGTTGCGGGCGCCTGCATTCTTCGGTCCGTGGGGTCGAATCCGTGGGGCCCGAGCAACACTCCGTGGATAAAGGCCACTTCGTGGCGCCCGGTTGCCGGCGAGATGCAACTGCGGCACCGCAGCACTCAGTACCCGAGAGCAACCAAGCACCCCTGCGCGACCCGGGATACGGCCAGATCTACGGGAACAACGGGAGGTACCAGACGTGATCGGTTACAGCGGCTCGGTGTTCGACCGAGTCACCGCGAAGTTGAGGATCGACGAGGACGCGGTCGAAGGCGGCACCAGCTGGCGGCGTTCCGTGGCGGTCGGCGTGCCGGCCATCGTCGCGATCGGAGCCATGACGGCGGCGATGGCTCAGGGGGCGCTGGCCGCATCGTTCGCGGTGTCGGGCACGAGTTTCCAGGTGAGTTCGGGGAAGCTGACGAGTGATGGTCTCGCGTCGTACGTGGGAACCGACACCGACATCAGCGGCACCGGGCATCCGGTGTCCCTGCTCGCCATCGGCGACGCGACCCTCAGCGACATCTGCCAGGCTGCGCGCGTCAAGACGCCGCTCGGCGACGTCGTCTTCAAGCTGACGGCGGGCGGACAGGCGGGCGAAGTCACCGCGAAGAACTTGGTGATCGACGCCGAAGACCTCGTCGGAGACGCCGAATTCGGTGTCGTCGAGATCGGGCGCGACGCCTCGACGCTCGACAAGGTGCAAGGCGCCAAGGGTGATCCGGGAGCGTTCGGCCTCCAGGCCGGCCAGGTCACCGTGTCCGGTGTGCAGTCGCACGCCTGGGCGGCCACCGGCGGCGACTTCAAGCTCAAGGGCTTGCGGGTCACGGTGACGCTGGGCGGCAAGGGCTGCTTCTGACGTACGTGCGTTCTTCTTGAGTGTCCGTGTCGGGCCTACGTGTTCGGACGCATGTGTTCGCATGTGCGCGTTCGGCGGGCGACCGACGCGGATCCGGCGTACCCCCATCGAGAAGGAGCGGCTCGCCGTGCAACCGGGACCGTGGCTCGACCGACACCTGCCGTTTCCGAAGGAGCGCCGGGCGCTGCGCCGTTGGCGTCGTACGCGACCGTTCTGGGGCGGTGTCTACCTCATCGCGGGCGGCTTGGAGATCATGCTGATCCCGATGTCGCCGTTGTCGATCCTCATCACGTTGGGCGTGGGCGGACTTGCGGCGCTGGCCATCGGGTCCGTGCTTGTCTTCGCCGGCCTGTGCTTGTGGTTCCTTCCCGCGCAGAGGCACTTCGTGTCGCTGGTGGCATTGGTGGCCTCCGTCGTGTCGTTCGCCGCGACCAACCTGGGCGGCTTCCTGGTGGGCATGGCCCTTGGGGTGCTGGGGAGTTCGATGGGGTTTGGATGGCGTAACAAGAAGCATCACGGTGGTTCGGCGGGGCTGGGCGAGTACGCGTCGGGTCCGGATGATGCTGCGTCAGGTGATGGGCCTGGCACGGGTGATCGCGCTGCGGGGGCGGGTGCGGCGGGTGCGGCGGGTGACGGTGGCGTCGCGAATGGCGGTGATGGCGCGGCCGGTGTGGGCGGTGCCGGGGCGGGCGGCGCGTCGGACGGATCGCTGCCGGGCGAGCGTACGTCCAAGCGGCGTGGCGGGCCGGGGGAGGGGCGCGCCGGTGCCGCGGGGGTGGCATTAGCCGTACCGCTGCTGCTGGTTGCCGCGAGCCTGGGGCCGGGGGCGGGGAAGGCGGTCGCGTCCGACACGGGGTGCGGGCGGGGTGGGGAGTGCGTACGGCCGACCTTGGCCGCGGTGTCGGAGGCGGTGACCGTCGGGTCGAACCCCCCTACGGTGACGTCGAGTTTCTTCGCGCCGATCGGGTTCGCCTTCGCCGGTGTGACCGAGGTGCCGACCGTGGGCGGGGCGCGGCGGGTGCTGGTGCTGCGGATGAACGCGGCGAGTTTGCGGGACTACCGGCTGCGGACGCGTGACGGGGGACCGGTGTATGCGATCGACGCGGACCAGCTTGACCTGAACGGCGATGTGACGATCTATGTCACGCGGCTGTACGGGTGTATCGAGGGGCTGATCTGCCTCACGTTCTCGGCGGAGGGGTTGCCGCTGCCGCCGATCATTCCGCCGTTCGTGTTCATGACGCGGGTGGAGGCGGAGCAGGCGTTGGTGACGGCGGATCGGATCGGCACGGACAATCTGGCGATTCGCGCGGGCTGAGGGTGGTCCCGGTGCCATCCGCGCGCACGCACACGCCCACAGCCGGGCGCACGCTCACGCCCATCGCGACCCGCGCGCCCGTCCCCACCCCACCGCACGTCCGCCGTTCGCCCCCACCCCCACCCCCCACCCCCACCCCTCCCCACCGCACACACGTAGGCATGTGACCCCGGTGATTTGGAGTTCCGGCCTCACCCCGCGTGTGGCTCGAGCCGCGAACGCTCTCGCGTACCCGATCCGACCACCAGACAGCCCCGAGCACGGGAGCCACCGATGATCCCGATCCAGGCGGTCCTCTTCTTCTCCTACGCGCTCGGGGCGACGTTCGCGCTCGCCGCCGCTCGGCAGTTGCAGGCGTGGGAACGCCGTCCACTGCCGGACTCCGAACAGGAGCCGGTCATCGCGGTGCGCGCCCGCGCGATGACCGCCAACCCGTACTTCGTCTCCACCGTGCTCTTCGCCGCGATACTCGTTGCGCCGCCTGGTCTGTTCCTACTGTGGCAGAACCCGGCGTGGGGCACGATGCACGTCACTCCGGAGCATGACGGGCTCTGGGCGGGATTCGTACTGATGTTCTCCGGGGGCGTCCCCGTCGCCGCGATCCTGGGCTTCTGGGCCTCCCGCGCGCTCGCCCTCATCGGTGCCGGCTACTGGGCGTTCCTGCAGGTCGTGGCCGCGTACTTCCTGCTCTTCGGCACGCTGATCCACGGCTGGGACGGCCGCGGCTACCAGCGTGTCCTGAGCACCAACCCCGGAGAGTTCAACGGCTGGCCGTCCGACCAAGTGGCCAATAACGTCTCGCACTTCGCGACGTCCGGGACGTTCCTGGCCCTCCTCTTCCTCGGCGGCCCGGTGATCATGCTGATGCTCATGACCGAGATCAGCTGGCTCTACGAGGGCTGGCGGCTCCCCGGCGCCGACGCCGACCGCAAAGTGCCGCGCATCGTCGCCCTCGCCATCGCGGCCGCCGGCGTACACGCCATGCCGTTTCTCGGAGCCCTGTACGCGAGCCTGCTCGTCCACGCGACCGGCTGGTGGATCGGTCTCGCCGTCTTCACCGCGACCGTCGGGCCGCTACTCCTCTGGAAACGCTCGCCCGTGCGGTGGCTGTACGGCCTGGTCGGCATCCCCACCCGCCACTGGCGCGACCCCGTCCTGTCGCCAACTCCCGCGATTGCCAGGCCGATTCGCTAGAACATGCGTGATGACCCCGACCGTACCGGCTGCCAGATTCAGCATCAGCCCCGCCGCGGCCACCACCGCCAGCGCCACCGCAAGCCCGGTCGACGAGCCGCCGCCAGGCAGGCCCGCCGCCGCGAACACCGCGGCACCCTCGACCGGTCCTTGGTGCGAGAGCGGCAATATGACGCGTTCGACCCGCCCCACGACGTCCTCACGCGCGATGGTGCCCCCGAAGGCGTCGCCCACGTGCGCGCGGGAGTCGTACGACGTCGTCCTGGCGTCGCCCAGCACGAACAGCCGCCCGTTCGGCACCTTCACCTCGAACGCGACCCGCGAGGGGCTCATCCCATCCGCGAGGTAACTCTCGTACACCGAAAACCCGTTCACGCTCACGCGCCCCGCGCCGTCGCAGCACGCGACGACGTCCCCGCCGACCCCGACCACGCGCTTCACGAAGTCCTCGCCGCCGGCGCCGCGCGACCAGCCGTCGGCCGAGAACACCACGACGTCCCCGCGCGTGACGTCGTCGCCGCCCCCCTCGCGTACCAGGAGCCGGTCGCCCTCCCGCAGCGTCGGCTCCATCGACCCGGACGGGACCGCGTACGTGCGGTACATAAAGAACGCCAGTACCAATGGGACGACCACCATTACCGCCCCGAGCCCGTGGGCAACCCCAAGCCACCGCCGGCGCGCGGCCCCCCGTACCGTCACGCCGCCCCCACCTCCGCGTCGCGGCCCGTAGTGAAGACGCTACCGACCACACCCGCTGCTGAACAGGGGTCAACAGCCGCCCGCGGCACACCGCACCGACGCGGCCGCGTGAACGTCCCGAGCCTTTCGAACGTTGTCCCCTTCGTGGCCGACCGCTCATCGGCTACAACACAGGTGTGACTTCTCGGAACGGAGTGGGCGGACGATGACCAACCTGGCCCCGGGTGCCAACCTCGCACTGCCGGACGGCGCACTGACACTCCGTGTGCCCGGCCCGTACGACCTGTCCCTCCTGATCACCGACGACTCCGGCCGCGTCCGCGACGACGCCGACTTCGTCTTCTTCAACCAGACGACCGCGCCCGGCGTACGCCTCCAAGGCGACACCGCCTCCGTGACCCCCCGCTCCCTCCGCCCCGGGGCCACCCGCGTCACCCTCGTCGTCAGCCCGGCCGACCCCGCGACCCGCCTCGGCAACCTCCCGACGCCGAACCTCACCGTCACCGACACGCGCGGCACCCCGGTCGCCCGCTTCACGCCGCACCCCGTCAACCACGAGACGGTCCTGCTCCTGGCCGAGCTGTACGCCCGCAACAACGCGTGGAAGATCCGCGCCCTCGGCCAGGGCTACGCCGACGGCCTCGCCGGGATCGCGCGCGACTTCGGCGTGGACGTCATCGACGAGCCGGCGCCCGCCGCCGCGCCCGCGCGTACGCCGCCCCCGCCCCGCCCGCACACCCCCGCCCCGCCTCGCCCGCAAACCCCGGCCCCGGCCCGCGCGGCCGCCCATCCCTCCGCCCCGCCCCTGGCCCCCATGCCACCCGCCGACGGCAGCAACCCCTTCGGCCCCCGCCCCACCCCCGCCGCAGCCCCGCCGCCGGGCTTCCCCACAACCTCCGCCCCGTTCCCCTCCCAACCCACATCCCCCGCTCCGCCCCCACCCTTCCCTCCCGCCTCAGCCGACATCACCCGCTTCCGCTCCGAAGTGATCGCCCTCACCAACGCCGAACGCGCCAACCACGGCATGGGCTCCCTCTCCGCCGAGCCTCACCTCACCCAGGCGGCCCAGGCCCACAGCGACGACATGGCCGCCCGCGACTACTTCGACCACGCAAGCCTCGACGGCCGCCAGCCCGCCGACCGCGTACGCGCCACCGGCTACGACTACAGCCGCGTCGCCGAGAACATCGCCGCAGGTCAGCCCACCCCCGCCGAGGTCGTCCAGGGCTGGATGAACAGCCCGGGCCACCGCGCCAACATCCTGACCCCGGAACTCACCCAGATCGGCATCGGCATCGCCCACGGCGGCTCGTACCGCATCTACTGGACCCAGGTCTTCGGCACCCCCCTCGTCCGCCTCCCCGGCGTCGCCTACCGCTGACCCCGCGAACCACCCACCCCCCACCCGCCCCGAATACCGCGTCGCAGGCACCGTCCGAATCTTGGTATCGTTACTCCAGACAACGCGGCCCCAGGCCGCAGCAGTCACGTCCGGGTGGCGGAAATGGCAGACGCGCTAGCTTGAGGTGCTAGTGCCCGAAAGGGCATGGGGGTTCAAGTCCCCCCTCGGACACTTTCACTACGCACATAGTTGGTGCTGGCCGGGTCTCGGCCAGCACCTTTCGCGTTTCGTGCTCGTAGGTGAGGCGCAGTCCGAGGGTCTTGTAGATCTCGGCTTTGCCGGTGGGGTCGGCGTGGCGGATCACGGTGAGCATGCCGCCGAGGATGTCGATCAGGGCGCGGATCTCGTCGCGGCTCATACGCCCGTGGTTCCGGTGCTCCCCGGTGATCCGGGCCAGTTCGTATTCGGCTGCTGCGCGTTCCTTCTGGACGTCGCGGCTCCATGTGGTGACGAGGTGGGGGTAGGCGCCGCTTCTAGGGCGGCGCGGTGGCGGGAGAGTTTGCGGTCGCAGTCGGCGAGGGTCTGGCGGGCGGCTTCGACGCGGAGGTCCCGGTCGGGTTGGGCGGCTTCGAGCGCGGTCAGGACGTGCCGGATCCGGTCGGGCGCGAACGCGGTCGCGAGCCAGGCGTCCAGCGGCGGGAGGACGGCGTCCTCGCGGACGTAGACGGTGCGGGGGTGGTCGATCGTGTTGGCCAGGGCGTATTCGCTGGGGAAGCGGCAGCGGTAGTGGGCGGTGCCGTTGTTCCAGTTGCCCTGCATGCGCCGTCCGCACGAGGAGTGGAACATCCTTCCTTTGAGCGCGTAGGGGTGCCGGGTGCGCACGGCGCGGCCGGTGGAGGCGGCGTTGCGGGCGTGGAGGCGCTGTTGGACCTGTCGGAAGAGGTCTTGGCTGACGAGTGCGGGGTGGGCCGGGGTGTCGGAGTACACCCAGGCTTCTTGGGGGTTCCAGGCGAGTTTGGTCTCGTGGCCGAGGGCGACGTCTTCGACGTCGAGGAGGCGTTCGTGTTTGCGTTGCTTGTTCCAGACTTCGTGGCCGGTGTAGCGGGGGTTGGTGAGGATCGCTCGGACCGCGCCTTTGGCCCAGGCGACGCCGCTGCGGTGCGGGTTGCGGGCGCGGTCGTAGGCGGACGGTGAGGGGACGCCGTCGCGGGTCAGGCGCTCGGCGAGGCGTGGATCCCGGTGCCGGAGAGGTAGTCGGCGAAGATCTGGGCCACCACAGGGGCGGTGACGGGGTCGGGTTCGAGGCGGTGCAGGCGGCGGCCGTCGGCGGCCTTGGCGGGGTTGGGGTGCGGTCCGGCGTCGGCGAGGCGGTAGCCGTAGGGCGGGCGCCCGCCGAGGTAGCGGCCCTCGATCTTGGCTTGGGCGGTCATGGCGGCGCGGACGCGGACCTTGATGCGTTGGCGTTCGGCTTTGCTCATGCCTCCGAACACGGACATCACCAGGTCGTGGGCTTCGGACTCGGGGTCGATCGCGCCGCCGACCTCGGGGACCCACATCTCGACGCCGTAGTGCACGAACACCGGGTAGGTCAGGCCGAACTGGTTGCCGTAGAACGCGCGTTGCGGTTCGCCGATCACGACCGCGTCGAACCCGCGGTTCGGGTCCTTGAGCGCGTCCAGCAGCGCCGCCGAGCGCGGGCGCCGCTTCCACGGGAGGGCTCGGGTCTGGGCGATGTCGAAGTACTCGGCGACGATCACCCCGCCGACCGGTTCGATGAGCGCCTGCGCCCGGTTCAGTTGCCAGTTCCGTGACGCGACGGGGTCCTGCTGGTCTTCGGTGGAGACCCTGCCGGCGAACGCGAATGGCTTCGTCATGCCGCCTTCCTTTCGGGGGAATCGGTGGCGTCTTGGTCGCCGGCCCGCTGCTGCGCGTCGAGGAGTATCCGCAGCAGCGCTGCGGCGACCGGGGGTGTGATCACGGGTGGCTGGTCGGGAGGGATGACGGTGACCTGGTGCTCACCGGGTGGCGTGGTGGCGCTTGCGTTGCGGAGAGCAGAGTCCGGGGGAATTGCCGGGTCGGGGTCCGGTGCGGGAACAGACGGGGTCATGGGATCCTCCGGGCGAGGCGAACCTGACGTGCGGGGCGCCGCCTGCCGCTCGGTCAGCGGGTCCCGGCCAGCGCGTCACAGGACGCGCGGAGCCGGGAAAAGAGCTGGTCACGGCCCTGAAACCGCCGGTCGAGCTGCGAGTGTAGCGACGTGGGGGCTGAACTCAAGCGGATTGGGGCTGCGGGTGCGTGCCGGGGCTGAACAAGCCCGGCGGGGCTGGCAATTGCCGTCACGCGGCCCGCAACTCGGGCCCGTCGAGGACCGGTTCCGGGCGCGGTTCGGCATCGGCGGCCCGGTCGGGGTGTCGGGTGATCTCCCAGCGGGTGCGAGCCACGGCCCGCTCCTGCGGTCGGCGGGGGCGTCCGGTCCGGGTCCACCCGTGGTGCGGGGCGAGTTCGGCAACGGCGACGAAGCCCGCCGCGCGCAGGCCCGCCCCGGACTCGCCGGCTTCCGTATAGCTGATCAGCCGGCGGTAGCCCAGCGCACGCGCAGCACGCCACGCGGCCCCGTACAGCTTCGAGTTGGCGTTGCGCGTGCCGTCCGTACACGTGCGGGTGACCTCCAGCGTGAGGCCGTCGTCCAGCAGCCGGGCCACCGGACGACCGACCACCGCCACCCCGACCACCCCATCGGGTGCGGCCACCCCGAGCGCGAACTTCATGCCCTGGGGCGGCCGGTGGTGCCGGTGGTGCGCGGTGATGAACGCGCACGCGTCACGGAAATGCATCGGCACGATCGTCAAAGAACTCATGCTGCCGCCAGCTCCCTCGCGTCCGCCGCGGACCACACGACACCGCGACCAGTGACCGGTGGCCAGAACGGGAACAGCACCCGGCCTTCCGCGCCGGCGGTGTCCGCATGACGGAAGACGAACACGTCGCAGTGGGCGGCAACGGCCACCGGATACCCGGTCACGCGCTCCCGCACTGCGGCGAATCGGCGCGGTGCCAGGGAATGGTCGACGGCGCGGCGTCGGCCGTGCGGCTTTGCGGTGAGCGCGACGATTTGCCGGTCCGGGCGGAATCCGGCGGCGCGGCCCGCACTCAGCACGCATCCGGGAAGGTCCAGGAACTCGAAGCGGTGCCGCAGGGGTTGCGCGGCGACGACCACGTAACCGCCGGGCCGCACCAGGGGTTGGCACCACGTCAACAGCCGGGTGAGATCGTCGCGAATCCGCTCCTCGGCCGACCCGCCGGGGGACGGATCCGGCGCATTCGTTCCTGCCGGGCCCGGTTCATCACCTGCCCCCGTTGGTGGCGACGGGGCGGGGCGTACGACGGTCAGGACCAGCGCGGCACGCCCGGCCAAACCCTCAGTCGCGGTGTCGGCGACGTTGCGAGGTCCGGCGTCGAGGACCATGCCGTCGCCGTCGGCCGCGGCGCGCTTCGCGCCGGTCACGTTGGCGCGGGCGATCCTCCACCATCGGGGGTCGGTGGTCGCGCCCACCGCATGACGTCCGGCATGCAACGCCTCGACCAGGACGGTCCCGGCGCCGCAGTCCGGGTCCAGCACGGTGCTACCGGGCCGGGTGTACCGGGCGATTACGCGGGCAGCGACCGCCGATGGGATCCCTGCCGTGTCGTCGCCTGCCCCGGCGAAACAGCCTCGTTCCGTGAACAGGCGGGACCGGTCCCGCCTACCGGTCGCCCAGACCTCCAAATTCAGGGACATCACGCCACCCCGCAGTCGGTAGGTCGCCACGCCGCCGCAGTGGCGAACAGCAGGAGTTCAGCCCGGACGCGCAACCTGGACTCGTCGGAGCCTCGCTTCGCGGCGTTGGTCGATGCCGGGCCGGACACCACGATCAGGCGATCGTGATACGCGAGCCCGATGCCGCGCAGCTCGACGATCAGGCGTCCGAGGGGATCCGGCGATGCCCCGGCACGGTCACTGTGGGTGATGAGTATGAGGAGGCCGGGCTGCGCGATCAGGCGGTCCCAGGACACCGCTGCGAACCATGCGGTCGGGTCGGGGTCCACCGCGGCGATCACCACATCGAACCGGTCCGGACCGCTCGGAAACCGGGCCGAGTCCGGACCGACCGCTGGGTCGGGACGCTGACTCGGCCCGGTCTGTCGACGGACCGGCCGAAGTCCGGGAACGGACTCCGGCACCGGAACTGACGGTGCGTCGGCGGGAGCCTCGGCCGCAGTGTTGGGGTCGAGGATCCACATGCGGACTGCGCGGTGGAGTCCGGGTACGGTCCCGGCCTCCTGGTGCAGTCCGCCGACCATGGCCGGCGCGGGGTGCGGAGAAATCACGAGAACGCGATCATCGGAACGCGTGTACATCGTCGCGATGTTCGCAAGCGTCGTGTGGAGCCATTCGGAGCCTGGGCGGGCGGTGTCGTGGTGGCGAGGTTCGGCGGTCCACCACACGGTGCCCGGGCGGGGCGGGCGTCCGGAGCCCCGGCGGGTGCGCGGGGGCCGGGCGTGTCGCGGACGGGGCGGGGCCGGGTCGTCCGCGCCGGAATCGTCGGGGCTGGAACGCCGGTGCAGTGGCGGTGTCATGCGTTGCTCCGAGGTCTCGGCACGAGAAGGTCGGACACAACAGAAGGCGGGCTGTGGGCTCAAGTTGGACACACGAGTCCGCGGGGTCGGCCCGGCACACCGGCCGCAGTCGCCGTATGGGGAGCAGCGTTTTCGCTGTTCACGCGCTCGCCCCGCGGTGGTGGCGAATGAAGTCCGGGGGTCAGCGCGAAGAATCCAACGCGCGGACGCTGCTCCACCTACTAAAAACTTCTCTAGCCGTTATCGGAATCTCGTCCGGCTGGTCGTCGGAAGAATCTCGGGAACGGCGGGCAGGCACGACGGTCGGCCTGCTGCGGGTCACGTGCCGACCCGTTTTTGGATTATCGCGGGTTCTCTGCGCGGCTGCGGAACATGCGGATCCTGACGCTTCTCTGCCCCGGTTCGGCTACTAAGACCATGTCCTACGTGGTGTGGCGGCGGAGTCGTTTGAAGCAGATGAGTGCTGCCGCGAGGGTGAGGAACGCGAGGAACAGGTCGGATTTGCTTTCGTAGCGGATGGTCAGGCGGCGGTAGCCGGTCAGCCAGGAAACGGTGCGTTCGACGGCCCAACGGTGGCGACCCAAGCGCTGGGAGGTGTCGACACCTTTGCGGGCGATCCGCACGCCGATCCGCCGGCCGCGCAGCCACTTCCGCAGCGGCGGGTTGTCATACGCCTTGTCCGCGTGCAGTTTGCCCGGTTTCCACGGTCGGCCGCGGTGCGGGTCGTGCTTGGCCAGGAGTGCTTCGACCAGGGGCTTCAAACCGTTGCTGTCATGGCAGTTGCCCGCCGAGACCCCAATGACGAGGGGCAGCCCGGCCCGGTCGGACAGGACATGCAGCTTGGAACCAGGCTCGCCCCGGTCCACGGGACTCGGGCCTGTGAGTTCGCCCCCTTTTTCGCGCGGACATGCGCGGTGTCCACCAGGACCCGGGACAGATCCACCAACCCGGCGTCCGCAAGGAGTTCACGCAGCCTGCGGTGCAGCCGACCCCACAGTCCGGACTCGGACCAGATCGTGAAGCGCCGGTGCACCGTCGACTTCGACGCCCCGAAACACGGCGGCAGATGCCGCCACGCACACCCCGACGTCAGCACGTACACAACTGCCGCGAACACCGCCTCGTCATCGATGTTCGCCGTCCCGCCACCCTGCGGACGCACCCGCGCCGGCGGCAACAACGGCTCCACGACCTCCCACAACCCGTCAGGAACGATCCAGCCCCACCCCGAACTCCCCATGACACATCAACGAGCTCGCAGCCACATAGGACACGGTCTAAGAAGCACTCAAGGAACGACTAAAAATGCAGGTCGGAGCCTGATCTCCAGCCTCGACAAGCTACGCAGCAGGTGGGGTGGGCCGTGCCTGCTGGCTTCACTTCCGCAGAACTGGCGATCGTTCTCGGATTCCCCCTCGGCGCCTTGAGGTTTCTTTGTTTCCTTCTTGTCTTTTTCTTGTGGCAGCCCTGCATTCCTGGGTGGGTCGTTTTCCCGAAGCCGAGGAGCTGCCTCCCGATGACCACACAAAACCCCCGCCCTACGGCGTATCCGCCGGGCGAACCCCAATCCCCGCTGGACATGGCCCGCACCGCTTTCGCACTGCTGGTCACCGGGCCTGCGCCGCTCGCGGTGGACGGACGGGCCTTCCCCCACCTGCCGGGCCGGAAGATTCCCCTGGACGAGCTTCGGGACCGGCTGCTGTTGCGCCGCTGCCCGCTGGAGACCCGCGACGCGGCGTGGGCGCACCTGGTCACGCGGTCTCGGACGGAGGGCGCGGCGTGGACGGTGGCGTGCGTCGGGATGGCGCTGCCGGCGCTGATACCGCTGGGCCGGTGGATGGCCGACCGCTACCCCGGTGAGCCGTGGGACGTCCACGCCGAAGTGCTCACCGGGTTCCTGCGCGGCCTCGCGTGGGTGGATCTGGACCGTCCCGGGATCATGGTGCGGCTGCGCTGGGCGGCGTTCCGCGCCGGGCACAGCGCGTTGTACGAGGCGTTGGACGCGCCGACGCCGATCGCGCCCGGCTTCCGGTCGTTGCCGCCGCCCCCGCCGTGGGGGCACCCGGATCTTGTGCTGGCGCGCGCGGTCCGCTGGGGAGTCGTGACCCGGACCGAGGCGGACCTGATCGGGACCACCCGTCTGGACCAGGTCCCGATCACGGACTGGGCAGCGACCCAGCACACCACCACCGCCGCGGCGTACAAGGCACGCAGTCGCGCCGAACGCCGGTTGGTCGCGTTCCTGCGCGACGAGGTCCGCGACGCGGACGCGGACGACCCGGTCGCCTCCCGCGTCCAGGCGGACCTCGCCCCCAACGGGGAGTCCGCAACGCGCATCAGCGTGGCGCACGCGGCGCGGTCACGGTCTGTGACCCCCGGGCGGGCGTCGGGGCTCGCGGCGACGGCAGGTCGTGTGTCGAACGGAGCCCTCGAACGGGGCCTTTCTCTTCGCGGAGGATCCACAACCTCCGCACGGCCCACACCTGTTCCGGAGGCCCGCCGATGCGCGTGACACGTATCCGCCCCCTCGACCGCCTGCGGCGCCGCGCCGCCGAGAGGACCACCAGCCGCGGCCGTTGGGAAAGGCGCCGCCGCGGGGCTGGTTCCCGTCGGGGAGCCGTGGCCCGCGTCGCGGTCTTGACTGTGCTGCTGGTGTTCGCGAGTGCTGCTCCGGCGTTCCCCGCGAACGACATCCCGACCGTGATCAACAACACGAGGAACTGGATCGTCGGGATCCTCGCGGGCCTCGCCACGTTGTTCCTGACGATCGGCGGCTTGCGCTACGTCATGGCCGGCGGCGACCCCGGGGAGGTCGAGAAGGCCAAGGCCGCGCTGCGCGCCGCGGCGATCGGCTACGCCCTGGCGATCCTCGCGCCGGTGCTGCTGGAGATCCTTCAGGGCATCGTCGGCACCGACCCGGCGCAAACCCCCGCGCCGCCACCGCAAGAAGCCCGGGACGCATGATGCGAGGCGGGCCGAGGAAGCACCGCGCACAGTCGGTCGTGCGGTGCCGGATCCTGGTGCTGCTGGTCGCGGCCGTGGCGGCGGGTACGGTCGCAGCGGCGCCGTCGGCTGCCGCCATGCCGATCACGTCCGGGCCCACCGTGGTGGCTGCGCCACAGGAACCGACCCCCGGCCCGCCCACACCGTCCCCGTCCGGCGAGGCGCCGCCGGATCCGGGGGCATCCCCGCCCGTGCCCGTGCCCGTGCCTGCGACTGTGCCGCCGGGCGGTACGCCGCAGGTCCCGCCCGGGGTGTCGCCGTATGGTCCGGCGGCGTGGTGGAACCCGGCTGACTGGGACTGGAGTTGGGCCGACGACGCGTTCGGGTGGATTCCCGGGGTGCCGGGCGGCCCGGACATCCCCAACCCGCTGGATCTGCCGAAGCTGCTGTGGAACGCGCTGGGCATGATCCTGGGGATGCTGCTGCGGCAGATGACGCAGCCGCTGTTCGACATCCTCGGCAAGACCCTCCTCGCGACCCCGGATGTCGCGGCCAATGGCCCGGTCCACGACCTGTGGCAGCGCAACCTCGTTCTGGCGGTGAGCGTCTACGGCCTGCTGATCGTCGGTGGCGGGGTGCTGGTGATGACGCATCAGACCGTCCAGACCCGGTATGCCGCCAAGGACATCGCCCCGCGGATCGCCCTCGGTCTGATCGCCGCTGCGACCTCGTTGGAGGTGATGTCACGCCTGATCGCGTTGGCGAACGCGTTGAGCCAGGAGATCGTCGGCTCGGGTCTGGACGCCGCGGGGCTGGCGCAGGCGCTGATGGCGTCCATGATCAGGGTGGCTGGCGGGCCGCTGTACCTGGTGGTCATGGGCCTGGTCGGGCTCGTCCTGCTCGTCGGGGTGCTGCTCGGGTTCGTGGTCCGTGTGGCGTTGGTGATGCTGCTGGCCGCGAGCGCTCCGCTGGCGCTGGCGTGCCACGCAACTCCGCTCACGGACCCGCTGGCGCGATTGTGGTGGCGGGCGTTCATCGGTGCGCTGGCCATTCAGGTCGCGCAGTCGATCACGTTGATCACCGCGCTGCGTGCGTTCTACGCGCAGGGGAACACGGTGTTCGGTTTCCCCACCACGGACGGCCTTGGGGCAATGCTCACTGGTCTGGCGCTCTTCTGGATCCTGCTGAAGATCCCCGGGTGGGCCGGGCGCATCATCCTCCAGGGGACGCCCATCCAAGGTCCGCGGCTCGGTGGCTTTATGCTGCCGTTCCTCCTTGGACGCCGCCTCGGGCCTGGCTTCCGGCCTCGCGGCGGGGGCCTGGGTGCGTTGCGCAGGTTTGCCTGGGGCGGGCCCCGCGGAGGCGGCGGCCCGCAACCCCGGCGAGGCGGAAATCCCCGCCGCGGGCCAGGCGGTGGTGGCCGCAACCCCGGCGGGGGCGGAGGTCCGCGCCGCAGGCCCGGTGGTGGCGGTAACCCCGGTGGCGGTGGTCCGCGCCGCGGGCCGGGGCCACAACCGGGTCAGGGCGCGAACGGCCCCGTGCCGCAGCGACGTTGGCACCAACTGTGGGGCGGTGGAGGACAACACCGGCGACCTGGACCCGGCGAGTGGGGGCACGGTGACCAGCGCCCGTGGGACCGCCCCAGCCGGCGCACGCTGCGCACCGGCGGTGCAGGCCCGGCCCACCGGCGTACGCCCAACGGACCGGCCACACCGCCACAACCGCCACCACCCGTCCCCCCAGCGCCACCGCTCCCGCCCTCTACCGGCAACGGACCGCGACGGACCGGCTCCGGTCCTGCCGCCGGTCCGCCCTCCCGGGTCGGCAGCGGCGGCGCCGCGACCACCAGCGCCGGACACGTCCGCACGCCGACAGGCAACCCGCAGGGCAGGAAAGGCGCGCAGCCTAACCAGCAAGGAACTCACGGGCCGCACAGGACGCGCACGCCACGGACCGGCGCCTCCAGTCCGGGCGCTCCGGCAACCCGTGCACCGAATCCGCAGCCGGGGCAGTCTCTTTCCGCGAGGGCCCGTGGACAGGGCGCGGGGACCCCGCCGCCTCCGACATCTGCGAGGAGGCCGGGGCAGCGCAGCACCCCCGGGCAACCGCGAACGGGCCCGGCTCGGCCCCCGCGGGCGCAGCGCCCCATCCCGCCTGTGGCGAACACGGCTCAAAGCGGCACCAGTTCGCCACCATCACCGCCCCCACCGCAGTGGCGTTCGCTGCCACCAGCGCAGCGCCAGATCCTGCGGCGCCTGCGCTACACCCCGGCCGGGGTGCCGCTGTCGCCGCCGCCGAACTACCCGCTGCGCGGCCCGGTCCCGCGGGCGTGGCTGTCGCCCGCCGCCGGCGGCCCGTCGATGCGGATCCGCCCCTCACTCGACAACGAGTGAGACCCCTGAACGGAGGTGAAAGATGTCCCAGTCCTGGAGCGGCGACGCCGCCGACGAATACATGCCCGTACGCATCCCGGCCGACATCGACCGCGAGGACCGCGTCCTGCTGGGGCTCACAGCCCGCCAGTTGCTCATCCTCACGGTCACCGCCCTGCTCCTGTACGGGAGCTGGTTGCTCGGCCGCCCGCTGATCCCCATGCTTGTCTGGGCGGCGGTAGCGTTCCCGGTCGCGGTGATCGGCGCTGCTTTGGCCCTAGGGCAGCGTGACGGGCTGCCTCTGGACCGGCTGATCGCGGCGGCGGTGCGCCAGCGTTTGAGCCCCCGGCGCCGGGTCACCGCCCCGGAGGGCGTGACCCCGGTCCCGTCCTGGCTCAGCCGCCGCGGTGTCGCAGCGCCTGCCGACGGTGGTGCTAATTCAGTGCCCCCGGCTGAGCTGCATCTTCCGGCCGAAGACGTCCGCGACACCGGCGTCGTCGACCTCGGAGCGGACGGCCTCGCCGTGGTCGCGGCATGCGGCACGGTGAACTTCGCGCTGCGGACCGTCACCGAGCAGGAATCCCTCATCGCGTCGTTCGGCCGGTACCTGCACTCGCTGACCGCGTCGGTCCAGGTGCTGGTGCGGGCCGAACGCGTCGACGTGTCCGCGCAGATCGCCGAACTCCGCGAGCAGGCCCAGGATCTGCCGCACCCGGCGCTGGCGGACGCCGCGCGCGAGCACGCCGATTTCCTGGCCCAGCTCGGCGACGACAACGACCTGCTGCGGCGGCAGGTTCTTCTCGTCCTGCGCGAACCGCTGCATCCGACCCGTCCGGCAGACGGAACCGGCGGAGCGTCCGTATTCGCGGCGCTGCGCCGCCGCCGGCCCCGGCGGACCCGTCGGGCGCGGCGCGGTGACGCCGTCGAACGCGCCGCCGAAGCGCGTTTGCGGCGCCGGGTCGCCGAGGCGCGGGAACTGCTGCATCCCGTCGGGATCGCGGTCACCGCTCTGGACGCGGGGCAGGCGACGGCTGTGCTGGCGTCGGCGTGCAACCCCGACAGTGTCCTGCTGCCGTCCGCGGACATCGCCGGTGCGGGCGACATCATCACCCGTCCCCATCCCGAAGGCGCCGACACCGGCGAGGAGTTCTGGGCCGAGCGCGACGCCGGCGACTGGCCTCCGCCGCAGACCGACGCCTTCAGCTACTACCCGGACCCCGACACGTGGGAACAGGAGCCGTACTCGTGAAGCCACGGCGAAGCGACACACGACATGAACCGTTCGGTACGGCCGGGGCGTTCGCGCCCGATTCCCTGGTCGTCGGCCCGCGGCACGTCGAGGTCGGCGGCGAGTGGGTGGCCTCCTTCGCGGTCACCGGATACCCGCGCGAGGTCCACCCCGGATGGTTGCAGCCGCTGCTGACGTACCCGGGTCGCGTGGACGTCTCCCTCCACATCGAACCGATCGACCCCGCGACCGCGGCGCACCGGCTGAAGAAGCAGTTGGCCAAGCTCGAATCCGGGCGCCGCCACACCTATGAGCGCGGCCAGCTCCTCGACCCCCAGGTCGAGGCCGCCACCGAGGACGCCTACGACCTGTCCTCCCGGGTCGCGCGCGGCGAAGGCAAGCTCTACCGGCTCGGCCTCTACCTGACCGTCCGCGCCGCCACCGAAGAAGCCCTCGCGGACGAGGTCGGCGCGGTCCGCGCGCTCGCGGCGAGCCTGCTCATGGACTGCAAACCGACCACCTACCGCAGCCTCCAGGGCTGGATCACCTGCCTGCCCATGGGCCTGGACCTCGTCCGGATGCGCCGCACCTTCGACACCAGCGCACTCGCCTCAGCGTTTCCGTTCACAAGCCCGGACCTGGCCCCGCCGGACCCTGCGTCGGCGACGGCCCCGAGCGGCGTGCTGTACGGGTACAACCTCGGCTCGCAGGGTCTGGTGCACTGGGACCGGTTCGCGCTCGACAACCACAACAGCGCCGTCCTCGGCAGGTCCGGCGCTGGGAAGTCCTACCTGGTCAAACTCGAACTCCTGCGGTCGCTGTACCGCGGCGTCCACGCCCACGTCATCGACCCGGAAGACGAATACACACGCCTCGCCGCGGCAGTGGGCGGGGCCCATGTCAGCCTCGGCGCCGAAGGCGTTCGGCTCAACCCGTTCGACCTGCCGATCCAGACCGGGCCCGACGGTCGTCGCCTCGCCACCCGCGACGCCCTGGTGCGGCGCTCGCTCTTCCTCCACACGTTCCTCGCGGTACTCCTGGGAGAGCCGCCGGACCCGGCCGAGCGCGCCGCGCTCGACGAAGCCATCACCGCCACGTACCGGCACGCGGGGATCACGAACGATCCGCGCACCTGGAAGCGCCCCGCGCCCCAGCTCGCCGATCTGGCAACGACGTTGGACAACGCCAGGAGCCCGGTGTCCGAGAGCCTGGCCGCGCGGCTGCACCCGTTCGTCCACGGTACGTTCGCCGACCTGTTCGACGGCCCGACCACCACCCACCCCGACAGCCACCTCGTAGTTTTCTCGCTGCGCGACCTCGCGGACGAACTCAAATCCGTGGGCACGCTGCTGGTGCTGGACACCATCTGGCGGCAGGTCTCCAACCCGCGGGCCCGCCGACCCCGGCTCGTTGTCGTCGACGAAGCGTGGCTGCTCATGCAGCAGACCGCGGGCGCCGACTTCCTGTTCCGCATGGCGAAGGCATCCCGCAAGCACTGGGCCGGCCTCACCGTCGCGACGCAGGACACCGCCGACGTCCTCGCCACCAACCTCGGCCGAGCCGTCATCGCCAACGCCGCAACACAGATCCTCCTCCGGCAGGCCACCCAGGCGATCGACGAGGTCACCCACGTCTTCGACCTCTCCGACGGCGAACGGCAGTTCCTGCTCTCCGCCGACCGCGGCCAGGGCCTGCTGTCCACCGGCACCCAACGCGTCGCCTTCCACGCGATCGCTTCACCCGCCGAACACGCCCTGGTCACCAGCGACCCCGCCGAACTCTCCGCCTACGCCGGGCCTCCCTACGAGGTCAACGGCGGTGCGTACGTCGACTTCGACGACCTCGGCCCGCTCCACGACGACCTGGGCGACGACCCCGACGAGCACATCGACCTCGGCGCGGCGTGACCCGACATCGGTTGCGAACGCCGACCGAGACGAAGGGGAAATGATGGTTCAGCCTGACCCCGCCGCCGGCACTGCGCCGCGGCCTGCGCGGCTGCTGCGGCAGAACCGGGAGCTGCGCGCGATCGGAGTGTGGAACTGGACGCTTCCCGCGTGGGCAGGACGCTTCCCCGCCCCCGACAGCCGCACCTACAACACCTGCCCGTCCGCAGGCGTCTGCCGCCACGTCTGCTACGCCCGCCACGGCACCTACACGTGGCCGGTGGTCCGGGCCCGCCACCAGGCCAACCTGCGGTTCGTCCTCGACGACCTGCCCGGCTGGCAACAGGCCATGACCGCCTAACTGGGGGCGGCCCGGTTCCGCGGCGCGTGGGTGCGCATCCACGACAGCGGAGACTTCTTCTCCGACCGGTACCTGCGCGCCTGGCTCGACGTGATCCGGACGCGGCCGTCGGTGAACTTCTACGCGTACACCAAGGAAGTCCGCCGGTTCCGCGCCAACCGGGCGATATTGCAGTCGATGCAACATACCGCCAGCATCCGCAGCCACCGGACGTGCAGGTCGGAGGGCGGCTCCAGGTACCGCAGAGTACGCGAACTACGGGCGTGAACATGAGGGGTGACTCAGACTCAACATTGTTGTGTCTGATACAACGTTCATGTGGGGAGTCAGCCGCCTGGCGCGGCACATCTGGTTCTGGCCGCGAACGTCGTGCACCTCGACGCGGAAGCGGCGGTGTTCAGCGCGATGGTGGACGGGTGGTCCCGGCAGCAGTCGGCCCGTTTCCTGCAGTTCGCGACGATTTCCGGGCGTGCTCGGATGATCCGGCGGTTCGGGGAGTTCTCCGACCAGTACCCGTGGCAGTGGACCCCGGTGGAGGGCGAGGAGTTCATCGCCCATCTGCGAAGTGGGGCTTCGCCGATCGCGGTGAGCACAGCACGTGGCTACGAAATCTGTATCAGCCTGTTCACCGAGTACCTGCGCGATTCCCGCTATGGCTGGCTGGAGGTGTGTCGGGGGCGGTTCGGCGCGGTCCCGCAGGAGGTCTTCCACGAGGGCAACTCGGTCGTCCACAAGCTCGACTACGAGGGAGAGCCGAGTCGGCGGCCGCTGACGTATGACGAGGTCCAGGCGCTGTTCGACGCGGCCGACGCGCGTCCGTCGCAAATCCGGAGCCGGGGCCGCAAAGGGGCGTTGGCCGCGGTCCGCGACGCGGCGATCCTCAAGACCGTGTACGCCTACGGCCTGCGGCGCACGGAGACCTCCTTGCTGGACCTGGTGGACCTTCGGAGGAACGCCAAGATGCCGCAACTGGGCCGCTTCGGCAGCCTCATGGTGCGCTTCGGGAAGTCCTCGAAGGGCACCGCCCCCAAGCGGCGGACGGTGCTGCTGGTCCCGGAGATGGACTGGCTGTGTGACGTGCTCGAGCACTGGATCACCGAGGTGAGACCGCAGTTCGCGCCGGGTCGGCACCCGGCGCTGTGGATGACGGAGCGCGCGGGGCGGATCAAGCCGCGTTCGATCAACGAGGCGTTCGCGGCCGCGCGCGAGGCGGCGGGCCTGGACCCGGCCCTCGATTTGCACTGCCTGCGCCACTCGTTCGCGACGCACCTGGCCGAGTTCGGCTACCCCGCCCGCTTCGTCCAAGAGCAGATGGGCCATTCCCACGCCTCCACCACGGCCATCTACACGAGCATGTCGAACGAGTTCCGGAACCAGCTCATGGAGGCGGCGATGCGCAGGCAGCTCGGTGCGGACTGGGAGGCTGGAGCATGAACAAGAAAATGGGCTACCAGTGGAACCTGCGGCTGCTGATGGCCTCCCGGGACATGTTCGCCACCTCCGACCTGGTCCCGCTGCTGGCCGAGCGGGGGGTCAACTTGTCCCGCGAGCAGGTCTACCGGATGGTGACCCAGCCTCCGCAGCGGCTGAGCATGGACACCCTCGTCGCGCTCTGCGACATCCTGGGGTGCACGCCGAACGACCTCATCGAGGTCACGGTCGTCAACGCCCAGGTCCGCAAGACGGCCGGCGGCGACGCCGGCCCGGCCGCGGCGGTGGACGCCCCGCGGAGCCGGATCCGCAGACCCGGGACCAGCGGATGAGGCGCCGCGACCCCGGGCTCGCGGCGGCCCGCGCCGTCGTCGCCGACCGGCTGCGCGAGGTACTCGGGGCCGACGCGTCCCAGGCGGAGGTCGAAGCGGTGCTGCACCAGGCGCGCGCGTGGGAACCGGCGCCCCTCTACTCGCTGTTCGACTACCTCGCTCGCCACCCCGACGGATTGACCGCGCCGTCGGCCACCGGCCCGGCCGTGCTGCCCCGGCTGCTGGACGCTCTGACCGCGGCCGGTCACGGCCGTCGGGTCGGCTCGATCGCCTGCGCGATCTGCAGCCGCACCGCTCGGCCGCTGCGGCGCCGCACGGCGGACGGGCGCCTGGCCTGCGGTTGGTGCATCACCCGCGGGGACAAGTTGCCGTGCGTGCGCTGCGGCCGGGACGGCTACATCGCCACCACCACGGACGAGGGCCGGATCTGCCGGAGCTGCTACCGCGCGGATCCGAGTCGCCGGGAGGAATGCGCGCGGTGCGGCCGCCACCAGCTCCCCTACCAGCGACTGCCCGACGGCCGGGCCGCTTGCCAGGCATGTCACGACCGGCCCAAGAAGACCTGCATCCGCTGCGGAACCGTGGCCCCCGTGGGCGCGAGGAGCGCCGACGGCGCGATCTGCACCCGCTGCTACACCAGGCCCGACCGGCTCTGCGGCGTCTGCAGGGAACTCGGCCAACTGGTCCGCAAGGCAACCGATGACCAGCCGGCCATCTGCAAGCGCTGCTACCGCAACCCGACCGGCGAATGCTCCCGTTGCGGACGTGTCCGCCCCGTGACGCGGTTCCGCCGCGGCGACCTGATCTGCCAGTCCTGCCGGCCCCGGCCGCGCGGAACCTGCGGGGACTGCGGCAGACCCGACCAGGTGATCCAGGCCCGCTGGCCGATCGGGCCGGTCTGCCCCGCCTGCTACCTGCGACGACGCAGCCATCCGGCCCCCTGCACCGCCTGCGGGACAACCCGGGTCCTGGTCGGACGCGCGCCCGACGGCACCGACATCTGTGGGCCCTGCTCCGGCGTCGCCGTCGACTTCTCGTGCAAACGCTGCGGATTCCCCGGCGACATCTACGCCGACGGGACGTGCCTTCGCTGCATCGTCACCGACAACGTCGAGGACCTCCTCAGCCCCGTCGCCGGCCAAGGCATCGCGCCGCACCTGGCTCCGGTCGCCGCGGCCCTTCGCACGGCGGAACACCCGGACTCGGTGCATGCCTGGCTCGGCAGCTCCGGCGCGCGCATCCTCGCGTCCCTGGTCGAGCAACGAACCGAAATCAGCCATGCGGCCCTCGACGAACTGCCCCAGGGGCAAGACGTCGCCCTCCTTCGCGGCATGCTCGTCCTCACCGGAGTCCTGCCCGCACGCAACGAGCCGCTCGGGCAACTCAGCGTCTGGGCACGCCGGCACCTCGACGCCCTACCTCCGCACCAGGCCGCGGTGGTCCGGTCCTTCACCGAGTGGGACGTCATCCGCACCGCCCGCCGCGACGCCGAGAAGCGCTTCACCGGCAACCAGGCCAAAGGCGCCCGTGAACGGATCCGCGCGGCCGGCAACTTCCTCTCCTGGCTCGACGAACACGGCATACCGCTGGCCGACGTTCGTCAGGACCACGTCGACGCCTGGACCAGCGGCAGTTCGGCTCGGAAAGCGGCACTTAAGCGGTTCCTCAGATGGACCCACGCTCGGAGAATCACCGGCGAACTGTCGATCGCCCGTCAAGTTTCCAACATGACACCGGCGTTCATCACGGATCAGGAGTTGACCGACCAGCTCCGCCGCTGTCTCCACGATCGTTCGCTGCCGCTCGAAGTCCGCATCGTCGGCGCGCTGACATGCCTCTACGGCCAGCCGATCTGGCGCCTGGTCGAACTCACCACCGACCGATTCCACGCCGATCCGCAGGGGTCCCATCTCGTTCTCGACCAGAGCCCTGTCCTCCTGCCACCACGGCTGGCCGAACTTATCGAGGAACAGATCAAGAACCCTCGCCGCGTCGGCATGCTCGACCAACCGGCCGACGGCGGCTGCAGATTCCTCTTCCCGGGCAGATCACCACACCAGCCTCGCTCAGAAGCAGGCATCCGCCGCCTGCTCAAAGAGCACGGCCTCGCCACATCAGAGGCACGCCACACCGCCATGCTCAGGCTCGTCAGCGAACTGCCCACCAGCGTGCTCCGCGACCTCCTCGGCATCCACATCAACACCGCGACCCGATGGGCCGACTACGCACAAACCTCGTGGAGCGAGTTCCTCCAAGCCCAAACCCCACTGGGTGCGGATCCTCTGGAATGAAGGTTCCGATCAGGCGGTGATGTGGTGGGCGGCCCAGGCTTCGGCCGCGCAGCTGCCGGGTGCGTGGAACGCGTGGGTGGCCATCGAAACGTGTTCGGCGACGTGGACGAAGTCCAGCAGTGCGAGGACGCGCCGCGGGATCGAGGGTTTCACCTGCGCAGACCGTTGACGAGCAACTCGTCGAGATGGTCGGCCTGTTCGGCCGGAACCTGTTCGCGCATCCACGCCGCCGCGTTCATCAGCGCGTGGACGTCGGCGGCCGTGACGTCGGTGCGGACCTCGCCCTGCGCGGCGGCAGCGGCGAGCAGGTTATTGGTGGTCGCGGCCATCCGGGCGCAGGCCTCGTGGAGTTCGGAGGCCTCGTCGTCGAGGCTTTCCATGAGCAGGGCGGCCAGGCCGCGGTAGAGCGCCGCGTGTGCTGCGACGGCGCGCATCCAGGCGGCCAGGGCCTCCAACGCAGGCTTGCCGTCTGCGAGGTCGTCGCCGTACTCGAACAGCGCCGCGTGGCGTTCGCGCAGCAGGCCGGCGGCCAGCGCGCGCCGGTTGGGGAAGTGCCGATACAGCGTGCCGATGGCCACGCCGGCTCCGCGTGCGACGCCTTCGAGCGACGCGCCGGTGCCCTGTTCGAGGAACGCCCTGTCGGCGGCCGCGAGGACGAGTTCGCGGTTGCGCAGCGCGTCGGCGCGCGGTCGGCCCGCGCGGCCGCCGGTTTCGGTCATCTTCACGTGCCCCTTGCCAAAGTGAGGAGTCCTCGACTTATTATTCGGAGGACCACTCACTTTAACCGAACGAGGCTGCGCATGATCCTGGTCACCGGCGCCACCGGTTCCATCGGCTCCCATCTCGTCCGCCAACTCACCAAATTGGGGGCGCCTTTCACGGCCCTGGTGCGCGACGCCGACAAGGGGCGGGCCCTCGGCTGCCGCTACGCGGTCGGCGACTTCGACGACCCCGACTCGATCGCCGCCGCCTTGGCGGGCGCCGACCGGCTGCTGCTCAACGGCGCGGGCGCGACGCCCGTGCCGGACGGGATACCGCAGCCGATGGTCGCCCAGCAGAAGACGGTGATAGACGCCGCGATCCGGGCCGGCGTACGGAAGATCGTCAAAGTGTCGGTCTGGCATGCCCAACCCGGCGGCCGGCTCGCCCAGGGCGCGCACTGGGAGATCGAGCAACACCTGAAGACGGCCTGCGAACCGGCCGACGTCGCCTGGTCGTTGCTGCATCCGAGCGGCTTCATGCAGAACTTCTTCACCGGCGCGGGCACCTTCAGCACCGACGGCAGCCTCATCGCACCGGCCACCGACGCGCCGGTCTCCTATGTCGACTGCGCCGACATCGCGGCGTGCGCCGCCGTCCTGTTGACGCAGTCGCGCGGCGCGGGCGAGACGTTCGTGCTCACCGGCCCCGAGGCGCTGACGATGGCCGAGGTCGCCAAGCACCTGGCCGACACCATCGGCAAACCGGTCGACATCGTCGGCCTGGGGCCGGACGAGATGGCGGCACGGCTCAAAGGGCAGGGCGTCCCGCACGGGTTCGCCGACGACATCGCGTTCCTGTGGGCCGAGGTCGGCACCGGCAACCTGGCGGCGACGACCTCGACCGTCGAGGACCTGACCGGCCGCGCGCCACGCGGTTTCGGCACGTTCCTGGCCGCCAATCGGGCAGCAATCCAGTAGGCCATCCTTCTTCCGGATCGTGCCGGGCCCGCGACACCCGGCCCGGCACCTCGCCGCGTTGCAGGACCTCGCGAGGCTGACCGTCCGCGCGTCCTCCGGGAGGGCGTGCTCCAGGCTCGGGGTCACTCCAGGTCGGGGATGAGGCCGAACTGCGCGAGGGGTTCGTCGATCTCGGCGGATTCGAGTCGGGTGAGGACGAACTACACCCAACCCCACTCGAATACCGCACGGACTGAATACCGTCACTCCACCAGTCCTGGTCGAGCCGGCCCCGCCGCCGAACTTCAAATGGGTCTACAGCCTCGGCGGCACCGAAGACCACCTCGTCGACCAATGCGACGGGTTCGCAGAATCTGGGTGGGGTTTTGCTCGGAACCCGAGTGTGGATTGGGCTGTTCGGTGGTGGAGGCTATCGGGTTCGCAGGTTTTCGGAGAGTGGGGGTCACGCCTGGGTCGGATCGATGGCGAAGCGTTCGGGATGGGCGGCTCTGACGTACTGCAGTGCGGTTTCGGAGCCGATGCCGAAGACCCGCATGAGGTGGACGGGGTCGGCGGAGTGGACTGCTTCGTCCAGGATCCGGTCGCGCCGCAATTGGCTGGCGTTCAGGCCGATCGCCTTGAAGAGGCGCCGGAAGGCGACGTAGGTCATGGGCGGATGGTCGGCGTGCATGGCGGTCGCGGCCGTGACGAGCAGATGCGGGTTGGTGCTCATCGGCCAGCGTTGGTGACGCTCGCGGAACCACTGGCCGATCAGGTCCAAGGCGAACTCGTCGAGGTGAAGTGTGCGGGGAACTCCGTTCCTTCGAAGGGTGATTCGCCCTGCGGCCCGATCGACATCGCGCGTCTGGAGGTTGCAGATCGCTTTGGGGCCGACGCCGTAGACCGCCATGAGCAGGAGGGCGACCTTGTCCTTCACCGAGGGTGCCCGGTCGAGGATGCCCTTGAGCCGATCCGAGGGGATCGGTCGCGGGATGCTCACGGACGAGGTCCGTCGGATGCTGCGGGCCGGGTCGTGGAAGATCAGCCGTTCCCGCCGCAGCGCGCGGAAGAACGAACGAGCGGCGACGTGGATCGTGGAAGTCCCGAGGCCGCGCGTCGCGATGGCCTTCTCGATGTCCTCGGTGGTGATCTCCCGCAGGGATTCGACCTGTTCGGACCAACCGTCGAGCAACCAGACGACGTGGCTCGCGTAGTTGCGGATGGCGCGCCAGGTCTTCGTCGGAGAGGGCCATCGGCCGTCGCCTCGCAGGACTGCAACCCAGGCATCGAATTCGGGGCGGAACTTGTCCGGCACTTCCCGGGCCATTCGTTCGAGCGCGACCTCGTCGATGTCGGCATCGGGGGCGGGGATCAGCAGCTGCCGGTCGCGCAGGAACCAGGAGACCCGCAGGCCCGAGTGATGCGCGCTCAGCCGTCCGACCTCCGCGACGTCGCGGGCGAGGATCGGGGCGTCGGCGCCGAGCCAGCCCACGAGGATCCGCAACGACCGCAGGTTGGCCTTCCGTGTCTGGCTGTTCCAGCGCTGTTCGCGGGAAATCCGATCAAACTCGGCGACGAGCTGCCGCGCTTTGGGGTCGAGCTCGAGCAGTTCGGGGGCCGCGATGGCGCGCCAGTCCCTGTTAGGTGTCGGGAACAAGACGAGCTGCGCGGGGTCGATCGTGTGGGCGGAGACCACGCGCGCGGCCTGTCGGGCGAGCCGGACGTTGCGTCGCCGGACGTCGTCGACGTCGCGGCCGGTGCCGCGCGAGGTCAGCCCGGGGAAGTCCGGGCTTCCCAAGGCCAGTTGGTCGACGGAGGGCCCGCCGGTGAGGCTGTGCTCGAGCAGGGTCAGCAGGCAGAGCCGGCACTTCCCCTCGTCCAGCGGCAGCGTCGTCCGCCGGCATCGGTCGCATGTGCCTTCCGTCCGCCCGCGGGCCCACCTCGAGCACGCGTTGCAGACGGGCCTGCTGTTGCCCCACCAGGTCAGGCACTGCCCGCAGCTGACCTTCGGCAGATGCTGGTTCTTCGTGGGCCGATCTCGACCGAGTCGGCGCCGCAGCAGACCGACTTCCCCGAGTATCTCGGCGATCGGCCCGCGAAGCTCCGGCAAATACGTGAGGTCGCGGTCCTCGACCAGGACCTGATCCGCCTCGCGGGTCGCCAGGGCAAGCCGGGCCGTGTGGACCGCCATCTGGTGCCATGCCCGGCTCATCCCGCGGTGCGTGACGCGCCGCTCTATCGCCGCTTCGACCACCGCCATCTCCGGAATCACCCGGTCGCGGATCCGCTGAGCGTGGGCGAACGTCAGCGTTCGTGCCGGAGCGCGGAAGCACGCCAACTGCCCGAAAATCTGCGGAGTGCAGACCTCGGGGTCGTCTGCTGGTGCCGGATCACGGTCCCGCATCCGCCGACGTTCGCGCGGCCGCAGGGGCTGCCCCGAGCCCTGGCGAACCGATCGGGCCCGTGCGACGCCTTCCAAGGTGAGGGCCAACTGCAGCGGTCGGACGGCCAGCGGCCTCAGTCCCCGCAGCATCGGCCCGAATTCCTCGTCGCCGGTGCGGATCTCCACCGAGCACGGTCGGCAGAGCCGGTCGCCGTCCACCCGGGTCTCATAGCCGCACCGCCGGCAGTGGCCCGTCGTCCGGTTCCGGCGACCGTGGTTCCACTGTCCGCAGGGCGGGCAGAGACCGTTGGCCCGGCTCTCGCCCCAGCTTCCGCAGTCGGCGCACGAGTCGACGCGGACCTGCCTGGCGTTGCCCATCTCGCCCTGTCTCGGGCTCAGTTCGGCGGCAGGCCGCGCGGTCCCCGGCCGCTGCCGCGGCCGGGGACCGGACGGACCGCGCCCTCGGCGCCCACGACCCGTCGCTCGCCCTCGGCCCGGGCGGCGAGGTGTGCCTGCGGCTCGGCCTGCATGAGGTCCGCGACCGTGCAGTCCAAGGCCGCGCAGATCTTGTCGAGGTCCTCCAAGCGGACGGTGACCGGCTGGCCGCTCCACAACGCCGCGACCTTGCTCAACGAGGGGGTGAACCCGACCTGTTCGAAGGCGGCGAGCAGTTGCGTCGGCCGCCAGATGTCACGCTGGGCGGCGACCATCCTCAAGTTCCACTTCACCGCTTCAGACCTCCATGCTCAGACGCCGAACCGCCCGGCGCGACGCTTCCAGACTGGCCTTCTCGGGGTCGGCCTGGACCGAGGAAAGGTACCCGACCGTGGTGCTGGCCCATTCGTGGCCGAGCACCTTCTGAACGTCCCACAAAGCCATCCCGCCTTCGTAGAGGTGCGTCGCGCAGGCATGCCGCAGCAGGTGCGGGAACAGGTTCGTCACCGGCCCGGGCAGGTGCAGCGTCGCGGCGGCCTTCAACGATGTGCGAAAGGCGTTGGGGCCGACCGCGGGTGCCACCCCGACGTTCAGCGCGGCGATCGCCTTCGGCAACCGCTCCGAGGGGAACATCGGTGCGCACGGATCGGAGGGATCGTCCCGGAAGTCGCCGCGGACCTCCTCGATGTACCACCACAGGAGTTCGCGTCCTTCCTGGAACAGGTAGGCCTGGCGCTCGCGCGGACCCGATCCCCGGGCGCCCTTGCCCTGGACGAGGAAGCGTCCCCACTGGCCGAGTTCCCAGTGGACGTCGCCGAGTCTGACGCCGCACAACTCCGTCGCGCGCACGCCGGATATGTAGGTCAACTTCGCCATCACGTAGTCCCGGACGGCGACCGGGAACTTGCGGGCGCTGGGCAGGCTCGCCCGCCAACTGGCGAAGAACTCGGTCATCGCACGCTTGGACGGCGGCAGCCGCAGGCCGAAGTCGCCGCGGTGGTGCGGCCGGTTGAACGGGTCGATCGGCGACTCGACGATCGCCCCGAACCGCCGGGCGATCTCACCGGCGTATCGCTGCTCGAGGAACGCGAAGTAGCTGTCGATCTTGTTCAGCTTCTGCCGGTTCGTCGACGGCGCCCGCTTGCCGACGCCCGCGAAGTACCGGTCCAGGTGACGCGGGGTCAGATGCCACGGCGCCAAGTCGTAGAACGAACACAGCTCCACGACCGGCTTGGCGAGGCCGTTCAGCGTCGACGCCGCCAGACCTGCGACGTCCCGGGCCCACAGGTACTCGGCCAACGTCTCCTGGAAGAAGGCAGATTCGTCCTGCCCGTCCATCCGCGCCGCGGCCCGCCGATGCAACACCGCGACGTCGGCCAGCCCGTTCTCCGCCGCCTGAGCGTCCTCACGAACCGCGTCGTCCGTCCCCTGCGACACGATCAAGGACAACCCTCGACTTCTGAAATCCCCCATGGATCAGCAGATTACCGCGATCACTCGCAGAATCTGCCAGTAGTCCCAGGAATCCAACAATGATCCAGAAGACTCGAAGCACCGTCCCCTACCTGCTGAGATGCACACTCACCCCGTACAACCCCGCCAGGGAACCCGTGCGAACTCCACTTCCCGCCCGCGACCGCGTCGCGGACGTCTTCCCCGACACCGAGTCGATCGAAGCCGCCGGCTGGCACTCGCAGGACGCCAGCGACCTGCTCGCCGTACTCGGCCCGCGGCTCGTCGGCATCCCGGCCAACCGCATCTCGCACTACCTCAAGCGGCTCCGCGGACGCACCTTCCGGTCTTGGCAGGCCGAAGTCGACGCGGAGCGCAGCAGCCAGCGCCGCCGAAGGGCGCCGCGGCCGAGCAACGTCACAACGCTGCGCCCAAGCCGCCCGGCCGGCAGCGGAGACGAAACCTGCGCCGCGTAAGCGGTGACGGGCATCTGCCGATCTTCGGCACACCCGAAGGGACGCTTCCCGTGATTCAACTTCTTGTCAGCAGGCCAGTGTTCACAGCTTCCGAGGCGCCGCTGCGCTCGTTCATCCGCGACCCCGCGGGCGCGGTCGACGCGTTCGCACAGCGGGCGCTCGCTTGGGGACCGGTCATCGGTCCCCTCGCGGTGGCCCTCGGGCTGCTCGCGTTCTGGGTCTACCGGTGGTGGCGCAACCGCTGCCACGCCCGGCTCGTCGCGGACGCGCGCGTGATCACCGTGCTGGCGCCCCCGACCGCGTCCAGCGATGGCGGCGCCGCGCTGTGGGCGAATCTGATCGGGCTGCTGCATCCGCCGTGGAAACGTCGGCTCTTCGGTCAGCCGCACCTGGTCTGGGAGTACGTCTTCACCCGGGACGGCATCCGCATCCAGATCTGGGTGCCCGGCACCGTGCCGCAGCACATGGTCGAGCACGCCGTGCAGGCCGCCTGGCCCGGCGCCCAAACCGAAACCCGCCCCGCCACCGCACCCTGGGCTGCGCTATCAGGCGGACACATCGAGACACTTGGCGGTGAGGTGCGGCTTGCCCGCAGCGAAGCCCTTCCCATCCGCACCCAGTACCCCGACGACCCCCTGCGCGCTCTCCTCGGCGCCCCCACCGACCTCGGCCGGACCGAGCAAACCGTCGTTCAGATACTCACGCGGCCGGTCACCGGCTGGCGGGTCACGAAGGCACGGCGCAGCGCCCGCCTGACCCGCTCCGGCAGCCGAACCAACCCCGCGGGTGTGCTGCTGGACGCGATCACCCCGCGCACATCGCGCGCGTCCGCCGCCAAGCGCCGCACGCCTGCGGCGAAGGCGGACCGGCAGACCTCGCTGGAGGAGTCCGCGCAGGACCGCGTGATCGTCGCCAAGCTCCGCGGCGCCCTGTACGAGACCCGGGTGCGCTACGCGGTCACCACCCAAATCAGCGAACCCGCGATGCAGGACACGGAGTTGCAGGCCAAGATCCGGAACCGCCTGCGCGGCCGGGCTCACGCGGTGGCCGCAGCGTTCGCCGCGTACACCGATCACAACTACTACCGCCGCACGCGCCTACGCCACCCGTACGCGGCGCTCGCCGAACGACGTCTCGGCCGCGGCGATTTGCTGTCCGTTCCGGAACTGTCGGTGCTCGCGCACGTGCCGTGGGACGAGTCCATTCCCGGGCTTCAGCGCGCTGGCGCACGCGCCGTGCCCCCGCCGCCGGGCATCCTTGCCACGGGTGCAGACATCCGGCCGGTCGGCACGACCGACAGTGGGCATCCTCGTCCGATTGGGCTGCGCGTTGCGGACGCCCGCCACCACGTGCACATCATCGGCGCCACCGGCTCCGGCAAGTCGGAACTGATGGCGCGCATGATCCTCCACGATGCCGAGGCTGGGCGCGGTGTGGTCGTGGTCGACCCCAAGGGCGACTTGGTCACCGACGTGATGATGCGCCTTCCCGAACGCCTCGGCCGGCGTGTGGTGCTCTTCGACGCGGACAGCCGCGCCAAACCACCGATCCTCAACCCCCTCGAAGGCGACGACGCCGCCCGCGCCGTCGACAACCTCGTCGGGATCTTCTCCCGCATCTACGCCGCATCCTGGGGACCGCGCACCGACGACATCCTGCGCGCCGGACTGCTCACCTTGCGCGCCATGTCCGGCCCGCCGCTCCTGTCCGGCCCACCGACCTTGGCCGACCTGCCCAAGCTCCTCGCCGTCCCGTCCTTCCGCGCGCAAGCCCTGGACCAGATCCACGACGACGTCCTCGCCGGGTTCTGGACCTGGTACGACGCCCTCTCCGACCCCGCGCGAGCGCAGATGACCGCCCCACTGATGAACAAGGTCCGTGGGTTCCTGCTCCGCCCGTTCGTCCGCGCGGCGATCGCCGGCGGCGCGTCGACCGTCGACATGAACGCGGTCCTCGACAACGCCGGGATCTGCCTGGTCCGTATCGCCCGCGACGCCCTGGGCACCGAAACCTCCCGGCTGGTCGGCTCCATCGTCGTCGCCCGGACCTGGCAGGCAGCCACCCGCCGCGCCCGCACCCCGCAGTCCCAGCGACGCGACGCGTCGCTGTACATCGACGAGGCGCACAACTTCCTCAATTTGCCGTACCCGCTCGAAGACATGCTCGCCGAAGCGCGGGGCTACCGGCTGTCGATGACGCTCGCCCACCAGTACCTCGGGCAACTTCCGAGCGACCTCGCCGAAGGCATCAGCGCCAACGCCCGCACCAAGATCTTCTTCAACGCCTCACCCGAGGACGCCCGCCAGCTCGCCCGGCACACCGCGCCGCGCCTGACCGAGCACGACCTGTCCCACCTCGGCGCGTTCCAGGTGGCGATCCGGCCGGTCCTCCACGGCGCGGAAGCCCCGGCCTTCACCGGCACCACCGACAAGCTCCCCGAGCCGATCCCCGGACGCTCCAAGCAGATTCGTCTCGCAGCCCGAGCGAACGCGCAGCCGCGCCAGGCAAGCCCGGCCAAGCCGCGGCGTCCCGGAGTCGATCCGCGCCGCTCCACCTGACACCACGTCATACTCCCCGAGTCTGTCCGGAGGCATCACCGTCGTGATCTCCAAGAACGCGCCCCAGAACGCCCTACGCGGCCCGATCGCCGCGCGCCCGACCACCCCGGCCGCGACCGGCGCCGACCACCTCGCCTACCTCGCCCGACGCCTCACCCCACGCGACCGCTGGCTGACCCGCATGCTCAACGAGCACCGCGTCTTCACCACCCGCCAGATCACCGAACTCGCCTGGAACACACCGCGGGTCGCCAACATGCGCCTGCTCGACCTGTACCGGTGGCGCATCCTCGACCGGTTCCAACCGCGCCGCTCCAAGGGCACGACGCAGATGCACTACGTCCTCGACGTCGCCGGCGCCACCGTCCTCGCCTACGAAGACGACCTCGACCCCAAACGCGTCGCGTTCAACCGCAATAACACCGTGGGCGTCGCCCACTCACTGCGCCTGGCCCACACCCTCGGCGTCAACAGCTTCTTCACGCCCATGGTCCAGCGCAGCCGCCAACCCGACAGCACCGCACGCCTGACCGCCTGGTGGTCCGAAACCCGGTGCGCCGAGCACTTCGGCGACACCGTCCGGCCCGACGCTTATGGCCGCTGGCGCGAGCACGGAACCGAGATCGAATGGTTCCTCGAACACGACACCGGCAGCGAACGCCCCGCCTACCGTCTCGGCACCAAACTCCTCGGCTACGCCCGACTCGCGATTTCTACCGGCATCACCACACCCGTACTCATCTGGACGCCCACCATCACCCGCGAGGCCACCGTCCGCCGCGCCCTCGCCGAATTCGTGCCGCACCTCGCCGACCCCGCCCTCGTCCCCATCGCCACTGCGAGCATCGAGCAGGCCGTCATAGACGAAGCCACCGACGCGTCCCAAGTCGCGTGGCTTCCCCTGGCACGGCGCTCCCTGGGACGCCGGCCACTGGCGGACCTATCCGAAGCCTGGCCCCACATCCCGGCACCTCACACGACGCCACCCGAGAAAACCGACACACAAGGCAAGTCACGCCCCGACGCGAACACCGCACGCATCGCACCGCCGGATCCGGTGCCGCCGCCGCCCGCCCAATTCGGCGCGCTAAAGTGAGGCGGGCATGATCGCTCGCATCATCGCCGCCGTCTTCTCGACGTTCCTCGTCCTACTGCTCCTCGCCGTCGCCGCCGCGGCAGCACTGTTCAACGCCCTCGGAAAGGCCGTGAACCCCGCTGGCGCCGCCGCTGTCGCCGCCAGCGCACAAGCCACCGCGGACATCCCCGCTGACTACCTGACCCTCTATCAACAAGCCGCCGCGACCTGCCCCGGACTCCCGTGGACCGTGCTCGCCGCCATCGGCAAAATCGAAACCGACCACGGGCGATCCAGCCTCCCCGGCGTGAAATCCGGCGCCAACGGCAGCGGCGCCATGGGACCGATGCAGTTCATCGCCGACACCTGGGCCTACTACAACCCACCCGGCACCGCCGGCGCGGCAGGCATCGCCCCATCGCCGTACAACCCGGCAGACGCCATCCCCGCCGCCGCCCGCAAACTCTGCGCCGAAGGAGCACGCGACGGCAAAGACATCCCCGGCGCGCTCTTCAGCTACAACCACGCCACCTGGTACGTGAACCAAGTACTCACCCAGGCCGACCAGTACACCGCGCCACCGACCGTCGACGCCGCAACCCAGGCAATCGCCTTCGCCCGCAGACAACTCGGCGTGCCTTACGTCTGGGGAGGCGACGGCCCCAGCGAAGGCGGATACGACTGCTCCGGACTCACCAAAGCCGCCTACGCCTCCGCCGGCATCACGCTGCCCCGCGTCGCCCAAGACCAGTACTACGCCACCACCCGCCTCCCGAGCAGTGCGGACATCCTGCCCGGCGACCTCGTGTTCTTCGGCACTCCCACCAACGTCCACCACGTCGGGCTCGCCATCGGCAACGGACAGATGATCGAAGCCCCGCGGACAGGCGTCCCCATACGCGTGGGCCCGATTCTGTACCCCGGAAACGATTTCCTGGGTGCGACAAGGCCCTTCTGACCGCCCCGTTCCGTTGCGGACGTGCCCCCGCTACAGGAACAGCGGCACCACGCCGGCCGGGACTGAGCGGCGCCGGTCCGAGATCAGTGGTTCGCGAGTCGCGTGGAGCGCGTACGGCTTCCGTCGCCCGGCTCCGATTCTTCAACCCAGCCTCGCGACCTGGCCGTTCTCGCAGGGTGTGGGGCAGGCCGTGTCATGGCAGGCGATCATTGTCGGGCCCGGTGGGTGTGCCAGGCGTGGCGCAGTTCGTGGTGGAGACGGGCGAGTTCACGGGGGGCGTGGACGGGCGCCTCGTGGAACACCTCGCCGTAGCGGGTGCGGTCGCCGGGCGGAGGGATTTCCTCACTGCCGCGGTTCATGGAGCCGTGCAGAAACGACGGTATCCAACGCGCGGTGTCATCGTGGAGGCGCAGCGCGATGCGCCAGCGGCCGGAGTGGGATCCGCCGACACGCAGGGCTAGTTCGACCTCGGCGATGTCCTGCCAGGCGACGCGGCGGGTGCGGAAGAACCCGACGACGGCGACACCTGCGGGGCGCAGGACGACACCGCGAACAGCAGCTCGCACGCAGAGCAGAGCCGCGACGACCAACAGGGCGTAGATGGCGTACTCCGCGGCGCCGGGCGCAGGGGGATCCGGCCGGAAGGAGGTGCCCGCGGTGTCGTTCCAGACCGTGATCCCCAACATCAGCAGCGCGAATCCGCAGGCCGCCCACCACACCGCGCTGCGCCACCGGTGGCGCAGCGCCCGTGTGCTCCCCATGCTCGTGCTCCCTGCATATGTCTGGATCACTGTTCGCAGCGTGCGAGAGTCATGTTCGCGCAGCGTTCGATCCGCTCGTCGCGCGGGACCGAAACCGGCCCTGTTGCGGGCAGACTGGCCGGCGGTGTCAGTCAGCCGGGTGGTCGTCGCCTTCAAGGAACTGCGACAGCAGGGTGCGGCCGGGGGCTTGGTCGTCGAGGCTCACGTTGAGCGTGACGATTTCGGTGTCGCCGAAGATCGGTTCGCCGTTGGGGCGTCGGGTGTAGGGCACGCGTCCGTAGTCGATGCCGTCCGCCTGGTCGAAGGCGATCCACAGGATGCTCTCTTGCTCGCCTTCGTGCAGCGGATCGTTCGATACCGCGCGGGCAGAGATTCCCGCCGGGGACTCGAACCAGATCATGGGGACGGCGAACACCCATCGGCTGGCGTTGATCTTGCGTGCTGCCTCGGCTGCGCGCCGCTCGAATGCCTGGGCTGTCACACGGTCTCGCAAGTAGTCGTAATCGGAGAGGAGCAGCGTCCGCTCGCCATCCAAGGCAACGATCGCCGGACAATCAAGGGTGATGATGGCACGTTGCACGCGTCGCGCAACGTCTTCCACCAACGCAAGGATCTCGTCGTTCACCGGCGCCTCCGCTTCTTGGTGGCTGATCGCGGTTTCGTACGCGTGGTGTGTCCGTCACCGATGCGCCCACGAGGTGCAGCGGGGGGAGGTGAGGATGTTCGCGACGTGACGCTTGCGACTTCGCCTCGCCGCACTGTTGCCGATCTCGTGTATGCAGCCCGGCGGGAACGTTCCGCGGCCCCCGCTGGTTCAGGCAGGTTGATTCTCACACGCTCTCTCGGTGCTGACTGCAAGTTCTCCTCATACAGCTCGGGCAAGGCTCAGGCACGGACTTGGCGCTGTGGCCGACCGGAGCCGGCGTAGGTGAGCGTTCAAAATCCATACACGTGGCACTTCTGTCGTTGGGCGCGTCGATATGCAGTCAGCCCACTTCTGCACACGCTCGACAAAAAATGATCAGAACTCCCGGGGGTTGCAAACCCGTTCGTGTGACAGAGCACCCCTCAGAGCCGGTTACGCTGTATGAGGCCGACAAGGACTGTGGGGGACCTGATGGCCGTATCTTCGCATGACCCTTCGCGCAGGCGATTCGGCTCAACCGAACGCGTAGCCCTGTACCTCGCGGCAGATGGCCGCTGCACCCGTTGCGGTGCCGAACTCGAACCCGGCTGGCACTCCGACCACATCACCCCGTGGTCGCGTGGGGCCCGACCGACGTCACCAATGAGGCCTTTTCAGGTGGTCCCCTGACGGGTGAACCTGGCTGGTGGCGGGCCGCGGGTCCGTAACGGACGAGGCTCCTCGGGTGTTGCGGCTGGT